>NZ_JBFAPZ010000019.1:0-122735 GCF_040676935.1 Saccharopolyspora sp. NPDC049426 | reverse complement strand
TGAACCCACGACACGACCCACGCTCATCGCCAACCCCCTACACTTGGGTTCCGGTCAACAGACCCGTCGGTTTTCGTGAACTCACGAGGGACGGCCCGAAGCTGGGCGTTGGTGTCGAAGGTGTGCTTCTCGGTGCGCGAGAGCACCGACTGGACCTTGTAGCCGGGGTTGTTCTCGATCTTCCACAGCGCCCGGCCGGTGCGCTCCATGCACCAGCCCGTGGTGACGTCGGATTCCTTGCCAGACAGGGCGAAGTCCTCGGCCAGCTCGTCGGCGACCCGTGTGGACTGGCCGAACAGGATCCGCGTGGAGCACAGCGCCAGAAGATCCTTGGCGATCGCCACCTCTTGGGATCCGGCGTTGCCCACGGACAGGAAGTCGCTGGGCTTGTGGCCGACGAGGATCTGGATCTTCTTCTCCGCGCGCGAGAGCCGCAGGTCGGAGTCGACGGCCTGCACGGCCTTGGGCCCAAGTCGCATCTGCCGCCAGACCTCGTCGCGCACGACGATGCGGATCTCCCCGTCGTCCTGGAGATCGGTGATCATCGACGACCAGGAGCCCAGGCAGGTCAGCGCCACGGCCACGGCCTGGTCCCCGCGGCTGCGCAGCAGGGACAAATCCATCGACTGGATCGGCGCGGCCCAGTCGAGCTCGAAGTTCGTCGGCTCGTCGAACAGCCCGGCCAGCGGGCCGCTGACCAGGTTGGCCAGCGCGTCGGTGATCGGGCGCAGCGTGTCGAGGAACTGCCGCCGATCGGCGAAACGCGTGTCCTCCCACAGCTCTGGCGCGGGGTCGGCGAGTTCGCGCTGGACGTCGGGGATGGTGACCGGCCGCAGGTGGGTGTAGCCGTCGGCGGCGCCGACCAGGCGCCGCAGCACCTGCGAGAGCACCGCCTCGTCGGTGACCGTCGGCGAGTAGCCCTGCGCTTCGGCCAGCGCGGTCAGCAGCTTGACCCACCGGCCGAGCACCCCGTCCAGCTCCTCGCGCTGCCGGTCGACCGACCAGGAATCCCACCGGCTCGCCAGCGGCCCCAGGTCCAGGGCGTTGAGCCGCGCCGACGATCCCCGGCCCAGCGCGATCGGGTTGATGTCCAGCGCCCGCAGCAGCGGCGAGTACTCCCCTTTCACGTCGCCGCTGATCAGGGTGCGGACGCCGAAGAGCATCATGCGCAGCAAGAACGCGACGACGGTGCTGCTCTTGCCACGTCCGGGCTCACCGAAGATCACCATGTTCGGGTTGGTCGCCAGCCCGCGCAGCACCCACTCGATGGGGTGGGCGTAGAACGCGCCGCCGGAGACGGTGTCGTAGCCAATGCGGGCTCCCACAGCGGGCACGCCGTTGGACGCCAGCAGCGGAAACAGCCCGCCGATCTCGTGGGTGGCCGCCTCATACACCGCAAGCGGGGCCTCGACCGGAGCCCAGCCCTGACCCGGCCGGGCCAGGCCGCGACGTGGGGCGATCGGCCGGTTGACTCGCTCCTTCTGCGCCGTAGGCCGGTTCGGTGTGCGCGGTTTGCTCGGTGGCGGGGCACCGAAGTCGGCCAGCAGCTGCGCGGCGCTGCGCTCGTTCGTGCGGGTCTTCACAGCACACCTCCCCGTGCTCGCGGCAGCCCGACGCCGACCGGCAAGCAGGCGGCGACGAACGCGGAATCCTGAGCGAGATCGAGCCGCAGCAGCCGGAACCGGCCTGCGGCGTCGTTTTCCAGGCGGGCAGCGTGGTCCTCGACGTTCCAGTGCGCCGGCACCGTCACCGCCGAGGCAGCGGCGTAGCGCACGATGGAATGGCCCGCTGCCACCGCCTTTTCCTGCGCACGGGCGCCACTGGCCTCCCGCTCATCCGACGCGGAAGCCGAGAACCCCTTCGAGCTCTTGTAATCGCGCAGCACACCGGCCCGGAACCGGTAATTCTGCACCGCCCGCGAAGCCCGGCGGGCGTCCATGACCTCGTAGTGAATGGCCAAGCACCGGCGTTCACCCGCGGTTTTGACCGCCAGCAGCGGCGAGAGACTGCCGAACACCGTGCCCGCCTCGGGCATGAGAACGCTGTAGCTCACGGTGGAGTACGCATCGTGGTCATAGCGACGCCGAGGTGGCGAGGGCGCCTCGGTCGGCCCGGCGGCGGCCTTAGGCAAGCCCTGCTGGCCGTCGCCGGTGAGGTGCCCGGCCCGCAACACCGCCGAGCTGTCCGGGTTGAAGCCGGTGCGGATGGCCTCAGCCAGTCCACTGCCGGAGAGCCATTCGACGCTGTCGGCGCCGAGGGCCTTGAGCGGGTCCTCGAGCCCGTCGAGCACCCGGTAGAGCACCCGCGCCCGTCCCTCGGTCCCGCCGCCAGCGGCGGCCGCCGGCTTTCGCAGCGCGTCCTCGGTGCCGGAGATGGTCACGAAAATCTCGTGGCGCACCGAGACGGCGCCGATGGTGCGGTCCAGCTCGTCGGCGGCCTGACGGGCCAGCGGCGGCGCCTGGTCGACCTCGTGCTTCGAGCGCCACACGGTGTACTCGGTGCCGTCGTCGGGCACGGTGCGCACCAGCAGCGACATCCGGTCGATCACGTCGCGATGCCCGATGCTCAGCAGCAGGTTGCCCAGCCGGGAGGCCAGCCGTTCGCACTGCTCGTTGGACAGCATCCCAACACCGGTGTGGGTCAGGCGCGCGGTCGCGCCCCACCGTCCGTCGCCGGTGTCGTGGATCAGCGCGATCCGGCCGCGGTCCTTGAACACCGGACCGTCAGGGAACGAGACCCGTTGCAGGACACCGGGCAGATCCGGCTCGTCGGGATCGACCGGCAGGCCCGCGGCGGCCGTGGACTGCCAGCGCGACCAGCCGAACAGCACGCCAAGCTGGTGCAGCACCAGGTGCGCCAGCCAGCGGAACGCCGGCCGCCCGCGTACGGGCACCACCACCAGGCAGGCGACGAACCCGCAGATCGTGGCCAGGATCAGGGCGGTGAGGAACTGGCCTGCGCTGACGGTCCAGAGCACCGGAACGGCCAGCACGATGCAGGTCAGTGCCTGCAACGGGGTCAGTCCCATGATCCAGCCCGCGTGCTCGCGCCGGGCCAGACCGCGATAGATCCGAACGTTGTTGGTACTCATACGACCACCGCCGCTTCCACGTCGTCAGAGGCAGCAGCGCCACCGCCGCCACCGTTGTTCTTGGGTCCACCGCCACCACCGCCGCCGCGGGGACCGCCGCCACCGCCGTCGTCGTCGGGGCGGTGTCCGTAGTCGGGAGGCTCAGGAGGAGGCGGCTCGGGATATCCACCGCCTGCGCTGCCACCCCCACCGCCACCGCCGTCGCCACCGTCGTCGCCGCCGCCGACGCCTTGCGGGCCGATGCCGTCGGAGGAGGTCACGCGGCCGCTGTTGGCCGCAGCGGGCGGGGCCGCAGCGCCGTCGCCGCCAAGGACGTCGTCATCGCCGTCGCCGCCGGGGTCTGCGGGCGGCGATGCGGAGCTCTGGCCCCCGCCGCCACCGGAGCCCCCACCACCGGAGCCCCCGCCACCGCTGGATCCGCCGGAGCTGTGGCCGATGCCGTGGTTGTCCATCTCGCCGTCGGCGTAGTCGGCCATCGCCTCATCGAAGCGGTCGGCGTTGGCGGACTCCTGCGCATCGCTTCCGCTGCTCCCGCCTCCGAAACCGCCGCCGGCGAGGGCGTTCGCGGCCTGAATTGCCGGGTTGCCGGAGCCGTAGGAGGACACCCCGACGCCGGAGAGGGCGTCGCGGAACGTCGAACCGGCATCGGAGTTCGGATCGACGAACGCGAACAGCCGGAACAGCACAAACGGGATCAGCAGGGAGATGATCAGGACGCCGACTCCCGCCAGAAGCCCGGACAGGCCCTTCGACCCGCCGGAGATGGCCACGCCCAGCACCAGCGTCATCGCCAGCACGGGCTTCATGGCGATGCACGCCAAGATCCAGCGGATCGCCTTCCAGAACCACGCCTTGGTGACGTTGGCCAGCAGCCCCGCGGCGGTGATCGGGATCGTGGCCACGAGCACGTAGATCGCGGCCTCGCGGAACAGCATCTCCAGCACGTAGCCGATGCCCGCTGGGATGACCCCGATGAACGCGCAGATCCCGAGCGCGACCGCCTTCACGCCGTCCTGGGCGGCGTCGGCGAACGTGGTGTGCTGGAGCGCGTCCTGGAAGTTGGTCGACTGGAGGCCGTACTGGAGGATGCCGTGGGTGAGTCCGTCGGCCGCGGTGAGGAACCCCGCCACCATGCCGACGGTGATCGCCAGGGCGATCCCGTACTGGACCGGTCCGCCGACCAGGCGCATGAACCCGCGCCCGCCTCGGAGCGAGGTCGTGGTCATCTGCCAGAAGAACAGCCCGAGCGCCAGCGCGCCGGAGATCCACAGCATCATGGGCCAGAGCACGGAGATCGGGCCCTCGCGTGTGTCCACTGTGAACACCGAGAACTGGTCGGCGAGCCGGAACGCCTCCCGCAGGATCCACAGGCTGGCGTCCCACAACGCCTGCATCGCCGTCTCGAACGCCGAGCTGACCAGCTCTTTGAGCTTGCCGCCGATCGCGCTACCGATGTCGTCGAAAGGCCACATGGAAGATCAGCCGCCCCTCTTTAGATCCCGGTACCCGGCATGGACCGCGTCCGCGCTGCCCGGCCACGCGCTCGGGGCGGGTGCGGGTAGCGGGCCGGGCGAGATCCGCCAGTCGCCGCCGACGTGGCGCAGGGCGTGGCAGTCGCCGACACCGGCGGTGAGGGTCTGGCCCTGAAAGTCGACCGAGAACTGGCCGAGCACGCAGGCCACGACGTAGCGGCCGCCATCGGTGGTGCCTTTGATCTGGCCGTGCGTGACCTGGTAGTTCGCGGTCAGGTCCGGCACCGCGCCGGTGGGCGGGAGCCCGGCGCTGCTGCGCATCGAGCGCAGCAGCGAGTACAGCCCGGTGGTTTCGGGCGGCGGGGCACCCGGCAACGCCAGCTCGCGGAACCCGCGTGCGTAGGTGCCCGGGTCCCCGCCGCGCATCGCGGCCTCATCCAGG
Organism: Saccharopolyspora sp. NPDC049426; assembly: GCF_040676935.1. Taxonomy (NCBI): domain Bacteria; kingdom Bacillati; phylum Actinomycetota; class Actinomycetes; order Pseudonocardiales; family Pseudonocardiaceae; genus Saccharopolyspora; species Saccharopolyspora sp. NPDC049426. The sequence goes on along the minus strand of NZ_JBFAPZ010000019.1, from coordinate 117,730 downwards.
GCGGTGAGCTGCCCTAGCGCACCCTCTGGGGTGGCGGGGAACCCGCCGGTGATCCAGCGCCCGGCGGTCTGCGTGGGCGCGGGAACGGTGATGGGCTCACCGGCCCGCTCGGTGGTCATCGGCTGCGGCTGCGCCGATTGCGCCGGCAGTGCCGCCATCGGGGCACTCGCCAGGGCGTGCTCAGCCGCCAGGTCCCAGCCGCCCGAATCCGGATCCGGCCTCGACGGGGGCGGGGCGGGAGCCGGTGCGGGCCGGTCGGTGACGTAGTGCGAGACCACCAGCGCGCCAGCCATTGCGACGACGGCCAGGACCATCACGACGATGGCCGACAGGCCCAGACCGGCTCGGCGCCTGCGCTGCTGCTGCTTGGTGACGGGAGGGGCCATGACTCAGGCCCCCGCCGCGAAGTGGCTGATCAGCTGATAGCCGACCCCGTACAAAATGCCGCCGCCGAGGGCGCACAGCATCATGATCACGCCGATCTTGCCCGCGCGGTGGTGGTCGACCCACCGGCCACCGGCCCACACCAGCAGGCCGATGAAGAAGCCGACCATCAACGCCACGCCGGCGCCCCACTTGACGTTGCCGACGGCCTCGATGACCTTTTCGGAGCCGGGCGGGGCCACTGGTCCTGGGTTGGGGATCTGGGCCAGGACGGGCAGGGCCGTGTCTGCGAGCTGCTGGATCATCATGATGTGGCTCCCTTCGAGCGGCGGGACAGGCCAGGCAGCCGCCCGGCCGACGACGCCGTCTGGGGCAGCAGCTCCCAGCGGCGCAGCAATGGGGTGATGGCGGTGCGCAGCCGCGTTGGGGTGATCTCGGCGCTGATTCCGGAGGTGGCGATGTCCGGGATCAGCGGCAGGAAGAGCGCGTCGTCGAGCAGGGCCGACACGCGGCATCCGGCGCTGCCGCGCACGCCGGTGGGCCAGCGCTTTGCGCCGACGACCACCAGCTGGGTTGGCGGGATTGTGGCACCGGCGCGGTTCCAGGCATCCAGGCGCGCCAGGACCTGTTCGGCGTGCAGGAGCGAGGGTCGGGTGGCCCGGCAGACCAGCACCGGTTTCGGCATCGGAGTCCCGGCACGCAGCCAGGCCCCGGCCCCCGCCAGTGGATGCGAGGCCACGCGCCAGGCGTCGTGACCGAGGTCGACCACGGTGGCCTGCACCGACTGGTGCTTCGGTTTGAAGAAGCGCGGGGGCGGCACCATGCCCGGGGTGATCACCGGGAGCTCGGTCTCCACCCGTGCCAGCAGCGCTTGGGCGCGCCAGGAGAACCGGATGCGCACCGAGGGATGCGGGCCGTCCAGCGCCGGGCCGTCCGAGCGGGCCGCGGCAGCCAGGCCGGAGCGCGCGGGATCGGCGGTATCGGCCAGGAGCACGCGCTGCTCGACGAGCTGCAACGCGTCGGCAAGCACGGTGGCGACCAGAGACGCTCCGGCGCCGGGTGAGGCGCCCAGCACCGGGATGACCTCGCCGAATCCAGCCCAGTCCGCGAGGGTGTCGCTGATCGGCGGAAGGCCCTGCCGCTGCACGGCGGCCGCCGCCTGACCGGTCTGCACGGCCGTGCGCAGGCCCGCCTCGTCGCCAGCACCGGCCGCAGCCCACTGCCCGGCCTCGACCGCGCCGACGACGTCTGCCGTGGGCAGCTCCGGCCACGCCCGGCCCGCGGCGCGAGCCAGGCGCCGGTCGCGGACCTCGAGACCGCCGGGTTCGGCAGGTGCCGGACTGGGCTGGTCAGCGAGGCCGTGGGGCTGCGTCTGATCGGTATCGGCAGGGGAGGGAGCGCACGGCCACTGGGTGGAGGTGGCCGTGCGCTCCGGCTCCGGCAGCGACGGCGGTGTGGTGCCCGCCGCCGGAGGTTCCGAAGACTCGCCCTGCTCGGTGCCGACGAGTGAGGCGGTCGCTGTGTTGCGGAAACCGTTGCGCCCCAGCGAGTTCTGCCCTGAAGCAACCATGATTTCGTCTCCTTTCCCGACCGATGTGCGCAGGGCCGGGCGGTGATGAAGGCGCGTTGGTCCACGGCCTCGGGGTGCGTGCACCGGCCCGAGGCACGATGTAGCGCGCGATCAGCGGCAGGGCAGGCCGGGCTATTCGAGGACGCGTTGTCCCTCACTCAGCACCCAAAGGGCTACTGAGCTGCGAAGACTCGAGGAGTGCTCACCCGGCGCCAAATGCCGGAGTCGCTGAAGGGATGCGCGCCGGGCGAAGCGGAACATGGCTTCCACCGCGGACTGCCCGTATGGGATGTCTGTAGGGCGATGCCTGTTGCGCGGCCCGAGACCGCCAGACATCTAGCTCATGCGCAACGATGAGTGCGCGGATGGTTCATATGGCACCTCCCGCGTGAAGAGATCGGCTCCCACGCTGTTCACCGGCACTCGGCCGTTCCCCTTGATCGGAAGTCGGCCCCCACAGCCGGACTTCCCTCTCGGGTGGTGGGCTGGCCCTCACAGCCAGCCCACCTGGACCAGCCCCCTCGGCGGCCACTGAGCCAGGCGATGACCCTCGGCCTTGCCTGACCTGCCCTTCAACGGATGGAGCACGACCAACTCCCCCGAGTGGTCCTTGCACTCCACACGATGGGCGCGTTGTGATCACTGCTGTGCGCTTTCCCGCTATGATTGGCGCACACTAGTGAATAGTGCTGGTCCATTTGGCTGTTGTCAACACGGCCATGCGCAGGACACACTGATCAAAACGCACACCAGTGGCGGGAGCGAGGACGTTGAGCGAGGGCTACGACGAACGGCAGGCCGCCGAACGGCTCGCCGCGAAGATCAACCAGCTGTTCGCGGCGGTGCACCCACCGAACCGGGGCCCGTACTCGAACAACGAGGTCGCCGACTGGCTGGAGGAGACGAAGGATCAGGGGCCCACGATCAGCCCGAACTACCTGCGCTACCTGCGTCGCGCCGAGCGCACGAACCCCGGGGCGCAGCAGCTGCGGGCCATCGCAAGGTTTTTCGACATTGACCCCGGCTACCTGCTGACCGAAGACGAGAAGACCGAAGCGATGCACGAGCAGCTGGCCAAACTCGCACTGCTGCGCAACGCCGCAGTGGAGGGCATCGCTACCAGGGCGGCCACGCTCGATCCGGCTACGCAGCAGTGGCTGTTGCAAGTGGTCAACACGATGCCCGCTCGCGGTGAGGATTCCGGCACCGGTGAGTCTGGTGGCGACGACAAGCGTTGACCGAGGCGAGAGGTAAGCCTGAGCCACGGGCGTTCGCTGAGATGCTGGCGTTCCTGCTGCACTACCGCGACCGATCACCCGAGGACGTCGTCACCGAAGTCCGCGAGCACGGTGTTCGCGGCGCCACAGTGGAATGGCTGGCCGAGCTGGTCGACGGAGCGGTGCTGCCCTCCCCTGCCGAGCGGCGGGCGCTGACTCGGGCGCTGGAGGTTCCTCCGGAGTACTTCACCGACGCCCGCACCACCGCGGTCGTGGACGCCGTGCTCGTGCTCGCCGCCGCCCTGCGAGATCGGAACATGCAGGTCATCGGGCCCTGCCGACACCCGGTGGCCTCTGCTCAGGACTACCTGAGTCTCTACGCCGAGTTACTGTTGAGGTGATTTCCCAACTCACAGTCACCGCTGGGGGGTCATGACTGACTACGACGCGATGCACCAGCGCTGCCGAGACCTCCTCGCGCAGCTCAACGTCCGCCCGCCCATCCCGCTGCGGACGTTGGTCGAAGCGGTCGCCCGAGTGCACGGTCGGCCGATCACGTTGGCCCCCGCAGACCTTCCGGTGGATTCGGCGTTCGGCGCGACCGGCACGGACCCAACCGGCGAAGTCGTGGTCTACCAGCGCAACACCGCAGCCAGCCACCAGCTGGTGATCGTGCTGCACGAACTGGCACACATTCTGGCCGGACACCCCAGGAAGAAGATCGCGCCCAAGGTCGAAGACGTCCGCGAGCACCTGAACATGCTCCCGGAGTCGATGCTGCATCTGGTGCTGGGCACCGGCGACACCGGGGCCACACCGGTCAGCGACAAACTCGAGCAGGCCCGGCCGGGCCTGCTCAACGAACTGCGCGCCTCAGCCCAAGAACCCGGCGGCCCGGCCCCTTCGGTTCACCCGGACGAGATCGCCGGTGCCACGTTGTACGACGACGACGTGGAGTGGGAAGCCGAGACGATGGGCACGATCCTGCTGTCGTGGCTAACCGACAGATCGGTCTACCCAGTCTCACCCACTGACCAGCGACTTCGAATGACGTTGGGGGACATCTGATGGAACCAGGGGGAATCCTGCGAGTCGGGCTCATCGCGGCCCTGCTCGCCGCGTGGCTGCTCTACCGCTGGTACCGGCGTTCGGTCACGGCAGGGACATGGGCGCTCATCCTCGTCGTCGGCGCGAACCTCATCTCCAGCATCGTCCGCCGCGGCGCCAAGCCCGGCGGCCCGTGGGACTTCGTCGATCAGCGCCTGGTCGTGCTGCTGACCAACCTCGCGATCGTGGCCAGCCTGATCGGGCTGGTGCTGTTCCGCCTCTACATCGAGGGCTACACCGACGCGGCCGCCATCCGGAGCCGGCTGCGCCGCCCACTGGCCGTGGCCGCCGTGGCCACGGCCGTGTTCGTCTCCTGCACCATCTGGGCGTTCTCCATCGGCGACCCGATGGAGATGTACAACGTCCCCACCATCTCGGCACCGGCCGGGATCTTCGCCCTCGCCGGGCGGCTGTACATGACCTGGGTGTTCGGCGAGACCGGCATCTGGGCCATCCGCTGGCTACGGCGCACCACACTGATCACCCGCATCGGCCTGGTGCTCGTGGCCGCTGGTTCGCTGATCCTGGCGGCCAGCACCCTGGTCGACAGTGGCGCGGCCCTGTTGTCCCTGCTCGGCCAGGTCGTACCCGACACGCACAACTACGTCGCGCGCTCGGACACCCTCGGCGCCATCGGCCTGGTGGGCGGCATCCTGCTGCCGGTGCTGCTCGGCCGCATCCAGGCCCTGGTGGTCTGGGTGCGCAACTGGTGGTTGCACCGGCAGCTCGCGCCCTTGTGGAACGCCATCCGCACGCTGTACCCAGAACTGGTGCTCACAGTCGAGCATCCGCGCGGCTTCGGCTCGGCCGACATGCGCCGGTTCCAGGCCCGTCGGCGCATCACCGAGTGCGCCGACGGCCTCGCCCGGTTGACCGGATCCCCAAAGCCGCAGACCGGACTCGGTCTCGAGCTCACCACCTTGAGCCGCGAGTACTACCCGGCACTGGTTACCGGCCAGCGCCCCGAGGACACCGACACGCTCACCGATGTGATCAGCGACGACGCACGCCAGCTCGTCCGGCTGTCGAAAGCCGTGCGCCAGCAGCTCGACGTGCCCGACGACGCGCAGAAAGGGGACCAGGGATGACCGACGACATCCTGCTGACCGCTGACCGGGTCCTGCCCGGACCGACCGGCCAGATCGTGCCGAACGGCGGTGTGCTCGTCCGCGACGGTGCGATCGCCGCGGTCGGCCCCGCCGACGAACTTGTCCAGCAGGCCACTGACGCCGAGGTCCGCCCGTTCCCCGGCGGCACGATCATGCCTGGTCTCATCGACGCCCACGCCCACCTCGCACTCGACACCGGCGCCGATCAGTCCGAGATCATCCACCGGTTCGAGGAACGCGACGACGAGCTGCTGCTGGCCGACATGCACACCCGCGCCGCCGCCGCCCAGCGGGCCGGGATCACCTCCCTGCGCGACGTCGGGGACAGCCGGGGCCTGGTCGCCCGGCTGCGCGAGGCCGACGCAGACACTCGCCGCCTGCCGCGCCTGCTGACTGCGGGAGCTCCGCTGACCATCCCCGGCGGGGACGCCGCGTTCTTCGGCGGCGCCGTCGACGACGACCTGGCCGAGGCCGTCCACGCCCGTGCTGAGCAGGGGGTGGACTTCATCAGCCTCATCGCCTCCGGCGGGCATCTCAGCCCCGGCGGCGGTCCCGCTGCCTACGAATCCCAGTTCAGCCGCGAGGAGATCGAGACCGTAGTGGCCGCGGCACGCGAGGCGGGCCTGCCGGTCACCGCCCACGCCCACGGCGCGCAGGCCATCGCCGACTCCGTCGCCGCCGGCGTCGACGTCATCGCCCACGCCAGCTTCGTCACCGGCCCCCACCAGGCCGACTACGACGACAAGGCCGCCCGTGAGATGGCCGAGCGCGGCATCGCCGTGTGCGTCACCGCCAGCCTGAACTGGCGGCGCATCGCCGCGAACATGGGGTCCGAACGGGCGCGGGAAATCTTCTACGGCAAGCTCCGCTGGCTCTGGGAAGCAGGCGTGCCCCAGCTCCCCGGTAGCCGGGCGGGAACCGCCAACTCCCAGTTCAACGACCTGGCGTCCACTCTGGAGCTCTACGAGTGGACGGGAGTGCCACGCGAGGTGGTCCTCGACTACGCCACCACCGGTGCGGCCCGCGCACTCGGGCTGGCCGGCACGACCGGCACGCTCGCCGAGGGCCTGGCCGCCGACATCCTCGTCGTCGACGGCAACCCCCGTGACGACCTCGGCGCCGTGCGCCGGGTCCAGGCGGTCATGCAGAACGGCGACTGGCGCTAACGGAACGCTGGTCGGCGGGCGAGGTCGGGCAAAGGGTCGCGCACGTCCCACTCCAGCAACCTCTTGCCGGACTCGCGGTAAAGCTCCTGCTTGGCGCGCTTCCGGGCCTCATAGTCCTCCCGGCCGCGCACGCCCCAGACCTCCACGTAGGCCTCCGGGCTCTCGTCGACGAGCACGAAATCCGGGTGCGCACCTCCCCCGTCGTAGTGCAGGGGCTTGACGAACGCGCGTCCCGCGGAGACCAGCGCGTCAGCCATCTCCGCTTCGTGGCTGGAGTCCGCCGGCACGTAGAACGTGGTGGTCAGCATCGCCGCCAGGTCCTTGATCACCGGGTAACCCCCGGGGCTGCGCTCGATCAAGAGAAGCACTACCTGATGTCCGGCTTCCCTCGCGTGCGCGGCGAGCGCGACCGGATAGGAGCGGGTGCACCGGTCCATGAGTTCCCGGGAGGCGTACAGCAGGGCCCGCTGCTGCGCCAATCCGATCCGCAAGCCGTATTTCGTGGGGGCGATCTGGCGGATCTGCCCGAGCACCAAGCCGCGGCGCCGTGAACGGCCGGGGGTCAAGCTCTCGAGGAAACGGTCCCAGTCGGCGTTGATGTGCTCGGCGTACTCACTCTGGAACGGCGGTACGATCCACAGCGCCTCCGCCAGCTCTCTGCGGTTGACCCGGCAGTCACGAGCCTGCTCGACCAGCCGCGCCCGGCAAGCACGCCAATCCCGACGCCCGGTACGGGGGTGCCACACGTTGAGCTGCGACGATTCCCAGAGGTAGTGCAAGAAGGCCAACAACCCCATCGAGCGCCGCTGGGTCGTAGGGGATGGCTCCGAGGAACCAGGTTTCGCCGCGACCGGTACATGCGTGGTGGATGGATCAGTGGAGACACCGTGGATGGTCAGCTGGGCGGACAGCCGGATCGAGGTGCCGTCCTCGGTGGCGTTGATCGCCGGTTCGTAGGTGCTGCGGCCTGACGTCGAGGACGGGCTGCGGTACCAGGAACAGCCGGGTGCGTGCTGGTGGCCACCGGCGGGCCAGTTGGCCAGGTGATACCGCCCAGACCGGCAGCGGATCACCAACCGCACCACCTCGTCGCTCCTGCACAGGCACACCGCGTGGCCGACTTCGCTGCGGGCACGCCCGAACAACCCGGTGTAGCGGTCGGGGCGCTGTTTCAGGTCAGCGACCTCGACGTCCCGGTCGGCCAGCCGTACCTGTCCCGAACCTGGCTTCCCGGTCGCGCTCGTCGCGCCACTGCTCCTGCGGCGGGCTCGTGGGTGCATGGGCATGGGCGGTTCCTCTCGCCGGACGGTCACAGGGACCACGGTGATTCCAGTACCCGAACCCGATTCTCACCCGAATCCCTGACAGCGCGTCGCACTCCACGGCCAAAGCCGCTCACCACACCCCCGCGCCAGTAGCGAGACCGCTCTTCGACACGCCGAGGCCTACGTGCGGGCTGAGTTGTCGTCGTCCCAGGTCATGATGTCCGCCGAATCGTCGAACGGAAGGAATGTCGATGGCACTGCCCACTTTGTCCGAGGAACAGCGCAAGCAAGCCCTGGAGAAGGCCGCCGCGGCGCGACGTGCACGATCAGAGCTGCTGGAGGGGGTCAAGACGGGTACCACCACCGTGGAGAGCGTCCTCAAGCGCGCCGACACCGACGAGATCGTGAAGAAGACTAAGGTGACGCAGCTGTTGAAGGCGCTGCCCGGGTACGGCCCCGCGAAGGTGACCCAGCTGCTCGAGCAGGCCCAGATCGCCGAGAACCGGAAGCTCGGCGGGCTCGGCGAACGCCAGCGCCAGGCGTTGCTGGCCGCCATTGGCTGATTCGCGCGAAGGCGTGTGCGCAGGCCCGCCCCGGGTTTTCGGGTGCATCACCGGGGCGGCCTGCGCTCGACCGGGTGCCGTGCTTCCCCCACGACGCCCGGTCAGTCATTATAAGAACATATGTTCGATCCATCGTCCAATCAGGCTTCGCCCGACTACCGCGTCCGGGCGCACCGGACGCTGCCCGAGCCGATCCCGGTGTGGGTGCGTTGCGATCGCTGCGCACCTCAATCTGGGTGCGCAGCGACGAGGCCTGACCATGCTCCACGCGATGGCACGACGAGACCCACAGACGACGGTCGACCCAGTGAACGGCGGTTCCGGAACACTGGTTAACTTCCGGTCGGAGGCACCACGCGCCGACCTTCCCACTGCATGATTCAAGACGCCGTTCCTCGGTAGTTGGCGTCAGTATTGACACCACTGCTTCCCACGCCAGACAAACATCACCTGACCAGCAGAAACATGATCACAACTGGGGCCGCAGATGCTTGATCTCGGCCAGTCCGCAGAGGAGAAGCGCCAGTTAACGGAGGACCGTGGCGAATCAGAGTCGTCGTTGGTGGATCAGCGTGTACCCGCCGTAGGTCACAGCTGTGCCGGCCGTCAGCAGGCTGGTCTGGAGGGGGCCGAGCAATGCGACGGCGGTGATGGCAAGCAACAGCAGTACCGCCGCTGCGGATGCTGTCACCAGTATCAATGTTGTCGCGCGTCGAGTCCTGTCGTCGCATCCCACCACATGTCGGATGAGCTGCACGAGCGGCGTTGTCGCGGGCTGTTTGCCCTGAGGCCTGCGGCTCATTGCTCGTCCTCCCAGCCCGTCGATGGCAAGGTGGACCAGTGCTGGACTCGGATCGTCGCGTCTTCAAGTGTGATGGTGAAGGCGGTATCGGTCCCGGTTACCTGGACTCCGTCGAGTCCGACCACGGTGTCGGTCAGCGCGGCTGCGACATCGCTGGGAAAGGGGTAGCCATCCCAGCGCAGCTCCCAGTCGTCGTGTGCGCCCCAGAGGTAGCGCTCCACGCCCCCAAAATCACCTGGGGAACCTCCGCCTGGTTCTTTGCCGCGCTTGAGTGGGTCCCATGACCACGTGCCCAGAGCCCACTTGTGTTGTGGATGTTTAGCGCAGATTCTGACGACCAGTGCTGAAAGCAGGCGTGTGATCCCGGGGGACATGGGAGGAATGGCGGCGAGAGCGGTGTGCTCGCGCCGAGTGACGTCGCGGTCGGAGGTGAACCAGTCGCGAGCCAGTCGTTGTTCATCCCCCACCGAGTCCACGTCTCGCTCCTCCCGAGAGGTCACGGTGATCTGCCCGCCTGTTGGAAGGTGAACCAAACGGAATGTGCCGTCGTTTGGCCAACTCCGGACCCTCATCCCAGGTACCCCGCAGCTCGAACTCGGTCGGGGGACAAGCCAGTTGACCAGGTTGTCGGGTGCATTCGTGGAAATCACGAGCTCGTCGTGCCGCGGGGAGACGGTGAGGTTGTAGGCGGTCAGGGTGTGCACTCTGGTCTGCTCGGGTGGAGCCGCTGTCTGTCCGGCGTTGAATAGATACACCGCTAGTAGAGCCTGAAACTCTCGCTGCGCCTCAGAGCACGCATCGAGCCCGATCTGCCCAGAGCTCGTGATCCCTTTGACCGCCGATGCCAGCTCTTCGCCCGTGTACGACGCGCGAACCTCCGCCAGGGAGCGTCCCTGCTGGGTTTGTCGGCGGGTGATCTGCTTGATTCGCCGCTGTTCCCAGACGCGCCACGGGTTCTGGTGCCAGCCGTGCACCTGTTCTCGGAACTCGTCCCTCAGCTGCGCATCCGCCGACTCGTCCCGGCTGAGCAACAACCGCGTGGCGCGGACACCTTCAACGTCCTCGCGGAGCACAGCGAAGCTCAACGATCCAAGGATGTCCTTCCTATACGTCGCCGGGAGTCCGAACAGTGGATGTAGCAGACGGCTCGCAATATCGCTGCACGAGGCGCCTTTCGACCAGATGACTCGCTGTTCGGTAGGACCACCGAGCACGCGCAGCTCAGACAACCCCCGAAACAGTCCAGCTCGCCGAAACAACGCACTACCCAAAGCGGGCGGCGAGTGCAGAACCCGTCCATGGCTATCCAGGTATTCCCTCTCGTCCCGCGTAATCTTGGACCGCTCATCACGGTGGAACCACGACTGTGGCTCGCCGGTTGAGCACGCTGCGAACGTCCAGGCGTCCTTCCAGTGTTGCCTGTCAACGCCGGCTAGGGAAACCCGCGCCTGCGGATCGTCTGCCAGGAAAAGAACCACGCTCCGCTGGTACTGCTTGTAACGCACACCGGGCACACCAGACACTTCGTCGTCATCCAAGCTGCGGGGAAGCAACTCGAACAACAGCGGCCCCAATGCGAACGGCTCCAGGTGCACAGTTGGAAGGAAGTCCGGAGCACACCCTGGCTCAACCCCACGAATCACACGAGCCGGGCGAGCGATGTCCGCCGGAACCCGGAAACACAGGTGCTGTGCAGCAGCTCCGGCCGCCACGAACAGCCCAGCTTCCAGCTCCTGCTGTGCGACCGACCGGCAATCCGGCAACAACACCTGACGAACATGATTTGGCAAGTCGGGAAGGCCAGCGTCACCGCGGACGGCGGCAGACAGATCGGCACGAACGAGCGCCTCAAGCTGGCGACGGTCCGCAACGCTCATCGCCTGCAACAGGGACTTGACTGGCGGTGCCGCCTCAGAACGGGCCTCACCGGTGAACTCTCGGCGAGACTCGACAAGAGAGTCCTGAAGAAACTTCGGGGTCATGCTGTCCTCGTCAATCCGCCCCCCGGCTAGGCGAAATCACAAGGACGCTGACGCGCCACGAGTCTCCAACAACAACACACTTCGTACCGAGTGGGCGCTGCCCTGCGGCGGAATTGCCACTGATATGCCGAGGTAGTGGCTCCAGCCTCACATCCGGTGATGCCACCAAGATCCTACCACGCCCAGCCAGGTCTTCTCCCGACAGATCACCGTCGACGCCCACACCGAGGCATCGCGCCGACTGCCGATCGGAGGCTAAGGATTCGCTCCTGGCTCTGGAGATGCCGCCTCCGACTCGCTCTCTCCCTTGCTGGCAGAGGGGCTCAGCGGGGGGACGTTCTCCTCTCCAGGCACATAGATCCACGCCGGAGCGGCAAACTCCTTCACTGTCACCATGATTTGCCGCAGTCGGAGCATGGTATGTCCCCGACGGAAGGTCTTATAGAGATCGTCGGACATGACTACAGCCAAATTGACAGCGGATGCCGCCCTCATCGCGGCCCGGAGCTGCTCAGCATCAAGCAACCGGATGATCGTGGCGACTGCTGGCCCGAAAAGTCCGTCACTCTCCGCAGACACGACGTCGCCATGCATGGCGACCCGTAGCCGCAGTCGATCGACCGGACCGCCAAGACTTTGGACCCGGTCGAGAACGTCCTCTAGGTGGCGGACAAAGTCCTCGATCACCGAGGGCTCGGGCATCCCCGGCAGTAGAGCCAGTATCCCATCTCCCCTGTCTTCCGAGTCCCATTCCGAAGGGCGTAGCCCGGCGCGCAGAGCGGCCTCAGCGAGCGCTTGTTGGAACTCGTGTCGAAGCCGACTCTGCTGAGAAGCGCCCGTCCTTGCGAAGTCCACCACGTCGACACCGAGACAAAGTCGACGGCGGGTTGGGTTTTCCTCACGGCTAAGGGCGTTCCCTGCGAATGTCTGCGCCGCAAGTCGCCGAATGCGTTCGGGGGTGTGACGCCCACGCTTGGTGTCAAGCGACACCCGAAGCCGAGCCGCAGCGATCTGCACGTCAGTTGCGTTCTCCGACTGCATCATGACGCCGATCGCTCCTCAACAGTGCCGCCGCCGTCTTCGAACGCATCTAGTACACGCTGCGCGAAGGCGTCGAGCAACAGGCGCTCGTCTTCCCCTGTGAGTTCGGATTCATTCAGCTTCGCTAGCAGCAGAAGCCCAGCTACTTGTTTGCCTTCGGCGTCATCCCATGTCAGTTCTGCCGCCCAGGTGAACCTCCGCCACCACTCCTCGCGCCGAGCAGCAAGTTCGCGCTGCTCAGTCTCGCGACGGGATGCGAGATCACGTTGGCCTGTAGCTCGGTCATTGCCCCTGACCGTAAATCGCACCCCCAAGAGCGCTCCGGTCGCCGTCAATAGCCCGACTACCAGTGACAACACGGCTTGGATCCAGGGGTTCACAACAGCCTGCCTCGGACCACGCACCAAATATTAGCGCGGGTGGGCGGTTCCGTGGGCGGGCTCATAGTGATCCGCACCCCCAGCTGGAAGACCGAGCGCACGATAGTCCTCGAAGGCCTCGTCACCGCCCCAGATATCCCGACTCTGCGGCGAGTGCGACCCGGTTGACTGTAGTGCTGCCCGATCCACACGAGCTCGCGGCGCTGACTTTCGCCGCGTCCGGCACAGCGGTTGTGACCGCGAACCTCGCGTTCAACTCCCGCGGTAAGAACGACCGCGGCGAGTGGGAAGACGACGCGGTGCACTTCCAGCGCTCCAAGGCTTCAGCCGGTTCACCGAGTACATCGAGCAATGGACCACCCAGCAGGGCGAAGAAGCGGTCCGCCGCCGTCCTGCTGCTCGACGGCGTCCGTACATAGGCCACCAGCGTGGAGAGCTGCACCCAACCCCCGGACGCTCTACAGCTTAGGGTTTTCGCTTCGCCACGTGTGCGCACGCGCAAGCACTTGTCGCCCCGCCGCAACCCGGCATCGCTTGACATGCAACGCGAGCTGTACGATTTACAGACGTTTACAGGTGTTGACTGCGAGTCATAACGTGGGACTCAGGTCTAACACCTCGAGCAGGGCGACGGCGGCTTCGAGTGCTGCCACACTCGTCGTGAACCAGCCGTCGCCCCGCCTTCTGAGACGCTGGTTAGGTCAGTGGCAAAGCGCCGCTGACCGCCAGCACCAGCCCATGTAGCAGCGATACGACCGCGATAATGGCGACGCGCATCGTGCGGTGCCACTCAACGCAGCACCCGCAGTGCCAATGCATTACAGCCAAGCCCTCCTTCCTTCTCATCGAGGATCTTGGCAGCAGAGGCTACCGACTCTGATCACACCAGTCGCCACTACCCCCGCTTTGACCTGCAGAAATGACAGTAAAGTGGCAAAACATAAGGACAGTGAAGCTGGTTATAGCAGGTCAGCCCATGAGCGCGAAGCTGGCGCGCGACCAGCGGGGGGTTATCCGACTTCGTCGTCCGGCTCCTCCAGGTCCGGCCGGTCGTCGATCTCGCACAGCACGGACGTGGCGATCGCCAACGCGATCACCGAGTTGATCCCGCTGTACTGCTGAAGGCTTACCCGGTGCGCGGTGTGGTTCCGGTTGTAAACCCTGGGATCTTCCACGTCCTTGATGTTGGCGAGCGCAGTGGGAACGGGCCAGTACGGCACGTTACGACGCAGAAGATCAATCGGATCACCGTGACTCTCCTCGATGGCCACCCTGACCCTCGCGTAGTAGCCGCGGGGTTTTTCTTCGGTGTGAGCTTTCCGTAGCAAGGTATCGAGGACGTTCGTTGCGAGCGCCTGCGCTGCTTCATGGTGTCCCGCTCTTGCGGATTCGAGAGCCCGCGCCAACAGAGCCGTCTCCTCCCCAAGCCAATCAACGTCGATGTCATCGACGAGCTGCTGCGCCTGCTGCAGGACACCGTGCCGGTGCTCGAACAGCACCCCAGAGCGGTCGTCATGGTCGGCGTCGATCAGGGCCCGAAGGATCGCTGCCTCCGGAATCCACGCGACCGGTATGCCCAGCTTCGCGATCTCCATCAGCGCCCGGTAGTCGGAGAGATCCTCCAGGTCTTGCCAGTTGGGAGGCGCACTTTTGCGCGCCAAGTTCCGAATGGCTTCCGGATCGACAAGGTGAGAAAGCATGTCCACCTGCCGAGCCAAGAATTCCTGTGCCCAGTCATTTGCGACGTGGGTGCTTGTGAGATACCGGATGAGCTGCTGGCGCTGCTTCGCCCGGGCTTCGAGGATCTGAGCAACGGGCGAGATCACGTGCTGCACCGACGTCATCGACTTCACCATGTCGTTGATCTGAGAAGCCACGGTGGGCACCATGCCCGTGATGAGGTCGAGCTTCGGCTGGGGCATCCCTACGTAGTCAATTGCCCTGAACCCAGGGTTGATTCCCAGAAAGTTTGCAGCGTTAATCTTCTGGCGCGGCGCAATTTCCTCAGGTTCCGGCTCCTGCTCGTCGTTTTCAGGTTCGTCGGGAACGCTAGAGGCGTTGAACTCGGGCATCTCAGCTCCGCATCTGGGCTAGAAGAGAAGGCACACGGAGTATCGCTGCGGGCGCCCCAAATGTGTCAATGCACCGTAGCGGCCTGATTCGGGCGCAGCTGGCGTAGGACGGCACCGTCACTCAGACCGTCGGCACCGACGTGGCTACGACACCTGCACCGTCGCGTCACTGCTCCGTTCCGGCCGGCTAGTCGGCTCCGACCACTGCCTCGGATGGTTCTTCGGCGCCCGGCAACGGCTGGGACAACACCGTCCGAGCAAGGGCGACGACGGCCCGTCCTGGGACCTCCGACGACAGCATCGACACCGGCCGTTACTCCAAGCCTTGCCGAGATCACAGCAGAGTGAGCTGGTGCTTCTGATGCCGGTCGGTATCAGTCTGCGGGACGTTGAGCCGGTTCTCCGGTCGATACGGATGCGTCAGCCCGTGACGACGCCTGGCCTGCTCCACCAGATCAACAACCTGCCGCTGGTAGGACTTAGGCGCATATGCATGCCGGGTGGGCGCCGCCTTCGCCGGCGGCCACGACCTCACCTGGCTCCCGGCAACCCGCGAACGTGGTGCAGCTCCCGGGTGAGGGGAGGGTTCAAGCAACGCGGCTACTGCACACGGAGTCTTCGCGACATCGTCTCGGCGCTGTTGCACGTCGACTGGGCCATGTTCGGCCAGCCCACCGACCCGGCCCCCCACCGTCGGTCGAGCGGCTCGGCAGTTTGGAGGGAATCGGCCGAGCCGCATCGACATTCGTCAAGGCTCGATCCTGCACCCCGGGTGGACCGGCGACCAGGCCGTTGACGAGGTCGACCGCGTCCACGCCGAGAACGCAAGTGAACCCGCTCCCAGCGGAAGTGAACCGAACAATCCTGGTAGCGAGCAGCTCTAAAGGCACCCGTACCCATCAAAGCTGAGCTTCGCGATCAGGGACGCCTGCATTTAACCCGCCGCTTGTGAACTCGGGTCGTCCCCGAGCTGACCTTTGATGCCGGAACGGTGGACCGCGTCAGCTGCGACAGCAAGATCATGCGCGCCACCACGGTCGTACACGTACCTGAGGAACGACAACCGAAGCGCGTAGGCGAACACGGAACCAACCACGCAAATCAGGGTTACACCCAGGACGAAGACGGCAAACACGACACACTCCAGCAGCCCCCGATCGGACGCGAGGCATGTCTGCACGAAGGTCGTTGCGTTCTTGCCGTTATTACCTCCCACTGGTCCGATCTGGGCAGCCAGCCCAGCAGTGGGGTCCCTGTTGAGAAGCCCACTCTACCGGCTCCATTTTTTGGCGGCTTAGCCCACCCCCCACCGCCAGACCTCCGAACCGGTTCGGGGTGATCTTGTGCCGACTGCCCCTTACTTCTTCCTACCTCGACGAAGTTGTCGCCACCGTCGCCCAGCTCGACCGCAAGGCCGAACCCGCGCTCGCCGCACCGATCGCCCGGCACCTCGAGGGCGAGGTCGTCGAACTTGTTGGTCAGCCACTTGATCTTGTCGTTGGCCCGCGCACGCTCCAGCATGATCTTGGAGGCGCGGAACTCCTCGCGGCGGTGGATGATGGTCACCGACTTCGCGAACCGGGTCAAGAAGGTGGCCTCCTCCATCGCCGAGTCACCGCCACCGATGACGGCGATGTCCTGGTCGCGGAAGAAGAACCCGTCGCAGGTGGCGCAGGCGGAAACACCGCGGCCGCGCAGGGTCTCCTCACCCGGGACGCCGAGGTAGCGTGCCGCGGCACCCATCGCGAGGATGACCGCGCGGGCCTTGTGCTCGACCCCGTTGGCGACGACCGTCTTGACCTCACCGGAGAGGTCGATGCGCTCGACGTCCTCGGTGCGCAGCTCCGCGCCGAAGCGCTCGGCCTGCGACCGCATCTGCTCCATCAGGTCGGGACCCATAAACCCGCCCTTGAACCCCGGGTATTCGGAATAGGTGGACGAAGGTGTCGTCAACGTCCTTATACCGCTCACTTGCGATGATGAGCGAAATATCCATATAGGCGTGGTTCTTCCAAGTCGCCACAGTATGATCATGAACATGCCCGAACTGGAGCCAGGCACTCTCTCATCGTGGGTCTCCGCATTAACGGCCCTTATGGCGCTCGCACTAACGTTTCTTACGGTGTTCATTGCCACCAGGCAATACAAAGTCATGAGGAGGCAGTACGAGATCGCGAGGGGGCAATACGAGGTTGCGCTCAATCAGATCCAACATCGAGACGAAAAGGACGACAAGGAGGAAGCAGCAAAGGTCGCAGCATGGCTTAATGTGCATGTCCAGGATGGATTTCCGAAAGTGTTCCTTCACTACGTAAACGACAATAACGTGCCTGTGTTTAACTTTGTAGCCAGCCTGGCACTGCGTCGGACTCGTGCGATTAAAATTCCAGTAGTCGAACCGACCGGTGATGATGTCAAAGTTATTCCGTTTGACGCGGCGTCCGAATGGGCGCGCAACTACATCGAAGCCGAGCTGACGACAGCGCTCAAACCTACCGAAACAACGATGCCACTTCCCCCAGTGGAAGCGGAGCAAGAAAAGGAATCACGGACACTTAGTCACCAGCTGCAATCCACCGGGGTTTTCATCCAGTTTCAGGACACCCGGAACGCAATCTGGCGTCGGGACCCTCGCGGGTTTCTCGACTACGCGGACATTAATACCGATCCAATCTGGAGAAAGATCTTCCTCTGGGAAGATAAGATGTACAGGTCAACGCCTCACTTAGAAGAGAGCGGGATTATTTGCGATATTTTCCATCCAGGCGGAGACGTTAAGGTCGATAGAATGAGCGCCCCCTACCGCAACAACCTGGCCGAGGAATCCAAAGCGAAACCATTGAAAAATAGCAACCACTTTCCACTTACCTAGCAGCGGCGTCCGATGGGGATTCGGCGTTCCGCTGTCGTGCTTCGACGGCGCTGCGGGAGGTGCACTGTGCGGCCTTGCCGCTGACACCGCTGGTCGCGGACCTCCAGAGGCCAGTACGTTGAGACTGAGCCTTTTCCACTTGGGTTCAGCCTGCGTGGATGAGGGTCTGCACCGCGTTGACGAGCAGTGTCGCGTGGTGCGGGCATCCGCGGATACGGCGGAGGATCTTCCAGGTTTTGAGCTGGGCGTTCGCGCGTTCGCCGGGGCCGCGTAGCCGGGCGTGCGCGACGTTGACGGCCTTCTGGTTCGCAGACAGGCGAGGACGGTCATCGAGTGTGTCCTGGCGTGTTCGGCGGCGTTGTGGGAGCTCGACATTCGCGCTTGCGCCGCGATAGGCGCTGTCGGCCACGGCACGGATCCCTGCGGTGTCAAGGGCGTCGATGATGCCGTGGTCTCGGGCCGCGCCCATGTCATGCCGGGCTCCGGGCAGCGCGGGTGAGGCCCAGATCAATCTCCCCGCCGGATCGGCGATGACCTGCACGTTGACCCCGTGTCTCTTGTGTTTTCCTGAGTAATACGGGCGATCCCGGCCGGTGGTCATCCCGACCCGGTCGATGCACAACAACGTGCCGTCGAGGGTGACGAACGCTTTCCGTGCTGCGACGGTGATCGCCTCGTCCAAGCTTCTCGCGCGGGCAGAAAGGACGCCCAGGGCTTCACGGATATAGCGGAACACCGTGGTCACGCCGATACCGAACCCGATCGCCAGGTCCGCGTAAGTTTCACCTTTGCGCAGGTAGGCCAGCACCAACAACGCCTGCTCGCCCGCGTCGAGGCGCCGCCAGCGAGTTCGGCGTGTTCGTCTTTCGTGCCGCAACGCTTCGGCCAGCATGTTCAACGCGCGATTGGACACCGACATCCCCGACGGGTAAGAAAGCACCCTGAAGCTCCTGGTAGTGGCCGAGTTGATCTAGTCAATCCACTCGTCTACCAGGAGCTTCACCCGTCTCCACACTCGGCCTCACCAGCGCCGAGGCCCTAACGAGCCAAGTGGAAAAGGCTCACTGTCGCAGACGGATCAGCAGACCTGGGCGAGTACTCTCCCTTCTGCGCGCAGCGCCCACCCGTCACAACAACGCGAGCTGGCGTTCTCGGTCCCGGTCTGCGTCGGACTGCGGCGGGTCATGCTGCTGAGTCCGGAAGCTCGTCGGCCGCTGCGGTGGCACCACGCCGTGACGCCGTTTGGCCTGCTCGACCAGATCAACAACCTGCCGCTGGTAGGACTTCGACGCATACGCACCGTTGCGGTACAGGCGTTCGTAGAGCGGCAGCAGGTCCGGACGCCGCGCACTCAGCCACTGGTGATACCACTCGCGCGCGCCCGAGCGCAGGTGCAGCACGATCGGTGTCAGGCTCACCGCACCCGCATCGGCGATCGCGGCCACCGTCGCGTCGATCTCCTCCGGCGAATCGCTGAGCCCCGGCAAGATCGGCGCCATCAGCACCGAGCACCCGATACCCGCCTCCGCGAAGCGGCGCACCACGTCCAGCCGCCGCAGGGGCGATGGCGTTCCCGGCTCCACCGCCCGCCACAACCCCTCGTCGACCGACCCGATCGACGTCGCGATCGACACCCGCGCCCGCCGCGCGGCCTGAGCGATCAGGTCCAGGTCACGCAGGATCAAGGTGCCCTTGGTCAGGATCGAGAACGGATTCGCCCGATCCCGCAACGCGGTGATGATCTCCGGCATCAGCCGGTAGCGCCCCTCAGCCCGCTGGTACGGATCGGTATTGGTGCCCATCGCGATCGGCTCACCCGCCCACCGCGGACTCACCAACTCCTTGCGCAACAACGCAGGCGCGTTCACCTTGACCACGATCTTGCTGTCGAAATCACTCCCCGAATCCAGATCCAAGTACGTGTGCGAGGCGCGCGCATAGCAATAAATGCAGGAATGGGTGCAACCCCTGTACGGATTGACCGTCCAACCGAACGGCATCCGAGACACCCCAGGCACACGATTGATGATCGACTTCGCGCGGATCTCGATCGCGTAAGCTCCATCCGTGCCCGCCTCAATCGGCACCGGATCCGGCAGACGCAGCCCCGCGCGCGGACGCTGCTCCGGCGATCCGGAGGCAGCGCGTTCGGGCAAGTCCAAAGGCAGTTCCGGCGAGCCCGCAGCTTCCTCCGGAGGCGTCACCCGCTGACGTTCCCACCGCATGACTCAAGCCCTCATTCCTCGGTAGCTGGCGTCAGTATTGACAGGCGTGCGTGCAGCCTCGGTACGGGTTCACCGTCCAGCGGAACGGCACCTGCGCCTCTCCCGGCACCCGGTTGAGGATCGACTTCGCCTGGATCTCGATGGCGTAGGCGCCCTCGGTCCCGGCCTCGATCGGCACCGGCTCCGGCAACGCCAACCCGGCTCGGCCGCTCCCGCGCGCGACCGGGTCAGGCAGGCCGAGCGGCAGCTCGGCCGCCCGGCCTGCATCAACCCGCTGCTCTTCCCAACGCATGACCTCGATTCGAACACAGATTCGATGATCTGTCGAGTCGTCTCCACCGAGCTCACACGATCGAGCGCACGGTCGCTCCCGGGGTCACGTCCCCGAGAGCAGGACGACCGAGTTGTGGCCTCCCATGCCGAGGGAGGACTTGACCGTGACCCCGTCCTGGACGGGCGTCGGCCCGTCGAGCAGGCGCGGGTGGGCTGCGGACACCGCGGGCGGAGCCGGGATGGTGCCCCGGTCGTAGCCGAGCGCGGTGGCGGCGATCTCCACCGCCGAGGCGGCGCCCTGGCAGTGGCCGACCAGCGGTTTGACCGAGTACAGCTCGGCTTCCGACGGGAACAGCGAGTCGAAGACCACTGCCTCCGCCCGATCGCACTGGGCCGTGCCCGGACCGTGGGCGTTGAGGTAGCGCAGGCTCGACGGTTCCACGCCCGCGTTCTCGATGGCCTCCTCGAAGCAGCGGGTGATGTCGGTCAGGCTCGGGTCGATCGAGGTGACGTGGTGCGCGTCGTGCGACATCGCTCCCCCGAGCACGTGCGCGTAGGACGTGCCGCCGCTCTCCCGCGAGAGGACCATGGCCACCGACGCCTCGCCCATCGCGAAACCTCGGCTGCCCTCCTGGAACGGCCTGCACACCTCGGGCGGTTCCGCGTCGCTGAAGGCGACTCCGAGGCGTTCGAAGTGCAGCACGTTCTCCGGGGTCGCGGACACGTCCGTGGCGACGAAGACGACGTCGTCGACGATCCCCGCGTCGATCCACGCCTTGGCGGTGAGCAGTCCCGCGTTGCCCGACGAGCACATCGCCGAGACGTTCATCGCGGGCCCGTGGAAGCCGAACTCCTGCATCAGCAGCGACATCGGCGTCGACGGCATCAGCCGCAGGTAGTCGCGCGAAGCGAGGTCGCCGCCGTGCCGGAGGTAGAAGTCCCGCCACAGCTCCACTTCTCCGAGCACGACCGCGTGCAGCAGGCCGACCCGCCGCCCTTCGCACCACCCGCGTGCGCGCGCGTCGGCGACCGCTTCGCGGGCCGCGCCGCGCATCGCGCGGCCGAACGTGCTCGGCCCGTCGGAGTCATCGCCGCCGGGCGGGACCGCGGCGATCCACGCGGCCCGGTCACGGCCCTCTCCGTAGCCCTCGGCCAGCGAGGCCGCGTGCTTGCCGCCGAGCAGTCCGTCCCAGAACGGCGCGACGCCCCAGCCGTACCCGGTCACGATTCCAAGACCACGAATGCCTAAGTGCGTTTCCATCTCCATCTCACCTTCGAACGTCATGATCATCACTGATCAGGGTGCTAATCCTGTCCTCGGTGCAGATCGTCGTGATGGGGTGTTCTGCTACGGGCGCGTAACTGAGACCTCGCCGGAGCCCGGGATCTGCAATGCCGTCGTCCGGATCACCGAGGCCGCCCGCGCTCGGCCCGCTGACCCGTGGAATCGGGGCTACGCTTCACGACGTGCTGGTCTACTCGATGAGCGTTTCGGTCGACGGCTACATCGCCGACCGGCGGGGCGAGTTCGCGTGGACGGCCCCGACCGAGGAGCTGTTCGGATTCCACCTCGCGCGAACGCGTGAGCTCGGCGGTTTTCTGTGCGGCCGCAGGCTTTACGAGGCCATGCTGGTGTGGGAGACGGACCCGTCGATGCGCGTCGATGAGCTCCGTTCCGCTTTCGCCGACGTCTGGTCGGCCCTGCCGAAGGTCGTCTTCAGCCGCACGCTCAACAGCGTTGAGGGCAACGCCCGCCTGGCCGGGGGATCGCTGCGCGAGGAGGCCAGCGCGATCGCCGGCTCGACCGATCAGGACGTCGGTATCGGCGGCGCGACTCTGGCGGCCGAAGCCATCGAACTGGGCCTCGTCGACGACCTGCGCCTCTTCCGATATCCGATCATCGTCGGCGGCGGGATCCCGCATCTTCCCCCGGTCGCCGAGGACATCCGGCTGAACCTGGTCGAGTCTCGAACCTTCAACGACGAGGTGGTCTACGAGCGCTACGAGCGCACCGGCCGGAAAACGGCCTGATCCACCGCACGCCGGGGGCAACGGGTTGCTCGCCAACGGCTTTCGCGCATGCACGATGATGTGGTGACGAACGCCCGACAGCGAAGAGAGGGAGACGCTTGCGAGCGAGCAACACCACCCCGCGGCGGAAGATCACGTGGGGACAGCTCAAGGTCGGCGATCTCTGGATCGGCGACCGCCCGGCGAACGAGACGCGAGCGGTCACCGAGGTCACCCCGGCCTCGGACGGAACCGTGACGATCACCTTCGACGACGGAACCGTTCAGACCAACCCGACCGAATTCGAGATCACCATCGCCGTCACCGGCGAGGAATGACCGCGCGGGTCACCGCGATTCGGCGCGCCGTGCCCGATCGGGTCGTGATCCGGTCGGGCTCGACGAGAACTTGGAAGCGGACTTCCAACGCGGCGCACGAGGACGCCCGGCGCCGCACGGACCGGAGGGCGCGCCGAAGAATCGAGGACGAAAGGCCGATCGAAGCGGTCCGAAACGCTCCGCTTCGCCTGCTCCGTTCAGGTCAACCTGGTTGGTCCGATCGCCTGTTTTGAGGCAAGCCTTACCTTGTTTAGCTGGGTGCCAACGACCCAGGACCTCGCCGATCGCGTACCTGGCACCAGGCGATCTCGAAGGTGGTTCCATGTCTCGCTCGAAGCACGCGCCCGGCGGCGTGCGCGCATTCCTGACCTGCTGCGCGGTGTTCGCGCTGGCGCTCGGCGTGGCGGGCTGCGGCCCCGCGCAGGACGCACCGCCGGCTCCGGCCCCGGCGGGCGCGGGTTACCCGGTCAGCATCGAGCACAGGTTCGGCACGACGTCGATCCCGGCGCCGCCGAAGCGGGTCGTGGTCATCGGCACGTCCACCGACGACCTGGACGCCGCCCTGGCGCTCGGCGTCAGCCCCGTGGCCTTCTTCTCCAAGGACACGTCCACGCCCGACGGCCGCTACCCGTGGCTGGCCGGCCGGATGGATCCGGCCAAGACCCAGGTCGTCAGCTCACCGTCGGGCGTGGACCTGGAGAAGGTCATCCGGTTCCAGCCCGACCTGATCCTGGCCACCGGCGACTTCGGTCTCGAGCAGGAGTACCCCGACCTGGCGAAGGTCGCGCCGACCGTCGGCTACCGGGCCGAGTGGGGCAAGCAGACCTGGCAGGAGCACGTCCAGGTCGTCGGCACGGCACTGGGCAAGAAGCCCGATGCCGAGCGCCTCGTCAGCGACACCGAACGCGCGATCGCCGACGTCCGAAACCACTACCCCGGACTCACCGGCAAGACCTTCTCCCTGTCGCTGGCAGCGTCACCGAACGAGGTGTTCACGCTGGTCTCCCCGGAGGACTTCGCGGTCAAGCAGATCGAGCAGCTGGGGATGAAGCTCTCCCCGTCGCTGGCAGGCACCCAGCAGGTCAGCGGGAGCCCGACCGGCAAGCTCGGCGCCGAACAGCTCGACAAGCTCGACGCCGACCTGGTCATCACCGCGTTCCCCAACCCGGCGGCCAGGCAGGCGTTCGAGAGCAACCCGCTCGTGCGCGGGATCCCCGCCGTCAACAACGGCGCCTACGTCACCACCGACATGCAGACCATCACCCAACTCCGCTTCCCCTCGGTGCTGGGCATCCCCTGGGCTCTCGACGAGCTCCGGCCCGCACTCGAAAAGGCCGCGAGCGCACGCTGAAGTCTTTCGCGCCGCGGTGCGGTTTTCGCACGACGTTGTCGGTGGGCCGCCGTACCGTGCTCGCATGCCGGTGCACACGACCAACCACGCGAACACGTTCATCGAGGTAGCCGCGGACTGCCCGGTGGCGCAGGCGGAAGAACCCCCGCTGCGGGCGACTCCGTCGGTGGCCCGCAT
Source organism: Saccharopolyspora sp. NPDC049426 (assembly GCF_040676935.1). Taxonomy (NCBI): domain Bacteria; kingdom Bacillati; phylum Actinomycetota; class Actinomycetes; order Pseudonocardiales; family Pseudonocardiaceae; genus Saccharopolyspora; species Saccharopolyspora sp. NPDC049426. Next base: position 93,826 of record NZ_JBFAPZ010000019.1, on the reverse strand, counting down.
CCAGTTCGACATGCTCATCGCCGACCCGTACCGGCACACCTCCGACGACGTGGTCTACGAGTCCAACGGACGGCGGCGCGGCCTGAGCCGGGACGAGTTCTTCGCCAAGGGACAACCCTGCCTGCGGGCCTCAGCGCTGACCAAGCGGTACGGCTGGGGCGTGCACAGCGACGCCGAGGGACGCATCGCGCTGGTCCCGGCGGGATCGGACCGGTACCGCGAACTCGCCGCCGACCCCGAGCTCCAGCACGTCAGCGCCATGCGCTCCAGCCGGGGCTGAATTCCGCGGCCACGTGGTGCCGATGCTGGCCGACGAGCTCGAACGGTGAGCGCGTCGCCGGCCCGGTCCGCCGGGCCGGCGACGCTCGGGCTCACCTCTGCAACGCGTCCGAGATCGACTGGGAGATCGGGGTCGTGGGACGGCCGATGAGGCGGGCGAGGTCGCCGCTGCCGCCCTGGAGCAGGCCCTTGGCGATGGCCGAGACGTCCACGTCGACGAGGACGTCGGCGAACGCGTCCGGGACACCCGCACCGGTGAGGATGGCCTTGAGGGCGTCCGGCGGGACGTCGGTGTAGGCGACGTCCTGGCCCGACTGGCGGGAGAGCTCCGCCGCGTACTCCGCGAGCGTGAAAGCTCGGTCGCCGCTGAGCTCGTAGCTGCGGTTCTCGTGCCCCGAGCCGGTCAGGACCGCGATCGCCGCGTCCGCGTAGTCCTCGCGGGTCGCCGAGCCGATCTTGCCGTCACCGGCGCTGCCGACGACGCCGTGCTCCAGCTGGGTCGGGATCTGGGCGGTGTAGTTCTCGCTGTACCAGCCGTTGCGCAGGAACGTCCAGGTCAGGCCCGAGTCGAGGATGGCCTGCTCGGTGCCCTTGTGGTCGTCGGCGAGCGCGAAGTCCGCGTTCGGGCCGCCGAGCACGCCCGTGTAGACGAGCCTGGCCACGCCCGCTTCCTTCGCCGCGTCGATCACCGCCTGGTGCTGCGGGAGCCGCCTGCCCGCGTCGGGGCTGGAGATCAGCAGGACGACGTCGCCGTCGTTGAACACCTCGCTGAAGGTGTCCGGCGTGTCGTAGTCGGCGATGCGCAGCTCGACACCGCGCGCGGCCAGCGGAGCCGCTTTGGCGGCGTCGCGGACCACCGCGGCGACCTGGTCGGCGGGAACCTCGCGCAACAGCCCCTCCACGACGAGCGAGCCGAGCTGTCCAGTGGCTCCGGTGACGACGATGCTCATGTCCATGTCCTCCAGCAATGTGTGCGTGCGCTTTGGACTCACCGTATCGGCGGCACTAACTTCTGGTTAGTACCCACTTCGAGGTAAGGTAGTGGCATGCCGGTAAGCAACGAGGTCACCGCCATCGAACAGCCGAATGTGAATGCGGCCACCTGTCCCTCGCGCAGCGTTCTCGAGCACATCACGAGCCGCTGGGGCGTGCTCGTCCTCGCCGCCCTGTTGGAGGATGGCCGACGGTTCAGCGAACTGCGCCGCATCATCGGCGGGGTCAGCGAGAAGATGCTGGCCCAGACGCTGCAGGCCCTCGAACGAGACGGCTTCGTGCACCGCGAGGCCCACCCGGTGATCCCCCCGCGAGTGGACTACTCGCTGACCGAGGTGGGTGAGCAGGCCGCGCGGCTGGTGTCCGGTCTGGCCCGGTGGTCGGAAGCCCACGTGGCCGACGTGCTGGCCTCGCGGGAGGAGTACGACAACCGGACGTGAGCCGACGGGGTCCTGGAAGCCGCAGGACCGACACGCATAATTGCCGGGTGACCGAGCCACCCGAGATTCCCGGACGTCGGCCTCGCCATCGGCAGCCGGGACAGCCCGCGTGGCAGCCGCCTCCACAGCAACCCGGCCGCCGGCCGCCCCAGCCGCCCCGGGAGAACCAGCCGCCACGGGAGAACCCACCTCACCGCGAGAACCAGCCTCCCCGCGAAGCCCATCCTCCCCGGGAGAACCAGCCTCCCCAGGACGGTCGGCCACCTCGGCAAGCGCCACCGCAGCGCCCGGACCCGCAGCGCACCCGCCCGCCGCGCCCGCAGCCCGCTCCCCCACCGCCGGAGGAACCCCGCTCCCACCGACGCCGCGAAGAACCCGCCGGCCATGGACACGGACACGGCCCGGCCGCCCCGGCGTCGACGCACGTCAAGCGGCTGCTGGCGTTCCTGCTCATCCCGTTCGCCCTGGCCGCGGTCGTCGGGGTCTTCGTGCTCTACCCGTGGGGCCACGACCAGAAGACCGGCGCCGACCTCGGATTCGGGCAGTCCCCGGTCAACGGCGAGGTCATCTCCGCCGGAGCCACCTCGTGCAGCGAGGGCGAAGCCGGTCAGGGCTGCGTCCAGCTCGCCGTGAAGATGCAGGACGGGCCGCGACCGAACCAGACCATCGAGCAGGTCGTGCCCACCGACCCGGGCAGCCCGCGCTTCGCCGTCGGCGACCAGGTGGTGCTCTCCTACGCCGGGGAGAACCCCGACGACCCGACGTCGTTCCAGGTCGTGGACTTCCAGCGCGGGATGCCGCTGACGCTGCTGGCGCTGGTGTTCGCCGCCGCCGTGCTCGTGCTCGGGCGCTGGCAGGGTCTGGCCGCGCTCGTCGGTCTCGGCCTGAGCCTGGTGATGCTGGTCGGATTCGTGCTCCCCGCGATCCTCGCCGGTGAAGATCCGCTGCTGGTGGCGGTCGTCGGCGCCGGGCTGATCATGTTCGTCGTGCTGTACCTGACGCACGGGTTCTCCGCGCGGACCTCCACCGCCGTGCTCGGCACCCTGCTGAGCCTGGCGCTCATCGGCGTCCTCAGCACCGCCTTCTCCGCCGCCACCAGCCTGACCGGGCTGGACGAGAACACCTCCAGCCTGATCGGGGCGCTGGGCGCACCCATCGACGCGCGCGGACTGCTGCTGGCCGGCATCGTCATCGGCGCGCTCGGCGTCCTCGACGACGTCACCGTCACCCAGACCAGCGCCGTGTGGGAGCTGCGAGCGGCCAACCCGACGTTGTCCTGGCGGCAGCTCTACGGGGCGGGCTTGCGCATCGGTCGCGACCACGTCTCGTCTGCGGTCAACACGCTGGTGCTGGCATACGCGGGTGCCGCGCTGCCGATGCTGCTGGCCTACACCCTCTCCGGCCGCACCTTCGGCGAGATCGTCAGCTCGCAGGCCGTCGCGCAGGAGGTCGTGCGCACCCTCGTCGGCAGCGTCGGACTGGTCGCGGCGGTGCCCATCACGACCGCCATCGCCGCGCTGGTGGCCGTCCAGGAACCCGCCGAACAGCCTGGCGACGAGGGTGCCGCGCGGGCGAAGAAGCGGCGACGTCCGGGTAAAACCGATGGCAGGTAGGGCTGCGCGGTGCGGCCGACCTGCCGCAGACTGGCGGACATGCCCACGCCGTTACCCGATCTCGGCAGCGTCCTGGACGTCCCCGGCCGCCTGCTCGGCGGCCTGACGTCCCTCGCCGGAGCGGTGCTCCGCGAGACGACGGCCGTGCTCGCCGCGATCCACGCCCTGCCCCGCCTGGTGGTCGCGCTGGAGCGGATCGGACCGCTGTCCGACACCCTCGCCGAGACGCGGGACGCGCTGCGCGAGCTCGCCGACGGCGCGAACGACCTGGGTCCGACGGCCGACCAGCTGCGATTCCTGCACGAGCAGGTCGTTCAGCTCGCCTGCGACCTCCGCGTCATCGAACCGGACGTGGAAACCCTCACCAAGACCACGGCCCAGCTCGACCAAACGGCCCAGCTGCTCATCGCAGCCCTCAACCGCGCCTGAACGTCACCTCGTCGAGGTGGCGGATTCGAATTTCGCGCGAAATTCGACCGCGAACTTCGCGCCTCAAATTTCGCGCGAAATTCGAATCCCCGGTGTCAGAGGGTGGCGACGAACTTGGAGACCGCCTCCGGCTGGAGGCGTTGGGCCATGCGGCCCTGAGGCGCGAGGGACGCGAGCTGGTAGAGCGGCCGGTTCGGCGGGGCCTCTCCCCTGGCTTCCGCGCGGAGCTGGGCGATGACCAGCTGGGAGAGCACCAGGCCGCGGGTGTCCTCGTTGCCCGCCAGCGCGTCGGCGAGGCGGCGCAGCGCGTAGACGCCGAGCTCGCGGCCACCGGTCCCGGCGTACATGGCCAGCGAGACGCTGATCGCCTTGCCCTTGGGCGCACCACCGATGAGCACGTTGATGGTGCGGGCACCGCGCAGATCGGTGACGAACAGGTCCAGCCGCGTCGCCTTGTGCACGTCCACCACCCGGCTGCCCAGGGCGCGGGCCACGACCTCGTGCCCGCGCAGCGTGATGGTCTTGCGCGACTCGGTCCAGGCCAGCAGCAGCAGCGGAACCGCGACGATCACCAGCGTGGTCACGAACCCGACCGGCCCGGCGAACAGGCTGACGATGCCGCCGAACGCGGCGGCCACGATGACCGCCGCGATCGCCACGTTGCGGGCCCGGACCCGCACGGTGCGCCGGTCCAGCAGATCCAGCGGCACCGCCTCGACTTCGCTCATCGGCTCTCCGCGACCGCCGCACGCACGTCGTCGACCAACGACTCCAGCGACACCGCGCGCTGCTCACCGGTGGCCAGCTCCTTGAGCTGCGCGCTGCCGGACTCCAGGTCGCGCTCGCCCAGCACCAGCGCGAAGCGGGCACCCGAGCGGTCGGCGGCCTTCATCGCGCCCTTGAGGCCCTTGCCGCCGTAGGCGATGTCGACCCGCACGCCGTGCGCGCGCAGCCCGCCGGTGGCGGCGACCAGCTTGCGCTTGGCCGCCTCGCCCATCGGCACGCAGTAGACGTCGCACCGCGACTGGTCACCGACCGACAGCCCCTCGGCCTGGCAGGCCAGCAGCGTGCGGTCCACGCCGAGGCCGAAACCGATGCCGGACAGCTCCTGGCCGCCCAGCTCGGCCATCAGCCCGTCGTAGCGGCCACCGCCACCGATGCCGGACTGCGCGCCGAGCCCGTCGTGGACGAACTCGAAGGTCGTCTTGGTGTAGTAGTCCAGGCCGCGGACCAGTCGCGGGTTCTCCACGAACTCCACGCCCAAGTCCACCAGGTGCGCCTTGACCGACTCGTAGTGCTCCTCGGCCTCTGCCGAGAGGTGGTCGACCATCAGCGGCGCGTCGGCGACCATCTCGCGGACCTCGGGGCGCTTGTCGTCGAGCACCCGCAGCGGGTTGAGCTCGGCGCGTCGCTGCGTGTCCTCGTCCAGCGGCAGTCCGCGCAGGAACTCCTGCAGCTTGGCGCGGTAGGTGGGACGGCAGGTGGCGTCGCCCAGCGAGGTCAGCTCGATGCGGTGCCCGGTCAGGCCCAGCCGCCGGTAACCCTCGTCGGCGATCGCGATGACCTCGGCGTCCAGCGCCGGGTCGTCAATGCCGATGGCCTCCACACCGACCTGCTGCAGCTGCCGGTAGCGGCCGGCCTGCGGACGCTCGTAGCGGAAGAACGCGCCGCTGTAGTACAGCTTCACCGGCAGCTGGCCCCGGTCGAGGCCGTTCTCGATGACCGAGCGCATCACGCCGGCCGTGCCCTCCGGGCGCAGCGTCACCGAACGCCCACCGCGGTCGGCGAAGGTGTACATCTCCTTGCTGACCACGTCGGTCGACTCACCGACACCGCGCGCGAACAGCGCGGTCTCCTCGAACAGCGGCAGCTCGACGTAGCCGTACCCGGCGCGACGCGCGGCGTCGGCCAGGGTCTCGCGCACCGCGAGGAAGCCCGCCGATTCCGGCGGGAAGTACTCCGGGATGCCCTTGGGGGCGTTGAACGTGCTCATCAGGTTTGCGATTCGTCCTCGTCAGTGGGCGTCGGAGGCGGGCAGTTCCTGCAGGAACGGGTTGCCCGCGCGCTCGCGCCCGATGGTGGTGGTCGGTCCGTGGCCCGGCAGCACGACGGTCTCGTCGTCCAGCGGCAGCACCTGGGTGCTCAGCGACTCGAGCATCTCGCCGTGGTCGCCACCGGGCAGATCGGTGCGTCCGATGGCGCCGGCGAAGAGGGTGTCGCCGGACAGCAGCAGCCGCCCGCCCTCCTCGGTGCCGACGCCGAACAGCACCGACCCGCCGGTATGGCCCGGGGTGTGCGTGACGTCGAAGCGCAGCCCCGCCAGCTCCAACACGTCGCCGTCGGCGATCTCGCGGACATCAGCGGGCTCCTCGCCGCTGATGCCGTCGCCGAAGAGCTGGCGGCCCGCGGGCCCCAGCGCCGCGCCCGGGTCGGCGAGCATGAACCGGTCGACGGGGTGGATGTGGGCGGGCACGTCGTGCTCGGCGCAGATCTGCGCGGCCGAGAGCACGTGGTCGAAGTGCCCGTGCGTCAGCAGCACGGCGGCAGGCGTGAGCCGGTGCTTGGCCAGCTGCTCGTTCAACGGCTCGACGGCGTCCTGACCGGGGTCGATGACGATGCAGGCTTCGCCCTCACCGCGCGCCAGCACGTAGCAGTTCGCCTGCAGCGGACCTACCGGGAAGCCGAGGACAAGCACGTCAGAAGGGCCTTTCGTCGAGGATGCGCAGCCGAATGGCAACCCTAGATTATCGTCCGCCGCCGATCCGCCTGCGCACACCGGCATGGGCTCTCAGGAAGCGGTCCCGGGGCACCTCATAAACTCCGCTGCACAACATCAGATCATGGAGTGCGGGGAGGGGAGCAAGTGCCCAGCAACGAGCAGCGTCGTCAGGCGGCCAAACGGAAGCTCGAACGCCAGATGCAGCGCCGTGAAGAGCAGGCCAAGCGACGCCGGGTGATCACCATCGGGGCGACGATCGTGGTGGTCATCGCGATCGTGGTTGGCGTCTTCTACTTCAGCCGCAGCGGTGGCGAGCCCGCGGCCCAGCAGCAGCCGCCGCAGCCGCAGGTCAACATCCCGACCGAGCTGGCTCCGCCGCCGGCCCGCCCGGCCCCGCTGGCCGACCCCGTCTCGTGCGCCTACCGCCCGGACGGCCAGGCGAGCAAGCCGGTGCAGCCGCCGGCCAACGGCGAGGTGTCCTCGAAGGGCACCGTGCAGGCCACCATCGAGACCAACCAGGGCAACATCCCGCTGACCCTGGACCGCTCGCTGGCCCCCTGCACCGTGAACAGCTTCATCAGCCTGGCCAAGCAGTCGTTCTACGAGGGCACCAACTGCCACCGGATCAGCACCGAGGGCCTGCAGATGCTGCAGTGCGGTGACCCGACCGGGCAGGGCTCCGGCGGTCCCGGCTACGCCTTCGACGACGAGACGTTCCCGGAGCTGAAGTACGGCCGCGGCTACCTGGCGATGGCGAACTCGGGCCCGAACACCAACGGCAGCCAGTTCTTCATGGTCTTCGGCGACGCCCAGCTCTCGCCGGACTACACCGTCTTCGGCACGATCTCGCCCGAGGGCCTGAAGATCATCGACGACGTCGCCCGCGCGGGCCACGACGGCGCCTTCGACTCCTCCGCCGGCGGCGGCCACCCGCACAAGCAGGTCACCTTCAACAAGGTCAACGTCCAGGCCTGACCCAGACCCTGCGAGGACCTCACGCGAAGAGGGGCACCGTTCCACCCGGAACGGTGCCCCTCTTCACTGCGTTGACCGGATTTCAGTGGAAATCGGGAACCGGAGTTCCACTGAAATCCGGTCAGGGGAGGTGAGACCGCTGCTTCCCGGGACACCACGCCCGGTCCCGGTCAGGTCCGGTGGTCCCGGTCGGATCTGGTGGGTCCGGTCGGGCAGGGTCAGGTGGCTGAGGTGACTCGGTAGACGTCGTAGACGCCTTCGATGTTGCGGACCGCCTTGAGGACGTGGCCGAGGTGCTTGGGGTCGCCCATCTCGAAGGAGAACCGGCTGACCGCCACGCGGTCCTTCGAGGTGGTGACCGAGGCCGAGAGGATGTTGACGCGCTCGTCGGCGAGGACCTTGGTGACGTCGGAGAGCAGGCGGTGCCGGTCGAGGGCCTCGACCTGGATGGCGACCAGGAACACCGAGGACGACGACGGCGCCCAGTGCACCTCCACCAGGCGTTCCGGTGTCTTGCGCAGGTCGTCGGCGTTGGTGCAGTCGGTGCGGTGCACGCTGACCCACCCGCCGCGGGTGACGAAGCCCAGGATCTCGTCGCCGGGAACCGGGGTGCAGCAGCGGGCGAGCTTCGCCCACACGTCGCCGGCGTCCTTGACCACCACGCCGGAATCGCCGCTGCTGCGCCGCTTTCCGCCACCCTCCAAGGTGGACGGCGTCGAGCGCTCGGCGATCTGGTCGGCGGCCTGCTCGGGTCCGCCGATGTGCGCCACCAGCTGCTGCACGAGGTGCTGCGCGGAGAGCTGCTTCTCCCCCACCGCGGCGTAGAGCGCGGTGACGTCGACGTAGTGCAGCTCGCGGGCGACGGCGCCCAGCGCCTCGGCGGAGACCAGGCGCTGCACCGGGAGTCCGAGCCGCCGGATCTCCTTGGTGATCAACTCCTTGCCGGACTCGATGGCCTCTTCGCGGCGCTCCTTGGCGAACCACTGCTTGATCTTGGCCTTCGCGCGCGGCGAGGCGACGAACGACAGCCAGTCGCGGCTCGGGCCGGACCCCTCCGCCTTGGAGGTGAAGATCTCGACGACCTCGCCGTTCTCCAGCTTGCGCTCCAGCGCCACCAGCCGGCCGTTGACCCGCGAGCCGATGCAGCGGTGCCCGACCTCGGTGTGCACGGCGTAGGCGAAGTCGACCGGCGTCGAGCCGGACGGCAGCGTGATCACATCGCCCTTGGGCGTGAAGACGAAGATCTCGCGGGTGGCCAGGTCGTAGCGCAGCGACTCCAGGAACTCGCCCGGGTCGGCGGCCTCGCGCTGCCAGTCCAGCAGCTGGCGCATCCAGGCCATCTCGTCGACCTCGACGCCGCCGCCGCTGTTGCGGCCCTTGGTCTCCTTGTATCGCCAGTGCGCGGCGATGCCGTACTCGGCGGTCCGGTGCATCTCGCGGGTGCGGATCTGCACTTCGAGGGGCTTGCCCTCCGGGCCGATGACCGTGGTGTGCAGCGACTGGTAGACGCCGAAGCGCGGCTGGGCGATGTAGTCCTTGAACCGGCCGGGCATGGGCTGCCACAGCGCGTGCACGACGCCCATCGCCGCGTAGCAGTCGCGGATCTCGTCGACCAGGATCCGCACGCCCACCAGGTCGTGGATGTCGTCGAAGTCGCGGCCCCGGACGATCATCTTCTGGTGGATCGAGTAGTAGTGCTTGGGCCTGCCCTCGACCTTCGCGGCCAGCCGGGCGGCGTCGAGCTGCGTGGACAGCTCGTCGATCACGGTCCGCAGGTAGGTGTCGCGCGAGGGGGCGCGGTTGGCGACCAGGCGCACGATCTCGTCGTACTTCTTGGGCTGCAGGATGGCGAAGGCCAGGTCCTCCAGCTCCCACTTGATCGTGGCCATCCCGAGCCGGTGCGCCAGCGGCGCGAGCACTTCGAGGGTCTCGCGGGCCTTGCGCGCCTGCTTCTCCGGCGGCAGGAAGCGCATGGTGCGCATGTTGTGCAGCCGGTCCGACAGCTTGATCACCAGCACCCGCGGGTCCCGGGCCATCGCGATGATCATCTTGCGGATCGTCTCGGCCTCGGCGGCCGCGCCCAGCTTGACCTTGTCGAGCTTGGTGACGCCGTCGACCAGGTGGGCGACCTCGTCACCGAAGTCGGAGCCGAGCCGCTCCAGCGAGTAGTCGGTGTCCTCGACGGTGTCGTGCAGCAGCCCGGCGACCAGCGTGGTGGTGTCCATGCCGAGCTCGGCCAGGATCGTGGCCACGGCCAGCGGGTGGGTGATGTAGGGGTCACCGGATTTGCGCTTCTGGCTGCGGTGCTTCTCCTCGGCGACGTCGTAGGCGCGCTGCAGCAGCGTCAGGTCGGCTTGCGGGTGCAGTTCGCGGTGGACGACGGCCAGCGGTTCGAGGACCTGCTTGACCTGGGCGGCGCGCTGGGCGGTGATCCTCCTCGCCAGTCTGGCGCGGACTCGGCGCGTGGCCGAGGTCGCACGCGGCTCGGCAACCGGATCGGTTGCCGAGGCAGGAGAATCAACGTGGTGGCTCACCGCACGCTCCCGGGCTCAGGCGTTGCTTAGTCCCAGGTCCGGGGGACCCGGACACTGAGAATAACGCCGACGGGTCAACGACCCATCCCTGGTGTGGCGGTTGATACGCCCAACGGTCACCTTCTGCAGTCGAGATGACCGTGGGAATTCAGCCGAACCGATCACCGTCCGTTGTGACGCTGCTGGTTGGCAGCGTCCGGATCAGGATCGCAGCAGGGCTCGGACGTGCTCGTCGACAGTCTTGTCCCGGCCTTCCAGGGCGGTGAGCTCCATCACGACCGTGGCCGCGGTCACCTCGGCACCCGCCTGGCGGATCAGCCGGCACGCGGCACCCAGGGTGCCACCGGTGGCGAGCACGTCGTCCACGACCAGGACCCGCTGTCCGGCACTCAGCGTGTCGGCGGGCAGCTCCAGCGTCGCGTGGCCGTACTCCAGCTCGTAGGAGATGCGGTCGGCGACCTCCGGCAGCTTGCCGGGCTTGCGCAGGCCGATCACACCGGTGCCGAACGCCTGGGCGACGGCGGCGCCGAGCAGGAAACCGCGAGCCTCCACGCCGGCGACGAGGTCGAACTCCAAGCCCCGGCCCAGCGCGTCGGTGATGGCCCGCAACGCCGCCGGATCGGCGAGCATCGGGCTGATGTCGCGGAACAGCACGCCCGGCTCCGGGAAGTCGGGGACCTCCCGGATCAGCCGGACAGCGCTCTTGAGGGCGACGTCGTCGCCGTCCACCACTTCGACGCCCGCGGTGACTTCCTCGGGCATCAACGGCGTCGCTTTCCGCTGGGCCGCGCGGCCTTGCCCGCCGGGCGCGCCGCGGGCTGCTGCCGCGTCGCACCGGCCGTGACCGGTCGCTTGGGCTCCTCCGGGACCTCCTCGCCCGCCTCGCGGGCGGCGGACTTGGCCCGGCGCTGCTCGACCTTCTTGGCGTGCGAGCGGTACTTCGACTCGCGCATCTTCAGGTCCACCAGCAGCGGCGTGGCCAGGTAGATCGAGGAGACGACGCCGGCGATCATGCCGACCATCTGCACCAGCGCCAGGTCGCGCAGCACGCCGACGCCGAGCAGTCCGGCACCGACCACGAGCAGGCCGAGCACCGGCAGCAACGCGATGACCGAGGTGTTGATCGAGCGCATCAGCGTCTGGTTGACCGCCAGGTTCGCCGCCTCCGGGTAGGTGCGGCGGGTCATGCTCAGCAGACCGCGGGTGTTCTCCTTGACCTTGTCGAAGACCACCACCGTGTCGTACAGCGAGAACCCGAGGATCGTCAGCAGACCGATCACGGTGCTCGGCGTGACCTCGAAGCCCACCAGCGAGTAGATGCCGGCGGTGACCACGACGTCGTGCAGCAGCGCGACGAGCGCCGCGACCGCCATCCACCTCTCGAAGTAGAACGCCAGGAAGATCGTCACCAGCACGAGGAACACGCCGAGCGCGAGCAGCGCCTGGGTGGTGATCTCCCCGCCCCAGGTGCCGGAGACCGCGCTGTCGCTGATCACCTGCTGGCTGGGCTTGCCCGTCCCGTCCAGCGGCTGGGTCTGGTTGAAGATCTCCTGCTTGACCTCGAGGACCTGGTCCACCGTCAGCGACGAGGACCTGATCTGAATGCTCTGGTTCCCACCGGCACCCACGACCTGGACCGTCTCGGCCGGGTGCCCGACCGCGTCGCTGAACGCGGACTGCACCGCGTCGGTCTCGATCGGGCCCTGGGCGCCGACCGCGGGCATGGCGATCTTGGTGCCGCCCTCGAAGTCGATGCCGAGGTTGAACCCCTTGAACCCGATCGCGCCGATGCACACCAGCACCAGGAGACCGAGCGCGATGTACCAGCGGGAACGCTTGCCGACGATGTCGAAGGCACCGGTACCGGTGTAGAGCCGGTGGAAGACGCTCTCGCGCTTCTGGGCCCCTTCGGTGTCAGGAGTCGTCACCTTCACGCCTCCTTGGAGGTGGTCGCGGCGGCCTTGCGCGCGGCGCGGTTCCGGTTGCCGATGCGCTGCACGGCACCCAGCCCGGAGACCGACGGCTTGGACAGGAACTTGTTCTTCGAGGCGAGCGCCACCAGCGGGTGGGTGACCAGGAAGACCACCACGAGGTCGAGCACCGTGGACATGCCCAGGGTGAACGCGAAGCCCTTCACCTGGCCGACGGCCAGCACGTAGAGCACCGCGGCGGCGAGGAAGCTGACCGCGTCGGCGGACAGGATCGTGCGCCGCGCCCGGACCCACGCCCGGGGCACCGAGGAGCGGAAGGTGCGACCCTCGCGGATCTCGTCCTTGAGCCTCTCGAAGAACACGATGAACGAGTCGGCGGTGATGCCGATGGCCACGATGAACCCGGCGACACCGGCCAGGTCCAAGGTGAACCCGATCCACCGCCCGAGCAGCACCAGCACCCCGTAGACCACGCCACCGGACAGCACCAGCGACAGCACGGTCAGGATGCCCAGCAGCCGGTAGTAGGCCAGGCAGTACACGGCCACCAGCAGCAGGCCGATGCCACCGGCGATCAGACCGGCTTCCAGCGAGGCGATGCCCAGCGTCGCCGAAACCGTCTCGGCCTCGGACTGGTCGAAGGCCAGCGGCAGCGAGCCGTACTTGAGGATGTTGGCCAGGTCCGTGGCGGACTGCTGGTTGAACTGGCCGCTGATGCTGGCGTTGCCGCCCAGCAGCGGCTCGTTGATCGACGGTGCGGAGACGACCTCGCCGTCCAGCACGAACGCGGCCTGCTGGCCGACGTTGGCCGAGGTGAAGTCGGCCCAGGTCTTGGCACCGCCCGACTTGAAGTTCAGGCTGACCGACCAGCCCGGGCTGCCACCCTGCGGGTTCGGCGGCTGGGCCATCGAGTCGGCGATCTCCTTGCCCTCCAGGAAGACCGGCTCAAGGATGTACTTGGCCGTGCCCTCCCGGTCGCAGGAGACCAGCGGCAGCGCCGGGTCCTCGTTGCCGCGCAGCGGGTCCTCGGCCTTGCAGTCCAGCGCTTGCGCGGCCTGCATCAGCACGTTCGGATCGGTGCTCTGCCGCGTCGCCTTCGCGGCTTCGATCGCCTGGGTCGAGTCGCCTGGAGGCTGCGCCTGCTGCGGCGTCGTCGGTGCCGGGGGCTGGGTGGCGGGGAGCTGCTGGGCGACCTTGCGGAAGTTCAGCTCCGCGGTCTGCCCGAGCTGCTTGGCCTCTTCACCGCCCTCACCAGGCACGGTGATGATCAGGTTCGACCCGTCGAGGGCCACCTCGGAGCCGCCGATGCCCATGCCGTTGACGCGGGTCTCGATGATCTGCCGCGCCTGGTCCAGCGATTCCTTGCTGGGAGGCTGCCCGTCCGGGGTGCGCGCGGTCAGCGTGACCCGCGTTCCTCCCTGCAGGTCGATGCCCAGTTTCGGGTTGGGCTTGCCATCACCGGTGAAGAACACCAGTGCGTACAGCGCCATCACGATCAGCGCGAAGATCGCGAGATAACGCCCTGGGCGCAGCTGCCCGGCCGGAGGTGCCACGGTGCGTCGGTCTCCTGTTCAGGGTCAGTTCGGATGCGCGACCCGGCCGGGGCCGAGAGCGCGAGCGGCGAGCGGTTCCGCCCTCGACAACGTACCGCCGGTTGTACCGGGTTCCGCCGTTCGATGCGATCTTGTGGCGGTCTTCGCCACCACCGACCGCCACTTTCCGTCATCCAGTCTCGCAGGCCCGGACCGGGCCGCGACTACATGGGGTGGCCGAACGGCAGCGACGCGGGCCCGGAGTGGTTCGGCTCCGATGCCCGCGTCGCGATGACGGCGCGTTGTCCCCCGGCGGGCGCCCGTCGTGCGGCACCCGTCACCGGTGTCGACCAGGCGCGTCAGCTGGTCTTCTGCTTCTCCGTCGACTCGGCGGCCTCGGTCTCGGCCTTGTCCTCGACCTTGGTCTCCTCGGTCGCGGACTCCTCGGCGGGGGCCTCGACGGCCGGGGCCTCGGCGTCCTCGGTCTCGACCTTCTCGCGGACGGCCTGACGCACCCAGGTAGTGGTCATGCCCGGAGCGATCTCGATGTCGATGGTGTCATCGCTGGTCGACACGACGGTGCCGAAGACGCCCGAGGTCGTCATCACCCGGTCGCCCGCGGTGATCGAGTTCTGCAGCTTCTGCTGCTCGGCCATCGCGCGCTTCTGCTTGCGGGCCTGCAGGAACAACGGCACCGCCAGCAGGACGATCAACAGCGGCAGGATCAGGGATTGGAGTTGCATCATGCTCCGTTCAGCGGGCGCACGACAGGACCAACCAACGAGTCCGCGCCCGGTTTGTTCGGATGTTCTAGCCCCAGTCTGCCAGGTCAACGAAAGTGCCAGGTTGACGCGTGGCATTCAGCTGGTCCGCCGCTACCGTAACGGCGGATTGTCACCATTGGGTCACTCCGCGAAAAGGGAGGGTGGACCCTCTCCGGGAGCGTTCGCCGGAGGCGTCATGCCCAGGTGGAACCAGGCGGCGGCGGTGGCCACCCGGCCTCGCGGGGTGCGGGCCAGCATTCCGGCTCTGACCAGGTACGGCTCGCACACCTCCTCGACGGTGGTGGGCTCCTCGCCGACCGCGACCGCGAGCGTGGAGATGCCCACCGGACCACCGTGGAACGACTTGATCAGCGCCCGCAGCACCGCCCGGTCCAGGCGGTCCAGGCCCATCTCGTCGACGTCGTAGACCTCCAGCGCGGCGCGCGCGACCTCGCGGGTCACCGCACCGTCGGCGCGGACCTCGGCGTAGTCGCGGACCCGGCGCAGCAGCCGGTTGGCGATGCGCGGCGTGCCCCGGGAGCGGCCGGCGATCTCCGCCGCGCCGTCGTCGCGCAGGTCCACGCCCAGGATCCCCGCCGAGCGGCGAACCACCTGATCGAGTTCGTCGGAGGTGTAGAACTCCATGTGCGCGGTGAAGCCGAACCGGTCCCGCAGCGGGCCCGTCAGCGCTCCGGAGCGGGTGGTGGCCCCGACCAGCGTGAACGGCGCGAGTTCGAGCGGGATGCTCGTCGCGCCCGGACCCTTGCCGACGACGATGTCGACGCGGAAGTCCTCCATCGCCAGGTAGAGCATCTCCTCGGCGGGGCGGGCGATCCGGTGGATCTCGTCGATGAACAGCACGTCGCCCTCGGAGAGGTTGGACAGCATCGCCGCGAGATCACCGGGCTTCTCCAGCGCGGGCCCGGAGGTGACGCGGATGGCCGAGCCCAGCTCCGCGGCGATGATCATCGACAGGCTGGTCTTGCCCAAGCCGGGAGGACCGGAGAACAGCACGTGATCGGGCTGGTCGCCGCGTCGCAGGGCGCCGTGCAGGACCAGTTCGAGCTGTTCGCGCACGCGCGCCTGCCCGACGAACTCGCTGAGCTTGCGCGGGCGCAGCGTCATCTCGACGTCGCCCTCGCCGTCGTCCTCGTGCGGGGCGAGCGAGACCGCGTCCTCGGGTGCCGACCAGTCCTCTTCCTCGTGCATCGGCTACCTCACTTGGGCCCGAGGGTGGCCAGCGCCTTGCGCAGCACCGCGGAGGTGTCGAGGTCGCCGCCGCCGTTGGACAGCACGGTTTCCACGGTCTGGTCGGCCTGCTTGGCGGAGAAGCCCAGCCCGACGAGAGCCTCGGAGACCTCGCTGCGGACCCGGCCGCGGTCGACGGTTGCAGTCGGTTCGACCGTGGTCCCCGCGACGACGCCGACCTTGTCGCGCAGTTCGAGGATCAGCCGCTCGGCGCTCTTCTTACCGATGCCCGGGACCTGGGTGAGCACGGTGAGGTTGCCGTCGGCGAGGGCCGTGCACAGCTGTTCCGGCGAGAGCACCGCGAGGGTCGCCAGGGCCAGCCGGGGACCGACGCCGGAGGCCGTCTGCAGCAGTCCGAACAGGTCGCGGGCCTCGGCGTCGGCGAATCCGTAGAGGGTCAGCGAGTCCTCGCGCACGATCAGCGAGGTCCACAGCCGGGTCTCCTCACCTCGCCGCAGGCCGGCGAGGGTGGACGGGGTGGCGTGCACCGCCATGCCGACGCCACCGACCTCGACCACGGCGTGGTCGAGGCCGATCGACAGCACCGGTCCGCGCACCGTGGAGATCATCGGGTCTTGCCTCCTGTGTCGGGAGCGGCCTGCTTCTGCCGGCCCGCTCGCTTCTCCTGCGCCGCTTTGAGCTTCGCGCGATGGTTGCGCGCCATTTCGGCGGCTCGCGCCTCCGCCTGCGCCAGCCGGTCCATCATCGGCGCCCGCCACAGGTGGCAGACGGCCAGGGCCAGCGCGTCGGCGGCGTCGGCCGGTTTCGGCGCCTCGGCCAGCCCGAGGATCTTGGTGATCATCGTGGTGACCTGCTTCTTGTCAGCCCGGCCCGAACCGCTGATCGCGGCCTTGACCTCGCTCGGCGTGTGGAAGGCGACCGGCAGACCGCGGCGCGCGGCGGCGAGCGCCACCACGCCGGAGACCTGCGCGGTTCCCATCACGGTGCGCACGTTGTGCTGGCTGAACACCCGCTCGATGGCCACGACCTGCGGTTCGTGGAGGTCCATCCACCGCTCGACCTCGGTGGAGACGGTCATCAGCCGCGAGGCGAGCTCGTCCTCCTGCGGACTGCGCGCCACGCCGACGGCCACGCACGCGACCGAGCGCCCCTTGCCGCCGTCGACCACGCCGAGCCCGCAACGGGTCAACCCCGGGTCGACTCCCAACACGCGCACGACGCCACCCACCAAGCCGAAAGAACACTCGTTCGAACCCTAACGAACCCGACCTCACGAACCACACCCGACACGCCCTCCCCATCACCCGGGAGAGTGGGGTATTCGAATTTCGCGCGAAATTCGAGTCCCGAAGATCCCGTTCAAATTTCGCGCGAAATTCGAATACCCGGCGCGCCCAGCCTCGAGAGGTGCGGGGACGTCCGAGGTCAGGGGCCGTCTACGCCCGGGGTCCAGGATTCGGGGAGGCCGGAGTCGGTGAGGATCGGCTGGTACTCGCGGAAGCCGCCGGGGGCGTCGGGCTGCCAGGGGAACTTGGCGTCATCCGGGCTGGACGCGATGAGCTGCACCGCCGGGAAATCCGGTCCGCTGTAGACCAGGAACGCCGAGCCGAGGTACTCCGGGTAGTGCTGGAGCGCGACCTTCTCGAAGGTCACCGGGCAGCCCTGCAGGAAGCCCTCGTAGAGCTGACCGGGCTGGAAGCGCTCGCCCTGCCCCGCCCGCTGCACGTAGGTGTTGACCACCGAGTGCGCGACCTCCTGCGGAAGCCCGATCACCACGACCTCGGGCTTGCCGAAGCGGCGCCACGCGCCGACCGAGAAGGCGTAGGCCGGGCCGCTGTCGTCCCCGGCGACGTGCATGACCGCGGCGCCGTGCTGCTCCGCGGTGTTGACCATCCACTTGCGCAGTGATTCATCGGTGTCGACCACGGCGCCATTCTGCACGTCAACGCAAGAACCGCTCCCGCCGACGCCCCATTTCGCGGGCGTCGAGGGGAGCGGTTCGCGCACTTGATGGTCCGTGTGCGAGCGGCGCAGCCGCGAGGCGGAAGAACCACCCCCGCAACTCGCGCCGCCGAGCAGAAGACCAGCGATCAGGCGTTGACCTCGGCCATGACCGAGTCGCTGACGTCGAAGGCCGCGTAGACGTTCTGCACGTCGTCGCAGTCCTCGAGGGCGTCGATCAGCTTGAAGATCTTGCGCGCGCCCTCGGCGTCGAGCTCGACGTTGACCGAGGCCAGGAAGTTGGTCTCCGCCGAGTCGTACTCGATGCCTTCGGCCTGCAGCGCCTTGCGGACGTCGACGACGTCCGAGGCGTCGGACAGGATCTCGTAGCTCTCGCCGAGGTCGTTGATCTCCTCGGCGCCCGCCTCCAGGACGGCCGCGAGCACGTCGTCCTCGCTGAGGCCGTTCTTCGGCAGCAGCACCACGCCGCGACGGGTGAACAGGTACGCGACCGAGCCCGCGTCGGCCATCGAGCCGCCGTTGCGGGTCATGGCGGTGCGAACCTCGCCCGCCGCGCGGTTGCGGTTGTCGGTCAGGCACTCCACCAGCACGGCGACGCCGTTGGGGCCGTAACCCTCGTACATGATCGTCTGCCAGTCGGCGCCGCCGGCCTCTTCGCCACCTCCGCGCTTGCGCGCGCGCTCGACGTTGTCCATCGGGACCGAGTTCTTCTTGGCCTTCTGGATCGCGTCGTAGAGGGTCGGATTGCCCTCGGGGTCACCGCCGCCGGTGCGGGCCGCGACCTCGATGTTCTTGATCAGCTTCGCGAAGAGCTTGCCGCGCTTGGCATCGACGGCGGCCTTCTTGTGCTTGGTGGTGGCCCACTTGGAGTGGCCGCTCATCTCTCCTCCGTCTTTCCACGCCCGCGACGGATATCACCGCCCGCGGACGATCCGTACGAAATAGCGGTGCACCCGCTCGTCCCCCTCGACCAGTTCCGGGTGGAAGGCCGTGGCGAGCACCGCTCCCTGCTGAACCGCGACGATCCTACCGGCGAGGCCTTCGCGCTCGGTGGCGTCGGGGGCGGTGGCGTCGTCGAGCCCCTCGGGCACCGTGGCCAGGACCGACACGCCGGAGCCGATTTTCTCGACCCACGGCGCGCGGATGAACACCGCGTGGATCGGGTCGGAGATCCCCTGGAAGTCGAGGTCGGTCTCGAAGGAGTCGACCTGCCTGCCGAAGGCGTTCCGGCGCACGACGACGTCCAGCGCGCCCAGCGGGCGGACCGCTGCGGCCCTGTCGTCGTCAACGCTGGTGGCCAGCATGATCATTCCCGCGCAGGAGCCGTAGGCGGGCAGGCCGTCGGCCAGCCGCGCGCGCAGCGGTTCGTAGAGCTCGAAGGTGTCCAGCAGCCGGGTCATGGTGGTCGACTCACCGCCGGGCAGCACGATGCCGTCGACGGCGTCGAGCTCCTCGACCCGCCGGACCGGGATCGCCTGCGCGCCGCCGCGCTCGAGCGCGGCCAGGTGCTCGGCCACTCCCCCTTGCAACGCCAGAACACCGATGACGGGTTGACCCATCGTTGCCCCTCCTACCCCTGGAACAGGTGCGAGCGGTGCGGGTCCTGAGACGCCGCCCGGAGTCCGGACGGCGTCTCAGGTTCGGCTACCCGCACCGCCGAGCGAAACGACCGCGGAAGACGGATCCGGAGCTCACCAGCCGCGGCCGGCGAGGCGGTCCTTGTCGGAGAGGTCGTCGATGTTGATGCCCACCATGGCCTCGCCGAGACCGCGCGAGACCTTCGCGAGGACGTCCGGGTCGTCGTAGAACGTGGTGGCCTTGACGATGGCCTCGGCGCGCTTGGCCGGGTCGCCGGACTTGAAGATGCCGGAGCCGACGAACACGCCCTCGGCGCCGAGCTGACGCATCATCGCCGCGTCGGCGGGGGTGGCGATGCCGCCCGCGGTGAACAGCACGACCGGCAGCTCACCGGTGCGCGCGACCTCGCGGACCAGCTCGACCGGTGCGCGCAGCTCCTTGGCGGCGACGTAGAGCTCGTCGACCTCCAGGGTGGACAGCCGGCGCATGTCGGCGCGGATCTGGCGCATGTGCCGGGTGGCCTCGACGACGTTGCCGGTGCCGGCCTCTCCCTTGGAGCGGATCATCGACGCGCCTTCGGCGATCCGGCGCAGCGCTTCGCCGAGGTTGGTCGCACCGCAGACGAACGGCACCGTGAAGGCCCACTTGTTGATGTGGTTGACCTCGTCGGCGGGGGTGAGCACCTCGGACTCGTCGATGTAGTCGACGCCGAGCGACTGCAGCACCTGGGCCTCGACGAAGTGTCCGATGCGAGCCTTGGCCATCACCGGGATGGACACCGAGTTGACGATGCCCTCGATCATGTCCGGATCGGACATCCGGGCCACGCCGCCCTGCACGCGGATGTCGGCGGGCACGCGTTCGAGCGCCATGACCGCGACCGCTCCGGCCTGCTCGGCGATCTTGGCCTGCTCGGGGGTGACCACGTCCATGATCACGCCGCCCTTGAGCATCTCGGCCATGCCCCGCTTCACGCCGTCCGTGCCGGTGGGAGCGGTGTCCGCTGCGCTAGTCAACTTTGATCTTCCTTCACGTTCCGGAGGTGTTCCCGCAACCAACCTAGCCACGAACTGGACCACCGCAACGGTCCACTCAGCCCCGATTTCAGTAGTCCACTTCACGCTCGGGTCCCCCAGGCGCGGCCTTGCACGAGCACACCACCGGGTGTGTGATCGGAGACACATCTCTGGCCGTCCGGGTAGCGCAGGAGCTCGCCATGGGAAGCAAACAAGCCGGCACAGTGGCTGGGCCGGGTGCACCGGCCCCTTCAGATCCCGCTCAGATCCGCAACGTCGTCCTGGTCGGCCCTTCCGCGGCCGGCAAGACCACGCTCGTCGAGGCCCTGCTGGAGGCCACCTCCGCGATTCCCCGGCCCGGCGCGGTCACCGAGGGCACCACGGTGTGCGACCACGAACCGGCCTCGATCGACCAGCAGCGCTCCATCGCGCTGTCCATCGCCCCGGTCCAGCACGGGGACACCAAGATCAACCTGATCGACACGCCCGGCTACGCCGATTTCGTCGGCGAGCTGCGCGCGGGCCTGCGCGCTGCCGACGCGGCGCTGTTCGTGGTGGCCGCGACCGAGGGCGTCGACGCGGCGACCCGCGCGATCTGGCACGAGTGCGCGGCGGTGGGGATGCCGCGCGCGGTGGTCATCTCGCGGCTCGACCAACCGCGCGCTGACTTCGACACCGCACTGCTGACCTGCCAGGACGCCTTCGGAGAAGGCGTCCTTCCGCTGTACCTGCCGCACCTGGAAGGCGGCGAGCCGACCGGACTGGTCGGACTGGTCACCGAGAGCATCTACCAGAACGGCGAGGTCCGGCCCGCCGACGAGGCCCTCCGCGCCGAGGTAGAGCAGCCGCGCGGTGAGCTGATCGAAGCGATCATCGCCGAGAGCGAGGACGAATCGCTGATGGACCGCTACCTCGCGGGCGAGCAGATCGACGAGGACACGCTGATCGGCGACCTGGAGACGGCGGTGGCGCGCGGCGGACTGCACCCCGTGCTGCCGGTGTCGGGGCTGACCGGCCTCGGCATCCCCGAGGTCCTCGACGGCATCCGGCGCGGCTTCCCCTCGCCGCTGGAGCACCAGCTGCCCGAGTTCACCGACCCGCAGGGCGGCAACCCGCGCCTGCTCACGCCCGATCCGGACGGGCCGCTGGCCGCCGAGGTCGTGCACACCTCCGTCGACTCCTACGTCGGACGGGTCTCGCTGGCCAGGGTCTTCTCCGGCACGATGCGTCCCGAACGGCCGGTGCACGTCTCCGGGCACGGCATGGCCGAGCGCGGCCACCCCGACCACGACGAGGACGAACGCGTCGCCCACCTGTACTCCCCGCTGGGAGCGACCCTGCGGGAGGTGCCGCAGTGCGTGGCGGGCGACCTGTGCGCGCTGACCAAGGTCGGCTCGGCGGAGACCGGTGACACGCTCTCCGACCCGTCCGACCCGCTGCTGCTCACCCCGTGGCCGATGCCCGAACCGCTGCTGCCGATCGCGGTCACCGCCCACAACCGCAGCGACGAGGACGCCCTGGCCCGCAACCTCAACCGGCTCATCGCCGCCGACCCGAGCCTGCGCCTGGAACGCGACAGCGAGACCCACCAGCTGGTCCTGTGGTGCATGGGCGAGGCGCACGCCGACGTCGTCCTGCAGCGGCTGCGCGAAGGCGGCGCGGAGGTGGACACGGTTCCGGTGCGGGTCGCGCTGCGGCAGACCTTCACCAAGCAGGCCAAGGGGCACGGGCGGCACGTCAAGCAGTCCGGCGGGCACGGCCAGTACGCGGTGTGCGACCTGGAGGTCGAACCGCTGCCCGCGGGTTCCGGCGTGGAGTTCACCGAGAAGGTGGTGGGCGGTGCGGTGCCGCGCCAGTTCATCCCCAGCGTCGAGAAGGGGGTGCGCGCTCAGCTGGAGAAGGGCATCACCGAGGGCTGCCCGATCGTCGACGTCCGGGTCACGCTGGTCGACGGCAAGGCGCACAGCGTCGACTCCTCCGACGCCGCGTTCCAGGCCGCCGGCGCTCTGGGGGTGAAGGCAGCGGCCGAGCAGGCGGGCCTGACCACGCTCGAACCCGTCGACGAGGTCGCCGTGCACATCCCCGACGAGCACCTGGGCGCGATCCTCGGGGACCTGTCGAGCCGCCGGGGCAAGGTCGTGGGCACCGAGCCCGAGGACGGCGGGTGGACGGTCGTGCGCGCGCACGTCCCGGCCAGCGAGCTGATCCGCTACACGGTCAACGTCCGCTCCCTGACCTCGGGCAGCGCGACCTTCACACGGCACTTCGAGAGCTACGAACCGGTGCCGGACGGTCTCGTGCCCAAGTGAGGGCGACGTTCCGCGGCCCCGGTCACGCCTTCGAGGAGACGTGGACCGCGTGGAGGCGTTGGGCGATGGTGATCAGGGTCAGCGCCGCGAGGAGCCAGATGGCGACGTCCAGGACGTGGGGGACGCCGAGCCCGTGCAGGCCCGCGCCGGTGAGGATGATCAGGAAGCGCTCGGCCCGCTCGGCGATGCCGCCGTCGGCCCGGAGGCCGTTGGCCTCGGCCCTGGCCTTGATGTAGGAGATCACCTGGGCTCCTGCCAGGCAGATCAGCAGGCCCAGGCCTCGATCCCGATCGACGTCGACGACCAGCGCCCACCAGACCAGCGATCCGAACAGGACGCCGT
The DNA here is from genome assembly GCF_040676935.1 of Saccharopolyspora sp. NPDC049426. Classification (NCBI taxonomy): domain Bacteria; kingdom Bacillati; phylum Actinomycetota; class Actinomycetes; order Pseudonocardiales; family Pseudonocardiaceae; genus Saccharopolyspora; species Saccharopolyspora sp. NPDC049426. The sequence continues at coordinate 71,201 of NZ_JBFAPZ010000019.1, read as the reverse complement.
CGACGATGCGGTCGCAGCTGGCGTCCAGCACTGCCCCGAAGCGGGTGACGCGACCGCCGACCCGGGCCATCGCGCCGTCGAGGATGTCGAAGAGCAGGAAGATCGCGGTCACCACGGTGCCGACGAACAGCTCACCGCGCGGGAAGAACCACAGCGCCGACGCCACCGAGGCAACGGTCCCGACGACCGTCACCGCGTTCGGCGTCAGGCCGATGCGGACCAGGCCTAGCCCGATCGGATTGGTCAGCCGGGACAGGGACGCCCGCGCGAAGATGTTGAGCATGTGCCTTCAGGTGCCAGCGGTGGTGTGCAGTGACGTCCGCGCACGATGCGCGCTGTTGCAGGTTAACCGGGTCTGGATCGGCTCCGACCGCTGGTGTGACGTCTCCCGGACCGGAAGGTGACCCCTGCCACATCCAGGAATGGTTGAAGCTTCAACCTAGTTGGGCCATGGTGAGAGCAACGCACACCAACAACACTCTTGGAGGCACGCGACCATGACGGCCACCGCGCAGATCCCCGGCTACACCACCGGCACCTGGGACATCGACCCCGTGCACTCGGACATCCTGTTCTCGGTGCGCCACATGGGCGTCGGCAAGTCCCGGGGTCGCTTCGGCTCCTTCTCCGCCGAGATCGTCACCGCCGAGGACCCGCTGCAGTCGTCGGTCACGGCGACCATCGACGTCTCGTCGATCGACACCCGCAACGCCGATCGCGACGCCCACGTGCGCAGCGCCGACTTCTTCGACGCCGAGCAGCACCCGACCGCGACCTTCCGCTCCACCGGCATCCGCCAGGACGGCGAGGACTTCCTGATCGACGGTGAGTTCACGCTCAAGGGCGTCACCAAGCCGGTCACCCTCACCACCGAGCTCAACGGCTTCTCCGAGAACCTGCTGGGCATCTCGGCCACCACCACCATCAACCGCACCGACTTCGGTGTCGGCCAGCCCGGCGGCGCCGTCGTCGGCGAGAAGATCACCATCACCCTGGACATCGAAGCCCAGCTCCGCGCCTGATCCCCCTCAAAATGAGAAGAGCAGGACCGGCACCCACCGGCCCTGCTCTTCTCATTTTGCCTGGACGATCTTGAGGTGGGCGGCGGTAGCCGCTGCTTCAAGTGCGGGACTCAACCGGCACCGCCGCGGGTTCTGACACGTCTTCTGGGGAGGACAGCCGCAGCGCCGCGTATTCGACATACTCAAGTCGCGGATCCCGGAGCCAGAAGGCGTGTCAGGTTCCGCCACCCCGCACCGCCACGCAGAACGAGCCCGTAGAAACGTCCTACTCAACCCAGGCGTCGGACAGTAGTTTCCAGGTTTCTCCTAGGAGCTGCGGCAACACCTTGGTGTGGCCGATGACCGGCATGAAGTTGGAGTCGCCGCCCCAGCGCGGCACCACGTGCTGGTGCAGGTGCGCGGCGATGCCGGCACCGGCCACCGGCCCCTGGTTGAGGCCGATGTTGAAGCCGTGCGGCGCGGAGATCTTGCGGATCACCCGCATCGCGCGCTGCGTGTACTCGGCGACCGCGACCGTCTCCTCGGCGGTGAGCTCGGTGTAGTCCGCGACGTGCCGGTAGGGCAGCACCATGAGGTGTCCCGGGTTGTACGGGTACAGGTTGAGGATCGCGAACACGAGCTCGCCGCGGGCCACGATCAGCGAATCCGAGTCGGGCTGACCGGAATCGAGCAGTCGGCAGAACGGGCAGCCATCGCTGTCGTCGCCGTCCGGCTTGTTCTCGCCCTGGATGTAGACCATCCGGTGCGGGGTCCACAGGCGCTGCAGCGCGTCGTCGACCCCCGCACCCTCCTGCCGCGTCAGCTCGACGCCCTCGGGACCGCTCACGCCTGACCCTCTGCCTCGTGCTGGACACCCGCTTCCGGTCGGCTCGCTCGAGCGCGGGAGTGGTGAGTGCTGCTCATGACGCCTCCCCGGCGAAGTTCTCGGCGTTCGGCGAGGCGTTCTCGCGCCGCTGCACCCAGTCGACCAGCGCGGTGACCGCGTCGTCGACGGGGACGCCGTTGATCTGCGAGCCGTCCCGGAACCGGAACGACACCGCGTCGGCCTCGACGTCCTTGCCACCGGCGAGCAGCAGGAACGGGACCTTCTGCGTGGTGTGGTTGCGGATCTTCTTCTGCATCCGGTCGTCGCTGGTGTCGATGTCGACCCGGATCCCCTTGGCGCGCAACGCCTGACGCACCTTCTGCAGGTGCTCGACGTGCTCGTCGGCGATCGGGATGCCCACCGCCTGCACCGGCGCCAGCCAGGCCGGGAACGCGCCCGCGTAGTGCTCGGTGAGCACGCCGAAGAAGCGCTCGATGGAGCCGAACAGCGCGCGGTGGATCTTGATCGGCCGCTGCTTGCCGCCGTCCGGGCCGGTGTACTCCAGGTTGAACAGCTCCGGCAGGTGGTAGTCGACCTGGATGGTCGACATCTGCCAGCTGCGGCCCAGCGCGTCCTTGGCCTGCACGGAGATCTTCGGGCCGTAGAAGGCCGCGCCGCCCGGGTCGGGGACGAGCTCCAGCCCGGAGGATTCGGCGGCCTCGCGCAGCGCTTCGGTGGCGACCTCCCAGCTCTCGTCGTCACCCACGTACTTCTCCTCGTTGCGGGTGGACAGCTCGAGGTAGAAGTCGTCGAGGCCGTAGTCGCGCAGCAGGTCCAGCACGAAGCCCAGCAGCGACTTGAGCTCGTCCTGCAGCTGGTCGGGCATGCAGTAGATGTGCGCGTCGTCCTGGGTCATGCCGCGCACGCGGGTCAGGCCGTGCACCACGCCGGACTTCTCGTAGCGGTAGACCGACCCGAACTCGAACAGCCGCAGCGGCAGCTCGCGGTAGGAGCGCCCGCGCGAGCGGAAGATCAGGTTGTGGAACGGGCAGTTCATCGGCTTGAGGTAGTAGTCCACCCCGGGCTTGCGCAGCTCACCGTTGGCGTCGCGTTCCTCGTCGAGGTGCATCGCCGGGAACATGCCGTCCTTGTACCAGTCGAGGTGACCGGAGGTCTTGAACAGCGTCTCCTTGGTGATGTGCGGGGTGTTGACGAACTCGTAGTCCGCCTCCTCGTGCCGCTTGCGGGAGTAGTCCTCCAGCTCGCGGCGGATGATGCCGCCCTTGGGGTGGAACACCGGCAGACCGGAGCCGATCTCGTCCGGGAAGGAGAACAGGTCCAGCTCGGCACCGAGGCGGCGGTGGTCGCGGCGCTCGGCCTCGGCGATCCACTCCAGGTGCTCGTCGAGCTTCTCCTTGGACTCCCACGCGGTGCCGTAGACGCGCTGGAGCTGCTGCTTGCTCTGATCGCCGCGCCAGTAGGCGGCGGCCACGCGCATCAGCTTGAACGCGGGGATGAACCGGGTGTGCGGCACGTGCGGGCCGCGGCACAGGTCGCCCCAGACGCGCTCGCCGTGCCGGTCGATGTTGTCGTAGACGGTCAGCTCACCGCCGCCGACCTCCATGATCTCGGAGGTGTCCACCGCGTCGTCAGCGGACTTGAGGTCGACCAGTTCCAGCTTGTACGGCTCGTTCGCCAGCTCTTCCCTGGCGGCCTCGACGGAGTCCAGGCGGCGGCGGGAGAACTTCTGGCCGGACTTGAGGATCTGCTTCATGCGCTTCTCCAGCGCCTGCAGGTCCTCCGGGGTGAACGGCTTGTCGACGTCGAAGTCGTAGTAGAAGCCGTCCTTGACCGGCGGGCCGATGCCCAGCTTGGCGTCCGGGAACAGGTTCTGCACCGCCTGCGCGAGCACGTGCGCGGCGGAGTGGCGGATGACGCTGCGGCCGTCGTCGGTCTCAGCGGCGACCGCCTCGACCTCGACGTCGGACTCCGGCGCCCAGTCCAGGTCGCGCAGGTCGCCGTCGGCGTCGCGGACCACCACGATCGCGTCCGGGCCCTTCGACGGCAGCCCCGCCTCGGCGACGGCCGCACCCGCGGTAGTGCCCGCCGGAACCTTCACCCGGGGTGCTTGCTGGGCGTGGGAAGGCTGTACGGACACGATCACTCCTAGACTGGGCCGGTTCACCGGCGCGGACACGCTTCGCCACCCGATGCTATCGGTGGCCACCAATTCGTTAACCCCCAGCCCACGCCCTTGACGAGGGGTCCTGTGGTGACCTTGCCCGCCGGTGCGGGCGGCGGGAGCCGCGCAGGTCGTCGTCGCCGCTCGCGGCAGGTCGGGAGCCGCTCACTCGGGCTCGGCGACGAGCTCTTCGAGCTCCAGGGCGGACACCCGCTCACCTGCGAACGGGCCGATCGCCGCGCGCACTCCCAGGGCGTGCAGCCGCTCGGCCTGCAGCTCGTCGTGGACGCCTCCGGCGACCACCGGCAGGTCCATCAGCTCGGCCGCTCCGGTCGTCGCGCCGAGCAGGTGCTCGTCCAGCGGATCGGGCCCCTCGGGGTCGGCGAACCCGTCCAGGTGCGGGCCGTCAATGCGCACCCCGAACAGCGGCAGGCCGCGCAGCCGGGCGACGCGCGTGCAGTCGTCGCCGAACTGGTAGACGACCAGCCGGATCCCCATCTCGGCGAAGATCTCGACGGTGTCCACCGCGTCGCCCTGGTGGTCGAACAACGCCGATTCGGGCATGCCCAGCGCCAGCGACCGCGCTGGCAGGCCCGTCTCGCGCAGGATGCGCTGCACGTCGTTGACCAGCTCGGGGTCGCGGCAGTGCCGGTGCGAGAGGTTCATCGCCGCGACCGGGGCGCGCTCGCCGAAGCGCTCCGTCCAGCGCGCCGCGTGCCTGCACACCTCCCCCAGCGCCCAGCTGCCGAGCCGGGTGATCAGCCCGGTCTCCTCGGCCAGGTCGAGGAACGACTCCTGCCCGAGCTCCCCGAAATCCGGGTGGTCCCAGCGGATGTCCGCGGCAGCCGCGTACAGCGAGCGGTCGTCCAGCAGCCGCATCGGCTCGTACTCGACGAACAGCTCCCCCTGCTCCAGGGCGGCGGGCAGGGCCGCCGAGAGCCGGAAGCGGTCGCGGGCCTCGGCGTTGAGCGCGGCGTCGAAGAGCACCCACTGGGCGCGGCCGTCCTGCTTGGCCCTGTAGAGGGTGATGTCGGCGTCGCTCAGCAGCGACTCGGCGTCGGTGCCGATCACCGGGCGTTCGACGATGCCGACGCTGGCCGAGGCCGACAGCTCGTGCGCGCCGATGCGGGCCGGCCGGGTGACCTCGGCGAGCATCTTCTCCACCTGCCCGACCAGTCCGGCGGCGCCGTCGGTGTCGGGCACCAGCACCACGAACTCGTCACCGCCCATCCGCGCGGCCAGCGCGCCGAACTCGGCGGTCAGCGCCTGCAGGCGCTGCGCGACCGCGCGCAGCAGCTGGTCGCCGACCGGGTGCCCGAGGCTGTCGTTGACGGCCTTGAATCCGTCGAGGTCGAAGAAGCACAGTCCGACCCGGCGGCCCGGCGTGGACGGTTCCAGCGCGCGTTCCATGCTGGTCTGCAGCTGGGTGCGGTTGGGCAGCCCGGTCAGCGGGTCGTGCACGGCCTGGCGCCGGAACTGCTCCTGGAGCATGTGCCGGTCGGTGATGTCCTCGTAGAGCATCACCAGGTAGTCGGGCGCCCCGTTGGCGTCGCGCACCAGCGAGGCCGACAGCTGGGTCCAGATGTGCGAGCCGTGCTGCTCGGTGAAGCGGATCTCCAGCTGGTAGCGGTCGACCTCGCCGCGAACCAGGTCGGCGTTGGCCACCGCGAGCTCGCCGATCCACGACGTGTCGGCCACGTCGAAGATCGTCCGGCCCACCAGCGACTCGCTGCCGAGCCGGAAGATCCTGTTCATGGAGGGGTTGATCTGGTCGATGACGCCGTCGAGCGTGACGATCGCGATCCCGAGGGCGGAGGAGACGAACACCGCCCGCGACCGCGCCTCCGACGCCCGCAACGCCTCCTCGGCGGCGTCCCGGGCGTCGAGCACGGACTGCTTGATGATCTCCTGCTCGTCGAGGGTCTGCTCGCGCAGCGCCCCCGCGAAGCCCGATCCGACCGCGCCAAGCACGTCGACCAGCCTGGCCTGGCCCACCTCGCGGTGGGCCGGCAGCGCAGTGGCCAGGTGGTTGAGCGTCTTGTGCACGACGACGGGGTTGGTGAAGTGCACGTCGACGAGGCGCGAACCGACCCGGCGCGCGGACTCCAGCGGTCCGTCGCAGGCGGCGAGCACGTCCTCGAAGCACTTCGCCAGGAACGCCTCGATCTCGGGACGGCCCATCGCCACGTAGCTGGTGTGGATGATCTCGCGCGTCCACTGCGCAACCACGTGGTGACGTTCCTCCTCGTCGGAGGCTCCCTCGGATTCAGGCATCGCTCACACCTTCTGCCCGGCGTCGCCGGTCGCATCGCACCCGCGTCCTGGCCCGGACGGGGTGAAGTCGGTGATCAGTTTGGCGATCCCGCCACGACCTCGCACGACGACGGGCTCTCAGACCTTGCGGCCCACCAGGCCGTAGACGATGGTCTCCTCGGGGTGCTCGCCGACGTCCTCGGGCGAGTCCGGGTGCCACTCGGAGACGTAGACCACGCCGGGATCGACGAGTTCGAAGTCGGAGACCAGCTCGGCGACCTCGGCGCGGGTGCGCAGGGTGACCGGGTTGGTGCTGTTCTCGTAGAGCTTGACCAGGCCCTGCACGCCTTCCGGGAACTCCTCCCCGGTGACGTGCGAGAAGCCCAGGTAGCTGCCGGGGGCGAGCTTGTCGTGGTACCGGCCGATGATCTCCCGCGGCTTGGCGCTCTCGGGGACGAAGTGCACCAGCGCCACCATCATCACCGCGACCGGTTGCGAGAAGTCCAGCAGGCGCTGGGTTTCCGGGGATTCCAGGACGTCGTCGACGTCGCGCAGATCGGCCTGCACAATCGTGGCGTTCTCGTTGCCGTTCAGGATCGAGCGGCTGTGCGCGACGGCGACCGGCTCGTTGTCCACGTAGACCACGCGGGCCTGCGGGTCCACGGCGTGCACGATCTCGTGCACGTTGCCTGCGGTCGGGATTCCCGATCCGATGTCGAGGAACTGCCGGATGCCCTGGTCGAGGCAGTAGCGCACCGCGCGGCGCAGGAACGCGCGGTTGTTCAGCGCGACCTCCTTGACGTTGGGCACCACGTCCAGGACCTTGTTCGCGAGTTCGCGGTCCACGGCGAAGTTGTGCGCGCCGCCTAAGTAGAAGTCGTAGCAGCGGGCGGCGCTGGGCTTGTCCAGGTCGACGCCTTCGGCCAGCCAATCGGGTCTCTGGTCCATAGAATCCAGCCTCCTGCACTCGGTTTGGTCGTTCAGGCACCCGAAACGGTGATCGAGAAGGCCATCGTAGGTGTCACGCCCCGCGTTCGGCCATGCGCCCGGAGTGGGGTAGCCAGAACGCTCACGTGCTCGGCCCTTTCGTGGAATCCGCCGGGAACTTCGGGTTTTTCGAGCATCATCGGCTCATCGCGCGCCGCCCACGAGATCGACGACCTCCGTCGCCGAAACCCGATCGCTGACATGCGGCCCCTGGAACAGAGCGACACCGATCTCCCCCAACCGACGCGCCTGCTCCGCACTCGTCACACCTGTGGCCAGCACCGGCAGGTCCATCAGCCGCGCCGCGCCGACCGCGCTGCGCACCAGGTACTCGCTGAGCGGCTCCGGGCCGCCGGGGTCGGCCAGCCCCTGGATGTGCGGCCCGTCGATGAGCACCCCGGCCAGCGGCAGGTCCTTGAGCCGGTCCACCCGGGTGTGGTCCGAGCCGAACTCGTGCACGAACAGGCGGATCCCCATCTCCGCGAAGATCTCCACGGTGTCCACCGCGTCGCCCTGGTAGTCGAACAGCGCCGACTCCGGGAGGCACAGCACCAGCGACTCCGCGGGAAGCCCGGTGGTCTCCAACGCCTCCCGCAGGTCGCGGACCAGCTCCGGGTCGCGGCAGTGCCGGGCCGACAGCGTCACCGCCAGCAGCGGCGCGTGCTCCCCGAGCTCGCGCACCCACCGCGCGGCGTGCCTGCCGGCCTGCTCCAGCGTCCAGCCGCCCAGCCGGGTGATCAGGCCGGTTTCCTCGGCGAGGCCGAAGAACCGGTCCGACCCCAGTTCGCCGAACTCGTCGTGGTCCCAGCGAACGTTGGCCATCACGGCGAGGACGTCGCCGGTCTCCGCGTCGGCGACCGGGTCGTACTCCACGAACAGCTCGTTCTTCTCCAGCGCCGAGGGCAGCGCCGCCGACAGCCGGAAGTTCTCGTGCGCCACCGCGTTTCGCTCGGCGTCGAAGAGCACCCACAGCGCGCGGCCGTCGCGTTTGGCCCGGAACAGCGTGATGTCGGCGTCGCGCAGCAGCGAACCGGTGTCGGTGCCGACCACCTCCCGCTCGACGATGCCGGCGCTGGCCGAGGCGGCGAGCTCGTGCGCGCCGATCCACATCGGCTTGGTGATCTCGCGCAGCAACCGCTCGACCAGTTCGGTCACCCGGGTGGCGTCGTAGGAGTCGGGGATGACCACGGCGAACTCGTCGCCGCCGGTGCGCGCCACCACGGCGCTCTCCTGCGCGGCCAGGGATTGCAGCCGGCGGGCGACCTCGCGCAGCATCCGGTCGCCGATGCTGTGGCCGAGGCTGTCGTTGACGGCCTTGAAGCCGTCCAGGTCGAACAGGCACAGGCCGACCCGGCGGCCCGGGTAGACGGGGGTGAGCGCGGCGTCGATGCAGGATTCGAGCTGGGCGCGGTTGGCCAGCCCGGTCAGCGGGTCCTGGACGGCTTGGCGGCGGAACTGTTCCTGGAGCATGTGCCGGTCGGTGATGTCCTCGTAGAACACCACCAGGTGGTCGGGTTCGCCCCGTTGGTCCCGGACCAGCGACGCCGTCATCCGGGTCCACACCTGGGCGCCGTCGGTGGTGGTGAAGCGGGCGTCGAGGTTCACCCGCTCGTTCGCCCCGTCCGCGAGGTCGGCGAGCGCACCGGTGAGCTCGGGCCGCCACCGGTCGTCGACCAGCGCCAGCACCGAGGCGCCGGTCAGCTCGTCCTCGGTGAGGCCGAACATGCGGCGCAGGGCTCCGTTGTTCTCCTCGATCGCACCCGTGGTGCTGACCGCGGCGACTCCCATGGTCGAATCGTGGAACAGCGCCCGCGAACGGGCGGGGAGGTCTCGGCCGGATCGCTCCACGGAGCCGCCGACCGCGCGCAGCTCCTCGCCGAAGCCCGCGGCGAGGCGGCCGAGGGCGGCCACGATCCGGTCCGGTGGAACCTCGGGCACCAGTCGGGGCAGTTCGGCGGCCAGCAGCTTCAGGGTGCCGGGCAGGACCATGGGGTTGCCGGGGTGCAGCGGCAGCAGCGCCGCGCCCGCGTTGCCGGCCTCGCCCGCTCGGTCGGGGCAGGCCAGCTCGCCGAGCAGGTGCTCCAGGCAGGTGCTCAGCAGTTCATCGACGTCGCCGCGGCGCAGCGGCGCGTAGCTGTTGAGCGCGATCTCGCGCTTCCACCGCTGGATGAACTCGTGGCGATCCACCCTGGTGATCACGGTTCGACTCCGTCGGCGCTCCGGTGCGGCGTTCGACGCACTCGCCCACCCTGTCTCGACATTTTGGACACCGCGTGTAACCGGCCCTGCACGTTGAGTACCGACGCGGTTGATCAGTGACCGATCCTACTGTCACTCACCGCGTCCGGTCACGCACTCAGCGCTGATTAAATCAGCCCGCAATGCCCCTTTTGCCCAGGCGGTACTGCGAAAATGATCTTGAGAGGCCGGGTTCGCCGAGGTGGTGGGCGAGATCAGTTATGAGCATTGTCACCAGCCCGCATCGCGGGATCGGGGGTAAGGGCTCCCTAAGCTGGTGGGGATTCCGCGCATGGCCCAGGCCCGGTCCACTACGGGTCCGCTGCCGCGCGGCTTCGCAGTCGAGCGCGCCGAGCCCGGCGCACCCAGGAGGAGAGTGCATGACCCGCCCGTTGCGAGTCGCGATCGTCGGGGCCGGCCCGGCCGGCGTTTACGCCGCCGACATCCTGACCAAGTCCGAGACCCCGGTCGAGATCGACCTGCTGGACCGGATGCCGGCACCCTACGGGCTGATCCGCTACGGCGTGGCGCCCGACCACCCGCGCATCAAGGGCATCATCAACGCGCTGCAGCGCGTGATGGAGAAGCCTGAGATCCGCTTCCTCGGCCACGTCGAGTACGGCGTGGACGTCAAGCTCGAAGATCTGCAGCGCTACTACGACGCGGTGATCTTCTCGACCGGCGCCGACCAGGACCGCCCGCTGGACATCCCGGGCATCGACCTGCCGCACAGCTACGGCGCCGCCGAGTTCGTCTACTGGTACGACGGCTACCCCGAGGCGCCGCGCGACTGGACGCTCGACGGCGAGCAGGTCGCGGTCATCGGCGCGGGCAACGTCGCGCTGGACGTGGCCCGGGTGCTGGCCAAGCAGGCCGACGACCTGCTCAGCACCGAGATCCCGGACAACGTCTACCAGGGCCTGACCAGGTCGACGGTCACCGACGTGCACCTGTTCGCGCGCCGCGGCCCGGCGCAGGCCAAGTTCACCCCGCTGGAACTGCGCGAGCTCGACCACCAGGACGAGGTCGAGATCATCGTGCACCCGGAGGGCTTCGAGCTCGACGAGGCCAGCGAGAAGGAAGCCCAGTCCAACAACCAGGTCAAGACCATCGTCAAGACCCTGCAGGACTGGGCGCTGCGCGACCCGAAGCACAACACCAAGCGCCGCCTGCACCTGCACTTCCTGCGGGCGCCGGTGGAGGTCGTCGGCACCGACCGCGTGGAGGGCTTCAAGGTCGAGGTCATGGAGCTCACCGGCGACGGCAACGTGCGCGGCACCGGCGAGTACGAGACCTACCCGGCCCAGCAGGTCTACCGCGCCGTCGGCTACCTCAGCTCGCCGGTCGCCGATCTGCCCTTCGACACCAAGAAGGGCACGGTGCCCAACGACGGCGGTCGCGTGCTGGACCTCGACGGTGAGCACATCCCCGGCGTCTACACGACCGGCTGGATCAAGCGCGGCCCCGTCGGCCTGATCGGCCACACCAAGGGCGACGCCCTGGAGACGATCAACAACCTGCTGGCCGACCTCGACCAGCTCCCCGAGGCCGAGCAGCCCGACTCCGACAGCATCATCAACGTGCTGGAGGAGCGCGGCATCGAGTACACGACCTGGGAGGGCTGGGGCCGCCTGGACGCCCACGAGAAGTCCCTCGGCGAACCCCACGGCCGCGAACGCATCAAGGTCGTCGCCCGAGACGAGATGGTCAAGATCTCCCGAGCGGACTGACCCTCCCACCAAGAACCAGGAACGCCCCTGCGCCACAAGCGCAGGGGCGTTCCTGCTCACCGCAGCCACCATCCCCCAACAACAGCCCCAACCCGAGCCCCCGATTACGGCAGTAATCCGGGTCCTGATTACGGCAGTAATCCGGGTTTCCACGGAACACCGCCGTAAACAGGGATCCGATTACCGCAGTAATCCGGGTTTCCACGGAACACCGCAGTAATCGGGGGGCTGATTACGGCGGTATTCGGGGTTTTGGTTGGGTGGGGTGAGTCAGGGTTGGGTTTGGGGTCGGGTTGCTCGGTGGCCGAGGAGGCCTCCGAGTGCGGTGATGATGGCCAGGAGGAGCAGGAGCGTTGCTGCCGACCAGGATTGCTGGTCGCTGGCGATGAGCAGGGCGCTGGCCGCCAGGGGGACGAATCCGCTGATCAGACCGCTGAGGTTGGAGGAGATCGCGACGCCGCTGTAGCGCAGGTGCACCGGGAACAACCCGGCCAGCAGCGAACCCGAGACCGCGTACGGGATCGACAGGCAGTTGATGCCCAGGGTCACCGCGATGATCACCAGCACCGGGTTGCGCGTGTCGATCATCCAGAACACCGGGAACGCCGCCAGCGCGGACAGGACCCCGCCCCACAGGCAGACCTTGCCGGGGCTGAACCGGTCGGCCAGCCTGCCGCCGAAGATCAGCGTCACGACCTCGGCCGCCGCCGCGAACAACGTCGCACCCAGCATCAACGACTTCGGCAGTCCCAGCTGACCCGAGCCGTAGCTGATCACGAAGGTGGTCAGCAGGTAGAAGCCGCCGATGCCGATCAGCGACGCCGCGATGCCGATCAGCACCTGCCGCCAGGCGGTGCGGAACAGCTCCACCGCGGGCACCGAGGCCCGATCGTGCTCGGCGAGCATCTGCTCGAACAGCGGCGACTCCCCGACCCTGCGCCGCAGGTACAGCGCGACGCCCAGCAGCGGGAAGGCCGCAAGGAACGGCAGTCGCCAACCCCACGAGTCGAACGACTCGTCGGGCAGCATCGCCACCAGGTAGAACCCGCCCGAGGACAGCAGCGTGCCGATCGGCGAACCGATCTGCGGCAGAGCCGCGAACCGCCCGCGCTGCTCCGGCGGTGCGTGCTCCACGGCGAGGGTGACCGCACCGCCCCACTCACCGCCGACCGCGATGCCCTGCAGCACGCGCAGCGCGGTCAGCAGCAGCGGAGCGGCCAGACCGATGGCCATGAAGTCCGGCAGCAGACCGATGAACCCGGTGACCACGCTGATCAGCGTGACCGTGATGAGCAGGCTGCGCCTGCGCCCGATGCGGTCGCCGAGGTGGCCGAACACCACCGCGCCGAGCGGCCGCGCGAGGAAACCGATCGCGAACGAGGCGAAGGCGGCCAGCGTGGCCACCGCCGGATCCTCGGTCGCGAAGTACAGCCGGTCGAACACGATCGACGCGGCCGTGCCGTAGAGGAAGTAGTCGTACCACTCCAAGGCGGTGCCGACGAACGCGGCGAACGCGACCTTGCGCGCCTCCGCTGGGTCGGTGCGTGGCGTGCTCGCTGTTTCGGTCACGGGGCCTCCCGGTGTGCCGGATCAGGTGGGGACTTCTGCGAACTCGTCGGCTCCGTGCACCGGACGACCGGCGACGAACGTGGCGCGCACGTCGATGTCGCCGATCTCCGGGACGGGCACGGCGGTCGGGTCGGCGTCGAGCAGCACGAGGTCGGCGAACATGCCCGCGGCGATCTGGCCGCGCTGGTGCTCCTGACCGGCCGCCCACGCCGCGTGGGTGGTGTAGGCGCGCAGCGCCTCGACGGCGTCGACCCGCTCGTCGGGGGCGAGCACGCGCCCGGCCTTGGTGGTGCGGTCGACCATCGCGCGCATCCCCAGCAGCGGCGCCCCGTTGGACACGCACGGACGGTCCGAGCTGCCGGGCACCACCAGGCCGGCGTCCAGGAAGGACCGGTGCCGGTAGAGCCAGGGCTCCCGCTCCTCGCCGACCGCTCCGATCATGGTGTCGCCGATCTCGTAGAGGAACCGCGACTGCGGCACGGGAATCACGCCCAGCGCGGCCATCCGGGAGAGCTGGTCGGGGCGCACCATCGCCGAGTGCTCGATGCGGTGCCGCGCGTCCGGTCGCGGAACCTCGCGCTGCGCCTGCTCGAACGCCTCCAGCGTCAGGTCGATGGCGCGATCGCCGATGGCGTGCGCGGCGACTCGCCAGCCGCCACGGTGCGCGGTGCGGATCCGCTCGCGCAGCACGTTCGGGTCGTCGCCGAGCACGCCGTGACCGCCGTGCCCGTGGAAGGGGTCGGTGACCGCGGCGGTGCGACTCGACAGCGCGCCGTCGGTGAAGATCTTCATCGGCCCGATGCGCAGGAAGTCGTCGCCGAAACCGCTGCGCAGCCCAAGATCCAGGCCGAAGGCGTCCGGACCGACCTGGTGCAGCACCTCGTTGGCGGGCATCAGCTCCACGCGCAGCGGCAGCTCGCCGCGCTGCCGCGCCAGCTGGTACGCGGCGGCCTCGGCCGGGCTGTGCCCGATCCAGCCGCCGCCGATGCCCGCTTCGGTGACGTGCGTGAGCCCTTCGGCCGCGTAGCGCTTCGCGGCGCGGCCGATCGCCGCCACCAGCTCCTCGACCGGGTAGGGCTTGACCAGCGCGTCGACCAGCTGCTGCGCCTGCTCGGCGAGCAGCCCGGTCGGCGCCCCCTCCGCGTCGCGCTCGACCACGCCGCCCTCGGGAACGCGGGCCGAACCGTCCAGAACGCCTGCCTTGGCGAGGATTTCGGTGCTGGCCACGCACATGTGCGCCGAGCGGTGCTTGAGCCACACCGGCCTGCCGCCGCCCGCGCGGTCGATCTTGGCGCGGTCCGGGTGCCCGCCGATGACGAAGTCGTCGTAGCCGGATCCGATCACCCAACATTCGGAGGGCAGTTCGGCGGCCTTGGCGGCGACCAGGTCGTAGAGCTCCTCGGCCGATCGGCAGCCGGACAGGTCGAGCTCGGCGAGCGAGAGCCCGTACCAGACCATGTGGTTGTGCGAGTCGGCGAATCCGGGCGACACGACCGCGCCGCCGCCGTCGATCACCTGCCGTGCGGGCAGGTCGGCGATCTCCTCGTCCACCCCGACGATCCGCCCACCGAGCACGCCGATGGTGTGCGCGGTGGGGTGGTCCGGGTTCATGGTCAGCGCGCGGACGTCGCGCAGCAGCAGGTCCAGCACTTCGTTCCTCTCCTCAGCCCAGGTGGTGCGTGCGGGTCAGCGGCAGCGTTGCCGCACGGTGCACGTCGATCTCTACACCGTCGACCGACACCGGGCCCGGTTCGCGCGGGACTTCCACGCGCGGGGTCGCGGTGTTGCGCACCATGTCCGCCCTCGTCAGCCCCCTGCTGTCGCGCACGGAGGCGTAGTTCGGGCCGCTGGGCAGGCGCGCGCGGTCGGCGGCGTCGGCGACGAACACCGCGGACAGCCTGCGGGGCGCGGCGCCGAGTCCGCCGAAGAAGGGGCGCATGACCCTCGGTTGGGTGAGCCGGGTGGACCCGGATCCCGATCCGCTGGCACCCCAGGCGACGAACCCGGACTTGATCACCAGGTCGGGTTCGGCGCCGAACCAGGCCGGTTGCCACAGCACGATGTCGGCGAGCCTGCCCGGCAGCAGCGATCCGACCTCGTGGGCCATGCCGTGCGCGATCGCCGGGTTGAGGGTGATCTTGGCGAGGTAGCGCAGCACCCGCTCGTTGTCGGCGTGCTCGGGCCCGGTCTCGCCGGCGAGCGCGGCCTGCACGTGCGCGAGCTGCCAGGTGCGGCGGGCGGTTTCGGCGATGCGGCCCATGCCCATGGAGTCGGAGTTGACGATGCTGATCGCCCCGGAGTCGTGCAGCGCGTTCTCGGCGGCGATGCCGTGCTCGCGAACCCTGCTGCCCGCGATGCTCTTGTCGCTGTCCACCATGGGGTGTCCCTTGTGGACGGTCATGGTCATCGGGAAGAGCTCGGCGACCGTCGCCCGGGTCAGCGGCAGCGTCGGGGTGGTCGAGGAGGTCAGCACGTGCGGACTGCCCACGACCTCCAGCAGGTCGGGATGCCCGCCGCCGCCCTCGACGTGGTAGGCGTGCACCGTGCGGCCCCGCGTCGCGTCGAGCGTGTCGGCGAGGAAGCCGGACTCGTTGAGCGTGTCGGTGTGCAGCGCGACCGGCAGGTCCGCCTGATCGGCCACGCCCAGGCAGGTGTCCACGATGTGCGGGGTGGCGCCCCAGTCCTCGTGGATCTTGAACCCGCCCGCTCCGGACAGGACCGCCCGTTCCAGCAGGTCGTTCGACGACGACGATCCGCGTGCCAGGAACGCGACGTTGATCGGCACGTCCCGCCACGCCTCGATCATCGAGTGCAGGTTGTGGGCGGGGTTCGCGCCGACGTCCCACACCCCGCCCATGCCCATGCCCACCAGCGAGGTCACCCCGGCCGCCAGCGCGGCGGGCACCACCTCGGGGCTGGACAGGTGCACGTGCGAGTCGACCACGCCCGGCGTGGCGATCAGGCCGTCGCCGGTGATCATCGCGGTGTGCGAGTCGACGACCAGCTCCACGCCGTTCCCGGCCTCCGGGTTGCCCGCGCGCCCGACCCCGACGACGCGTCCTTCCTTGATCCCGATGTTGGTCTTGCGCACGCCCAGCACCGGATCCAGCAGCAGCACCCCGAGGATCACCATGTCCAGCGCGCTGTCCCGGCCCGCCTTCGGCGCGACGAGCAGTCCGTCGCGGGCGGTCTTGGCGCAGCCGCCGAGCATCTCCTCGCCGGGCTCGGTGTCGTCGTCCTCGACGCGCACCCACAGGTCGGTGTCGGCGAGCCGCACCAGGTCACCCGTGGTCGGTCCGTACAGCGCCGCGTAGCGTTCCCGGGACAGGCTGGTCATCGTCGGCCTCCCATCGCCACGAGGCCGAGTTCCTTGCGCTCCCCCGCTTCCAGGCGCACCGCCGTGCCCGCGGGCACCGCCAGCCGGAAACCGGCGAGCTCGACATCGCTGCGCACCGCCGGGTTGAGCTGGTCCAGCGGGAAGTGGGAGGAGATCCACACCGGGCGTTCACCGGTGTTGTGCAGCCACGCCGTCCGCCGCTCGCGGCCGGCGGCCAACTCGATCTCGCCGTCGGCGGCGCGCACCGCTCCCGGCGCGTCCGGACCGGGCGGGCCGAACGGCTGCGGCACGTGCACCAGCGAGCTGCCGTGCGGGAACAACGCCTCGACCTGGATCACCGGGACGGCGGCGGGAACTCCCGGACGGACCTGGTCGGCGGTCAGCAGCGCGCCGGCCCGCCGCACGATCTCGTCGATGTCCACGCCGTCCCAGGCGAGTTCGCAGATCTCGTCGCACACGTAGGCCACGGCGTCGGGTGCGCCGAGCAGCGCGCCGCGGGCCAGCCTGCGACGGGCCAGCTCCGCGGCGGTGAACAGGTTCAGCCGCTCCTGCTCGCGGGGCGTCAAGTGCATGAGAGCACAGTCCTCTGGTCACCGGCCCAGCACAATGATGGAACCACGCCATCTGATCGCTCTAGATTGGGCGGATGCACACTTCGCTTCACGAGCCCGTCACACCCGACGGGCCGTTGCGCAGACTGGTGCACTCCTGCCTGGACGATCTCGACGAGCTGGTCGCGGTGTTCCTGGCGGAGCTGCGCTCGATGGAGCCCTACGCCAGCGACGCGGTGCCGTGGTCGGAGCTGCGCGAACACGCCGAGGGGAGCATGGAGCTGCTGCTGCGGCTGGCCGGTGGTCTGGCGGTGCCCGACCGGCTGGGCGACCTGTGCGAGCGCATCGGGCGCAGCCGCGCGCAAGCGGGCGTGCCGCTGGAGGTGCTGCTGCACGCGGTGCGCGTCGACTTCCGGATCCTCTGGGACGCCTTCGCGCGCCGGGTGTCCGAGGACGAGCTGCCCTCGCTGGTGCGCAGCGCCTCGCGGGTGTGGGCCGCGGTCGACCACCACACCACGCGCATCCACCTCGCCTACTTGTCCGAAGCCGCGGTGGTGGCCCGCGAGCAGGAGCACGAGCGCGCCCAGCTGGTGGCGCGGCTGCTGACCACCGACGCCCGCGATCCGCAGGTGGTCGCGCAGGTCGCCACGGCGCTCGACGTCTCCGCCGACGCGGACTTCGCGGTGGCCGCCGCCCCGCTGCCGGCCACCCGGCCGCTGCGCGACGCGGCCGACGAGCTGTCGTCCCGGGGAATCTCGGTGCACCTGCAGGACGTCGACCGGCGGCCGGTGCTCATCGCGCAGCTGCCCGCCGGTGTCGCGGCGGTGCCGCAGCGCTGGTTGCAGGAAGTCCCGTGCGGGCTCGCACCCGTGGCCCGCACGCTGGCGGGCGTGCCGCGCGCGGTGCGCATCGCCGCCGAGCTGGCCGGAACCGGCGCGACCGAATCGGGTCCGAGAGCGCTGCCCGACGTCTGGTCGTCGGTGGTGGCGGGCAGGCTGGGCGAGCTCGGCGACGCGCTGGCCGCCGAGGTGTTCGGCAGGATGCGCGGCATCGGCGCGGGCGAGCGGTCGCGGCTGCTGGAGACCGCGGCCGCCTACCTGCGCACCGGATCGGCCGGTGCGGTGGCCGGTGAGCTGTACTGCCACCGCAACACCGTGCTCAACCGGCTTCGCCGCATCGACGAGCTCACCGGCTGCGATCTCACCCGTCCCGACCAGGCCGCCCTGTTCACCGTGGCGCGGGCCTGCGAGCGGAGTGCGTGATTTCGGACCTCATGCGCGATATCGAACACCGTGCGGTGCATCGGCCGTCCGGCGTACTACGGTGGACGCGGACCTCTCCCGATCGCGCAAAGGATGGGACGTTGACCGCGACGCAGATCCCGGACACCACCCGAGCCGAACTCGACGCCGCACTCCAGCGGGCCGCCGACGCCGCCGAGCCCTTCGGCGAGCAGGCCCCGGCCGAGCGCGCCCGCCAGCTGCGGGCCGTCGCCGACGCCCTGGACGCGGCGGCCGGCGAGCTGATCCCGCTGGCCCGCAACGAGTCTCACCTGTCCGAGGGCCGTTTGACCGGTGAGCTCAAGCGGACCACCTTCCAGCTGCGCCTGTTCGCCGACACCGTCGAGCCCGGCGACCACCTGCAGGTCACCTTCGACCGAGCCGACCCGGACTTCGCGCTGGGCCCCAAGCCGGACCTGCGGCGGATGCTGCTGCCGGTGGGCCCGGTGCTGGTGTTCGCCGCCAGCAACTTCCCGTTCGCGTTCTCCGTCGCCGGTGGCGACACCGCTGCAGCGCTGGCCGCCGGTTGCCCGGTGGTCCTCAAGGGCCACCCCGGTCACCCGGAGCTGTCGGTGCGGACCGGTGAGATCGTCGCCGAGGCGCTGCGCTCGGCCGGTGCGCCGGAGGGCGCGTTCAGCGTCGTGCTCGGCTTCGACACCGGCACCGACGCGCTGCGGGACGAGCGGATCAAGGCGGCCGCGTTCACCGGATCCGTTCCCGCCGGGCGCGCGCTGTTCGACATCGCCAACTCGCGGCCGAAGCCGATCCCGTTCTTCGGTGAGCTCGGCAGCCTCAACCCGGTGTTCGTCGCCCCGGGTGCCGTCGCCGCGCGCGGCACCAACATCGCCAAGGGCTACGTGACGTCCTACTCCGGCAACGCCGGTCAGCTGTGCACCAAGCCCGGCCTGCTGTTCCTGCCCGCCGACCACGGTCTGGAGGGCGCGCTCGCCGAGGAGTCGGCGGCCGTGGCATCCCACCGGCTGCTCAACGAGCGGCTGCACGAGGGCTACTGCGGTCGGCGTTCGGTCGTCACCGACGTGCCGGGGGTGCGCGTGCTCGCCGACGGCGCGAGCGGCTCCGCCGAGGACGGGGCCGCGCCCACACTGCTGGCCACCGACGTGGACACCCTGCTGGCGAACCGGGACGCGCTGCTGGAGGAAGTCTTCGGCCCGCTGTCCATCGTGGTCACCTACACCTCGGAGGACGAGGCCCGCCGCGCTGCGGAGGCGTTCGAGGGCAACCTCACCGCGACGGTCCACGCGGAGGACTCCGACACCGACTTCGTCGCCACGCTCCTGCCGCGCCTGCGGGAGCGCGCCGGGCGCCTGCTGTTCAACGGCTGGCCGACCGGCGTCGCCGTCTCCCACGCCATGCAGCACGGCGGCCCCTACCCGGCCACCACGGACGCCCGCTTCACCTCGGTCGGCACGGCGGCCCTCGACCGCTTCCTCCGCCCGGTGACCTACCAGAACGTCCCGGCGGCCCTGCTCCCCGAACCGCTCCAGGACCAGAACCCCTGGAACATCCCGCAGAAGGTCCACGCAGCGGGGTAGGACAACGCCCCATCCGGCAACGACCGCAGCCGCACCACCCGCGCGCGAGTTCCTGTGCGGGCCGGGGGTCCCGTTGCCCACCGGGGCTCTTCCAATTTCGCGCGAAATTCGACGGCCTGAGCTCGCCTTCGAATTTCGCGCGAAATTCGAATTCGTCGCCCGTGCGGGTGACGTGGGTGCTCAGGGGGTTCGGCGGTAGCGGGCGACCGTGACCGCGGCCGTCGGGGTGACGGGTGACGGCAGGGCGGCGATCTTGGCTTCGAGGGCTTCGGGCGTGGTGTGCCAGGCGCTGGGCCCCATGGCCACGGCTGCCAGGGCCTCGGCGCGGGTCAGTTCGAGCCGGAACTCGACCGCGCGCCGCTCCAGCGGGGTGAAGTGCCCTCCGAGCTGGTCGGCGAGGCGTTCCGGTTTGGACTCGTCGACGTTGAGCAAGCCCAGGTGGTCGACCAGACCGGTCAGGTGACCGGGATCGGGGATCACGACGACGAGCTCACCACCGGGACGCAGGATCCGGCGCATCTCCGAGGCGTTGCGCGGAGCGAAGACGTTGAGCACGACACCGGCCGCGCCGGTGCGGATCGGCAGCGGCTGCCAGGCATCGGCCACCGCCGCGCCCACGCGCGGGTGCGCCTTGGCCGCCCGGCGGCACGCGTACTTGGAGACGTCCAGGGCCACGCCGATCCGATCGCCGAGGGCGCGGGCCAGGTAGAAACCGGTGCCGGCCCCGACGTCGACCACCGGGCCGTCGCCGGTGACCGCTGATGCCACCGCGTCGGCGATCGGGTCGTAGTGCCCGGCGCCCAGGAACCCGGCGCGGGCGGCGACCATCTCCGCGGTGTCACCGACGACCTTGCTGCGACCCGAGAGCAGGCTGACGTAGCCCTGCCGCGCGAAGTCGAACACGTGGTTCGACGAACACCGCAGCGAGTTCCCGCTGCGCTCCAGGTCGAGTCCGCAGTGCGGGCAGGCCAGCAGCTCCACCACCTCGTCCAGCACAGCCCAGCCTCCACACACTTCGCAGATGCGCGATTCTAGGTCCTGTCACGGAATCGCCCAGCGGTACGGGTGGCGGTGAGCGGCTCCGCGGACTCCGCCGCGGCGGTGCGGGGTGAGCCCGACACCTGACACAGTGGCTCCGCCGCATGGTCACCGGCGGATGCGGCGAGCGGCGCGGAAGGAGGCGCGGCGATGTGGCACTGGCTGAGCGCACCCGAGTACCAGGCGGCGAGGTTCGCCGTCACCCACCTGATCGCCCTGATCTACCTGATCGGCTTCGTCTGCTTCCTGCGGCAGTTCCGCGGTCTGCTCGGTGAGCGCGGGCTGACTCCGGTCTCCCGGTTCGTCGCGCGGGTGCCGTTCCGCCGGGCACCGAGCGTGTTCCACTTCCGCAGCTCCGACCGGTGGCTGGCGGGCGTGGCCTGGACCGGCATCGCCGCGAGCCTGCTCGCCCAGTTCGCGGACTTCGCTCCGGTGTGGGGCTGGATGCTCGTGTGGGCGTTGCTGTGGGTGCTGTACTCCTCGATCGTCAACGTCGGCCAGGTCTGGTACGGCTTCGGCTGGGAATCGCTGCTGCTCGAAGCCGGTTTCCTGGCGATCTTCCTGGGTCCGGCGCACGTCGCCCCACCGGCGCCGGTGCTGTGGCTGCTGTGCTGGCTGTTGTTCCGCGTCGAGTTCGGCGCCGGGCTGATCAAGCTGCGCGGCGACTCCTGCTGGCGCGACCTCACGGCGCTGCACTACCACCACGAGACCCAGCCGATGCCGGGTCCGCTGAGCCGCCGGTTCCACCTGCTGCCGCGCCCGCTGCACAAGGTGGAGGTGCTGGCCAACCACGGGACGCAGCTAGTCGTGCCGTTCCTGCTGTTCGCCCCGCAACCGGTGGCGACCGCGGCGGCGGCGATCATCGTCGTGACGCAGCTGTGGCTGATGCTCAGCGGGAACTTCGCCTGGCTGAACTTCCTGACCATCACCCTGGCGTTCGCCGCGGTCGGCGGGCCACCGGTCGCGCTCCCCGATCCGCCGGGCTGGTTCGCGGTGCTCGTGCTGGCGGTGACGGCGCTGTTCGTGGTGCTCGCCTACTGGCCGGTGCGCAACATGCTGGGCCGCGGTCAGGTGATGAACCGCAGCTTCAACCGGCTGCACCTGGGCAACACCTACGGCGCGTTCGGCAGCATCACCCGGGTGCGGTACGAGGTCGTGGTGCTCGGCGCGAGCGGCCCGGCGGGCCCGTGGCGGGAGTACGGGTTCAAGGGCAAGCCCGGCGACCCCGCGCGCAGGCCACCGCAGGTCGCGCCGTACCACCTGCGCCTGGACTGGCTGATGTGGTTCGTGGCCATCAACCCGTCCTACGGACGCGGCTGGTTGCCCCGGTTCATGGCGGCTCTGCTGCGCGGTGAAGCCCCGGTTTTGGCGCTGCTCCGCCACAACCCGTTCCCGGACGAGCCGCCGAAGCTGGTCAAGGCCGACCTCTACCGCTACCGCTTCACCACACGCCGGGACCGCCGCGAAACCGGCGACCACTGGAGCAGGACCAGGGCCTCGGACCTCGTTCCGCCCCTGAGCCTCGACGACCTGTGATCACCCCTGGGCGGCGGCTTCGAGTTCGGCGATGTCGAGCTTGCCCATCTTCAGCATCGCCTTCATGACCCGGTCGGAGACTGCGGGATCCGGTGAGGTGATCAGTTCCAGGAGGCGGCGGGGCGTGATCTGCCAGGACAGGCCGTAGCGGTCCTTGAGCCAGCCGCAGGGGCCGTGCTCGCCACCTTCGCCGAGCTGCTCCCACAGCCGGTCGGCCTCCTCCTGCGACTCGCAGGTGACCTCCAGCGAGACCGCCTCGGTGAACTTGAACTGGGGTCCCCCGTTGATCCCGACGAACTGCTGGCCGAACAGTTCGAACTGCACCACCAGCACCGTGCCGGGCTCGCCCGGACCGGCCTCGCCGTGGTGCATGACGTGCACGATGCGCGAATCCGGGAAGATCGAGCAGTAGTACGTCGCGGCCTCCTCGGCTTCGGTGTCGAACCACAGGTTCGGGGTGATCTTCTGGGTGAACTCGTACATGGGTCTGCCCTTCGTCGCGGGAAACCAGACTGAAGGGGTAGACCCGCTCACGCAGCGGAACTCATCGGTCAGAACCTTTGAGAACGCGGCGAAGCCGCTTTGCCTTTTCGCCATCTGCGCAACTGGCACCGCCGCGGGTTCTGAGCGGTGCTGTGCCGAGCACGCCGCGACGCCGATGTCCACCCTGGGGTAAGCGGAATACATAAGGAGTGGCGCGCGGAGTCCACAGCGCCGCTCAGGTTCCGCTACCCGCACCGTTGAGCAAGGTGACCCCAAACCGTCTTAGAACGCCGGGCGCAGCGGCATGCGCGCGTCGGTGCCGTCGAGCTTGACGCCCAGCACCTGGTGCAACTGGATGTTGTTGCGCTCGAACCCGAGCCGGCAGGCGGCCATGTACAGCCGCCACACGCGCGCCCGCGCGTGACCGGCCTCGGCGACCGCGGCCGACCAGTTGCGGTCGAGGTTCTCGCACCAGTGGGCCAGCGTCAGCGCGTAGTGCTCGCGCAGGTTCTCCTCGTGGCGCACCTCGAAGCCGTTGTCGTTCATCGCCGACACCAGGGTGCCGACCGGTTCGAGCTCGCCGTCGGGGAACACGTAGCGGCCGATGAACTTGCCCGTTCGCGCCCTCTGGTGACCGTGCGGGCGGGTGATGCAGTGGTTGAGAAGCCGGCCACCCGGCACCAGCTTGTCCTGCAGGAACGAGAAGTAGTGCGGCAGCTGCTTGAGACCGATGTGCTCGGTCAGGCCGATGGAGCTCACGGCGTCGAACCCGGTTTCCGGCACGTCGCGGTAGTCCATGTAGCGGACCTCGGCGAGGTCGGCCAGGCCGCGTTCGGCGATGGTCTTCTGCGCCCACTGCGCCTGCTGCCGCGACAGCGTGACGCCCAGCCCGCGCACCCCGTAGTGCTCGGCGGCGTGCATGACCATGCCGCCCCAGCCGCAGCCCACGTCGAGCAGCCGCTGGCCTTCGGACAGGTCGAGCTTGCGGGCCACCAGGTCGTGCTTGGTGAACTGCGCCTGCTCCAGGGTGGCGTCCTGCTCGGGGTAGACCGCGCAGGTGTAGGCCATTGACGGGCCGAGGACGTACTCGTAGAACCGGTTGGAGACGTCGTAGTGGTACGAGATCGACTGGCTGTCGCGGTTCTTGGAGTGCCGCCAGCCGCGCGAGCGGTGCTCGACCTCCGGCACCCGGACCGGCCACCAGAACCGGTACCCGGCCAGCTTGAAGAACAGTTCGCGGCGCAGCTCCGCGGGCACGTCGTTGAGCGTCACCGACGGGAACGCCGCCAGCGCGCTGTACATGTCGCCGTGCACTTCCAGCGCGCCGCTGACGTAGGCGCGGGCGAGTCCCAGTTCACCGGGCGCGTTGGCCAGGTGCGACAGCGCCAGCGGTGAGCGGACTTCCACGCGCACATCGGCCCCAGCGGTCCCGGCTCGGCTGCCGTCGAAGGCTCGGATCTCCACCGACAGGTCGCCGCCGAGAATCCGCTCGAACACCCCTGCCCATCCCATCAGAGGGCCTCCTTTCCAGTTTGATGTGTCGTCTGCCCGCGAGTCAGCGCTCGCGAACGCACTTCTCGTACAGCCCCGGCAATCGGTCCTTCGGGTCGTAGGTGTCCTTCAGTCGCTGGTAGGCCGGCCGGTTGTAGAGCCGCCAGAACTCGTCCTCCTCGAAGTAGGAGTTGGAGTACAGCGACTTGTGCCCGTCGAGCTCGGTCACCTTCCGCTCGATCGCGCGGTTGTGCCTGCCCGGCGCCTCGCCGGGGCGCAGCGGGACCGTCGCCCAGAACCCGACGTTGACGTAGAGGGTGTCGGGATCCATCGGGTACAGCGACCAGCCCTCGCGGTCGCGCAGCCGCACCGGGCACAGCCAGATCGGCGAGATGCCGATGTCGCGGTGGAAGAACTCCAGGAACTCCGGCAACCGCTGGACCGGGATCTCGACGTCCTGGATCACCGGTTCGTTGAGGCCCTTGCCCTGCAGCACGGCGAGCCGGTCGGTCACCGAGTGCCGCCGGTCCCAGGCGACGATCCGCCGGTAGACGTCGGAGCGCTTGTACTTCGCCGGCCAGAAGCGGCGGACCAGAGGGTGCTGCACACCGATCGCCCGCGAGCACCAGAACCAGTCGGTGTCCCAGCGCCACAGGTAGTCGTGGATGCTCAGGTGGTCGGTGCGGCGCTGCTGCAGCGACC
Organism: Saccharopolyspora sp. NPDC049426; assembly: GCF_040676935.1. Lineage (NCBI taxonomy): Bacteria > Bacillati > Actinomycetota > Actinomycetes > Pseudonocardiales > Pseudonocardiaceae > Saccharopolyspora > Saccharopolyspora sp. NPDC049426. Next base: position 46,444 of record NZ_JBFAPZ010000019.1, on the reverse strand, counting down.
GGTAGTAGATCTGCTCACCGGTGTAGTCGCTGGCGAACGGCGCGGAGTCCACGTAGGACCCGAAGGTGAGGTAGTGCTCGGTCGGCGTGAACACGGTCCCGTCGACGAAATCGACCTGCTCGCCGTCGAATTCACCGTCCGCGCAGATCCTGGCGATCGCCTCGGTGCACTCGGCGGCGGTGGCGAACGGGACGTGGCGGAGCTTGACGTAGGGCTTGACCCGCTCCAGCTCGATCTCCAGGCGCAGCGCGTAGCCCAGCGTGCCGTAGGAGTTGGGGAAGCCCCGGAACAGATCCGCGTGCTCGTTGTCCGGCCGCGCCACCACCACCGAACCGTCGCCGGTGAGGATCTCCATCTCGCGGACCGACTCGTGCGGCAGCCCGTTGCGGTAGGAGGTCGACTCGATGCCCAGCCCGGCCACCGCGCCACCCAGCGTGATGGTCTTGAGCTGCGGTACCACCTTCGGGATGTGCCCGGTGGGCAGCAGCGCGTCCACGATCTGCTCGTAGGTCGCCATGCCCTGGACCTGCGCGGTCCCGGCTTCGGCATCGACGTCGAAGACCTTGGTGAACCGGCCGACGTCGAGCCCCGGGGTATCCGAGGGGTCGCGGAACCGGAAGAGGTTCGAGGTGGGTTTGGCGAGCCGGACCGGTGCACCGGCCGGCAGTTGTGCGTACTGCGCGACCAGCTCGGCCACGTCGTCGGAATGCTCGCCGATCATCGGCGTTACCCGATCCGCCATACCTCGACCGTAATGCCGGATCCGGTCTCAAGCACCCCCTTTAAAGAGGGACCCGAACCCGCCCGCAAGCCGACGAACAGCCCAAAACCCGTCGGCGACGGGCGGTTCCGGGATCTTCGGTGATCGCAAAACCGCTGGTTGGAGCCACGAATGGGGAGGTCTCGCAGACACTTGCGTGATACATGCAAGTTCAGCGATATTTCGATCACATTTGCTGTGATCGGAGCAATCGTGCGACTCGCTTTCACCCGCGGCGGAGGACATTGCCTCGAGCGGGTGATTCTGGAACAGCTGCAGCGCCTAGCGCCGCTTGAGGGCCCAGGCTCGCAGGCCCCGGAAGCTCTGCACCTTCGTCGGCCCCACCGAGATGAGCTTGTAGCTCTCGTTGCCGCGCAGCGCGGCGGCCATCTCGCGGTCGATGAGCACCGAGGCGGGACGGGCGACCGACGTCAGGCGGCTGGCGATGTTCACCGTCGAGCCGTAGACGTCGCCGAAGCGCGCCAGCACCGGTCCCCGCGCCAGGGCGATCCGCAGCGGCGGCAGCAGGTCGTTCTTGGCGATCTCCTCGTTGAGGGTCAGCGCGATCTCCGCGCCCTCCTGCGGGCTGTCGGCCACGAACAGGACCTCGTCGCCGACGGTCTTGATGACGCGGCCGTGGTTCTGCGCGACCACCCCGCCGGCCAGCGACTCGAAACCGTCGATCAGCCGGGTCAGCTCCAGCTCGGTGAAGTCGCGGATCAACCGGGTGTAGCCGACCAGGTCGGCGAACCCCACGACCTGCACGCGCTCGTCGATGCCCGGATCGCGCTCGTCGAGCTCGCGGGCCACCGTGGCGGCCAGGTGCCGCCGCCACACGTAGTCCTGCATCTTCTCCATGACCGGCACGATCGCCGCCGCCACCTCGGTGGTGGTGTCCACATCGGTGGCGAAGCTCTGCCCCAGCAGCGACTTGAACAGCCCCGTCTGCCACTCGGCCAGCCGGGACATGGTCTGCGCCAGCGAACGGGCCACCGCGGATTCGAGCTCGTCGGGGATCACGTCCGCCGACACCAGCGACACCAGGGCGCGCAGCGCGGCGACGTCGGCGTCGGTGAAGATCACCTCGTCCGAGTCGACATGCGCGAAGCCCATCGCCTGCCACAGCTGCTCGGCGCGCTCCAGGGAAACACCGGAGGCCTCGGCGATCTCGTCCTTGGTGTACTGAGGCGGCGAACCGAGGAGGATCTCCTCGATTCGCCGGATCCGGTCATCGCGACGTTCGGACAACGAGCACGTCGCAATCAGATCGTCGGGACACCTCGGAGGGGACCGAACCGAGGATGCGCCCCTTGAGGGTGTTGAGCCCTCGGGAACCCACGACCAGCAGGTCGGCGCTCTGCTTCTCGGCCGCGCTCAGCAGCACCGAGACCGGCTCGCCGACGGCGGCGACGGTCTCGACGTCGGTCGCACCGGCCTGGCGGGCGGTGTCCGATGCCGTCTGCACCGTGTCCTGGGCCGGAGCCGAACCCATGACCTGGAAGGCCTCGTCGCCGAGCTGATCGGCGGCGCGTTCCAGCTCCTTGGGGTCGGTCGGGTAGTAGGCGCAGACGATCACCAGCCGCGCCGACGAGGCGCTGGCGACCTCGGCGGCCCGGCCAACCGCGCGCAGCGAAGGCGCGGAGCCGTCCGTTCCCACGACGACGGTGCGATAACTGGACATCGCTCTCCCACTTCCTTTGGGGCCGACATTCGACGCTCCGGGTGAGAACACTAACGATCGAGGACGGCCGCAGTCACGGCCCGTGCGCGGGGGCCGCCGCCAGTGCCCCACGCCACGGTGACCGACCTGGACCGTTGTGCCGTTCGACAACCACCTCCCGGAACTGTCGTCCAACAGCACAGCACGACGCTCGAACACGCGACGTACGTTTCGCCGCAACCTGTGATTCGAACAATGGAGTCGACGTGTCAGCACCGAGCCTGCAACCCGGGCGGGGAATATTTCGCCGCAAGCCCATCGAGACCATCACCTCGGACGGCGAGGAAACAGGTCTGAGCAAGTCCCTGGGCTTGTGGCAGCTCACGGCCATCGGCGTCGGCGGCATCATCGGCGCCGGGATCTTCTCGCTGGCAGGCGCGGTCGCCAACGAGAAGGCCGGGCCCGCCGTGCTGATCTCGTTCCTGATCGCCGGCATCGCCAGCGCCGCCGCGGCGTTCTCCTACGCCGAGTTCGCGGGCATGATCCCCAAGGCGGGCTCGGCCTACACCTACGGCTACGCCGTGCTCGGTGAGGTCGTCGGCTGGCTGATCGGCTGGGACCTGCTGCTGGAGTACACCGCGATCGTGGCGGTGGTGGCCATCAGCATCTCCGGGTACTTCAACGAAGTGGTCGGCTACATCGGCGTCGACCTCCCGGTGTGGATGCTCGGCGCACCGGGCACCGAGGAGGAGGGCGTCGCGCCCGGCAGCTACAAGATCAACCTCTTCGCCGTGCTGCTGTGCCTGTTCATCGCCTTCATGCTGAACCTGGGCATGAAGAGCGCCGCGCGGTTCGAGACCTTCCTGGTGTACCTGAAGGTCGCCGTGGTGCTGCTGGTCATCGGCGTCGGCGCCTTCTACATCAACACCGGCAACTACACGCCGTTCTTCCCCTTCGGCGCGAGCGGGGCCATCACCGGTGCCGCGACGGTGTTCTTCGCGGTGTTCGGCTACGACGCCATGAGCACCGCCGCCGAGGAGTCCAAAGAGGCCCAGAAGCACATGCCCAAGGCGATCCTGTACTCGCTGGGCATCTCGATGGTGCTGTACGTGCTGGCCTGCCTGGTGCTGACCGGCATGATCCCGTTCGATCAGATCAAGGGCGAGAGCGCGTTCGCCTCCGCCTTCACCGACGTCGGCCTGCCGATGCTCGGCGCGATCATCGGCGTGGGCGCGATCCTGGGCATCCTCACCGTGATGTTCACCTTCATGCTCGGCGTGACGCGCGTCGGCTACTCGATGAGCCGCGACGGCCTGCTGCCCGCGTGGTTCAGCAAGACCCACCCGGTGCGCAAGGTGCCCACGCGGTTCACCTGGCTGATCGGCATCGCCTCGGCGGTCATCGCCGGGCTGCTGCCCATCGGTGAGGCCGCGGAGCTGACCAACATCGGCATCCTGCTGGCGTTCGTGATCGTGTGCGCGGCGGTGATCGTGCTCCGCTACAAGCGACCCGACCTGCCCCGCGAGTTCAAGACGCCGGGCATGCCGGTGGTGCCGATCATCGGCATCGCGTTCTCGATCTGGCTGGTGACCTTCCTGGCCTGGGAGACCTGGCTGCGGTTCGCGGGCTGGTTCGCCATCGGCCTGGTCATCTACTTCGCCTACGGATACCGGAAGTCGAAGATGAACTCCTGACCGCCGGCACCGGGCCGGCGCGCGTTGCGCCGGTCCGGTGTTGATCGGTTGAGCTCATGTCTGCTGCGTCTCAGCGTGCACTGGATCACAGCGTTATCCGGTGTCGTATGCCTAGGGTTTTCGCTGGCGCCACCGGGGCTTTTCACGGTGCTGCCAGGAGTACGACCGGGCCTCGATGCTGAGGGGTGCTTTGTGACGCGCGTTCGCGAACTGAGCCCGTACGTGGAGCTGCACCGCGCGCAATGGCGGGAGCTGCGCGATTCGCTCCCCCTCCCGCTGAGCGAAGACGAACTGGTCGCGCTGCGCGGCCTCGGCGAACCGGTCGACCTCGACGAGGTCGCCGACGTCTACCTGCCGCTGTCCCGCCTGATCAGCCTCCAGGTCGCGGCCAGGCAGCGGCTGCACGAGAGCACCACGACGTTCCTCGGCGAGGAGACCGGCGGGACCAAGGTTCCCTTCGTCATCGGTCTGGCGGGCAGCGTCGCGGTCGGCAAGTCCACCACCGCCCGCATCCTGCGCACCCTGCTCGCCCGATGGCCCGACCACCCGCGGGTGGACCTGGTGACCACCGACGGGTTCCTGCACTCGAAGGCCGAGCTGGTCCGGCGCGGGCTGATGCACCGCAAGGGCTTCCCGGAGAGCTACGACCGGCGGGCGCTGCTGCGCTTCGTCACCGAGGTCAAGTCCGGGGCTCCCGAGGTCTCCGCCCCGGTGTACTCGCACGTCGCCTACGACATCCTGCCCGATGAGCGGCACGTGGTGCGCCAGCCCGACATCCTCATCGTCGAGGGCCTCAACGTCCTGCAGCCCGGCCCCAGCCTCACCGTCTCGGACCTGTTCGACTTCTCGGTCTACGTCGACGCCCGCACCGAGCACATCGCCCGCTGGTACACCGACCGGTTCCTGGCGCTGCGCAGCACCGCCTTCGCCGATCCGGAATCGCACTTCCACCACTTCGCGGAACTGACCGACTCCGAGGCGCGCGCCGAGGCCGACCACCTCTGGCGCACCATCAACGAGCCCAACCTGGTGGACAACATCCTGCCCACCCGCCCCCGCGCGACCCTCGTCCTCCGCAAGGACATCGACCACACCATCAACAGGGTCCGCCTCCGCAAGCTCTGACCCCGCCCAGCACGGTCGAATTTCGCGCGAAATTCGAAGCCCGAAGCTCGGCCCGCAATTTCGCGCGAAGTTTGAAAAGTCCTCCCTGCGCGGCGTGTTGTGCCTGGTCAGGTCGGGCGGTGTCGGGTGCGCTTGGTGAGCAGCAGTTGGAGGTGGGTGTTGAGGCGTTCGGTCGGGTCGGCGAGGTCGATGCCCGTGAGGTCGGTGGCGCGGCGAACGCGGTAGCGCAGGGTGTTGGGGTGCACGTGCAGGTCCGAACTGGCGGCTTTGACGTCCCCGAAGTGCTCCAGGTAGGCCAGCAGGCTGCGCGCGAGGTCCGTGGCGTGCTCGGAGTCGTGGTCGTGGAGAGCGGTGAGGCGGGCGTCCCGGTAGCGCTCGTTGCCCTGCAGCACGGTGAGGATCTCGCTGATCACCACCTGCGCGCGCACGTCGGAGATCGTGGCGACCTCGGCGTCGATGTCGTGCACCAGCGCGTCCAGCACCCGGTCGGCCTCGGCCCGCGACTCGGCCACCTCGTCCAGCGTCAGCACGGCCGACCCGACTCCCGCCTGCACCCGCGAGGTCAGGTGCTGCTTGGCGGCGGCGACGATCTCGCGGGTCAGCGACAGCGCCGACTGCGCGGCGGAGCGCTCCGGCAGCTCCGGCAGCAGCACGTACACCCGCGACCCGATGGTCGTGACCAGCGCGCTGCGCCGGTAGGCCGAGGCGTGCACCGAGATCAGGCCGGTCATCTCCGCCCGTTGCAGCTCCAGCTCCGAGCGGTCGACGCTGCCCATCGGACGCAGGGTGAACACCGCGACCACGGCAGGCCGGTCCGCGTCGGCGCCGATGTTGTCGGCGACCGAGCGCGCGTCGACCCGGCCTTCCAGCAGCCCGGCCAGCAGGTTCTCCCGGAGCCTCGGTCCCGCGGTGGCCTCTGAGCGCTGCCGGATCAGCTGCAGGGCCGCCAACCTCGCGGCACCGAGCAGCGCGCGTTCGGACCGCTCCGACAGCGGGCGCCGGCCCTCCTGCACCCAGATCGAGCCGAGCGGCTGGCTGCCCGCGTGGATGCCCACGGCCATCCGGCGCCGGATGCCCAGGTCCGGCCGCTCGTCGATGCGCACCACGTCCTCACCTGCGCGTAGTCGCTGGTAGACGCCCCATTCGCGCAGCATCGCCAGGTACTGCTCGGGACCTTGGCGGCCGAGGATGGACAGCCGCCGCAGCTCGTCGACCTCGTCGTCGGAGCGCGAGTAGGCCAGCACGCGGCTGGCGGTGTCCTCGATGCTGACGATGCCGTCGGTCATCGCCGCGACCGTCTGGGCGAGCGAGAACAGGTCGCCCAGCGCCTCGCCGACATCCGCGTCGCTGGTCAGCCGGGCGTTGTCGATCGCGTTGTGGGCGTAGGCCTCCAGGCGCTCCCAGCGGACCTCCGGTCGCACGCCCAGCAGCGCGACGCCGCCCGCCATCGCGGTGTCCCGCAACGCTCGCGCCTCGGGCTCGGAGCCGACCTTGACCGCCACCACCGTGGCGCCGTCGCGGGCCGCGGCCCGCACCAGAGGTGCCGCGGCCCGGCCGCGCGCGCCGATGACCAGCACGAAATCGCTGTCGCGAGCGCTGCCGGACTCCTCCTCGGGGTCGACAATGACCACATCACGAACCTCGACGTCCAAGCCTCGCGGCGCGGCGAGCACATCCACCAGGGGATCGCCGACCGCGGCCAGCAGCTGCCGCAGCGGCACTCCCACATCGGTCACTCCGACCGACTCGACATCACGCGCCATTTGTCCGATCCCACAAGCCGACACCATCAACAATAGCCAACTGAACAAGCTCCGGGCGTGCGTCACACCCTAACCTCCAATCAACACACCCACGGCGTCTCAAGGAGGCGGAACAAGCATGGACGCGATCACCTCGGTGCCGGTGCCCTACAACGAGCCGGTCAAGGGCTACGCGCCCGGTTCGCCGGAACGCGAGTCGCTGCAGAAGCGCGTGGCCGAGCTGGAGTCCGAGCGCATCGAGCTCACCCAGACCATCGGCGGCACCCAGCGCATGGCGGGCGGCGACCGCTTCGACGTCGTCCAGCCCCACGACCACCAGCACGTCCTCGGCACCGCCGCCCAAGCCACCGCGGGCGACGTCGCCGACGCGGTCGCCGCTGCCAAGGACGCCGCCGCCGGTTGGGCCGCGACCTCCTTCGACGAGCGGGCCGCGGTCATCCTGCGCGCCGCCGACCTGCTGGCCGGTCCCTGGCGCGACACCATCAACGGCGCCACCATCCTCGGCCAGTCGAAGTCGGTGCAGCAGGCCGAGATCGACGCCGCCTGCGAGTTCATCGACTTCCTGCGGTTCAACGTCCACTACGCGCGGCAGATCATCGCCGAGCAGCCCCGCTCGGTCCCGGGCGAGTGGAACCGCATGGACTACCGGCCGCTGGACGGGTTCGTCACCGCGATCACCCCGTTCAACTTCACCGCCATCGCCGGGAACCTGCCCACCGCGCCCGCGCTGATGGGCAACACGGTGGTGTGGAAGCCGACCCCGTCGCAGCAGTTCGCCGCGCACTTCACGATGCGGCTGCTCGAGGCCGCCGGACTGCCCCCGGGCGTGATCAACCTCGTCACCGGCGACGGCCACGCCGTCAGCGACGTCGCGCTGACCGACCCGGGCTTCGCGGGCCTGCACTTCACCGGATCGACCGCCACCTTCAAGAAGCTGTGGCGCACCATCGGCGAGAACCTGGACTCCTACCGCAGCTACCCGCGCATCGTGGGCGAGACCGGCGGCAAGGACTTCATCGTCGTGCACCCCTCGGCCGACCCCGCTCCGCTGGCCACCGCGTTCGCCCGCGGCGCCTTCGAGTTCCAGGGCCAGAAGTGCTCGGCCGCTTCCCGCGCCTACGTGCCGCGCTCCATCTGGGAAGGCGGTCTGCGCGAGGAGCTCGCCGATCTGGCGCGCACCATCCACTTCGGCGACGTCACCGACTTCTCCTACTTCGGTGGTGCCGTGATCGACGCGCGCGCCTTCGCCAAGCACAAGGCGGCGCTGGACCGCGCCCAGAGCACCGACACCATCGAGGTCCTGGCCGGCGGCGGGTACGACGACTCGGTCGGCTACTTCGTCGAACCCACCGTCCTGGTGTGCACCGACCCGGCCGACGAGGTCTTCACCACCGAGTACTTCGGGCCGATCCTCGCCGTGCACGTCTACGACGACGCCGGGTACTCCCAGATCCTCGACGTTGTGGACTCCTCCAGCCCGTACGCGCTGACCGGTGCGGTGTTCTCCACCGACCGCACCGCGATCGACGAAGCCCACCGCAAGCTGCGCGGTGCCGCGGGCAACTTCTACGTCAACGACAAGCCCACCGGCTCGATCGTCTCCCGCCAGCCCTTCGGCGGCAGCCGAGCCTCCGGCACCAACGACAAGGCCGGATCGCTGCTCAACATCCAGCGCTGGACCAGCCCGCGCGCCATCAAGGAGACCTGGGACGCGCCGACCGGTCACACCTACCCCCACATGGGATGAGCACGACGGGGTGCCCCGGACGGTCCGGGGCACCCCCTTTATCCGGAACAGCTTGAGCGTGGGGAGAATTCGGTGTTGCGCAGTGCATTGCTGGCCGCGGGACGCTCGCCTTCGGTGCGACGGCTCGTCGAGGCCAACCCGCTGACCAAGCCCGTGGTTCGGCGTTTCGTGCCCGGCACGTCACCAGAGGACGCCGTGCGGGCCACCCGGGAGTTGAGCGGCCACGGCTTGTTCGTGACGCTGGATCGCCTCGGCGAGGACACCCTCGACGCGAGCCAAGCCGCCACCACCGTCCGGGATTACCGGCAGGTGCTGGGAGTGCTGGCCGAGCATGGGCTCGCCGAGCGGGCCGAGGTGTCGGTGAAGCTGTCGGCGGTGGGCCAGTTCCTGCCCTCCGACGGCGAGAAGATCGCGCTGGACAACGCCCGGCTGATCTGCGAGGCCGCGAGCGCGGCGGGCACCACGGTCACCCTGGACATGGAGGACCACACCACCACCGATTCGACCCTCGGGATCCTGCGCGACCTGCGCGTGGACTTCCCGTGGGTGGGCGCGGTGCTGCAGGCCTACCTGCGGCGAACCGAGCAGGACTGCCGCGACCTGGCCACGGCCGGCTCCCGGGTCCGGCTGTGCAAGGGTGCCTACGCCGAGCCGGAATCGGTGGCCTTCCAGGAAAAGTCGGAGGTCGACCGCTCGTACGTGCGGTGTCTGAAGGTCCTGATGCAGGGCGAGGGCTACCCGATGGTCGCCACGCACGACCCCCGCATGGTCGCCATCGCCGGTGAACTGGCCGCCCGCAGCGGCCGCACGAACGCGGACTTCGAGTACCAGATGCTCTACGGCATCCGCCCCGACGAGCAGCGCCGCATCGCCTCCGCGGGAGGACGACTCCGCGTCTACGCCGCCTACGGCGACGAGTGGTACGGCTACTTCATGCGCCGCCTGGCAGAACGCCCGGCCAACCTCGCCTTCTTCCTCCGCTCCCTCGCCACCCAAGGCTGATCCCCACCACCCCAGGCGGTTCCCGATTTCAGTGGAAACCCGGTCCCGATTTCCACTGAAACCCGGTCACGGAGTTCCACTGAAATCCGACCGACCACCCACCCGGGGTGACTCCACCGACGAGGCTGCGGAGTCGACTCGGGTGGGTGGGTTTTCAGGGCAGGGCGGTGATGCGGTCTGCTGGTGGTGGGGTGATGCCGGGGTGGGCGTTGAGGTAGCCGAGGAAGGCGTCGAGGTCCACCGGTCCGCCGACGACGTCCGTGCCCTTGGTGAGTTCGGTGAACCCGTCGCCGCCTCCGGCGAGGAAGTTGTTGACCGAGACCCGGTAGGGGGTGTTGGGGTCGACCGGCTGACCGTTGATGCTGATCTCGGTGACCTTCGAGCCGATCGGCGCACCCGCCGAGTAGCTGTAGTGCAGACCGGCCGAGACTTGCAGGATGTTGGTCTCCTCCGGGGTCCACTGCTGCTCCAGGACGGCCTTGAGCTGGGCGCCGGTGAGCGTCATGGTCTGCATGATGTTGCCGAACGGCTGGACCGCGAACGCCTCGCCGTAGGTGACCACGCCGTCGCCCTCACCGACCGGTGATCCGGGGAAGAGCAGGTCGGCGCGGATGCCGCCGGGGTTGGTGATGGCGATCTGCGGCGAGTTGGCCGCGGTGGCCTCGAACTGCGCGTCGGCGATGACGTCGCCGATCGGCGACTCCCCGGACGGGGCGGCTGCGCGGGGCAGGTCGCCGGTGATGCTGCCGACCGGGCGGTTGGCGATCGGGGCCGCCTTGGTGGCCGCCTCGTCGATCAGCGCCTGAGCGGTGGGGTCGGCGGGCACGTCGCGGGTGACGATCTCGTTGCGCGCCTTGGTCTCCGAGCGCACGACGTCCTGGCTGACGCGGTCGATGGCCAGGTCGGCGACCGAGAGCAGCCTGCCGTAGGAGGCGCCTTGCAGCACCTGGCGCGGGTTGCCCGCCGGGTCGTCGATCGTGCACTTGTACTGGGCGTGGCTGTGCCCGGTGAAGATCAGGTCGACGTTCGGCGACGCGGCCTTGGCGATCGCGCTCGCCGGTCCGGGCGTCAGGTTGCACTCGTCGGGCCCGCCGCTCTCGGTGCCGTCGCCCTGGTGCAGCAGCACGACCTGCGCCTTCACGCCCATGGTGTCGAGCATCCGCGAGGTGCGGTTGATGGCCTCGACCTCGTCCCCGAATTCGAGACCCTCGATGGCGCCGGGGGCGACCACGGACGGCAGCTCCTCCAGCGTCGCGCCGATGATGCCGACGCGCGTGCCGTTGACGTTCTGGACGTCGAAGGGCTTGAGCGCGGGACGTCCGTCGGTGAAGGTGACGTTGGCGCCGAGCTGCTCGAAGTTCGCGCCGGGGAACGGATCCCGGAACTGGCATCCGTCGGCGGTGTGGCAACCGCCATCGGACATCCGTCGCAGTTCCTCGAATCCCTCGTCGAACTCGTGGTTTCCGATGACCGAAGTGGACACTCCGAGCTGGTTGAGGAATTCGATCGTGGGCTCGTCGTGGAACAGCGCGCTGTTGACCGGTGAGGCGCCGACGTTGTCGCCCGCCGAGAGCACCAGCGAGTTCTTCACCTCTCCGCGCAGCCGCGCCACGTGGGTGGCCAGGAACTGCGCACCGCCGGCGTCGACGGCGCTGCCGTCGGGCAGCGTGACGCGGCCGGACGAACCCGCCGGGGGTTCGAGGTTGCCGTGCAGGTCGTTGAACGTGATCAGCCGGACCTGCGTGGTCAACGGATCCGTCCCCGCCGCCGGGGCCGCCGACACGGCCGGGGCCGCGGTCACCGCCGCCGCTGCCAGCACGGCGGTTCCCAGCGCCGCCGGACGGCTGAACCGAGCTGTCTTCACACCGATTTCCTTCCGCTGAATGCCCTCCGCTCCACTTCCCCGACGCGCCGGAGGGTCGCCAGCGGAATCCTCTCCCGCGCACATGCCCAAGACCAGCACCATCGGGTGAATGTCTAGAAGCGGACACACCCACGTCGCGCGGGCTCGGCGAAACCTGTCTGACCAGGCGAGAAAGCTCGGGGAAAGCCCTGGTCCTCAGGATGGACTCCGATTTGGACAGGGCCGCTGGGCAGACGTCGTTCACCTGGGGGGAGTGATCGGGATGGATTCGGGCACCCCCGATCTCTCGACCTTCCCGGAACTGCCCGGTCGCGGAGCCGCCCTGGTCACCGACGGGGACGAGCTGCACGCCTCCGACCTCGGCAATCTCGTCGACCGCAGACCCGCCGCGATCCTGCGTCCGCGTTCCACCGCCGACATCGCCGTCGCGGCCGCCTGGTGCTGCCGCAACGGCGTCCCGCTGCGCGCCCACGGCACCCTGCACACCACCGGCGGCCAGGCGCTGTGCCCGTCCGGCGGGATCCAGGTCGACATGCGCAGCCTCGACCTCATCCACGCGGTGACCGACGACCACGCCGACGTCGAGGCGGGAGTGCTGCTGCGCGACGTCGTCTGGCACGCCTGGCTGCGCGGACGCCGGTTGACGTCGGGCCCCACCGGATACCTCCAGCTGAGCACCGGTGGGGTGCTCAGCGTCGGCGGCATCTCCAGCCTGCACAGCGAAGGGGCGATCATCGACCGGGTGAAGGCCGTCGAGGTCGTCACCCCGTCGGGAGCCGTGCGGTGGTGCACACCGGAGCGCGACGGCGAACTGTTCAACGCGGTCCTCGGCGGGCTCGGCTGCGCGGGGATCATCACGCGCGCTCGGCTGGCTCTGACTTCGGTTCCGCCGCTGGCCAGGGTGTACGACCTGCACTTCCCGTCGCTGCAGGACGCGGTGCGGGCAGCGCGCGTGCTGGTCCGGCGCGGTGAGGTCGACGACCTGCTGATCCGCTGGTTCGCCCCGCAGCGCCACCGCTTCCAGCTCCGCTTCACCGCCTACCACCGCGCGGCCCGGAAGCCGGACGACGCGCACCTGCTGCGCGGACTCGACGTGACCGCGCAGGTCTGGGACGTCTCCTACTGGGAGTTCGCGACCAGCACCGACAACCGCTACGAGCCGTTCGTGACGGCCGGCTGGAACCGGGTGCACAAGGTGTGGGCGGACTACTTCATGCCCGATTCGGCGCTGGACGAGTTCCTGGCGGGCACGGCACCGGAGATCACCGACCTCGATCTCAGCGAGACCAGCATCGGGCTGCTGTTCCCGCACCGCCGCGCGTCGTTCACCCGCCCCGGCCTGCGCGTTCCGGACGACGAGCTGGTGTGGCTGTTCGACATGCTCTCCGACGCCGCGGGCCAGACCGACCCGTTCTGGCTGCCGGACCGGCTGCGCCGCAACCAGCGATGGCGCCGCCGCGCCGCGGAGCTCGGCGGCACCCTCTACCCCATCGGCACCGACCTCGATCCGGCCTCCCACGACCTGGTGCTCGCCCACCCCGCCCAGATGTCCTTCGCGCAGGAGGACCAGTGCCTCAGGTGAGGGTCTGGGTACCGATGACGTCGAGCAGCCGCAACTGCTCCGCCGCGTCCTCGTCCGGGGCGGTGTAGGCGACCAGCCGCAGGTCGCTGGCGGGCACCTCCAGCACGTCGCAGTCCACCGGGATGGGACCGAGCTCGGGGTGGTCGACGATCTTGGAGTGCGCCACGTGCTCACCGACGGTGCGGGACTCCCACAGCTCGGCGAAGCGCGGGAATCCGCGCAGGTCGTCGAGCAACGCCCGCAGTTCCGCGTCGGCCGGGAAGCGGGCCGCGGCCGAACGCAGGTCCGCGACCGTCGCCTCCTCGAACACCGCTGCCGTTTCGGGCGTCGAGCGCACCCGCATCGGGAGGCCGGCGTGGTGGGCCCACACGACGTTGCGCTCTCGCGCCGACAGCGCCGTGGGATCGCCGAACAGCGCCGCGTGCAGCGGGTTCCAGGCGGTGAGGGTCCAGCCCGCGTCGAACACGCCGACGGGGATGCCGCGCAGCTGGTCGAGCAGCCGCTGCAGGCTCGGCGTCAGGTGCGGCGAGCTGTGCCCGCTGGTGGGGTTGGCTTTCCCGGCGAGCGCGAACAGGTGGTCGCGCTCGGCCCCGGTCAGCCGCAACGCCCTGGCCAGGGCACCGACGACCTGCGTAGACGGGTTGGCGCGGCCCTGTTCGAGGCGGATGACGTAGTCGACCGAGATCCCTGCCAGCAGGGCGAGTTCCTCCCGCCGCAACCCCTTCGCACGACGGCCGAGACCTGCTGGAAGTCCCACCTCGGCCGGGCCGATCCGGTCGCGCCAGCCGCGCAGCGCCGCACCGAGCTCTGCGGGTTGTTCCGTCATCGGTCCAGTATCGCCCGCACTCGCTCCGCGTGGGTGGTACCGGCGGTCCCAGGAAGACCGTTGCATCGGAATTCGACTGCTCGGCGGCGCAGGGTGGCGGCATGACGACGACTCTCATCACCGGCGCCAACCGCGGCCTGGGTCTGGAGACCGCGCGGCGGTTGGTCGAAATCGGACACACCGTGATGCTCGGGGCGCGTGACCCACGACGTGGCGCGAAGGCCGCGGCCGAGATCGGAGCCGTTCCCCTGGTCCTCGACGTGACCAGAGAGGATTCGGTCCGCGCGGCGGCGGAGAGCCTCGACGGGCTGGACGTGCTGGTCAACAACGCGGGCGTGCCCGGTGCCGTGCTGCCACCCGGCCACGCCTCCCCCGCCGACCTGCTCGCCGCCTACGAGATCAACCTCTTCGGTCTGGTCCGGGTCCTCAACGCGTTCCTGCCGCTGCTGGAGTCGAGTCCGAACCCGGTGGTGGTCAACGTCAGCAGCCGTCTCGGCTCGATCGCCTCGGCTGCGAAACCGGATCCCGCCACGGATGATCCGCACTGGATCCCGGTGCCGGTCTACTCCTCGTCGAAGGCCGCGTTGAACATGCTCACCGCGCAGTACGCTCGGGCGTTCCCGGCGATGCGCATCAACTCCGTCTGCCCGGGTTTCACCGCCACCGACTTCAACCGTCACCGGGGAGTTCAGACCGTCGCCGAAGGGGCGGAGATCATCGTCCGGATGGCCACCACCGGTCCCGCCGGTCCCACGGGCGGTTTCTTCTCCCGCGACGGCGAGGTGGCGTGGTGAGCGCCCCGCGCGTGGAGGTCGTGCTGGACTTCGTGTGCGTGCACTCCTACCTGGGGTTCACGCGCTTCCTGCGCGCGGTCGAGGCGCATCGACGAACCGGTGGTGAGGTAGAGGTGCGGTTCGCGCCCTTCCAGCTGCGTCCCGACGCCTCTTCGGCCGGCGAGCCGTTGTTCGAGCTGCACGCGCGGGAGCGCGGCGAGTCGGTCGCCCGCGAGATCGCGACGTCGTCGATCGGCGAGCAGGACGGCCTGCGGTTGAACTTCCGGCGCGCGATCTTCACCAACACCTTCGAGGCCCACCGCCTCCTCGCCGCCGCGTCCGAACAGGACAGCGGTGAAGTCATGGCCGAGCGCCTCTTCCGCGCCTACTTCACCGACGGCCTCAACATCGCCGACCCATCCACCCTCACGGCTCTGGCCGACGAAGTCGGTGTCGCGGCACCGGTGGGCGGGGCGGATTCCCTGCGCGCCGAGCTCGATCGCGTCCGCGCCCTCGGCATCGACATGCTCCCTGTCTTCCGCTTCCCCTCCGGCACGATCACCGGAAGCGGGGAGGTCGAGCGGTTTCACCGGGCGTTGCGCGAGCTCATCTGAAACGTGAGGGGTCAGCCCACGCCTCGGGCTTCCGCGCGGAAGTCCAGCGGGGTTCGGCCGTCGTGCTTGCGGAAGAACTTGCTGAAGTCTCCCGGAGTCGTGAAACCGAGGTGGCGGGCGATGTCCGCTGAGGCGCGGTCGGTGTGGACGAGCAGCCGCTTGGCCTCCAGGACGATCCGGGCGTCCAGGTAGGACTTGGCCGAGCGACCCGTTGCGGACAGCGTTGCGCGGGTGAGGGTTCGAGCGCTGTAACCGAGGTCGGCGGCGTAGTCGGCGACTCGGTGGGTGCGGGTGAAGTCGCGCTCCACCGCCGCCTGGAATCGCTCGAACGGGCCGTCGGCCGAGGTGGTGGAGGACGGAGCCTCGCCCGCGTGGGCCAGTCGTAGCAGCAGCACCGCCAGCAGCATCCGCAGCGACCTGTTGTGCGCCTCCAGCGTCATCGAGCCCAGGTCGGCGTAGTCGGCGAGCAGGTGTCGCAGCGCCAGATCGACCGCGTCGCGGGCCGAACCTGCTGGCAGCAGAGGGGTTTCCGGTAGCGACGGATCGAAGGTGACGAAACCGGGCCGCCAGATGACGATCGTGCCGCGCGAGCGCGTCAGCGCGCCGTACTGGTGCACCTGGCCGGGGCGCACCCACAGCCAGCCGCCGGGCTCGATGACGTGCTCGGTGAAGTCGACGGTGTGCGGCAGCGGGTCGGCGTCGGCGTGGACGTGGATCAGGTGGTGGAAGTCCGGCCGCTGCGGACCGGCGAGGTCGATCCCGCGGCGTTCGGCGCGCGAGCGCAGCTCGGTGAAGTCGACGACGTCCATGCCGATCGGCGCGTTCAGCCCCGGCCGGTAGCCGACGTCGGTGATCTCAGCCATCTGCGTCCTGTCCGATTCTCCCCATCTCTTGTCGCCAGAATACCCGCTCACCTGCGTGATCGGCGCTTAGCGTGGAGCCATCAGCACGAGATGACCGAAAAGGAGAAGCGTGCGACTCGTCGTGGGGATGACCGGAGCGACCGGGGCGCCGCTCGGTGTGCGACTGCTGGAGCAGCTGGGCGAACTGCCCGAGGTGGAGACCCACCTGGTGCTCAGCCGCTGGGCGCGAGCAACGGTGGAGCTGGAGACCGGGTTGAGCGTCAAGGAGATCGGCGCGCTCGCCGACGTCGTCTACAACCCGGATGACCAGGGCGCGAGCATCTCGTCGGGCTCCTACCGCACCGACGGCATGGTGATCGTGCCCTGCTCGATGAAGACCCTCGCCGGCATCCGCTCCGGTTACGCCGACGGCCTGGTGGCGCGCGCGGCGGACGTGACGATCAAGGAGCGCCGTCCGCTGGTCCTCGTGCCGCGCGAAACGCCGCTGAGCGAGATCCACCTGGAGAACATGCTGGCGCTCTCGCGGATGGGCGTGCGGATCGTGCCGCCGATGCCCGCCTTCTACAACAACCCGGCCTCGATCGACGACTTCGTCGAGCACATCACCGCCCGGGTCCTCGACCAGCTCGACCTGCCGGCCCCGGCCGCCCAGCGCTGGGAAGGGCTCCGCACCGCCAAGCTCAAGGTTTCCTGAGTTTCTTCTGCGGACTGCGCGCGAGCGGCGCAGCCGCGAGACGTGAGGACGACTTGAGCAACCGGCACCGCCACGCAAGAGGATCTGAAGGAGGAGCACCATGGCCTACGACGACCTCCGGTCGTTCTTGAACGCCCTGGAGAAGGAGGGACAGCTGCTGCGGATCAGCGAGGAGGTGTCCCCAGAGCCGGACCTGGCCGCCGCGGCGAACGCCGCCGGTCGCATCGGCGAGGGTGCCCCGGCGCTGTGGTTCGACAACGTCTCGGGATTCACCGACGCGCGGATCGCGATGAACGTGCACGGTTCCTGGCGCAACCACGCGATGGCGCTGGGTCTGCCGAAGGAGACCTCCACCCGCGAGCAGGTCGAGGAGTTCGCCCGCCGCTGGGACGACTTCCCGGTCACCCCGGTCCGCCGTGAGGACGCGCCGTGGAAGGCCAACAGCGTCTCCGGCGAGGACGTGAACCTCTTCGACGTGCTGCCGCTGTTCCGGCTCAACGACGGCGACGGCGGGTTCTACCTGGACAAGGCCGCCGTCGTCTCGCGCGACCCGGACGCGCCGGAGGACTTCGACAAGCAGAACCTGGGCATCTACCGGATCGAGGTGATCGGCACGGACCGGCTCGCGCTGCAACCGGTGCCGATGCACGACATCGCACAGCACCTGCGCAAGGCCGAGGAGCTCGGCGAGGACCTGCCGGTGGCGATCACCCTCGGCAACGACCCGGTGGTGCCGATCGTGGCGGGCATGCCGATGGCCTACGACCAGTCCGAGTACGAGATGGCCGGTGCGCTGCGCGGCGAGCCGATGCCGATCGCGACCGCTCCGCTGACCGGATTCGACGTGCCGTGGGGTTCGGAGGTGGTCATCGAGGGCCGCATCGAGTCGCGGGTGCGGCAGATCGAGGGACCGTTCGGCGAGTTCACCGGGCACTACTCGGGTGGCAGGCGGATGCCGGTGGTGCGCATCGAGCGGATCTCCCACCGCACCAACCCGATCTTCGAGTCGCTCTACCTGGGCATGCCGTGGACCGAGTGCGACTACCTGGTGGGACCGAACACCTGCGTTCCGCTGCTCAAGCAGTTGCGCGCGGAGTTCCCGGAGGTCAAGGCCGTCAACGCGATGTACACGCACGGCCTGCTGGTGATCATCTCGACGGCCAAGCGCTACGGCGGTTTCGCCAAGGCGGTGGGCATGCGCGCGATGACCACGCCGCACGGCCTGGGCTACATCAGCCAGGTGATCCTGGTCGACGAGGACGTGGACCCGTTCGACCTGCCGCAGGTCATGTGGGCGCAGTCGGCGAAGGTCAACCCGTCCGAGGACGTGGTGGTCATCCCGAACCTGTCGGTGGTGGAACTGGCTCCGGCCTCGCAGCCGGCGGGCGTCACCAGCAAGATGATCATCGACGCGACCACTCCGGTGAAACCCGACGTGCGCGGCAACTTCGGCACCCCGACCAAGGACCTCCCAGAAACCGCCGAGTGGGCCGAACGCCTGCGCTCCGAGCTCGCCAACCGATGAAGCGCACCGCGCGGAAAGGAAACCCGATGCAGACGATCTGCCCCCGCTGCGCCGATCCGGAGATCCGCACCGTGACGACCTCACCGGTGCCGGGCGCCTGGGAGGTGCTGCAGTGCCCGCGCTGCCTGTACATGTGGCGCACCACCGAACCCGCCCGCCGCACCTCCCGCGAGCACTACCCGGAGCAGTTCCGCCTCACCCCGGAAGCCATCGCCACCGCCTCCGAAGTCCCCACCATCCCGCCGCTGCGCGGTTGAGAGCCGGGACCTAGAGCCTGGAGGCGAGGACGGCCTTGCCCTCTCCGGTGAGCTCGGTGAAGGCGGCCGACCTCCCGGCTAGGGTCATCAGCAGCGCTTCGCCCGGCCCCCCGACTTCGGGGCCTTCGCCGCGGGTCCAGTCGAGGTCCGCGGCCACCAGGCGGAGGCCGGCGGCGCGCTTCTTGACCCCGACGGGTGGTGCTTTGAACGCCAGGTCCAGAACGGCGCGCAGCCGTTGCGGCGGGATCTCGCGCGGGTGGCCGAGCGGACGGCGGATGTCCTGGTGGTGGATCAGCGCGTCCACCAGCGGGATCATGCCACCCAGCGCCGTGATCGGGCCGGTGGGCCGGAGGTGGGCGCGCAGTCGGTCGAGCAGTTCACCGTTGCTGCGGGCACGGGTCTCGGCGACACCGAGATCGTTGATGGCGTTCGGCCCGAAACCCGCTCGGGCGGCGCGCTTGAGCACGTCGGGCCAGGTGAGGTCGTCGTAGCTGATCGCGTGCGCGACCACGTCGCGCACGCGCCAGCCCGCGCACAGGCTCGGTGCCTCCCACTGCTCGCGGGTGAGCGTGCCGAGGTACTCCGCGAGATCGGTGCGTTCGGCGACCGCCATCGCCATCGTGTCGGCTCGACGCATGGACCACCTCCAGTTCCCGTGCGCCACGCCCGCACCTCCGAAGCTGCCAGTGCGTCCGATGCGCGCGGGTTCACGGTAGCCCCGGCCCCTGACAGTTGAGGTCGTCCGCCGGGAGTTCGCCGGTGAGCAGGTAGTTCGCGGCAGCGTCGTCGACGCAGGGGTTGCGCTGGCTGGCGAAGACGCCGTGCGAGTGGGAGTCGTGCAGGACCACCATGCGCGCGCCGGGAAGTCGGGCCTGCATCCGCCGGGCGCCGTCGAGCGGGGTGGTCGGGTCGTGGTCGGCCTGGGTGAGCAGCACCGGTGGCATCTCCGGGTGCCCGAACCGGGCGGGCTCGACGGGTTCCGGCCAGTAGGCGCAGGTGGTGGCTTCGAGCCCGGTGACGATCGGTTCGGGGTCGGCCGCGCGCAGCGCCCGGAGGGAGCCGATGACCTCGTCCTCGGTGGAGCGTCTGCTGTCGGCGCACTTGACGGTGCGCAGAGCCGCCTCGTAGTTGCGGGATTCCGGGTCGTTCTCGGGCAGCGCGGGGCTCAGCGGCGTCCCCTGGTGCAGGTGGGCGCCTAGGTCGCGGGCGAAGGGCTCCCAGCGCTCGGTGCGCGAGAGGGTCTTGTAGACGAGGTTGTCGAACTCTGCCGGGCCGAAGCTCCCGGTCAACCCGGCACGCGCCGTCGAATACGACTCGCGGACTCGCTGTTTCGTCTCGCCGAGCCCGAACTCCGGGTGAGCGGCGATCCATTCGAAGAGGGTCTCGCGCTGATCGAGCATCGCGAACGCCTGCCGGACGTCGAAGTCGTGCCAGCGGTCCGGGCTCACCACGCTGTCGAGCACCATCCGCCCGACGCGGTCGGGGAACTGCGCGGCGTAGGCGGCACCGAGGTAGCTGCCGTAGGAGACGCCGAGGAAGTTGAGCTTCGGTTCCCCGAGCGCCTCCCGGATGCGGTCCACGTCGCGGGCGGTGCCTGCGGTGTTCATCCACGCCGCATCCGGGTTGTGCCGCAGGCAGTCCTCGGCCATCGCGCGTAATCGGTTCAGGTGCTCGGATTCCGCTGGTCGGCTTCCCGGAACCGGCTCGGGCGCCGGGTGTTCGAACAGTCCGCCCAGCTCACCGCAGTCCAGCGGGGCGCTTCGGCCGACGCCGCGCGGGTCGAACCCGATGATGTCGTAGCTGCGCCGCACCGACTCCGGCAGCTTCGCCCCCTTGCTCACCGCGTATTCCAGCCCAGAACCGCCCGGTCCTCCCGGGTTGACCAGCAGCGCGCCCCGGTGTTCCGCGGGCGTGCCGGTGGCGCGCACGCGCGAGATCGCGATCGAGATCGACCGGTCCCCCTCGCCCAGTGGTACCGACAGCTCCGCGCACTCGGCACCTTCGAAGGGGCAGGCACCGAACTCAGGCGGCTCGGCCGCCGCAGGAGCTGCGGTGAGCAAGGGGGCCAGCAGCGCCAGCGCCACCACCGGGCGAAGCGTTCTCATCACTTCGGGTTCACATCCCTACGGCGAGTTGTCAGACTTATTGAAAACGATTATCATCGCCGAGCGTCAGGCGCAATGGCCGGGAGGAGTCGGTGTGAGTCACCTGTTGTTGGTGGAGAGCTGGGTCGGGGCGATGAGCACGTTGCTCCCCAGAGCGATCAACGAGGAGGGCCACCGGTTCAGCTTCGTCACCAGAGATCTCCAGCACTACCTGCGCTCCGCCCCCGGGACCGGCCCGCATCCGCTGCTCGGGGCGGACAACGTGCTCACCTGCGAGACCAACGACCCCGAAGTGCTGCTGCCGCACCTGGAACGGCTGCAACCGGTGCTCGGCTTCGACGGGGTGGCGACCTCGTGCGACTACTACCTGCCCACCGCCGCGAAGATCGCCCAGCGGCTGGGGCTTCCCGGCCCCGCGCCGGAGGCCGTCGAAAGCGCCTGCGCCAAGGACCGGACCCGGCGCGCGCTGCACGATGCCGGGGTGCCCGGACCGGCTTTCGCGCTCGCCGAGACGCTGCGCGGCCTGGAAGAAGCCGCTGCCGCGATGGGTTTCCCGCTGGTGCTCAAGCCCGTCGACCTGTGCGCGGGCATGTTCGTGCGGCGGGTCGACGACGTCGAGCAGCTGCGCGCAGCTTTCGCCGAACTGCAAGGATTTCCGGTCAACGCTCGTGGCCAGCAACGCAGTCCCGTGGTGTTGCTGGAGGAGCTGTTGACCGGCGCCGAGGTGAGCGTGGAGACCGTCACCTCCGGCGGACGGACCACGGTCGTCGGTGTCACCGACAAGAGCGTCGCCGGCGCACCGTGGTTCGTCGAAACCGGTCACATGTTCCCGGCCGCGCTCGACGACGAGACCCGCGACGGCGTCATCTCGACCGCCGTGGCCGCGATCGAGGCGCTGGGCCTGGACAACACCGTCTGCCACACCGAGATCAAGCTGACCGCCGACGGCCCGCGCATCGTCGAGGTCAACCCGCGTCCGGCGGGCAACCAGATCACCGAGCTGATCCGCCGCGTCACCGGCATCGACCTCGCCGGGGTGTACGCGCAGGTCGCGCTGGGCGAGAAGCCCGATCTCAGCCCGGTGGACACCGGGGCGTCGAGCGCGGCGATCTCGTTCCTGCTACCCCCGCGCACCGGACCGATCGCCGAGATCCAGGGCACCGAAGCGCTGCGCGATCCCGCGGTGGCGGAGTGGAAGCTCAAGCCCGCCGGCCACCGAGCCGGCCCCGCGACCAGCAACAACAACTACCTGGGCCACGTGATGGTGACCAGCGACCGGCCGGGCGCGGCGCGTCCGCACGCCGAACTGCTGATCTCCGGTCTGGACGTGCGCTACGCGGAGGACGCCGCGTGACGGCACTGGACGACCTGATCGAGACCGCGCTCCCCGACGCGGATTCCGAGATCAGCGTGGGTTTCCTGACCCAGCAAGGAGTCCGGCACGCCTCTCGGCAGCGTTCCTACCGCAACCACGTGCTCAGCCTCCGCGTCGGCGACGCCGTCGGATCCTGCGCGGTGGAACCCGGCGAGGTCGGCGAGGACGTCGTGCTGGACTGCGTCGGCGCACCCGTCCGCGATCTCCTGCGGCACCCGCTGCCCGCCGTGCGGATCGCCGCTCTCGACGCGCACCTGCAGCACCTGCGGCCGCACCACGAGCACGCCGAGGCCGTGCACCTCGATCGCGGTGACTCGCTGCGGAAATCGCTGCACCGGTCGCAGCACGTCGTGGACCTGCTGCCCTCCGGGGGCCGCCGGGTGCTGGTCGTGGGCGTCGTGAACTCGCTGCTGCAACGCCTGCGGGAACGCGGGATCGGCTACGTGGCCTGCGACCGCAAGGGCGGCAGCACCGAGTGGGACGAGCCGGTGATCACCGACGCCGAAGGCGCGCTGGACGACTGCGACGCGGTGCTGGCCTCCGGGATGGTGCTGGGCAGCGGAACCTTCCAGACCCTGCTCGACCACGCGCGCCGGACCGGAAAACCGCTGGTGTTCTTCGCCCAGACCGGGAGCGGCGTCCTGCCGCGCTTCCTCGGCGACGGCGTCACGGCCGTGTCCGCCGAGCCGTACCCGTTCTTCTGGCTCGACGGCGGCCCGAGCGTGCTCTACCGCTACTCGGAGGTGGCGTGCCGGTGAACGGAACACCGAACCCCGACCTTCTCGACCTGGTTCAGGAGACGCCCCTCGCTCGCGTGTCGGCTCCGCTGCCGCGTCCTCACCCGGGGTTCTGGGCGAAGCTGGAATGCCTCAGCGCGGGTGGGATGAAGGCGCGCGCCGCCCTGTCGATGCTGCGCGGGGCCCGCCGGCGCGGCGAGCTGCGCCCCGGCGCCCCGGTCGTGGAGTCGACCAGCGGAACCCTCGGCGTGGGGCTGGCTTTCGCCGGCAACGCGCTGGGACACCCGATCGTGCTGGTCGTCGACAGCGAACTCGAACCGGGCATGCGCGCCCTGCTGCGGGCCCACGGAGCCCGGCTGGAGGTCGTCGACCAGCCCCATCCGGTGGGCGGCTGGCAGCAGGCGCGGCTGGACCGGGTGCAGCGGATCTGCCACGACCTGCCCGGCGCCTACTGGCCCGACCAGTACAACAACCCCGACAACCCGGCCGGCTACGACGAGATGGGCGCCGAGATCGCCCGATGCCTGGACCGCGTCGACGTGCTGGTGTGCAGCGTCGGTTCCGGCGGTCACAGCTCGGGTGCGATCCGCGCGGTGCGCAAGCGGTGGCCGCACGCGCGGCTCATCGGCGTGGACACCGTCGGATCGACGATCTTCGGACAGCCCGCGCGTCCACGCGTGATGCGCGGCCTCGGCAGCAGCATCCATCCGCGCAACGTCGCCTACGCGCTCTTCGACGAGGTGCACTGGGTCGGCCCCGCCGAGGCGGTCGCCGCCTGCCGTACCCTGGCGCGCGACTCCTTCGTCACCGGCGGCTGGAGCACCGGCGCGGTGGCGCTGGTCGCGGCGTGGGCGTCGCGGGTGGAGCCGGGCGCGAACGTCGTGACGGTGTTCCCCGACGGCCCGCAGCGCTACCTGGGCACCGTCTTCGACGACGACTACTGCCGCGCGCGAGGACTCCTCGACGGCACCACGGCCACCCGGCCGGTGGAGGTCGCCGATCCCGAGGTCGAGGCCACGGGGTGGACGCGATGCCGGGTGATCAGCGATCCGCTGGTGAAGGTGGAGGTGCCCGCGTGAAGCTGCACTGGCGGGTGGGCGGACTCGCGCTGCGCGAACCGCTGCGGATCTCGCGGTCGGTGATGGCCGAACGGGGCGCGGTCACCGTCACCGCCGAGCACGACGGCGTCGTCGGCCACGGCGAAGTGGTGACCAGCGTCTACTACGGACTGGACGTGGACCGCATCGAGCGGGAGCTCGCGGCGGCGCAGCGCGACCTCGCCCCGCTCGACCCCACTTCCGCGCTGGTGGCAGGCATATCGGGCTCCCCCGGCGTGCGGTCGGCGGTGGACGCCGCGTTGCACGACCTGGTGGCCCGCACGCGCGGCGTCGCCGTCTACGACCTGGTCGGGACCGCGCCGAGCTGGCCGGTGCCCACGGCGCGCACCATCGGCATCACCCCGACCCACCGCGCCGTGGCGTCGGCCTGCGAACTGGCCTCCCAGGGGTTCCGGCTGCTCAAGGTGAAGATCGGCGCCGAGCCCGAGGAGCTGGACCGGGTCAAGGCCATCCGCGACGCGCTGCCGGACGTCCGGCTGCTGCTGGACCCCAACGGCGCCTGGGAACCCGAGCGAGCGGCCGACATGCTCCGCGCTGCGGCCGAATTCGACGTCGACGCGGTGGAGCAGCCCATCGCCCCGGGAACACCCGACGTGCTCGCCCGGGTGGCGGCGGACTCCCCGATCCCGGTGATCGCCGACGAGGACGCCCGAACCGTCGACGGCGTGCGCGCGCTGGGCTCGCGGGTGCACGGGATCAACATCAAACTGCCCGAATGCGGTGGGATCCGGGCCGCGCGGGAACTCGTCGACACCGCACGGGATTCCGGCGTCGACGTGATGCTCGGGTGCCAGGTCGCCAGTTCGCTGGGCATCGCACCGGCCGTGCACCTGACCGGGCTGGCCCGCTGGGTCGACCTCGACGGTCACCTGCTGCTGGCCCGAGACCCGTGGACCGGCATCGGCGGTGAGGACGGGCTGCTGCGCGTCACCGGCGCCACCGGACTGGGGGTTCGACCCTCGTGAAGACCTGGCGACTCATCCGCACCTACCCGCTGGCGGTGCAGGTGCTGCTGGTCAACCAGCTCGGCGTGAACACCGGCTTCTACCTGCTCATCCCCTACCTCGCCGGATACCTCGGGCACGACCTGGGGATGTCGGCGGCGGTGGTCGGGGTGATCCTCGGCGTGCGCAACCTCAGCCAGCAGGGCCTGTTCCTGGTCGGTGGCTCGGCCGCGGACCGGCTCGGCGCGCGCGGCGTCATCATCGCCGGATGCGCGCTGCGCGCGGTGGGTTTCGGGCTGTTCGCCTTGGGTTCCTCCGTGCCGGTGCTGCTGGGGGCCTCGGTGCTCAGCGGCCTGGCCGGTGCGCTGTTCAACCCGGCGGTGCGCGCCTACCTCGCGACCGAGGCCGGTGACCGTCGCGCCGAGGTGTTCTCGCTGTTCAACGTGTTCGCCAACACCGGGATGCTGCTCGGTCCGCTGCTGGGAAGCGCGCTGCTGCTGGTGAACTTCCGGGTCTCGGCGGTGATCGCGGCGGTGATCTTCGCGCTGCTGACGGTCGCGCAGGTGCTGGTGCTGCCGGTGCGTCGGGTGGAGCGCTCGGGAACCTCGTTCCTCACCGACTGGCGCGGCGTGCTCACCGATCGCCGCTTCCTGGCGTTCACCGGAGCGCTGACCGGCATGTTCGCCCTGCAGAACCAGCTCTACCTGGTGCTTCCGATGCACGCCGAGCAGTTCACCGGTTCGCCTGCGTCGGTGTCGGTGATCTTCCTGGTGTCGACGGCGGCGAGCTTGCTGCTGCAGGTGCGCATCACCGCCCGGTTCTCCGAGCGGTGGAGCCGGGGGCGTTCCATCGCCACCGGCCTGGCGCTGATGGGCGGCTCGTTCGCGGTCACCGCCGTCGCGGCGAGCCTGCTGCCAGGCACTGCGCCGGACTCGCCGGGGGAGGCAGTGCTGCGGCTGGTTCCGGTGCTGGTCACCGCGTTAGGGCTGTCCGTCGGCGTGATGCTGGCGCAACCGTTCGTCTACGAGCTCATCCCGTCGTTCGGAGGCGCGGCGCTGTCCGGCACCTACTTCGGCGTGTTCTACCTGGCCTCCGGTCTGACGGCCGCCGCGGGCAACGCCCTCATCGGCTGGGCCACCGATCTCGCCGCCCCGAGCCTGCCGTGGCTCCCGTCCGCCCTGTGCGTCCTCATCGGACTCGCCTCCGCACTCGCCGTCCTCGCCGTCCACCGCCGCACCGGCATCGGCCCCCGAACCGAGGAACCCGCATGCGCAACTTCCTGACCGACAACCCCGAGATCTACGAGGCCTGGTTCCCCGACCCCGACCACACCGCGGCCACCTTCGTCCACGACGTCGTCACCCGCTTCACCGGATTTCAGTGGAAATCAGAATCCCGATTTCCACTGAAATCCCAACGCCCGAGCCGGGACCTGCTCGACGTGGGGTGCGGGACGGGGCGGGACGCGCGGTACTGGGTGCGCACCGGGTACCGGGTGACCGGCATCGACACCTCCGCCGACATGGTCGCGCACGCCCAAGAGCACTGCCCCGACGCGCGGTTCGTCGTCGCCGACATGCGGGAGTTCGCGCTGGGGCGGGAGTTCGACGTGATCACCTGCCTGGACAGCGCGCTGCTGTACTGCCACCGCAACGAGGAGCTGGTGTCGTTCCTGCGGCAGTGCCACGAGCACCTCCGTCCCGGCGGGCTGCTGGTCGCCGAGGCGCGCAACGGGGCGTTCTTCCTGGGCAACACCGAACTGCTGGACGAGACCTCCGAACGAGAGCTCACCTACGACGGGTCGACCTACCGGTCCCGGACGCGACTGTGGATCGACCACGCCGGACAGCTGCTGCGGCGAGAACGCGTGTGGCGGCACGACGGCTCCGAGCTCGTTCAGCGATCCGCCTGGCGCCTGCTGTTCCCGCAGGAACTGCGCCACTTCGCCGACACCTGCGGATTCGACGTCCTGGCCCTGTTCGACGAACCCGGCCCCCGCACCGACACCCGCTGGCAGGCCGACGCGGAGCTGTCCGAGCGGATGTCCGGAGACCGCCTGCACCTGATCGCACGCCGACGCTAGAGGAGATCCCCATGCAGAACCTGAACCGCCGCGGCTTCCTGGGTCTGACCGCCGGTGCCGTCCTGCTCACCGGTTGCGCCCCGGGCGGCGGAAGCACCGTCGGAGCGCCGAAACCCGGTGGCCGGTTACGCGCCGCGTTCTCCGGCGGCGGCGCCGCCGAGGTCCTCGACCCGCACGAGACCGACCTCTACATCGAGATCGCCCGCGCCAAGGCCCTCTACGACAAGCTCGCCGACTACGGCTCGGACATGTCCCCGCAGCCCCGGCTGGCCGAGCGCTGGGAACCCTCCGCCGACCTGCTGACCTGGCGGATCACGCTGCGGCAGACGAACTTCCACGACGGCCGTCCGTTGCGCGCCGCCGACGTGCTGGCCAGCTACGCGCGCATCACCGAACCCGGCGGCAGCCGCCGCGCCAAGTCCACCCTCTCGGTGATCGACCTGGCCAACAGCCGCGCGATCGACGACCGCACCGTCGAGTTCCGGCTCAAGCGGCCCTACGCCGAGTTCCCCAACGCGCTGGCCACCCTCGGCGCCTACATCGTCCCCGAGGGCACCACCGACTTCAGCACGCCGATCGGCACCGGTCCGTTCAAGCTGGTCTCCTTCGAACCGGGCCGCTCCTTCCTCGCAGCGCGCAATCCCGAGCACTTCGACGGCGCGCCGCTGGTCGACGAGCTGCAGATCGTGGTCACCAACGACGAGGCCGCGAGGGTGAACGCGCTGCTGGGCAAGCAGATCGACTACGCCCACGACCTCACCCTCACCAGCGCCCGCACCTACGAGTCCAGCGGTCAGCTCCAGGTCCACCGGCTGCCTCTGAGCAACTTCCACGGCTTGGCGATGAAGGTCGACCGCCCGCCGTTCGACCGCCCCGAGCTGCGGCAGGCCATGTTCCACCTCATCGACCGCGAGGAGCTGCTGCGCTCGGTGCTGCAGGGCTCCGGCCAGGTCGGCAACGACCTCTACGGCAAGGGATACCGCTACTACGCCGAACTGCCGCAACGCCAGCAGGACCTGGAGCGGGCGCGGGCGCTGGTGAAGCAGGCCGGGGCCGAGGGCATGACCATCGACTTCGACACCTCCGACGCCTCAACCGGCCTGAAGGAGGCGGCGATGGCCATCAGCGACCAGGCGCACGAGGCGGGGCTCAACCTCAACGTGCGGCTGGGCAACAAGGACACCTACTGGTCCGACATCAACAAGAGCGGTGTCCTGGCCGGCTACCGCTCCGGCGGGATGCCGCTGGACTCGCACTTCTCCCAGCGGTTGCTGTCGGGTTCCACGACCAACAACACCGCGTGGCGGCGCCCGGAGTTCGACGCCCTCTACGACGAAGCGCAGTCCACCTTGGACGAGAGCCGCCGCGCCGAGATCTACCGGCGCATGCAGGAGCAGCTGTTCGACGAGGGCGGCTTCGTGTGGTGGGGCGTGTCCGACTGGATCGTCGCCTCGGCCACCAACGTCGGCGGTGTCGACGACCGGGCACCCGCCAACACCCTGGACTGGGCGCGCTTCGACAAGGTGTGGCTGGCGTGATCCACTACCTGCTTCGCCGCGTTCTGCTCGGCGTCGTCCAGGTGTTCCTCGTGGTCGTGGGGATCTTCCTGCTGACCGAAGCGCTCCCCGGCGATGCGGCCGTGACCATCGCCGGGGACAACCCGGATCCGGCCGTCATCGCCGGGCTTCGGGAGCAGCTGGGCCTGGACCGGCCGATGTGGCAGCGGTTCGCGGAGTGGGTCCTCGCCGCTGCCCAGGGCGATCTCGGCACCTCGCTGGCCGGTCCGCGCAGCGTCGCCGAGGTCATCGGTTCGGCCGCCGGGCCGACGCTGCTGCTGGCCTGCCTGGCGCTGGTGCTGCTGGTGCCGCTGTCGACCGGTGTGGGCATGCTGGCCGCCCGCAGGGAAGGCGGTCGGCTGGACCGGATGATCACCAGCACCACGCTCGGGCTCTACGCGGCACCGGAGTTCGCGATGGCGATCCTGCTGGTGACGGTCTTCGCCGTGCAGCTGGGCTGGTTCCCGCCGACGGCCGTGGGCGGTTCACTGCTGAGCCGTCCCGGTCTGCTGGTGCTCCCGGTCGTCGTGCTGCTGCTGCGGCCGATCTGCTCGCTGAGCCGCCTCGTGCGCGCCGGGATGATCGAGGCGCAGCACTCCCCCTACGTGCAGCACGCCCGGCGTCTCGGGCTCTCACCTGGCCGGATCCGGTTCGCGCACGCGCTGCCCAACGCCGCGGCCCCGGCGGTGCAGCAGCTTGCCCGGACGGCGGACTGGCTGATCGGAGGCGTGATCGTGGTGGAGGCCATCTTCGTGGTTCCGGGGCTGGGAACCACGCTGCTGGAAGCCGTCTCGGCGCGGGACCTGCCGGTGCTGCAGGGGCTGGCGCTGGTCTTCGCGAGCACGACGGTGCTGGTCAACCTCGGCGCCGACGTCGCCGCCCGCATCCTGTCCCCCACTGCGGAGGCCCACCGATGAGCAGGTACCTGATCCCCGGCGCGCTGGTCGCCGTGCCGGTGCTGGTGGCGCTGTTCGGTCCGCTGTTCACCGCGGACGATCCCGCCAAGGACGTGGCCTTCGTGCTCGGCGGCGGCCACCTGTTCGGCACCGACTTCGTCGGCCGCGACGTGCTCGACGAGGTGCTGCTCGGAGGCCGGTCGCTGGTGTTCACAGCTCTCACGGCCACCGCCTGCACCTACCTGCTGGCCCTCCCGCTGGGGCTGCTCGCGGGCATGACCCGCAACCGGCTGCTGGACGAGGTGGTGATGCGTCCGCTGGACCTGCTGCTCGCGGTGCCGTCGATGCTGATGTTGCTGCTGCTGGCGGCGCTGGCACCCGGCCGACCGTGGGTGCTGGTGGCGGTCGTCGCGCTGATCAACCTCCCGGACGTCGTGCGCATCACCCGCGCCGCCGCGCTGTCGCTGGCGGCGCGCCCCGCCGTGGAGGCGATGCGCCTGCAGGGCGAGAGCCGCGCGCGCATCGCGGTGGGCTACGTCGCCCGCGCGATGCGCCGCACGCTGGCCGCCGACCTGGGAACCCGGTTCACCGGGGCGATCTACCTGGTGGCCTCGGCGAGCTTCCTCGGCGTGGGGCTCTCCCCGCAGGCCGGGGACTGGGCGGCGATGGTGGACCGCAACCGCACCGGGCTGTTCCTGCAGCCGTGGGCGGTGGTGCTGCCCGCGCTGCTGATCATCGCGCTGTCGATCGGCGTGAACCTGCTGTTCGACCGCTGGCTGCGGCAGTCCGGCACGACCTTCCTGGAGGCCCGGTGACCGCCATCGACGTGCGGAACCTGACCGTTACCCTCGGCGACCGCGAACTCGTCTCGGACGCCACGTTCAGCCTGGCCGCAGGCGAGATCGCAGCGCTGGTCGGCGAATCCGGCAGCGGCAAGACCACCACCGCGCTCGCGCTGCTCGGCGAGCGACCGCCGGGCGCGGTGATCTCCGGTGACGTCGACGTCGACGCTCAGGTGGGGTTCATCCCGCAGCAGCCGTCCGCGGCGCTGAACCCGGTGCGCCGCATCGGTTCGGTGCTCGCCGAGGTCGCCCGGCTGCACGTGCCGAAGCAGCAGCTCCGGCAGCGAGTCCTGGACGCGCTCCGGCGCGCGCAGATCCCGGACGGCGAGCGCTTCCTGCGCCGCTACCCGCATCAGCTCTCCGGTGGCCAGCAGCAGCGGATCGTGCTGGCACAGGCCCTCATCGGCGACCCGAAGTTGCTCATCGCCGACGAACCGACGACCGGTCAGGACCCGGTCACGAGAGCGCAGCTGGCCGCGGAGCTTCGGGAGGTCGCGGAGCAGGGCGTCGCGATCCTGCTGCTCACCCACGACCTCGACCTTGTCCGCGACCTCGCGCACCGGGTACTGCTCGTGGAGGGCGGCCGCGTTCGTCCCTCCGATGTGGACGGGATCGCCGAGGCGACGGCGGTCGCACCCGCGCCTCCGCAGGCCGCGGACCCGGTCCTGTCCGTGCGGGACCTGACCGCAGGCCATCGCGGGACCGACATCCTCCACGGCGTGTCGCTGCAGGTCGCGCCGGGCGAGAGGCTCGCGGTGCTGGGACGTTCCGGCAGCGGGAAGACCACTCTCGCGCGGTGCGTCTCCGGACTTCACCGGCACCGTTCGGGCGAGGTCCTGCTCGGCTGTGAGCCGCTGTCCCCGGTGCTGCGCCGACGTTCCCGGGAGCAGCTCGCCCGCGTGCAGCACGTCTTCCAGGACGCGCGGGCCTCGTTCAGCGAGTTCACCCCGGTCCTGGACCAGGTCGCGCGGACCGCGGAGCGGTTGCGGGGCGTGCCCGGTGACCGGGCGCGGGACCGGGCCGCCGATGAGCTGGCGCAGCTGGGGATTCCCGAATCGACCGCGAGGCGGAACCCGGCGGGCCTGTCCGGCGGGGAGTTGCAGCGAGCCGCGCTGGTGCGCGCGGTGCTGGCCGAGCCGGACGTGCTGATCTGCGACGAGATCACCTCCGGTCTGGACCCGGGACGACGAGCGGACCTGCTGGACGTGCTGGCCAAGCTGCAGCACAACACCGGGTGCGCGCTGCTGGTCATCACCCACGACCTGGCCGGTGTCGCCGGGCTCGCGCACCGCGTCCTGGTGCTCGACGAGGGCCGGGTGGTCGAGCGGGGAGCCGCCGCCGAGGTCCTCACCTCGCCGCGGCACGAGGTCACCAGGTCCCTCGTCACCGCCGAAACGGGAGGTCGGGAGACATGGCGAGCCGCTAATTGAATATGATTTTCAAAATATGTTGTCGACGGAGGAGGTAGACGTGAACCAGCTCGGGGAGCGACAGATCGGCCGCTACGTGGTGCGCGAAGCGACCCGAGCGGACGCGGCGGGCGCCAGGTCGGTCATGCTCGACACCTTCTACCAGGAGTTCGGCCACGGCTACGACCCGCGCTGGCACGACGACGTCGTCGACATGGACACCGCCTACTTCGACAACCCCCGGCAGGCCCTGCTGGTCGCCGCGCTGGACGACGAGGTCGTCGCCACCACCTCCGTTCGCGCCGACGGCCCGCAGAGCCCGCCGCACGCGCCCTGGCTCGCCGAGCGCTACCCGTCGGGCACGACCGCGCAGATCTTCCGCGTCTACGTCCGCCGCGAGCACCGGCGCCGGGGGCTGGCCGGGGAACTGGTCGAGCTGGCCTGCCGCTTCGTCGCGCTGACCCCCGGCTACGAGTCGATCTACCTGCACACCAACGCCGCCATCGACGGCGCGGAACCTTTCTGGCGCAGCGTCGCCAAGGAGGTCCACGACGGCCGCACCGACCCGGCCCACAGCCCGGCCGTGCACTTCGAGATCCCGATCCCGGTCGTCTGACCGTCCGCGGACACACCCACCTCACCGGTCACATCACTCCACGGTGGGGTGATCAAACATCATTCGCGCCAACCGGTTTCAGCGCGTGATCGATTCGCCACCCCATCCAGCGATGGCTGTTCGCTAGCGTTTTCGAACGCGGCGGGGCACACTTGAAACATCAGTTCGACGGACGCGATTTCCGTTCGGCGACTTGTTGTTTGACAAGTTCAGAGTGGGAAAACACAGGCGCTCAAACGAGAAGGCGCCGCTGCGCGATCTCCAGGAATCCACCACGTCCCGACTCCACCGCGTACACGCCCAGCGAAACCGAGAACCGGAACTCGGAGAGGAACCGAACATGCGACACGAACTCAGCTCGTACGCTCCCACCGGCCTGCGCATAACCCGCGAGCAGCCGCGACAGACCGCGCTCGCCGAACGCGTTGTGGGCGGCCACGAAGTCCAGCACCGGATCGTCGACCGCGGCATCGGTCCAGTCCAGAACCCCAGTCAGACGACCGGATTCGTCCACCAGGCAATGCCCCGGGTGCAGATCCGCGTGAACCAGGCGCAGATCCGCGGCCCGTGACCAGTACACGTCGTCGTGGATCCACGATCGCCAGCGCGCCACCTTCTTCTCGGGAACCTCCAGCATGCTCTGCGCCAGCCTCAGGTGATCGTCGGCCTCCTCCCGGAGATCCCGAGCGCCTGAGACCGGCACGCCCAGCCGTGCGACCTCGTCGACCTCGGTGCGGTGCAGTTCCGCGATCACAGCACCGAGGTCGGCGAAGAACTCCTCGGCGGGCTCCCGCCACCACTGGTACTCCAGGGTTTTCGGGTGTTCCGGCCCCAGCGGCCGCCCCGGGAGCCTGCGGTAGGCGACGAGCTCCGGCGTGCAGATCTCCCAGTCGGGAACGGCGACGGGCAAGCGCGGGCGCAGGTGCTCCAGCAGGCGCCGCTCGCCCTCGATCAGGTCGCCGACCTCGCTGCGACGGGGTGCGCGCAGCACCCATCGGGTTCCGTCTGCGTCCACCGCATGTCCGACCTGGAAGTCCCAGCCGGTCTCATCGATCTCCACGACCCGGACCCGAAGGCCGTGACGTTCCGCGAGTTCTGCCAGCACCGCTCCGACGGTAGCCGATCCGGTAGCAGGTGGTGCGGCCGCGAGATCCCCCACCGCGCACCGCCCGCGCTCCGAGCCACTCGGCCGCCGGGTCAGCCGCTGGCGACCTCGCCCGCGGCGGGAACGTCGTCGGGCAGCAGCAGGCAGAGGTCTTCCAACGTCGGGGATGCCGTGCGCCGCAGTCGCTTCGCGTGCCGGGTGACCGCGGCGTCCATGACCTGGCGCGCGTAACGACCGTTGCCGAACGACGGGCCCCGCGGCGTGGACACGAAGTGCGCCCGCAACGCCGCGACCGTCGGCCCGGTGCACTCGTAGCCGGCCGCAGCGGCGTGCTGGGTGACGATGGTGACCAGCTCGTCGTTGCTGTAGTCGGCGAAGCGCACCCGCTGCGAGAACCGCGAGGACAGACCCGGGTTGGCGGACAGGAACTCCTCCATCTGCCCCTCGTACCCGGCCGCCACCACCACGACCTCGTCGCGGTGGTCCTCCATCAGCTTGACCAGCGTGTCGATGGCCTCCTGACCGAAGTCGGAGCTGGAGCCGCGCTGCGAGGACAGCGTGTACGCCTCGTCGATGAACAGCACGCCGCCGCGCGCCCGGTCGAACGCCTCGGTGGTGCGGTGGGCGGTGTGCCCGACGTACTCGCCGACCAGGTCACCACGACCGACCTCGACGACCTGCCCCCGCTGGAGGATGCCCAGCGCGGCGAGGATCTCGCCGTAGAGGCGGGCGATCGTCGTCTTACCGGTGCCGGGCGGACCGCCGAAGATCAGGTGCCTGCTCAGCGACGGCACCGGAAGCCCGGCGGCCTGGCGCTGCTTGGCCGAGGCCAGCAAGTCGACCATGTTGCCGACCTCCGACTTCACGTCGGCCAGACCGACCATGTGGTGCAGCTTGTTGAGCAGGCTCTCCACCTTGGCCGTGTCCGCGTTGGCCGCACCGGCCCCGACTCCGCTGCCCGGCAGCGCACCGATGTCCTCCGGCAGCAGGCGGGTCATCGCAACGGGATTGAGCTCGGGGTCGTCGGCGAGGCGGTAGGCCTG
The DNA here is from genome assembly GCF_040676935.1 of Saccharopolyspora sp. NPDC049426. Classification (NCBI taxonomy): domain Bacteria; kingdom Bacillati; phylum Actinomycetota; class Actinomycetes; order Pseudonocardiales; family Pseudonocardiaceae; genus Saccharopolyspora; species Saccharopolyspora sp. NPDC049426. The sequence goes on along the minus strand of NZ_JBFAPZ010000019.1, from coordinate 11,866 downwards.
GCGGCCGATCATCTCCTCGAAGACCTTGCGGGCGGTGCGGCCGTTGCCGAACGCCTCGTCCCGCGGGTACTTCGAGAAGTAGCCGAGCACCGCCTCGCGGGTCTCGAACTCCAGCCGGTAGTCGTTGGCGCGGCACATGCCCTCGACGATGGTGACCAGCTCTTCGTTGCTGTAGTCGGCGAACTCGATGGTCCGCGAGAACCGAGATCCGAGGCCGGGGTTGGTGGCCAGGAACTTCCGCATCTCCATGGTGTAACCGGCGACGATGACCACCACGTCCTCGCGGTGGTCCTCCATCAGCTTGACCAGCGTGTCCACGGCCTCCTGGCCGAAGTCGGCGCCGCCGCCACCTCCACCGGAGAGCGTGTAGGCCTCGTCGATGAACAGCACACCGCCTAGGGCCTTCTCGAAGCACTCGGTCGTCTTCAGCGCGGTACCGCCGACGACGCTCGCCACCAGGTCCGCTCGGCCGACCTCGATGAGCTGGCCGGCGCGCAGCACGCCGAGTTCCTTGAGGATCTGCCCGTAGAGCCGCGCGACCGTCGTCTTGCCGGTACCGGGCGAACCCGCGAACACCAGGTGCCTGCTCATCGGTGGCATCGGCAGCCCGACCGCCGCGCGCTTCTCGGCCATCTGCTCCAGGCGGGTCAGGACCTCCACCTCGCGCTTGACGTCGGTGAGACCGACCAGCGCGTCGAGCTCGCCGAGGAGCTCTCCCAGACGGCCTTCGGAACTCCGCTTGGCCTGCACGGGTTCGGATTCGGAGCCGGACTCGCTCGGCGGCGCCGCATCGGCGCTGCGCGAGCTACCGAAGCGCTGGGAATCGTCGGATTCGGGTGCGGCTTCGCCGGAGTCGCTCTCCGAATCGCCGTTCTGCGCGCTGGTGATTCCGCTGAGCCGCACGTTGTCCCTGCGGACCTGCAACCGCACACCTGCGCCGCCGTTGTCCTTGGTGACGGTGTCGCGGACGCTGATCGACTCGGTGGAGCCGACGACGATGCCGTCGGCGGCGTTCCCGGAGATCTCGCAGCGATCGAGCACGCCGGAGGATCCGGCCGCCCATTCCAGGCCGTTGCCCTCGCAGCCGCGGATGCGGGTCTGCTCCAGGGCCACCGACGAGGTTCCGGAGGCCTTCACACCGTGCTCCCCGGCGTCGGAGAGGTCACAGCTGCGCAGCACCGATTGGCCGTCGGCGACCAGCACCGCGGTTCCCCCGCTGCCGACGACGGTGACACCGCGCAGGTCGGCGGAGCTCTGCTCACCGACGCGCACGCCGACGCCCCCCGCGCCGGAGAGGGCGACGTCCTCGACCTCGATCTGCGCCTTCTCGGCCAGCAGGACCGCATCGCCGGTCGCCTCCGCGACAGCACCACCGGAGATGGTGGCCTTCGAACCGCGCACCTCGATGCCGGCACCGGCCGGCCGTCGCAGCGTCAGCTCGCGGAAGGTCCCGGTGCCGTTCTCGGTCACGACGACCCCGGCGCCGCCGGCACCTGTCACGTCGAGCGAGGAGAACGACGGCGAGGCTCCGGCGATCCACACCCCTGCGTCGCGGGAGTCCACGATGGTGCACTCGCCGAACTCGCCCTGGGATCCTTCGAGCACGTGCACGCCGTACCCGGCGGGCTTGTCGATGCGCAGCCGGTGGATCTCCGGCTCGCCCTGCTGCACCAGCACGACGCCCTGCGCCCCGGGGGAGGTGATCGTGCAGTCCTCGATCACCGGCGTCGACCGGGAGGCGATGAGCAGGCCGACACCGGTCGGCTCGGTGATGGACGTGCCGCTCAACCGGAAGGAGCTGTTGCCCTCCACCACCACGGCGGGGTTTCCGGCGCGCACGATCCGGGAGTCGCGCATCGCGCCCCGGGCGCGTTCAGCGGCCAGCACGGCGCTGCCCTCGGCGTCGGTGATGGTGCAGCCGACGAACTGCGGGTCGGCATCGGTGCGGATGACGACCGCAGCGGCCTTGACGTTGCTGATCGTGCAGTTCCCGAAGTGGCCCTCGGCGCCGTCGATGGCGATCACTCCGGCCCCGGCGGGATTGGTGAACTCGGTTCCGCTGGCGCTGGCTTCGGCCTGCCCGTGCACGTACAGCGCTGCCGCCGACGACGCCTCGACGCGGCATTCCTCCAACCGCAGCCGACCGGTGGAGACGTCGATGGCCGAGGTCTCGGCTCCGCTGTGGACCAGCACCAAGCCCGAGAGCACCGCGGTTTCGGCTGCCATCACGACGGCCGGGTCACCGGTGGACTCGATCCGCACGCCCCCTTCCGCTCCCGCCGCCGACAGCGTGACGTCGCGGCTGAGCACGACCGATTCGGTGTAGGTGCCGGGTTGGATGGAGATGACGTCGCCGGTGGTCGCCGCCGCGATGGCGTCGCCGATGGTGCGGAACGAGTCCGGGGCCGTCGCGGAGACCGACAGCATCGATCGTGTGTTGGTCATGCTCGCCCCAGTTTTTCGTCAGCCGATTCGGTTTTCGATGGTTCGGTGAGAACGCTCATCGCGCGGTGCAGGTCCAGCCGACCGAGCGCGGGAGGCGCGGTTCTCGCGGCGACCACGTGCGACACGAGGTCGGGATCCGGCGCCAGGTGGTAGCGGTCGAGGTAGTAGTGGACCGCGTCGTTCCAGACCCAGGTGCCGTCAGAGCGGAAGTTCAGCGGCACGGTGCGGTTCGGGTCGATCACATCGGGCATGACCTGGTCGGTGGCCATCGCGATCGGTGCCGAGCGCAGGTAACCGAGCACGCGCTGCCGTTCCGCGGCCTCGGCGCGCGGGTGGTCGGGCCGGAAGAACGGCTTGCCGAGGGTGTCGGCACCGTCGAAGACGCGCGCCAGCCGCGCGGGCGGCGCCGGGTTCCAGACCAGTTCGGACGCCGCCAGCGCGGCCTCGTGGTACTGGGTCGGGGCGGCGTCGGTGTGGAAGACCTCGACTCGCGGTTCGGCGCCCGCTTCGGCGAGCCCGTGCTGGATCTCGGCGGTGAGCTCGACGAGATCGGCGTCCTGTCCCGCTTCGACGAGGTACACCGGTTCGGTCGTCTCCGCCGAGACCCGGCCGCTGCGCCACAGCGCCCGCACTCCCCCGACCCGCTCGGCGGACCGCACCGCGGCCTCGTCGGCGTCGTCGGCGGATTCCGCCGTGAACCGCCACGGCGGCGGTTCGGTCGCGCGCGGTGCCTCGGCGAGCGCGGCGGCGTCGACGTCCTGGTTCTGCGCCAGAGCCGTGACCAGTTCTACCTCCGGCTCGGTCAGCGCCAGGCCCAGGCCGACGGCGCTGATGAGCGAGTCGGCGATCTCGTCGAGCTCCTCGTCGGCCAGGCAGGTGCGCAGCACAGCGAGCTCGCCGTCTGGGATCCGGCCCGCCAGCTGGAGCAGCAGCCGGTGCACCTCGGGTCGTTCCGGGCTCACCGATCGACTCCGGCGGCCTCGGCGAACGGGCTCGTCGGCTCGCCGAGCAGCACCGAGTACCGCTCGCGGTCGGGGGCGGTGGGGTCGGCTGCGGGCCGCTCGTCGCGGTTCTTGGCGGCCTCGGTCAGGCGTTCCAGCACGCGGGCGTCGTGCCGCTTGCGGGCGTCCTCGGACCGCTGCTTCTTCCCGACTTCGGTGAGCAGCACGCGACCGGCGTCGGCTTCCACGGCCAGCACCCGGTAGGACGTGGCGGGTGGGAACACGACGTCGGCGGAGTTCTCGTCGGCGGCGAGACCTCCGAGCCGCCGCGCGGTCACCGACCAGATCAGCAGTTCCACCGAACCGGGCACGGACGCCGACTCGTCCGAGACGCCGAGCATCGGCGCGGGTTCGACGAGTTCGCTGCCGACCACGTAGTCCTCGACGCTCTCGGCATCGCCGGGGCCGCCGCGCACGACCAGTCCTTGCAGCGACGGAAGCCGCCGCAGGCCGCCGGCCAGGCAGGAGATGAACGGGTAGTGCGTGGCCACGTCGCCGGTGCGGATCGCGTTGACGAACTCACGCTGGTCAGAGGTCGCGAACACGTGCACGGCGGCGAGTTCGGTGAGCATCGCGTCGTCCACCGGCATGCCGCCTCGCAGTCCCGGCCGCTCGGCGAGCAGCCGGGTCACCGAACGCGTGGCCGCGTCGTACTTCCAGCCGAGCGACTTCTTGAACTGCTGCCGGTCCTCCTCGGAGCTGGCGTGGTCGACCAGCAGCAGCGGCTTCAGCGCAGCTGCTGCTACCTGATCATCGGTCTCGGTCTCCGCGAGGGCCTCGGACGCCTCCGCGCTCGTCTCGGTGGACTCGACGGACGACACCTGCTCCGCCGCAACGGTTTCCTGGTGCGCGAAGTCCTCTGCTGCGGAGCCTTCCTGCTCGGCCCCTGCTCGGATGTCGGCCAGCTTCAGCGTTGTCGTCTGCTCCGCAGCCGACTGCGACTCGGTGGCGTCCTGAGCGACCTCGTTCTTCGCACCCTCCGCTGCTGCGGAGCCGACAGCGCCGGAAACCGTCTGCTGCGCCGAGGTCTCGGTGGGCACTGCGGTGGTCGACACCGGAACGGCCGAGACGGCCTGCTCCGGTGCGGGCCGCTGCTGTGCCACCGCTGCCGGAGTCGCCGGTGCCGGGGCAGGGGCATGAGCCGGTGGTGCCGTCGGCGCCGAAACCGCTGGTGCAGCGGCAGGAGCGGGCATCCGGTTGACCGCGGCAGCGAGCGGAGCCGGGCCGTGCGCAGGCGCAACCGGACGAGGTGTCGGCTGCGCTGCGGGCGCCATCGGTGAAGGCGTCGGCTGGCTCGGCGCAGGTGCGGGCGGTGCCGGGGCGGCCGAAACCCGCGGGGCCGCGGGTGGCGGCCCGGCAGCCGACGCGACGGACGGCGGTGCCACAGGTGCCGGGGCTTCCGGTGTCGCGTCGGCCCGCAAGGGGGCGGTCGGTTCCGGCTCGGGTTCGGGTTCTGGTTCTGGTTCTGGCTCTGCGGGCTTCATCGACGGGAGCGGGGTGCTGGACGCGACCGCCGGGATCTGCACCGACGTCGCCGTGACGGGCACCGCGATCGGGCTCGCGACCATCGGCTTCCGCTCCTCGACCGGTTCTTCCGGCGCAGCGGGGGTTTCGGCTTCGGCGATTGCGGCTAGCGCCGGCGTGGCCGGGCCGCCCGGTTCCTGATCGGCGGGCGGCTGGACGTCCGGCACCCACGCTTCCGGTGCCTGCGCCTGCGGTGACCGGGGTTGGGACAGCTGCGGAAGCGGTGTGGCCGGGCCCAGCGCCGCGGGCACCGGCGGAACGGACGCCACGTCCGCGGCGGGAGCTGCCGCGTCGGCCTGGCCGGGGCGCCACCCGTCACCGATGGGCCGCATCCGTCCTTCGGCGTCGACGACGACCGGCGAGACGATGCGCAACGGCTCCGTCGGCTGGTGCCGAATCGGCTGCGGCGCCGAGACGACCGGCGCCGCGACAACCGGCACAGCGACAACCGGGGTCGTGGCGGGCTCGTCCTGAGCGGGCGTGGCAGGACTCCCCTGCGCAACCGTCGGCAGCTGCGCGGTGGGCTGGACCACCGACGAGACCCCTGACGGGGGCGCGGGAATCCACGCGACGGTCTGCCCACCGACACCCGCCGGCACCGCACCGGTGGACGCTTCCCAGGGGTGCGCGCCCAGCGGCGCGCTCGCGGCGCGGTCAACGGCGGGTCCCGGTCCTGCGGTGCCGAGCACGTGCACGTCGACCTCGAGCGACGCGGCCAGCCGTCCCAGGTAGTCGGGTTCGGCGTGAGGCGTGGCGATCAGTCGCAGGCGTTCCCGCGCAGCAGCGGGCAATTGGCCGGCGAGTCGTTCCACCGCGGTCAGCACGCGCTGAGGCGGTTGTCCGCCCGCGGAGCTGATGACGAAGTTGACGGCGTCCGGCGAGATGGGGAGTCTCGACGCGACCGGGTCGACCGGCACGCGGACGGGGCGCACGAGCAGACCTGCCGGCAGCACGTCGACCAGCCACCCGTCCTGCAGCCAGAACGTGCCGGTCCCTGCCTCGGTGAGCCCGGACACCGGCGGCAGCCAGTTCCGCGGGATCGGCGGCACTCCGGGCTGGTAGGTGCTCTCCAGCACGAACGGGAGCCAGCTGGGCCGACCCGAGTCGTCGGGCACCAGCCAGGTCTGCCCGCCTTCGGGCAGGTACTGCGGCACGGCGTGGCAGCCGTGCACGGGTTGACCGATCAGCTCGGCGAGCTGCTGCGCGAGGGGCCGGACGCTCACCGGTTCGGGTCCGTACCCGATCAGCCCGAACGTCTCGCGCAGCTGCGCCGGGAGTCCGCCGACGAACGCGGCGAGGGCTTCGGTCGCCGGTAGCGGCTCACCGGGTGCGCCGACGACGACGGCCAGGCGGTTGCGCGACAGCGGCACCCGGAACCCGATGTCGGAGTGGGGCCTGGCCGGTTGACCGGCGGTGCGCACCCAGATCCCGGCGGGGATGGGGGTGACGCTGATCCGCGGGTCGATCGGCCGGGTCCGCAGGCTGGTGGAGAGCCCGTCCTGCCATTCCGGGACCGGATAGCTGGGGCCGTCGTGCAGCTTCGACTGACCGGGCCGGAATCCGACCCAGCCGGTCTGCTGTCCAGCGGAGAAGAGCTCGCCGCCGGGGAGCATGACCAGTTCGCCGTCAGGGGCGACGACCTCGACGTTGAGCGCTTCGGACAGCCTCAGCGCCAGCGGGCGGGAACCGTTCGGGGCCGCGAGCCCCGCCCGGGGCGAGAGCAGCCGGATGGCGGGCAGGCCGACTCCGTCGGGACGCAGTTCACGGCGCAAGGCGGCCAGCACCTCGGGTTCGAGCTGCTCGAAAGCGGGCAGCGCGGACTCGTCGATATAGACCTGCGTGCGCCCGTCCGCCAGGGTGAACGGCGGCGGCGGTACCGGCGCACCCGATTCCTCCGCGCGCACGACCACGCCTGCACCCGTTCGCTCGACGACCAATGCGCCCATGTGCTGCCTGCCTCCTCCCTGTGGCCCCGTTAATTCCACGGATGGCGAGCGCGAGGAGGTTCAACGTGTTCTCGTGCTGCGGTGGGACCGCGTGGTCACCGACCGCGGTAGTAGGACGACGAGGACGGGTGGTCGTCGTACTCGTAGTCGTAGGACGGCGAGCGCCGCCGCCTCGGCGAACGTCCCAGCCCGAGGTCGGTGTCTCGGGTGAAACCGCTGTCCCGGTCGGCGTGCGGGTCGTAACCCCGGTACCCGGGCACGTAATCCCGGTTCTCGACGTTGGTGAGCCTGGGTGTCGTGCCCGGTAGGATCGTGCGGCGGCCATCGGGCCCCTGGTGGAAGTGCCCGCTCACGGTCATCGCCGAGTGGATGTTGCGCCGGTCCACGTGACGCACCGAGTCCCACTCGGTCTGGTACTGCATCCGCTCCAGCAGATCCCGCGGGAGGTTCTGCGACGCCATGTGAATCATGTTGCCGGAGGACTCGATCTGATAGATCTGCCCCGACATCGGCACGTACCAACGACCGTTGTACCGAACCGGCTCGCCACCGTCGGGCACCACGAACTGATGCGCCGCCGTCGCACTCGGCGTCACCGACACGTAACCGGAGTTACGCGCGGCATCACCACCGTGCACGTGACTGACCAGGTTGTAATCCCGACCCCAAGACGTCATCCCATCGCGGAAGATCTCCTCCGGCGGACGCGTATCACCCCGATACATCCACGAAGGACGCGACGGATTCGCCCGCAACTGCGGATTGTCCAACCGCACCGGACCCGCAGGCTGCGCGCTCGCCTGAGCCGAAGACGACGGAACCGCCGTGTACGTCGAATACGACGGCCGACCCGACGACGAACGGTGCGACCCCGACGAATGATGCGACCTCGAGGAGTGGTGCGACCGCGAGGACTCGTGCGACCGACGCGAGTGCGAGGAGTGCCGGGACCCGTCCGACGGCGGCAGACCGGGCGAGATGTCGGCCGAGTCGGTGTTCGGAGCGGACTCCTGGCGGGGCCGGATCTCGGCGTTGCCCAGCAGGCGGGAGACGTCCTGGATCGCGCGCACGTCGGCGTTCCCGGTCTCCAGCACGACCCTGCGGTCCTGGTCGAAGCCGGGGTGCAGCCGCACGTAGTTGGCGAAGTCCCGCGGCGTGTGCTCCTTGCCGTCCCAGAGGGTGACGTGATCGCCGTCCTGGCTGGGAGTCACTCGGATGACCTGCTCGTCCAGGTTCCGGTTGGTGTCGCGGCCCTGCTGGACCAGTCCCGACACGTCCTCGGTCGGGCTCGGGTAGTGCAGCCCGTCGCGGGTGGGCACCGCCAAGGTCTGGAAGTCGTCGGTGGCGCCGCTGCGCTGCCAGGGTTCGGTGGCCGCGAACAGCTCGACGATCTGCTGTTCCGCCGCCTTGCTCAGCGGCAGCACGTCCAGCAGGTCCAGCAGGTCGTTGAGCTGGGCTTCCTCCGAGCGGTCACCGGTTTCGTCGCCGAGCAGCCTCGGGTCGGTCAGCAGCGCCTCGACGCGGTCGTGGGTGGCCGGGTCCTGCGCTGCGGCGAGCATCGCCGAGGCGAGTTCCACGCGAGCCTGCCACTCCCCCTTGTTGGTGCTGCTGGGGAACATGCGGAATTCCCACCGGTCGTGGGGATCGCCTTGGACGTGCTCGAAGTTGAGGCCTTCGTTGCGGCTGGAGTTCAGGGTGCGAACGTCGTCCGGGGTCTGCAGGGCGTGGGCGCGGGGAGGGACGGGCATCGCGCCGACGGCGCGGAGTTCGCGCTGGCGTCCGCCCATCGTGGAGTTCGCCATCCGGTACAGCGACTGCTCGCGTGCCTTGGCCAGTCCGGCGAGCGCCACGCTGGCTCGGGGCGTGGAGGGCGCGCCGTCGAAGCTGACGTTGACGTGTCCGCCGCCCTCGTCGACCGACCCGCCGTACTTCTCCACGACGGACCGGACGATGTCGGCTGCCGTTCCGAAGCGCTGCCAGGAGCGCGAGTCGCCGCCGAGCTTCTCCGACACCGCCTCGATGCCGTTGTCGAGGGTGTCCTCGTCCACCAGTCGCCAGCGGTCGGGCGCCTTCTTGACCAGGCCGGACCCCAGTTCCTGACCGTCGCGCCAGTCACCGAGGCCGGCGTCCCGGAAGGCGGTGCCGAGTTCTTGCACGGCGACGTCGAAGTGCTCGTCGGGGACGGTGAACTCGATCTCGGTGCCGAACCGCGCGTCGGGCCGGCTGCTGGCACCGCCGGGAACGCCGTCTGCGTGGTACTGGACGGGGTTGACGCCCGAGGACACCGCGGATCGCGCGGCCCGGTAGGTGTCGAGCATCGCGGCGAAGCGCTGGTCGCGCGGCACGGACGACGCCGGTTCGGGGTCGTGGGAACGGTTCGTGCTGTCGACCGGTCCGTCCTGGCTGGGCGGGAGGCCAGGCCGCCGGTCGTAGTAGTACGAGCTGCTGCTCGACGGGGCGTAATACGTCGACGAGGAAGAGCTGGTCGTGGGGTAGTAGCTGGAGGTCGTCGGGTACGTCGAGGACGACGGGACGGATCGGCTCGACTCGTGCGAGGAACGACTCGGCGGAGGCGGTGGGGCGAGTCCGAGGTCGGTGCGGCGGGTGAATCCGCTGCGCGAGTCGGCGTGCGGGTCGTAGCCCCGGTAGCCCTCCTCGTAGTAGCGGTTCTCCACGTTGGTGAGTTGCGGCGTCGTACCGGGCAGGATCGTGCGGCGGCCGTCGGGCCCCTGGTGGAAGTAGCCCCGCACCGTCATCGCGGAGTGGATGTTGCGCCGGTCGATGTGCCGGACGGAATCCCACTCGGTCTGGTACTGCATGCGGTCCAGCAGATCCTGCGGCAGGTTCTGCGAGGCCATGTGAATCATGTTTCCCGAGGACTCGATCTGGTAGATCTGGCCCGTCATCGGCACGTACCAACGGCCGTGGTGGCGGATCGGTTCGCCACCGTCGGGGACGACGAACTGGTGCGCGGCAACGGAACTCGGGGTGACGGACACGTAGCCGGAGTTGCGCGCGGCGTCGCCGCCGTGCACGTGCGATACCAGGTTGTAGTCCCGGCCCCACGAGGTCATGCCGTTGCGGAAGATCTCCTCCGGCGGTCGCGTGTCGCCCCGGTACATCCAGCGCGGGCGTGGTGGGTTCGCGCGCAACTGCGGGTTGTCGAGCCGCACGGGTCCGGCCGGTTGTGCCGGGGTGGCCGTGTAGGTCGAGTACGTCGGTGTGCGGTGGCTCGACGAGGAGTGGTGCGAGCGCGACGAGTGGTGCGAGCGCGAGGAATGATGGGACCGCGAGGACTCGTACGAGCTGCGGTAGCGGTCGTCGGGCGAGACGCCGGGAGAAACGTCGGCCGGGTTGGCCTCGCGCTGGGAGGACGTCGTGGTGCCCGACGAAGGCGGAACCACACCATCGGTCACCAGCGAACCCGGCAGATGCGGCGAAGCCACGTCCATGATCTGCTGCATGTGCCGATCCAGGACCCGGTAATCGACACCCTCCTGCCGGGTGTCCATCAGGTCGCCCGGCACCGGACTGTCCGAAGTGCTCAACAACTGACGCGGATGCGGATAAGCATCCCGCACACCGAAGAAGTGCATCACCTCATGGGTGAACTCCGACGGACTCGCACCCACAGCCCACCGATGCTGATCCATCGGATTCTGCACATCATCCGGCCGACCCGGCACCACCTCGACGACACCATCCGCATCAGCCGGGTCGTCTACGAAGGTGACCTGGCCGTGCGCGCGGACACCGGGCCCCGGCAGGACGTTCTCGGGCTGGTTGAGCAGCCGTTCGATGCCCGCAGCGGTGTTGGCGCGCACCGCCGCCAGATCCGCCGCGCTCACGCCATCAGCCGGACGCAAGTGCAGCTTCGTCTCGAAGTTCCAGCGACCCGGTTCCGGCGTGAGGCTGTAGCGGACTTCCTGCCGGATACCGCTCGCCGGGCCGCGCTGGATCGTCCTGCGGTCGCCGTTGCTGTCCACCACGAAGGCGTTGTCCAGCGGCTTCCACCGCTCGGCCTCCACCGCGAACGTCGGCGGCTGCCGGCGAGGCGGTGCCGGTTCGGTGGGCTGCTTCGAGGACACCGTGGTGGTGGCGGTCGTGGCGGGTGCGTCGTCGCGAACCACGCGCGGCCGGGATCCGTCGGGGTGGAAGCTGCGCCACTGGAACTTGCCGCGACCGTTGTCGACCAGCGCCACGACCTCCTTGCCGAGGTCCATGGCTACCCGGGTGCCGCTGTCGGCGAAGTCGATGCCGCGAGCACCGGAGTTCGGGATCAGCACTACGCGGTCCGCGCTGGGGTCGACCTGGCCGGACAGGGCCTCGGTGGTGACGGGACCGGCAGGGGCCTGGATCCTGGGGCTGTCGGCGAGTGCGCTGGGCACGTGAACCGAGCCGGCGCCGTCCTGGGCGCGGGTCGCTTCGCCGGGAGTGCTCGTGGAGTCCGGGGGAAGTCCCGGTCGCCGGTCGTAGTAATACCTGTCGTTCGACGTCGGGTAGTACCTCGACGACGAGGAGGAACTCGTCGGGTAGCGCGAGGACGACGGCGCCGAGCGGGTCGACTCGTGCGAGGACCGGCTCGGCCGGGAGCGTTCGGCGAGCCCGAGGTCGGTGTCTCGGGTGAAGCCGCTGGTGGGATCGGCTTGCGGGTCGTAACCCCGGTATCCGGAGACGTAGTTGCGGTTCTCGACGTTGGTGAGGTTCGGTGTCGTGCCCGGCAGGATCGTGCGACGGCCATCGGGCCCCTGGTGGAAGTGGCCGCTCACGGTCATCGCCGAGTGGATGTTGCGCCGGTCGACGTGGCGGACGGAATCCCATTCCGTCTGGTACTGCATCCGCTCCAGCAGATCCCGCGGCAGGTTCTGCGACGCCATGTGAATCATGTTGCCGGAGGACTGGATCTGGTAGATCTGCCCCGACATGGGCACGTACCAGCGACCGTTGTGG
>NZ_JBFAPZ010000018.1:0-125429 GCF_040676935.1 Saccharopolyspora sp. NPDC049426 | reverse complement strand
CTAGCCCCAAGCCCTTCGTGTGGAAGAAGACCGCCGAAGAGATCCTCGATTCCCTCGCCCGATATCTACAACGCATTTCCGACGCAGGACACTAGAGGGAGTTCTGGAGCCCAGCCTGCTGGAACTCGACCTGGTGCGAGACGAATAGGTGGTAGGTCGTCTCGCGCTGCCCGAGGGTGACCGGGATGGCCAGTTCGGTGCAGTCGCCGAAGACGTCCCGCATCGCGCCGAGCAGTTCGGGCGAGGCGTCGGCCGACCACACCGCCAGCGTGCCGCCGGGGGCGAGCTTGTCCTTGCAGCGCCGGAGGAACCCCGGACCGTAGAGCGCCGAGTTCTCCTCGTAGACCAGGAAGTCCGGGCCGTTGTCGACGTCGAGCAGCAGCACGTCGCACCCGCCGTCGGGCTGCTCGCCCAGGACCGAGGCGATGTCGCCGACGCTGATGCGCACCCGCTCGTCGGCCAGCGCGTCCGCCGTGTCCGGGACCAGCCCGTCGCGGTGCCAGGCGACGAGGTCGGGCTCGATCTCCACCACGTGCGCCTCGCGCACGCGCTCGTCGGCCAGCACCTCGCGCAGGGTGAACCCGAGGCCGAGCCCGCCGATGAGCACCCGGAGCCCGCCGGAGCGAGTCAGGTGGCCGAGGGTGGCGGTGGCCAGCATGCGTTCGGTCTCGGTGTGCGCGGTGTCCATCACGAACACGCCGTTGACCCGCAGTTCCAGCGCGTCGTCGCGGCGCATCAGCACGAGCTCACCGCGCTCGCCGACCGCACGGGCGAGAAGCTCAGACATGACCCCGGAGATTACCCGGCCGTTCCCACCGCGCGACGACAACTGGCAATTTCGCAGGTCAGCCGATCTGAACCGATTCTCACCGGCCTGGCGGGGCGAACCCGCTGGTCACGCGGCCGGAAACCGGTCCGCTGCACCACCCGGCCCACGCCCCGCTGATCCCTCCGGCCTATTTTCCGATCTCGGGAGCGCTCTGAAGAATGGGGCGCGCCTCAGGCACCCGTCCGGGCCGGATTCGCGCCCCGGTCCGCGTCGGGCCGCTTGGGGGCGTTTCTCCGGATCGATACGGAGAAGGCCGTCGCCAGCAGGCAGAGCAATCCCGATCCGTACCAGGCCAGCGCGTAGTCGCCGAAGTGGTCGCGGATCAGCCCGGCCCCGCCGGCGACGGCCGCCGCACCCACCTGGTGCGAGGCGAACACCCAGCCGAACACCACCGAGGCCTTCGGCCCGAAGTGCTCCCGGCACAGCGCCATCGTCGGCGGCACCGTGGCGACCCAGTCCAGGCCGTAGAAGACGACGAACATCACCATCTCCACCCCCGGCGTCGGGGCGAACAGCTGCGGCAGCACGAACAGCGAGGCCCCGCGCAGCGTGTAGTAGACGGCCAGCAGCACGCGCGGGTTGATCTTGTCGGTGAGGTAGCCCGACGCCACGGTGCCCAGCACGTCGAAGACACCGATGAGCGCGAGCAGCCCGGCGGCCATCGTGGTGGGCATGCCGTGGTCGTGCGCGGCGGGCACGAAGTGGGTGTTGACCAGGCCGTTGGTGCTGGCCCCGCAGATCGCGAAACCGCCTGCCAGCAGCCAGAAGGCGGGCGTGCGGGCGGCCTCCGCGAGCGCGCGGACGGCGATCACCGCGGGATTTCCCCTGTCCTGCGCGGGTTCCGGCTCGTCACCGGTGGCCCCGTAGGCGGAAATCCCCAGATCGCGCGGGTGTTCGCGCATCACGAGCCAGACGATGACGGCGACCAGCAGCGCGGCGGCGGTGATGGTCAGCGAGGCCGTGCGCCAGCCCCAGCTCTCCACCAGCATCGCCTCCACGGGCAGGAAGACCAGCTGGCCGGTCGCGCTGCCCGCCGTGAGCACGCCGCTGACCAGGCCGCGCCGGGCCACGAACCAGCGGTCGACCACCGTGGCCACGAACGCCAGCGCCATCGAACCGGTGCCCAGCCCCACCAGCAGGCCCCAGCACAGGATCAGCTGCCACGGCTCGGTCATGAACACCGTCAGCCCGCTGCCCACCCCCACGAGCAGCAGCGCCGAGGCGGTGACGCGCCGGACGCCGAAGCGCACCATCAGCGCCGCGGCGAACGGCGCGGTCAGCCCGAACAGCAGCAGGTTGAGCGACACCGCAGCCGAGATCAGCCCGTGCGGCCAGCCGAACTCCTGGTGGAGCGGGTCCATCAGCACCCCGGGTGCCGACCGGAAGGCGGCAGCCCCCACCAGAGCGATGAACGCGACGACGGCGATCGACCAGGCGGGGTGGACCCGCGCGGGCAGCATGCGAACCATGCTGACCAGCGTGATCGAGCGCTGGGGGTCGAACCAGTGGCCGGTGGGACAATATGTGGGAAGATTCGGCCATGAGGCCGCATCGGATCGCCGTGCTCGGCGTGGAGACCGTCGTCGGGTTCGACCTGTCGATACCGCCGCAGATCTTCGCGGGCGCCACCGGGCCGGACGGACCGCTCTACGAGGTGCGCGTGTGCAGCATCGACGGCGGGCCGCTGCCCTCGAACAGGGGCTTCACGATCCTGCCCGAGTGCGGCACCGACGCGCTGCGCGAGCCGGACACGGTGATCGTGCCCGGCGTCGACACCGACACCTTCACCGAGGACCCCAAGGTCACCGACTACCTGCGGAACCTGCCCGCGGGCACCCGGATCATGTCGATCTGCACCGGTGCGTTCGTGCTCGCCGCCGCAGGGCTGCTCGACGACCGTCCGGCGACCACCCACTGGGCGCACGCCGACCGGTTCCGCGAGATGTTCCCGCACGTCGAGCTGCGTCCGGACGTGCTGTTCGTCGACGACGGCGACCTGCTGACCTCCGCGGGAGTGGCCGCCGGGATCGACCTGTGCCTGCACGTCATCCGCAACGACCACGGCAGCGAGATCGCCAACCGGGCGGCGAGGCGCAACGTCGTCCCGCCCTGGCGCGACGGCGGGCAATCGCAGTTCATCGAACGCCCGCTGCCCTCCCCCGGCGCCACCGGCACCGCCCCGACCCGCGAATGGCTGCTGCACCGCCTCGCCGAACCGCTGACCCTGGAGGCGATCGCCGCGCACGCGGGCATGAGCGTGCGGACCTTCACCCGGCGGTTCCGCGAGGAGACCGGCACCTCGCCGCTGGACTGGCTGCTGGGACAGCGCATCGAACACGCGCGGCACCTGCTGGAGCACACCGACCTGCCGATCGAGGAGGTCGCGGTCGCCTCCGGGCTCAACACCGCCACCTCGCTGCGCAAGCACCTGCGCGCCCGGCTGGGCATCGGGCCGGCCGCCTACCGGCGGACCTTCCACCAGGACTAGGAGGACCGGGCCCCGCGCCGGAACAGCGGCTCCGCCGCACCTTCAAGCGGGGAACGGTTGCCTCCGCTCACGAGTCCGAGCAACCTCCCCGCCCGATGCGCGTCTCCTCAAGTGAGTGATCGGCACCGAGAGGTGGAGAACATGACTCGCACGAGGATCATCCTGGCGGCCACCGCCGCACTGCTCACCATCGGTCTCAGCGCCTGCGGCGAGGACGGTGCGACGTCGTCCAGCACGATCATCGGCGGCTCCTCGCCGGAGCCGCAGACGCACTCCGAGGCGACCGGCAACACCCCGAGCGCCGAGGTGCCGCCGTCCGCCGAGACGACCTCCAACACCGAGGCCGACCCGGCGCCGGAGAACCGGCTGTGCGAGGTGGGGGACCTCGCCGTGACGGTGGAGTACGTCGACGCGGGCGCCGGAACCACGCACCACGCGCTGCGGTTCACCAACTCCGGCACCAGCACCTGCGAGATCCAGGGCTTCGCCGGCGTGTCCTACGTCGGCGGCGACGACGGTCACCAGATCGGCCGACCCGCCGAGCGCCAGGGCGACAAGGGAGCCGCCATCATCCTGCGACCCGGCGGACAGGCGTGGGCGCCGCTGGCGGCCCCGCGCACGGAGAACTACGACCCGGCCACCTGCCGCCCGGAGGAGGCCCGCGGCCTGCGCATCTACCCGCCCCAGGAGTACGACTCGATGTTCGTTCCCCTGAGCGGGACGGCCTGCGCCAACCCGGACCTCCCGGGCGAGCAGCTCAAGGTGCAGACCCTCCAGCAGGGCTCGCCGTCCTGAGCACCCCTGTCACGATTTCGCGCGAAACTGTGACGGCGGAGTGAGGGTCAGGGGCGGAGGTCGCCTCGGGCGGGGCGGGATCGCCACTGCGCCTCGGTGACGTCGGCGATCGGAGAAGCGTTGGCCCGCGCGGTTTCCGGAGTGACCCGCCAGAGGTCGCCGCGGGTGTCGAGGAGCCCGACCTCGCCCGTCGGGGAACGGAGGGCCGGGGCGCCGGAGGCGATCTCGGCGATCACCGGGAGGGCGTCCACGGGTTCCGGGCGGTCGTCGAGGACCTTCACCGCGACCGTCTCGGCCACCGAGCGGCGTTCGAGCCGGACCCTGGCGCCGTCGTGGACCAGGTCGACCGTGCGCACCGGTGAGGGAACCGCGAAGCCGTCCAGCGCACGCGCCGCTCGCGGAGCGGTGCCGCAGCCGCCGGCGTCGGTGATGTCGATGCCGAAGTGCCGGATGTCGGTGGGAGCCGGTGCCAGCGCGGTGGCGCGCAGGACGTCGAGCGGCACGCCCTCGCACGGGTCCGATGTGGAGGGACGAATCCGCCCCTCGCCGTCGCGGACCAGACCCGGGCCCTCCTGCCACGGGCCGGGAATCGTCACCGGCTCGTAGGGGTGGCGGGTGAATTCCCGGTCCCAGAAGGTGATCTGGGTTCCGCCGGTGGTCTGGTGCGCGATGGCGAAGGCGTCCAGCGTCGGCGAGTAGGCCCAGTCCGCGCTGAACGCGTCGACGACCGACCGGCCGCGCTCGCCACCGGCAGGCCGGAAGCCGCGCTCGGTCAACGCCTCAACGCCCTTGCCGAACAACGGGTCTCGCGACCGCAGCACGAACTGCCCGGCGCCGTTCCAGCCCGCGCCCTTGGCCGTGGTGTCGGTGAACAGCAGGTAGAACCAGCCGTCCACGAACACCGCCGAAGGCTGCCCGGCGCCGTAGACGTTGCCGCGGAGGACCTCGCCCGCCGCGGTCACGATCGGCGCGGCACCGCGGGTCCACGCCATGCCGTCCGCGCTGGTCGCGACCCCGATGGCGTTGCCGTGCGCGTGATCGCCCGCCGCCCCCGTGTAGTAGAGGTAGTAGCGGTCGCCCACGTGCAGCACCGACGGATCGCAGGTGTGCATCCCGTCGAAGCGCCCCGGCTCACCGGCGAAGACCGGAACCGCCGGCGCCGCGCCTTCGGCGAACGGACCGTCCGGCGAGGCGGCCGAGGCGTGCAGGACGTCGTCGCCCGCGGGCCCCACCCCCGGCAGCTGGCTGCACCACCACGCCCGGTACCTGCCGTCCTCGGACAGCACCGACGGCCCGTAGTTGTACGGCGCGGGCAACCCGCCCGCCGCCACCGCACCGGGGCTCCCGCGCTCGGCGGCGGTCCGCAGCTCCACCGGCTGCGGCACCGGAACCGGCCGCTGCACCACCTGCGTCACCGGACTGCCGTCGACCTGCGTGCAGCCCGCCAGCAGCGCGACAGCGACCAGGCATAACGGCAGCCGGCCGCGCACTACTCCCCCGCGTTCTCGGCCAGCCAGCGGATCGCCAGCGGATACCCGGCCACGCCCAGACCCGCCATCACCGCGGTCGCGATGTCGGACAGGTAGCTGGTGTGCCGGAACGGTTCCCGCTTGTGCACGTTGGAGATGTGCAGCTCGACCAGTTCAGCGGTCAGCTGCGAGGCGGCGTCGCGCACCGCCACCGAGTAGTGCGTCCACGCGCCCGCGTTGAGCACCACCGGCCAGGACGCGTCGGCGGCCTCGTGCAGCCAGCCGACCATCTCGCCCTCGTGGTCGGTCTGCCGGACCTCGACCTCGACGCCGAGGTCCTCGCCCGCCTTCTCGCACATCGACACCAGGTCGGCGTAGGTGGTGCTGCCGTAGACCGAGGGCTCGCGCTTGCCGAGCCGGCCGAGGTTGGGTCCGTTGAGGACGAGGACCTTCACAGCAGCACCTCCGTGCTCGACTTGCTCTCGCCACCGGTGATCGCCGAGTACGCGGCGGCGATCAGCGACGGATCCGGACCTTCCAGCCGTTCCGGCTTGGCCAGACCGTCGAGCACCACGAACCGCAGCACGCCGGAGCGGTTCTTCTTGTCGGCCTTCATGCCCTCCATCAGCGAGCCCAGCGCGTCCGGGTCGTAGGTGGTGGGCAGGCCGAGCAGGTCGAGGATGCGCTTGTGGCGGTCGGCGGTGTCGTCGTCGAGACGTCCCGCCAGCCGCGCCAGTTCGGCGGCGAAGACCAGGCCGACGCTGACCGCGGCGCCGTGGCGCCAGCGGTAGCGCTCGCGCCGCTCGATGGCGTGGGCCAGCGTGTGCCCGTAGTTGAGCACTTCGCGCAGGTGCGACTCCTTGAGGTCCGACGAGACGACGTCGGCCTTGACCTGGATGGACCGGCGGACCAGCTCGGCCAGCACGTCACCGCTCGGGTCGGTGGCGGTGTCCGGGTCGGCCTCGATCAGTCGCAGGATCTCCGGATCAGCGATGAACCCGGCCTTGACGACCTCGGCCATGCCCGCCAGGAGCTCGTTGCGCGGCAGGCCTTCCAGCGTCGCCAGGTCGCACAGCACCAGGCTCGGCTCGTGGAACAGGCCCACCAGGTTCTTGCCCGCGTCGGTGTTGATGCCGGCCTTGCCACCCACGGCCGCGTCGACCATGCCGAGCAGGGTGGTGGGCACGTGCACGGCCTTCACGCCGCGCATCCAGGTGCCCGCGACGAACCCGCCGAGGTCGGTGACCGCACCGCCGCCGAAGGACACCACGACGCCGTCGCGGTCCATGCCGATCTTGCCCAGCACCTCCCAGCAGAACCCGGCGACCTGCAGGCTCTTGCCGTCCTCGGCATCGGGGATCTCGACCCGGTGCGCGTCGATGCCGGCCTCGGTCAGCTCCTCGCGGACCGCCTCGATGGTGGCGGTGATCGTGGGCTGGTGCACCAGCGCGACGCTCGACGCCCCGCTGAGGAATTCCACCAGCTCACCGAGCAGGCCCCGGCCGACGACCACGTCGTAGGGCTGCTGGCCGTTCACGCTGATCCGAACCGGTTCGGTCATCGTCGTCCCTTCGGCATCTCTAAAGGAGTATCAGGGTCGTTGTGCGTAGCGGTGCGAGTAGGAGAACCTGCGGGGCTCCGTGGACTCCGCGCCGCTCCTCATGTATGTCCAATGCACGACGTCGCGGCGTGCTCGCCACGAAGCCCCGCAGAACCTCCGGCGGTGCCGGTTGCTTGCCCGCTCACCGAAAGAGCAAGTGGCTCCGCCACTTCGAAACACCCCCTAGCGAGACGGCCGTGCCGCGAGGTCTTCGACGACCCGGTCGACGACCTGCGCTGGTTCGAGTTCGTCGGTGGCGACCTCCACGGCGGCCACCGAGCGGTAGATCGGCAGCCGCGCGTCGAGCAGCGCCTTGAAGGTCGCGCGCGGGTTGACCCCGGCCAGCAGCGGGCGCGCGGCGGAAAGCCCCACGCGTCGCGCACCTTCGGCGAGCCCGACCGACAGGAACACCACGGGGTGCCCGGCGAGCCGCTCGCGGGTCAGCTCGGACAGCACCGCCCCGCCGCCGAGCGCCAGCACGCCGTCGTGCTCGCGCAGCGCGGTGTCGACGGCCCGCTCCTCCAGCGCGCGGAAGGCGGGTTCACCGTCGTTGGCGAAGATGTCGGGGATCTCGCGGCCGGTGCTCTCGACGACATCGGCGTCGGTGTCCCGGAACCGCACGTCGAGACGTTCGGCCAGCAGCCTGCCGATGGTGGTCTTGCCCGCGCCGGGCGGGCCGATCACGATCGCGCGCGGCGACATCACCGCACCTGCCGCTTCTCCGCGCGCTCGCGCAGCGAGGCGAGGTAGCCCTCGACGTTGCGGCGGGTCTCCGGCAACGAGTCGCCGCCGAACTTCTCCAGCGCGGCCTCGGCCAGCACCAGCGCCACCATCGTCTCGGCGACCACGGCGGCGCGCGGCACGGCGGTGATGTCGGAGCGCTGGTGCATCGCCTGCGCGGGCTCGCCGGTCACCATGTCCACAGTGGCCAGAGCGCGCGGGAGGCTGGAGATGGGCTTCTTGGCGGCGCGCACGATCAGCGGCTCGCCGTTGGTGATGCCGCCTTCGAGACCGCCCGCGCGGTTGCTGTCGCGGCGGACCCAGTTGACGCCCTTGTCGGGGTAGATCTCGTCGTGCGCGGCGCTGCCCCGGCGGTGGGCGTTGGCGAAGCCCTCGCCGATCTCGACGCCCTTGATCGCCTGGATGCTCATCAGCGCACCGGCCAGGCGGGCGTCGAGCTTGCGGTCCCAGTGCACGTGAGAGCCGATGCCCGGAGGCAGGTTGTAGGCGATGACCTCGACGACGCCGCCGAGGGTGTCGCCGTCCTTCTTCGCGGCGTCGACCTCGGCCATCATCCGCTCGGTGGCGGTGTCGCCGAAGGCGCGCACCGGGTTCTCGTCGATCGCGGCCAGGTCGTCGGGGCCGGGCAGCACCTCGCCGGCGACGTCCACGCCGCCGAGGCTGACCACGTGGCTGACGATCTCCACGCCGAACAGCTGGCGCAGGAACTGCCGGGCGACGGTGCCGACGGCCACGCGCGCGGCGGTCTCACGGGCGCTGGCGCGCTCCAGGACCGGGCGGGCCTCGTCGAAGCCGTACTTCTGCATGCCGGCGATGTCGGCGTGGCCAGGGCGCGGGCGGGTCAGCGGCTCGTTGCGGGCCAGGTCGGCCAGCACGTCCTCGTCGACCGGGTCGGCGGCCATGACCTGTTCCCACTTGGGCCACTCGGTGTTGCCGATGCGCACCGCGATCGGGCCGCCCTGCGTGCGGCCGTGCCGGACGCCACCGATGATCTCCAGCTCGTCGGCCTCGAAGTTCATCCGAGGGCTGCGCCCGAAGCCGAGCTTGCGGCGCTCCAGCTGGGTCGCGATCTCGGTCGAGGTCACCTCGACCCCGGCCACCATGCCTTCCAGCACCGCGACGAGGGCGGGGCCGTGCGATTCTCCAGCGGTCATCCAGCGCAACACACCTCAGATCCTGCCACGCTCTGCCCAGGAGGAACCCGCCCGGGTGGGTCACGGCCAGCTCAGCGTCACCAGCCAGGACGGAACCAGCACCGCCGGACCGTGCGCGACCGCCCCCGCGCGCCTCCACGAGGCGCCGACCAGGGTGAACGCGGCCGCGGCCACGACGACCCCGGCGACGGCGGGAACCGACACCGCACCCACCACCGCGCCCAGGACTCCGGCGAGCTTGACGTCCCCCGCACCCATCGCGGGCGGGGATATGAGCCTGACCACCAGGTACGTCCCGCCCAGCAGGACGAGCCCGGCCGCCGAGCCGAGCGCGACGCCCGGCCGGTGCGCCGCGACGACGGTCAGCAGCGCGGCGGCGACGGGGTAGGCGGGCAGGGTCAGGGCGTCGGGCAGCCGGTGGACCCGCAGGTCGCAGGCGCTGAGGACGACGGCGAGCCAGCCCAGGGCGAGCGGGATCGGCAACCACCACCCGGGTGGCTGGCGGAGGGCCACCAGCGCCCACGCCAGCGACACCCCCGTCTCGCACCAGCCGGGTGGGACGGCGGTGCCCCGGCGAAGTCGGCCAAGGATGTGGCGTCCGGCCCATCCGGCGAGGGCTCCGGCCGCGATCAACGCGCTCATCCCGACGACGGTGCCGGGACTCCCGCGCGCCGCGGCGAACGACCGGCCCGAAGGGTCGCGTGTCGGCACCCCGTTGGTCAGTTCTGGTCCGAACCGCCCATGATCGACATCCGTTTCGCCCGGTCGGTTCGGACCAGAACTTCCCGCCGCCTCACCCGTCGAGGTTGAACAGCACGTCTCCCGGGAGGACCTGGGTGTCCTCGCGGAGGTCCGCCAGGGACTCCGCCGGGGCGTCCAGGGCCACCACCGGGCAGATCGAGGAGTAGCCCTGGGCCTCGACCTCCGTCGGGTTCCAGGTGATGATCTTCTGCCCGGCCTCGACCGCATCGCCCTTGCCGACGTGCAGCGTGAAGCCCTCACCCTTGAGCTTGACCGTGTCGATGCCCAGGTGCACCAGCACCGCGCCGCCCGTGGACGCCGCGACGACGAACGCGTGCGGGTGCAGCGTCACGACCTGGCCCGAGACCGGGGCGACCGCGTCGCCCTCTCCGCCGGAGGGCTTCACCGCGACACCGGGACCCACCATGGCCTGCGAGAACACCGGGTCCGGCACGTCGCTGAGCGACGTGGTCAGACCCGCTACCGGACTGCCGACCTCGGTGCTCACATCAGGTCCTCGATGTCGCCGGCCAGCGTGTCCGCCTCCGGTCCGACCACGACCTGGACGACCGTGCCCTGCACCATCACGCCGTGCGCGCCCGCGGCCTTGAGGCCCGCCTCGTCGATCTTCGAGCCGTCCTCGACCTCGCAGCGCAGCCGCGTGATGCACGGCTCGATCTCGACGATGTTGTCCCCGCCGCCCAGCGCGGACAGGATCGCCTCGGCCTTGTCCTGAGCCACCACGTGCTCCCTTCGTGCTCTCGCCACCGCGGTCAGCGGACCGCGACGCGACGATCTTGCGCCACGTGATGTCGATGCGGCAACGAAAGCAGAGCCTTGTTGACACCTGATCGCATGACGGCGCATTCTTCGCAACCAACTGGTTTAGACCGGACAGTACCAACGACCGGTCGCGGTTCTCATCCGAACCGGCGGCGAGTTCACGACAGCGAGCTCACGCCAGGGTGGCACGACAGGAGGCGGCATGGGAGAAGAACCGAGTTCTCTCCAGCACGCGCCCTCTCGCGGCCTGCCCGACGGGCCGATGCCGAAACACGCGCAACTGCGGGAGATCCTGCGCGAGCTGGCGAGCGACGAGCTCCCGCACGGCGCCGCGGTGCCGTCGGAGCGCGAACTGGCGCTGCGCTACGGGGTTTCCCGGCTGACGGTGCGCGAGGCGATCGGTCAGCTGGTCACCGAAGGCCTGCTGGTCCGGGTGCGCGGCAAGGGCACCTTCACCACGCGCCCGCGCATCGACTGGCAGGTGCACCTGGCCTCGTTCACCGAGGACATGCGCCGCCGCGGCATGCACCCGGAGACCGTGCTGCTCGACGCGGCCGAGGCCGTCCCGCCGCCGGCCACCGCGGAGGCGCTCGACCTGGCACCGCGGCAGACCGCGTTCTGGCTGTTCCGGCTCCGCAAGGCCGACGGGATGCCGATGGCCGTCGAACGCGGCTGGTACCACCCGGACTCGGTCCCCGACCTGCTCGACCAGGACCTCACCGCCTCGCTGTACACGTTGCTGTCCCGGCGGTACCGGCTCCAGCTGGAGTCGGGCACGCAGACCGTGCTGGCCGACGACGCCGACGCCGAAACCGCACGCCTGCTGGGCATCCGGCCCGGGTGCTCGCTGCTGGTGTTCCGGCGGATCTCCACCGCGCGCGGACGGCCGGTGGAGGACATGACGTCCTGGTACCGCGGTGACCGGTACCAGGTGACCATGCAGCTCGACCGCGAACCGGGCGAACCGTGAGGCGAGAACCGGACAAGACGAACCAGCGCACCACCGAAATCGTTTGCAATGATCTTCCAACCCCGGTGAACCAAGCAGGAGGTATCCGATGAGTTCCACCGCCGCCAAGGCGAAGGGGAGCAACAGAGGACTCGCGCAACTGCAACGCATCGGCCGCAGCCTGATGCTGCCGATCGCGGTGCTGCCCGCCGCCGCGCTGCTGCAACGGCTCGGCCAGGACGACCTGCTCGGCGCGGAAGGCCTCGGAGCCTCCCTGACCTGGTTGCAGACCGTCGCCGGTGTCATCGGCGCGGCCGGTGGCGCGCTGTTCGACAACCTGCCGCTGCTGTTCGCCATCGGTGTCGCGATCGGCTTCGCCAAGAAGGCCGACGGCTCGACGGCCCTGTCCGGCGCGGTCGGCTACCTGGTGCTGCACGGCGTGCTGACCCAGATCGCCGGCACCGAGGAAGGCACCTCGCTCAACAAGAGCCCCTACGGCGTGCTCGGCGGCATCGTCGCCGGTCTGGTGGCGGCCTGGCTGTGGCAGCGCTACCACCGCATCAAGCTGCCGGACTACCTGGGCTTCTTCGGCGGCCGGCGGTTCGTGCCGATCGTGACCGCGGTGGCGATGCTGGTCATCGGCGTGCTCATGGGCCTGCTGTTCCCGCTGTTCGACGCCCTGCTCACCGCCTTCTCCGACGCGGTCACCCAGCAGGCGGTCATCGGGGGCGGGCTCTACGGCCTGATCAACCGGCTGCTGCTGCCGTTCGGGCTGCACCACATCCCGAACAACGTGGTCTGGTTCCTCTTCGGCGACTACCACGGCGAGAAGGGCGACATCGCGCGCTTCTTCGCGGGCGATCCCACCGCCGGGACGTTCATGACCGGCTTCTTCCCGATCTTCATGTTCGCGCTGCCCGCGGCGGCGCTGGCGATCTGGCAGTCGGCCAAGCCCGAGCAGCGCAAGGTCGTCGGCGGCGTGATGATCTCGGTCGCGCTGACCTCGTTCCTGACCGGTGTCACCGAGCCGCTGGAGTTCTCGTTCATCTTCGTCGCGTGGCCGCTGCTGCTGATCCACGCGGTGCTGACCGGCACCTCGCTGGCGCTGGTCAACGCGCTGGACATCCACTCCGGCTTCGGGTTCTCCGCCGGTGCGATCGACTACCTGCTCAACTTCGGCATCTCCCAGGGCTCGATCTGGCTGATCCCGATCGGGCTGGGCTACGCGGCCGTCTACTACGTGGTGTTCCGGTTCGTCATCGCCAAGTGGAACCTGCGCACCCCGGGTCGCGAGGAGGACGACAGCGCCTCGACCGATGCGGATAATGCCGGTGGGGGCGCTGCGCCGACCACCGAGAAGAAGTGAGGCGGCGCGGGTCGGTGCCCCCGCCCCCGACGAAGGAGAGACATGTCTGAACGACGGGTCACCGTAGCGAGCAAGGTCGGGATCCACGCGCGGCCCGCGGCCCTGCTGGCCAAGACGGCCGCGGCCCAGCCCGTGGTGATCACCATCCGCAAGGAGGGCGACGAACCCGTCGAGGCGGGCAGCATCCTCGGTCTGATGACCCTGGGCGCCTCCCACGGCGACGAGGTGATCCTGGCCGCCGAGGGCGAGGGCGCCGAGGCGGCCCTCGACGAGGTCGCCAAGCTCGTGGCGACCGACATGGACTGAACCCGGGATCGAGACGACGGCGGCGCTTCCTGCCCGGAGGCGCCGCCGTTTCGCGTCCAGGAGCTGTGTGAGAACGAGCTGTTCCAGGTGTGGGACTCAGCCCGCACCGCTGCGCTACAGGGGCAGGGCGTGACCGGTGGCCGCGGCCAGGGCGTCCCGCATGGTGGCGCGCGGCGCCTCCAACCCGGTGAAGTGCTCGACCTGGCCGAACGCCTGGTGCAGCAGCATGTCCAGGCCGGTCGCCAACCGGCCTCCGACAGCCTCGACGGCCTCGGCCAGCGGCGTCGGCCAGGGGTGGTAGATGACGTCGAGCACGCACGCGGACTTCGCGAGATCCGCCGCGTGCGGGTCCACCGCGCCCGCCGGGAGCGTGGAGACGACCACGTCGTGGCTGGTCGCGGCGTCGGCGATGTTGATCGAGTCGAGCCGTTCGACCCGGACCCGCAGACCGATGCGCTCGGCCGCCTCCAGCGCCTCCGCCGCCCGGGAGGGCTCGCGCACCGCCAGCGTCGCCTCGGACAGGCCCAGATCGGCGAACGCCGCCAGGGTCGCCACCGCCGTGCCGCCCGCGCCGAGGATCAGCCCCGCGTGGCCGCCGGTGAAACCACCCGCCACCCGCAGGGCCCCGACGACGCCGTCCACATCGGTGCAGTCGGCGAACCAGCTCCCGTCCGGGCGGTGGACCAGCGTGTTCGCCGCCCCCACCACCTCGGCCCGGTCGGCGGCCTCATCGGCCACCCGCAGCGCCGCGCGCTTGCCCGGCATCGTCACCGACAGCCCCGCCCACTCCGGGCCGAGGCCGCCGACGAACTCCACCAGCCGCTCGGCGTCCGCCTCGACTCGCTCGTAGGTCCAGGGCAGACCGAGCGCGTCGTAGGCGGCACCGTGCAGGACCGGGGACAGCGAGTGCTCGACCGGCTTTCCCAGCACTCCGGCCCGACGCACCGCCGCCCCTTGCTGATCAGAAAGCGCCACGTTCCTGCGCTTCCTTGATGAAGGCGTCGTGCTGCTGCTGGTTCTCCGCGAAGCAGGAGGTCCCGTCCGGGTAGCACTTCACGAAGTAGCGCCACTCGCCCTCGGCCGGCCGCTCGGCCGCCCGCAGCGCCTCCTTGCTGAACGCCGAGATCGGCGTCGGCGGCAGCCCGTAGTTCAGGTAGGTGTTGTACGGGCCAGGACGCTGCCGGTCGGAGCTGTTGGTCAGCAACGTCGGCTTGTCCAGCGGGTAGTTGATCGTGGAGTCCAGCCCCAGCTTCATCGCGGGCTGGCCGATCCGGTTCTCGATCACCCGCGCGATCTTCGGGAAGTCCTTCGCCAGCCCCTCGCTCTGCGTCAGCGAGGCGATGATCATCAGTTCGTACGGCGAATGACCGCTGCTCTGCGCAAGATCCGGAAGACCGGCCGACTCCAGCTGCGCCGCCGACTTGGTGACCACGTCGCGCAGCACGTTCTCCGCCGACTCACCAGGCTTGACGTCGTAGATGCCCGGCATGATCAGGCCCTCCAGCCGACGCCGGGGCTCTGCCTTCGACGCATCGGCGACGGCCCACTGCGGCACGCCCAGCGCCGCCAGGTCCGCGGTCTCGGCCGCGCGGTGCATCTCCTCGGAGGTGGTGCACTTCTCGTTCTTGTTCGCGCACGTCGCCTCGGCGAGCCTGGTCAGGATGCCCGGCGTGTTGCCGCCGTTGGGCGCGGCCTGGTCCTCCAGCCGCATGCCGCCGCGGATGTCGACCCGGCCCACCTTCGCCGCGTCCGACAGGATGTGGCTGACCGCGGCCTGGCCCGACATCTTGTTGCGCATCAGGTAGTAACCGGGCTGGATCGAGTTGATCCGCTTGTTCTCGGCGGAGGCCGAGGTGAACGCCTTGGTGCTGGCCACCACGTCCTTCTCGGACAGCGTCTTGCCGATGTCACCCACGGTGTCGCCGGAGGCGACCTCGATGACGACGCTGCCGGTGCCCTCGCCGTCGTAGTCCTCGTAGCCGCCGATCCGCATGATCTGCAGCGCTCCGTACCCCACACCGCCGCCAACCAGCACCAGCACGAACAGGCCGGCCAGGGCGGTCACCCATCGGCGCCTCTTGCGACGTCGGAATCGTTCCGGATCGGGGCGCCGTCGCCGGTGGTCCCCGGGCTCGTCCGCGAACAGTCCGAGATCATCGGTCACGGGAGTTCCTCTCGTGTTCTCTGCCCCCGGCCGTCCAGGTAAGCCTGCAAGATCTCCACCGCTGCCGCCTGGTCAACGACGGCGCGCTGCTTCTTCCCCCGCACGCCGCGTTTCGACAGCTTCCGGCTGGCCGTCACCGTGGTCAACCGCTCGTCGTGAAACCGCACCGGCACCGGTGCGACCTTATCCACCAGCGCAGCCCCGTAAGACTGCGCGATCTCCGCGGCGGAACCGTGCCTGCCGGCCAGCGTCTTGGGCAGGCCGATCACGATCTCCACCACGTCGTGCTCGGAGACGAGGTCGGCGATCTTGGCGAGATCGCTGCCGCCTTCCTCGTCCCGTCGCAACGTCTCCAACGGGGTCGCCAGCATCGGAGCGGGATCGCTCAAAGCGATTCCGACCCGGACCGCCCCGACATCGACACCGAGCCGACGTCCCGGGCCGGGATCCGTCTGCTGGCGCTCGTTCACCCGCCTGCCACCACCTGGTCGACTCCGGTGCGCAGCGCACCGATGGCCGCGGTGATGCCCGCGGGGTTCGAGCCGCCGCCCTGGGCCATGTCCGGCTTGCCGCCCCCGCGACCGCCGACCTCGGCGGCGAAGCTGGGAACCAGCTTGCCCGCCGCGATGCCCTTGTCGCGGGCCGCGTCGTTGACGCCGACCACGAAGCTGACCTTGCCCTCCTCGGCGGAGAACAGCGCGACCACCGAGGGGCGCGAGCCCAGCCGGCCGCGGATCTCACCGGCCAGCGCCCGCAGCGCGTTGCCGTCGACGCCGTCCGGGACCTGCTCGGCCACCAGCGTCACGCCGTGCACGTCGGTGCCCTTGTCGGCGAGCTCACCGGCGGAGTTGAGCACCTGGGTGATGCGCAGCTGCGCGAGCTCCTTCTCGGCGCTGCGCAGCTTGCTGACCACGCCCTGGATGCGCTCGGGCAGCTCCTCGGCGGGAACCTTGAACTGCTCGGCGAGCTGGGTGACCAGCAGGTGCTCCTTGCTGATGTGGCGCATCGCGTCCATGCCGACCAGCGCTTCGACGCGGTGCACGCCGGAACCGACCGAGGAGTCCGACACCAGCTTGACCACGCCGAGGTGGCCGATGCGCGGCACGTGGGTGCCACCGCACAGCTCGCGGGAGTAGTCGCCCATGTCGACCACGCGGACCTGGTCGCCGTACTTCTCGCCGAACAGCGCCATCGCACCGAGCTCCATGGCCCGGTCCATGCTGGTGGTGTAGGCGTTGACCTCGACGTCGGTCTGCAGGTAGTCGTTGACCTCCTCCTCGACCCCGGCCAGCACGTCGGCCGAGACCGACGAGGGCACGGTGAAGTCGAAGCGCATCCGGCCCGGCGAGTTCAGCGAACCGGCCTGCGCGGCGCGCTTGCCGTAGGCGCTGCGCACGGCCGCGTGCACCAGGTGCGTCGCGGAGTGGGAGCGCTCGATGGACTGGCGGCGGTGGGCGTCGACGGCGGCCTCCAGCGTGGTGTCCACGCCGAGCTCGCCTTCCAGGACCTTCGCGCGGTGCACGAACAGGCCGGGCACGCTGCGCTGCACGTCGAGCACCTCGACCGCGACGCCCGGTCCGACCAGCTTGCCGGTGTCGGCGATCTGGCCACCGCCCTCGGCGTAGAACGGGGTGCGGTCCAGCACCAGCTCCACCTCGGTGCCGGCCGAGGCGCGGGGCGCGGGCTGACCGTCGACGAGCAGTCCCAGCACGCGGCTGTGCGACTGCAGGTCGGTGTAGCCGATGAACTCGGTCGTCCCGTGCTGGTCGAGCAGCGTGCGGTAGGTCGACAGGTCGCCGTGGCCGGTCTTGCGGGACTTGGCGTCGGCCTTGGCGCGGTTGCGCTGCTCGGCCATCAGGTCTCGGAAGCCCTGCTCGTCGACCGCCAGGCCCTGCTCGGAGGCCATCTCCAGGGTCAGGTCGATCGGGAAGCCGTAGGTGTCGTGCAGCTGGAACGCCTTGTCGCCCGCGAGGGTCTGGCCACCGGTCTTCTTCAGGTCGGTGACGGCCAGGTCGAAGATCTTCGACCCCGCGGTCAGCGTCGACAGGAACGCCTCTTCCTCGTTGCGCATCACCGAGTCGATGCGGTCGAACTCGGTGACCAGCTCGGGGTAGCTCGGCGACATCGCGTCGCGCACGATCTGGGCGAACTCGCCCAGCACCGGTTCCTGCACGCCCAGCAGGCGGGTCGAGCGCACGATGCGGCGCAGCAGGCGGCGCAGCACGTAACCGCGGGCCTCGTTGCCGGGGGTGACGCCGTCGCCGATGAGCATCACGCCGGAGCGGGCGTGGTCGGCGATGACGCGGAACCGCACGTCGTCCTCGTGGCTCGCGCCGTAGCGGCGGCCGGAGAGCTCCTCGGCCTTGGCGATCACCGGGCGGACCAGGTCGGTCTCGTAGACGTTCTCCACGCCCTGCAGCAGGCAGGCCACGCGCTCGACGCCCATGCCGGTGTCGATGTTCTTGGTGGGCAGCTCGCCGATCGGCGGGTGCCCGTCCTTGGGCGGCAGCTCACCCCTGATGTCCTGCATGAACACCAGGTTCCAGATCTCGATGTAGCGGTCCTCGTCGACGACGGGACCGCCCTCCTTGCCGTAGGCGGGCCCGCGGTCGTAGTAGATCTCCGAGCAGGGACCGCCGGGACCGGGCACGCCCATGTCCCAGTAGTTGTCCTTGGCGTCGCGGGTCTGGATCCGCTCGGCCGGGATCCCGCAGACCTTCTGCCACAGCCCGGCGGCCTCGTCGTCCTTCTCGAAGACCGTCACCCACAGGCGGGCCGGGTCGATGCCGTAGCCGCCGTCGGCCACCGACTTGGTGAGCAGCTCCCAGGCGTTCTCCATGGCGCCTTCTTTGAAGTAGTCGCCGAAGGAGAAGTTGCCGGCCATCTGGAAGAACGTGTTGTGCCGGGTGGTCTTGCCGACCTCGTCGATGTCACCGGTGCGCACGCACTTCTGGATGCTCGTCGCCCGCGGGTAGGGGGCCGGGGCCTCGCCCAGGAAGTAGGGCTTGAACTGGACCATGCCCGCGTTGACGAACAGCAGCGTCGGGTCGTCGAGGATCAGCGACGCGCTGGGCACCACGGTGTGGCCGCGGCCCTTGAAGTGCTCGGTGAACCGGTGGTTGATGTCGTGGGTCTGCACTGGGAGTCCTTGGGAATTGGGTCAGGTCACGGACACGGCTGTCGGTGTCGGCGAGCGGCCGGCGGCGCGGTGCGGCGCGCCTGCGTCAGCGGCCCGCCCGACGAGCTCGCCGCTCGGCGTCGTGCTCAGCGGTTATCCGCCGGACCTGGTCCGCGTCCACGACCACATCCTGCAGCTGGTCTTCCCGTTCCTGCATCCCGGCGCGGACGTCGGCCCCGAACGAGCCGACCGCTCCAGCCAGTTCACGCATGGCGCCGCCGACCTGCTCGGCCATCCCCGTGGGGGTCGCCTTCCGAGCGGTCTCGTTGACCTTGCGGGTCAGCGCGACTCCGGCTGCGATGCCCGCGCCGAACCAGAAAAGGCGCCTCACTTGCGCCCTCCTTTGTTCTTGCGGCGGAAGTGCCGTCCGGTCGGTTCCTGCTTGCGCTTCCGGCGGGCCTTCAGCGCCTTGCTCACGCCGTAGGAGAACGCCGCCGTCTTCACCAACGGACCACCCAGTGTAGCCGTGAACAGCGACGACAACGCCGAGACGTTCCCGCTGATGGTCTTGGCGTTGGAGGTGATGCCGTCGACCCGCTCCAGCTGCGTGTTCACGTGCGTGATCGTCGTGTTCGCGCCGGTGAAGATCGGGTCGCTGTTCTCCTGCGCCTTCTTGATCGCGGTGCTCGCCTCGTCCAGGGTCTTGCCGAGCTTGATCAGCGGCACCGCCAGCAGCAGGACCAGCAGCACGAACGCTCCGGCGACGATCAGCGCGGCGATCTGCGTGGGCGTCACGTGCCCTCCCGTATGTCCACGTCATGTCCTTGTCGAACCGGCGACCTGCGCCGGTTCGTTGATCGTGCGCCAGGTTACCGGTGTATCCGCCAGCTACAAGCACCCGGGCCGCCGGGCCCCACCGCAGGTCCGCGCCTCTCCGCGCAGGACGTGGCGGGCGCGCGCCGGAGGTCTCGATGCGATGACCGGTTGATCACGCGGTGACGGGTGTGAGCGCCTGCTGACCGGTCAGGACGGCGGCGACGTTGCGCGCGGCGAGCTCGGCCATCGCGGTGCGCGTCTCGGTGGTCGCCGAGCCCAGGTGCGGGGCGATCGCGACGTTGTCCAGCTCCAGCAGGCCGGGGTCGACGTCGGGCTCGTTCTCGAAGACGTCCAGCGCCGCCCCGCCGATGCGCCCTTCCTTGAGGGCCGCGGCCAGGGCCTTCTCGTCCACGATCGGGCCTCGGCTGGTGTTGACGACGATCGCGGTGGACTTCATCGCGTCCAGCGCCGCGTCGTCGATGAGGTGGCGGGTGCTCTCGGTGAGCGGGCAGTGCAGGGAGAGGACGTCGGCGGTGCGCAGCAGCTCGTCGTGCGACAGGTACCGGGCGTCGAGCTCGGCCTCGATCTCCTGCGGCGCGCGGCGGCGGCCGGTGTAGGCGATGTGCATGCCGAAGGCGCGTGCGCGGCGGGCCACGGCCTGGCCGATGCCGCCGAGGCCGACGATGCCCAGCGTCTTGCCCTGCAGGCCGGTGCCGAGCATGAAGCCGAGGTGGAAGTTCCAGGGCGTGCGGGAGCGCAGCAACCGCTCGGCCTCGCCGAGGCGGCGGGTGACCGACAGCAGCAGCCCGAAGGCGAGGTCGGCGGTGGCGTCGGTGAGCACGCCGGGCGTGTTGGTGACGGTGACGCCGCGTCCGGTGACCGCGGGGACGTCGACGTTGTCGTAGCCGACGGCCACGTTCGCCACGACCTTCAGCTTCGGGCCCGCGGCGTCGAGGAACTCGGTGTCGATGCGGTCGTGCAGCATCGCGACGACGCCGTCGGCGCCTCCGACGGTCGCGCGGAGCTCGTCGGGGGTCAGCGGCCGGTCCTGGTCGCAGACCTGGACCTCGGCGACTTCGCGCAGCACCGCCACGGCGGACTCCGGAACCGTCCTGGTGACCACGACCTTGCTCACATCGACCTCCACGCTCGTTCTGCCCGGTTCGGCATGGTTCGGCACAGTACCGGCTCGGACAACGAGCGGTTCTGGTCGAGCCGCCCCATGATCAAGTCCGCCTCGCCCGGTCGGTTCGGACCAGGTGCTGCTTAAGAACGCGGCGGAGCCGCTGCTTCAGGTGAGGGACTCAGCCCGCACCGCCGCAGGTTCTGAGCGGCTTCGTGGCGAGTACGCCGGGACGCCGCGTAATTCACATACTCAAGGAACGTCGCGCGGAGACCACGAAGCCGCTGCGCTTTACCCTTCGGGGGTTTCTGCCACCGGCACCGCCAAGCAACGAATCCCTTAGCAGGTCTCAATCCTCGTCGCGGATGATGTTGCGCAGCTTCGGGACCCTGTCGTGCAGCGCGCGTTCGGCGCCGCGCGGGGTCGGGTCGTAGTAGTCGCGCCCCACCAGCGACTCCGGCGGGTACTGCTGGGCGAGCACGCCTTCGGGCTTGTCGTGCGGGTAGCGGTAGCCCTTGGCGTTGCCGAGCTTCTGCGCACCCGCGTAGTGCCCGTCGCGCAGGTGCGGTGGCACCGGACCGCCCTTGCCCGCGCGCACATCACCCATCGCCGCGTCGATCGCGGTGATCACGGCGTTGGACTTCGGCGCGGTGGCCAGGTGGATGGTGGCCTGGGCCAGCGCCAGCCGTCCCTCGGGCATGCCGATGAACTGCACCGCCTGAGCCGCGGCGACGGCGGTCTGCAGCGCGGTCGGATCGGCCATGCCGATGTCCTCGCTGGCGTGCACGACCAGGCGGCGCGCGATGAACCTCGGGTCCTCCCCCGCCTCGACCATCCGCGCCAGGTAGTGCAGCGCGGCGTCGACGTCGGAACCTCGGATGGACTTGATGAAGGCGCTGGTGATGTCGTAGTGCTGGTCGCCGCCCCGGTCGTAGAGCACGGCCGCTCGGTCCACCGTGGATTCGACGGTGGCCAGGTCGATCTCGTCGGCTCCGTTGGACACCGCTGATTCGGCCGCGGCCTCCAGCGCCGTCAGCGCGCGGCGGGCATCTCCTTCGGCCAGCGCGACCAGGTGTTCCTCGGCGTCCTCGGCCAGCCCGACCGAGCCGCCCAGCCCTCGTTCCTCGCTGACCGCGCGGCGCAGCAGCGCACGGATGTCCTCGTCGTCCAGGCTGCGCAGCTGCAGCACCAGCGACCGCGACAGCAGCGGCGCCACCACCGAGAAGTAGGGGTTCTCGGTCGTCGCGGCCACCAGCAGCACGGTCCGGTCCTCGACCGCGCCCAGCAGCGCGTCCTGCTGGGTCTTGGAGAAGCGGTGCACCTCGTCGATGAACAGCACGGTGGCCTCGCCGGAACGTCCGAGGCGGCGGCGAGCCTCCTCGATAACGGCCCGGACCTCCTTCACCCCCGACGACAGCGCCGACAGCGCCGCGAACCGGCGCCCGGTCGCCTTCGACACGAGGTTCGCCAGGGTCGTCTTCCCGGTCCCGGGCGGCCCGTAGAGCAGCACCGACGCCGGAGCCGCTCCCTCGACCAGCCGCCGCAGAGGAGCACCGGCGACCAGGAGGTGCTGCTGCCCGACGACCTCCTCCAGGGACCGAGGCCGCATCCGCACCGCCAACGGCGCGTTCTCGGCCAGCTTCTCCCCGGCCTTCTGCTCGGTCTCAGCCCCGAACAGCCCCTCGTCGAACAACCCCTCGCTCACGCCGCGAACGCTACCCGCCACCCCCGACTCCCCCACGAACCACACCGCCCCCCACCGAGGCCGACCACGGTGCCGGAGTCCCATCCCGACCTCGGCCCCGCACCAGGTGACCCGATTTCAATGGAAGTCCGGGTCCCGATTTCAGTGGAAATCGGAACCCGGACTTCAGTGGAAATCGGGTCACCCCAGGTGAGGGTCTGGTCAGCCGGCCTTGGCCGGCATGGCGACCTCGACGCTGCCGTTGTTGCGGCGGTGCTCGGCGACCCAGTTCTCGACCGCCTGGTGGCAAGCGCGGTCCAGGTGGCGGACCGTGCTCAGGTCGAGGTGGACGTGCTTGCCCGTGGGCAGCTTCTCCAGGTGGTCGAGCAGCCGGGGCAGGCGCAGGAACGTGGCGTTGCCGCCGAGCTCGACGTGGACGCGGTCCTCGCTGTGCTCGGCGTTGACCGACAGCCGGGAGACCTCGACCGCGGTCTTGACCACCGCGACGGCCAGACCCGTCAGGGTGCCGATGAGCAGGTCGGTGGCCACGATCGTCACCGCGGTCAGCACCAGCACGAACGCCTCGGACCGGTGCTCGCGCACCAGCTTGGCGACCGCCTGGATCTCCAGCAGCTTCCAACCGGCCTGGATCAGCAGCGCGGCCAGCACGGCGGTCGGGATGAACGCCAGCAGGCCGGGCAGCAGCACCACGAACAGCAGCAGCCAGAAGCCGTGCAGCACGCGGGACAGCTTCGTCTTCGCGCCGGCCTGCACGTTGGCGGAGCTGCGCACGATCACGGCGGTCATCGGCAGCGCGCCGAAGACGCCGCAGACCGCGTTGCCCGCGCCCTGCGCGACGAGTTCCTTGTTGTACTGCGTCTTCGGACCGTCGTGCATCCGGTCGACGGCAGCGGCGCTGAACAGGCTCTCCGCCGAGGCGATCAGCGCGAACGTGAGGATCGAGCCGAGCACGGCGAGGTTGATCGCGCCGAAGTCGGTCAGCGCGGGCGGGTTCAACGACGCCAGCAGCGAGCCGACCTCGATCTTCTTCACCGGCAGGGCCAGCAGCGCGGCCGCCGCGCTGGTGAGGATCACGGCGACCAGCGCGCCGGGCACCAGGTTCAGCGGCGCGGGCACGAACTTCTTCCAGCCGGTCATGACCAGCAGCGCCGCGATGGCGAGGCCGAGACCGGCCAGGCCCTCGGGCGTGGTCACCATCGCGGTGGCCAGTCCGCCCAGTCCGCCGAACTTCTCGGCGGTCGTGTTGGGCTGAGCCAGACCGCCGACCGGGTAGATCTGGCCGAGGATCAGCACCAGGCCGATACCGGCGAGCATGCCTTGCACGACCGAAGGCGAGATGGCTCGGAACCAGGTGCCCAGCCGGCTGATGCCGAGCAGGATCTGCACGACGCCGGCACCGAGCACGATGATGCCGAGCATCGCGAGCCCGTGCTGGCTGACTGCCGAGGCCACCAGCACGGTCAGGCCCGCGGCCGGGCCGGAGACCTGCAGCGAGCTGCCGGGCAGCAGGCCGACGACCAGGCCACCGACGATGCCGGTGACGATGCCCAGCTCGACGGGAACACCGGACGCGGCGGCCACGCCCACGCACAGCGGGACGGCCACCAGGAACACCACCAGGGAGGCGGCGAGATCCGCGCCGAACGTCGGCGCGCTGGGCATTCGCCCGGTTCGTGTTTGCGACGTGTCTTCAATTTGCGTTGTCACAATGCCCTCCAGGGCGAAAAACGGGAGCGGGCATCGATCCGGGCACCCTGCGCGGTGGGGACCCGGATCGATGTCGCAGGCGCGGGCTTTCTCTACAGCGGGAGGAAGTCCTCGTCCTCCGCGGACTGCGGTGCGACGTAGACAAGGCCGGTGTCGATCTCGAAGAACCAGCCGTGCAGGCGAAGCCGCCCGGATTCGATCCGGTCGCGGATGAACGGGTACTCGCGCAGCACGTCCAGCTGCGACCGGAGGTGCCGTTTGCTCTCGGTGCGGACGGCGGCGTCCTCCGGTTCGGTGGCGACCTGGGCGCCGGTGCCCAGCCAGGTGCACAGCGCGGGCAGCTCGTCGAGCCCGCGGCCGGCGATGGTCAGCGCGGTGACGGCACCGCAGTGCGAGTGGCCGCACACGATGATGTCCTGGATCCCCAGCTGAAGAACCGCGTACTCGATCGTGCCCATCTCACTGGAACCGGAGTCCGGTGAGTATTTCGGAACCACGTTTCCAGCGGTTCGCAGTTCGAACAAGGTTCCTGGCTCAGCCCCGGTGATGTGTGACGGCGTCACACGGGAATCTGAACATCCGATGAACAAAGCGGAAGGTGACTGGCCCGTGGCCAACTGCTCGCGCTGGTCCGCGGAAAGCAGGTTCGGATAGCGACGTGCGTGTTGCACGAAGTTTTCGAAGCTCATTTTCGAATCTCCGGGTCTAATCGGCTCGGAAAAAGTCGGAGTCCGAACCGATCAGTGCCGCATGACCTGCAGCATCGCCGGTGAATGTCTGAGCCTGCCGTGCGCGTGGTGGGTATCAGTCCCGATGCTGGGGAACGTGGCGGAGCGGATGAGGATTTCGAAATCTGCCGCCATCCAGCGGGATGACCCGAGGAGCAGGTCCCGGTCGTGCTCGTGGCGCATCTGGGTGCGCCGGTGCGTGGCCGTGCTGGGCAGGCGTTCGCGGAGCTTCTCGCCGTCCCGGTGCTCCTTCGGGTCGGGTTTGTGCTCGTTGGTGGCGGCGCAGCTGACCTGACCGGCCAGCGCCGCGTCGGTGGGCCCCAGGGCGGCGAGCACGACAGAGAAGAGCAGGAAGAGTCCCACTCTCGTGATCTGCCATGCCGTGCCGCGCACCGAATGCCTCCCGAAAAAAACGAGCAGCCGATCCCCTTCCGGCGACGCCGACGGTTGCGGGGTGAACGAGCGAAAGCGCTCGAACCCCACAATATCGGAAGCTACGCCCGAGTACGCAAGTAGCGGATCGGACGAATCCACCGCGCAACAAATGAGAATTCCTTAATGCGGCAACCCCGGAGCCCATAATCACCCGGTCGTCGGGTCGACATCCTGCGAGCCACTACGTTCCGCGACATCAGGCGTCACGGTGCGCACTTGAAATGTGACCGGTATAACCGCATCGGGGGACGGCCCCGGTGGCCGCCTATTCACTTGCGAAACATCGCAGAAACGCGATTCCTACCGAACGCGATAATGATATGCATGCGCGAGCGTGAATCCGAGCGATTCGTAACGACTCCGCGCGACGGAGTTGCCGGTCTCCACTTGGAGGAACACCCGCTCGGCCGACGCCCGACCGGCGCCGGAGCGCATCAGCGCGGCGGCCACACCGCGTCGCCGCCACTCCGGGGCCGTGCGCATCCCGTAGACGCCGCACCAGCCGTCCGAGACGGCAAACATGCCGACCCCCACCGGAACACCCCGGTGCACGGCGGTGGCGAACGCGACCGGCGCAGGCACCCGGTCCAGGCTCGGCTCAGGCCGACCACCGACGGCCGCGACCGCGTCCAGCCATCGCGAGCCTGGCTCGGCGTCCAGCAGGACGTCGAAGTCCGACACCGGGCACGTCCGCAGCAGCGCCTCCCGCTCGGTCCGCATGACCGTGGTCGGCGCGTCGACGCGGTATCCGCGAGCGGCCAGCAGCTCGTCCAGCTCCGAGCGCTCGTCGAGCGGGCTGACCTGCACGATCGCCGGACTCGAACGCTCGGCGTAGAAGCGCTCGGCCGCGTCGATCGCCGCTTCCGGATCGTCGAGCGGACCCACGGGCAGAGCCGAGTTCGAGCGGCGGCGGCGAAGCAGGTCGCAGTGCCGCAGCAGCCAGCCGTCGCGACGCACCACCGTCGAGGCGGGCCAGGTCGCCGCCGCCGCCCGCTCGATGGCCCAGACGTCGGCTGGCGTCACTCCGTCCGGAACGCCGGGTACGGCTGCAGGTGCAGCGCGCCGGCTCCGAAGCGGTCCACCAGAGCGTCGATGACGGTGTCGGCGAACTCCGCGACGTCGGACAGCTGCGCGTCCTGCGCGTCGGAGCGCAGGTGCCGCCAGCGGTCCACCAGCGCGGTGCTGCGACGCGGCGAGGGCTGGTGCAGGTCGATCGGCCGGTCGTTCTCGCCGGTGCGCGGCAGGAACCACCACGTCGACACCCACACCCACAGCAGCTGGGCGTTGAAAAGCCTGGGCAGCAGCACCTCATCGGAGTCCAGCTCCGGCCACACCTCGGCGATCTCCGAGCGCCAGGTCGCGAGCATGCTCTGCGCCAGGTTCTCCGGTAATGCGTAGGAGCACCACGAGGACGGGAACGGGTACTGCAGGTAGGCGGCGTCCATCGCGACGTCGCGCACGCAGCCCCACTCGAAGTCCAGGAAGCGAACGCCGCTGGAGCCGGTGACGAGGCTGTTCTCCGGGCAGATGTCGGACGGGCTGAACGCCTGGTAGCGGCTGGAACCCAGCTGCTCGGACGCGGCGGTGAGCCGCTCGACCAGCTCCGGCGGCGTGCGCACGCCGAGGATCTGGCTGAGCAGTTCGGGCAGCTCGCCGACCGAGGCGACGATGTCGTCGGCGACCGGGTCGGTCCAGGACTTGGCGCCCAGCCTGCGCATCAGCGCGTCGAAGTCGGCAGCGCAGCCGGCGGTGCTGCTGTGCAGGCGTCCCAGCGCTCGGGCCCACGCGAGCAGAGCCCGCTCGGCGGCGCGCGGGTCCTCGGCGAAGAGCACGTCGGCCAGCGTCGAACCGCGGCCGAGGTCTTCGAGCACCAGCAAGCGCTCGTTGACGTCGTGCGCGATGAGTTCGGGGCTGACGCGCGCTTCCGGCGGCAGCGCCGTCGTCAGCTGGCAGCTCGCCGCCTCATGCGCGAACGGGTCGGTGCGCGCCTCCGGAGGGCACTCTCCGTAGTGCTTGACGACCACCGTGCGCGGCAGTTCGAACGGCGATTCGGCGATCCGCACCCGCAGCACGACCGAGCGGTCACTCCCGCCCAGGTCCTCCGCGTCGGCAAGCCGCACCGGAGCTCCGGTCCTCTTGCTCAGCACCGCTTCTGCGGTGGCGACCGTGTCGGTCGCCTCGGTGCTGGCCGGGACCCGGACCTCCGGGGGGCCGGTGGTGATCTCCACGCTCATCGTCTCCAGACACTACCCCCACAAACTGAACCTCTAGGGCCATGACCGGTCAAGTGACACCTGACCGGGCATCCGCCGTATGCGCTGCGTGTTCACCCCTGAACTCCCCACGCACACGACTCCCTCAGACGTTGACGGAACCGATCCTCGGCAACGTTGCACGGGTGGCGAACTCCGATCCGAATCGCTCCCACCCGCACATGAGTGAGCCCGGCCGAACGCCGCGAATGACGCGCTCGACCGGGCCACCACTCGATGGGCGCAAGATCAGCTCTGCGGCTCGACCGTCCCGGTCACGTCCTTCTCGGCGGCCTTGGCCTGCTTCGGCTTCGCGTCGATGCCGGCCTCCTTGCGCTGGGCGTCGGTGATCGGCGCCGGCGCGGCGGTCAGCGGGTCGAACCCGCCGCCGCTCTTCGGGAACGCGATGACGTCGCGCAGCGACTCGGCACCGGCCAGCAGCATGCAGATCCGGTCCCAGCCGAAGGCGATGCCGCCGTGCGGCGGGGCGCCGTACTTGAACGCCTCCAACAGGAAGCCGAACTTCTCCTGCGCCTCGTCCTCGGTGATGCCCAGCAGCTCGAACACCCGCTCCTGCAGGTCCGGCCGGTGGATACGGATGGAGCCGCCGCCGATCTCGTTGCCGTTGCAGACGATGTCGTAGGCCCAGGCGAGCGCGTTCTCCGGGTCCTTCTCGAAGTTGTCGATCCAGTCGGCGTTGGGCGAGGTGAACGGGTGGTGCACCGCGGTCCACTTGCCGCTGCCGACGGCGACGTCGCCGGCCTCCATGTCCTCGACGGGCTCGAACATCGGCGCGTCGACGACCCACACGAACGACCAGGCGTCGTGGTCGATGAGGCCGCAGCGCTCACCGATCTCCAGGCGCGCCGCGCCGAGCAACCCGCGAGCGGAGGCGCGACCGCCCGCGCCGAAGAACACGCAGTCGCCCGGGTTCGCACCGACGGCCTTGGCCAGGCCCTCGCGCTCGGACTCCGAGAGGTTCTTGGCGACCGGACCCGACAGCTCGCCGTTCTCACCGATGAGCACGTAGGCCAGGCCCTTGTGCCCGCGCTGCTTGGCCCACTCCTGCCAGGCGTCGAGCTGACGACGCGGCTGGTCGGCACCGCCTGGCATGACCACGGCACCCACGTAGGGCGCCTGGAACACGCGGAACGGCGTGTCCTTGAAGTACTCGGTCATCTCGGTGAGCTCGAGACCGAAGCGCAGGTCGGGCTTGTCGGTGCCGTAGCGGGCCATCGCCTCGGCGTAGGTCATCCGCGGGATCGGGCGCGGGATCTCGTGGTCGACCAGCTTCCACAGGCCGGCCAGGATCTCCTCGCCGAGCTCGATGACGTCGTCCTGCTCGACGAAGCTCATCTCGATGTCGAGCTGGGTGAACTCCGGCTGCCGGTCGGCGCGGAAGTCCTCGTCGCGGTAGCAGCGGGCGATCTGGAAGTAGCGCTCCATGCCGCCGACCATCAGCAGCTGCTTGAACAGCTGCGGCGACTGCGGCAGCGCGTACCAGCTGCCGGGCTGCAGGCGGGCCGGGATCAGGAAGTCGCGGGCGCCCTCCGGGGTGGAGCGCGTCATCGTCGGCGTCTCGATCTCGACGAACTCGCGGCCGTGCAGCGTCTCGCGCGCGATGCGGTTGATGTCGCTGCGCATCCGCATGATCCGGCCGGGCTCGCTGCGGCGCAGGTCCAGGTAGCGGTGCTTGAGGCGGATCTCCTCGCCGACCTCCAGGTGGTCGTCCAGCGGGAACGGCAGCGGAGCCGCTTCGCTGAGGACCTCCAGGTCGGTGACGGTGACCTCGATGGCGCCGGTGGGGATCTCGGCGTTCTCGTTGCCCTCGGGGCGGACGACGACCTCGCCGGTGATCTTGATGCAGAACTCGGCGCGCAGCCGGTGGGCGCGCTCGGCCATCTCCCCTTCGCGGAAGACGACCTGGGAGACGCCGGAGGCGTCGCGCAGATCGATGAAGATGACCCCGCCGTGATCGCGACGGCGCGCCACCCACCCCGCGAGGGTGACGGTCTGCCCGGCATGACCGGCGCGGAGCGATCCGGCCTCGTGCGTGCGCATCACGGGTACTCAGGCTCCTTCTTCCGCTTTTCGAGCGTTCGACTGCGTTGGCCGCTTCCCGCGTCGTGAGCAGGCGGGACGCGAGGTTCCAGGCTAGCCAACCTGCCCTGGGCGATCGCGGGCAGGGCGGCGGCCGGTCCCGCGATCTGAGCCGACCCGATCAGAGCCTCGACCTCGCCCCACCAGCGTGCCAGCCTGGTTCAAACCACATTCGCCCGCGTGATCGACAATTCTCGATGCTCGGTGGAGTGAACCATTGTGGGCCGTTGCATACGTGTGGAAGAGAGGAACAACAAAACACAGGCATCGCCCGAGGTGGGCTACTCCTAAAGTGGGAGACGCCTACCGGAACTCGGTCGTTGCGCAACAGTGACCCACTGATTAGCGTAAGTTCGGAATTCGCCGGACACGAGGAGTAACGATGACCGGCCCGAAAACCGAGGCCCGCCCGACCGCCCGCCAGGCCGTTCGCGGCATGCAGCCGGGCGCCCCGCAGGCCCACCCGACCCAGCCACCCTCCCAGGCCACGAAGCCGCAACCGACGCAGCAGGCCAATGCGATCTCGGCCGAGCTGGCGGAACTGCTCCGAACAGGTCCGTTCGAAGCCGCTCTGCGCACCGCGATCCGTTCCAGCCGCCTGAGCCTGGAGCGCATCCAGCACCGCCTGCGCGCCAGAGGCACACCGGTCAGCATCACGGCGCTGAGCTACTGGCAGTCCGGCCGCCGCCGCCCCGAGCGCCCCGATTCGCTGCTCGCGCTGGCCCAGCTGGAGCAGGTCCTGGGCGTCCCGGAGAGCTCCCTGTCCGCGCTGCTCGGTCCGCCGCGCCCGCGCGGACGGACCCGGCAGGCGTCCGCCGAGGCACCGCCGCTGAGCGCGCTGTGGTCGGAGCACGAGTCGGCCGCGGAGCTGCTCACCAAGATCGACACCAACCACGACAGCAAGCTGACCCGGCTGTCGCACCACGACGTGGTGCACGTCGATCAGCACGGTGACCTGCGCAAAATCCGCACCCGCAAGCTGGTTCGCGCGGAGACCAACAACGCCGACCGCTGGGTGATCATGTTCGACGGCGCGTCGTCGGTGGCCACGCCGCCGATCATCCGCCCGATCCGCTCGTGCCGGTTGGGCCAGGTGCTCACCGACCACGCGCGCGATCTGGTGGTCGCCGAGCTGCTGTTCGACCACGCGCTGGCGCGGGGCGAGACGCTGCTGCTCGAGTACGAGATCATCGACCCGCCGACCGGTCCGAACGAGGCGGAGCACAGCTTCTGCCGGCTCTTCCGGCTGCCCGTGCGCCAGTACGTCGTGGAGTTGCAGTTCGATCCGGCGCACCCGCCGGCGGGCTGCGAGAGCTACGTCGGCGATTCGGCGATGCAGGAGGCCGAGCAGCCCAAGCCGCTGCAGGTGGATCGCTTCGGGCGCGCGCACGCGGTCGCCCTGGACTTCGGCATGGGAGTCTTCGGCGTCCGCTGGCAGCCCGAGCGGCAGAACGCGGCGGAGCTCCCGGAAGCGGAGTAACCCGGTTCAGCGATCGGTTCACTCACCCCTCTGCACGCGCCGTAACGAAGACTCGAACAATTCAAGAAACCCCGAAAACCCCCGATCAGCGCGTCTTCACATTCGAGAAACAATGGTCCGGACGCAGTCGCATCACAAAAGAATTCGGATTCCGACCGCTTCGAACGAAAGCGCCATCGTTTCCGAGAACTGCCAGGAGGCCGAGCCGGCGCAGGCTCGGCCTCCCGCTCTTGACCGGGGCGTGGCCGTTCGGTGAACGTCCAACAACTTGTCTATACAGGCGGTCGTCCCGACTGGCAGGATGCCGCGCATGACTGCTCCTGCCCGCGCTCTCGGCGTCGCCCTCTCCGCCCGGTGGGAAGGCGTCGGCGAGCCGTTCACCCTCGTCGAGTCGCCCCTCCCGGAGGACTTGGAGGCCGGCGAGGTCCTGGTCGAGATCGAGCTGGCGACGGTGTGCGGCAGTGATCTGCACACGGTCACCGGCGGTCGGCCCGCCCCCTCGCCAGGGGTGCTCGGGCACGAGCAGGTGGGCCGGGTCATCGCGGTGGGACCCGGCGACGCGCCGCGCTGCCTGAATTCGACTCCGGTGACGCCCGGCCTCCGCGTGGTGTGGTCGGTGGCCGCCTCCTGCCTGCGCTGCGCGCGCTGCCTGGCGGGAATGCCGCAGAAGTGCGTGCACCTGCGCAAGTACGGCCACGAGGCGTGGGACGACGAGCGGCCGCTGCGCGGAGGTTTCGCCACGCACTGCCTGCTGATGCCGGGTACCGCGATCGCCGCGGTCGACGAGTCGCTGCCCGCAGAGGTCGCCGCGCCGGTGTCCTGCGCGACCGCGACGGTCGCCGCCGTGGTGGGCGCGGCGGGCCACTTCGGCGACGATACCCGGGCGCTGGTCAACGGAGCCGGAATGCTCGGGCTGACGGCGGTGGCGATGCTGTC
The DNA here is from genome assembly GCF_040676935.1 of Saccharopolyspora sp. NPDC049426. NCBI lineage: Bacteria > Bacillati > Actinomycetota > Actinomycetes > Pseudonocardiales > Pseudonocardiaceae > Saccharopolyspora > Saccharopolyspora sp. NPDC049426. The sequence goes on along the minus strand of NZ_JBFAPZ010000018.1, from coordinate 93,644 downwards.
GGCGGCCGGTGCCCACGTGGTGGCGGTCGATCCGCATCCGCAGCGCCGCGAGCGGGCGCTCGCCTTCGGGGCCTCGGAGGCGGAACCGGCCGGGACCCCGGTCGCCGAGGTGGACGTCGCGCTCGAACTGTCCGGCGCGACCGGTGCGGTCCAGTCCTGCCTGGACTCCCTCGCGGTCGGCGGGGTCGCGGTGCTGGCCGGTTCGGTGTCGCCGGGCCCGGCGGTCCGGCTGGATCCGGAGCGGCTGGTGCGCGGCCTGAACCGGGTCGTCGGCGTGCACAACTACCACCCGCGCGACCTGCTCACGGCCGTCGACTTCATCACCGAGCAGCACCGCACCCGCCCGTTCGCCGACCTGGTCGCGGGCCGCTACCGCCTGCACGAGCTGGACGCCGCCTTCGCAGCCGCACGCCGAGGCGAAGCCCCCCGCCAGGCCATCACCCCCTGACCCGAGAACGGGCACCAACACCCGGAGACCGCACCCGGAACACCCCGGTAATCAGGTCTCCGGATACGGCCGCAGTCCGGGTCCCGGAGGTGCCGCGCCCGTCCACGCGGGCCCGGACCGGGTCACGTCGGCCCGTCGACTGCGGGTGTTGGTGACGGTTACCGAGGCGACGTCGGGCCGGTAGCGGTCCTCGGAGCATTCCAGCGGTGTGCCCGCGGAATCGGTGGTCACCCGTCGTTCCCTGAGCAGCGGCGCGCCTTCGCCGACTTCGAGCAGCCGCGAGTCGGTCGGGTCGGCGGCCACGGCGTCGAAGGTGTGGCGCGCGGCGTGCAGGTCCACGCCCTGCTCGGTGAGGTAGGCGTAGATCGACCCCGCGTCGAGGTCGGCGTCGAGCAGGCTCCGGCCGATCTGCTCGCGGTAGGTCATCCGCTCCAGCATGGCGGGGCGGCCGTCGAGCAGTCGCAGCCGCAGCAGCTGCACCGCCAGGGCGTCGGGTTCGAGCTGCAGGGCTGCGGCGACGGCCGGTTCGGGCCTGCGCAACGCGATCTCCTGGAGCTGCTGGCCGGGCACGTGCCCGGTGATCTCCGCACGGCGGGTGAACGACAGGAAGGACTCGAAGGGCTGACTCGGCACGGCGTCGAGCACGACCGGCCGCTTGCCCTTGCCGCCACCGATCAGTCCCTCGTCGCGCAGCGCGGCCAGCGCTTGCCGGATCGGTCCGCGCGAGACCGAGAACTCCTGGCACAGCTGTGATTCCGACGGCAGGGATTCGCCCACGGCGATCTCGCCCGACCGGATGCGCTGCCTCAGTTCGCTCGCGAGCACGCGGTGCAGTGGAGTCGTCACGAAGTGGACTATACAAGCTTGGACCCACGGCACATGGACGCCCGAAAAAGCCAGGTTGAACGGTAGATTACTTGTACATACAAGTCATTGACCTTGCTTCCCGCGCGCTGGCACCGTGAGCGATGTGAGCGTTTCGAGCAGTTCAACCGACCTGATCGTCGTGGGCGCCGGGATCGTCGGCCTGGCGCACGCCGTCGCGGCGGTGGAGCGGGGGATGTCGGTCACGGTCGTCGAACGCGACGACCACGCCGTCGGCGCCTCCGTCCGCAACTTCGGGCACGCCTGCATCACCGCCCAGACCGGCGAGGCGCTGCGCTTCGCCGAGCACGCCAGGGGAACCTGGCTGCGACTGGGCGAGCGAGCGGGCTTCGACGTCGCCGAATGCGGCACGGTCGTCGCCGCCCGGTCGACCGAGGAGACCGCCGCGCTGGAGGAGCTCGCCGAACTGCGAGGACCGGACCAGGTCCGGCTGCTCACCGCGGACGAAACCGCCTCCGCCGCATCGGTTTCCGCCGAGGGACTGCACGGCGGGGCACTGCTCCCCCGCGACCTCCGCGTCGACCAGCGGCGCGCCGCAGCCGCGATCGCCGCGTGGCTCGCCGAGCAGCCGGGGGCGCGAGTGCTGTGGGGCACTCCCGTGCTGAGCGTCGAAGGCGGTCTGGTGCGCACCGGGCAGGGCCCGCTGCACGGCGATCACGTGGTGGTCTGCGCGGGCCACGACCTCGACCGGATCATCCCGGACGCGGCCGAGGCGGCCGGAGTTCGCCGCTGCGTGCTGCAGATGCTGCAACTCCGGGCCCCTGGTCTGAAGCTCGGCCCGGCGCTGCTGACCGGAACCTCGATGCTGCGCTACCCGGCCCTGGCCGGGACCGCAGGCGCCCGCGCGCTGCGCGAGCGCTGGAGCGACCAGCGCCCGGAACTGCTGGCGGCGTCGGTCAACCACATGCTCACCCAGCTGCCGGACGGCGACCTCGTCGTCGGCGACACCCACAGCTACGCCCGCACCCTCGAACCCTGGTCGTCGGAAGAACTCGACGAGCTCCTGCTCGCCGAGACCCGAGCGCTGCTCGGTCGCGACGACCTCGCGGTGGTCCGCCGCTGGCAAGGCGTCTACGCCTCCGCCGACGGCGAATTCCTCCGCACCCGCGTCTCCCCCGGCGTCACCGCTGTCGCCGTGACCTCCGGAATCGGTATGACCACCGCTTTCGGACTCGCTCCATCCGTTGTCGATTCCCTCGCCTGAACCCTCGGGAGCCCCTGATGTCCTTGCGCCGCTTCACACGCCCGATCGCCCTCGCCATCGCCGCCAGCTCCGTCTTGGCGCTGACCGCCTGCGGCACCGGCGGTGACACCGCCGGCGAGTCGCCGACCTGCCCGGACGGCAAGATCCGCTTCGGCGTCGAACCCTTCGAAGACCCCGCCCGGCTCACCCCGGCCGCGCAGAAGCTGGGCGACGCGCTGTCGAAGTCGCTCAACTGCCCGGTGGAAGTCCAGGTGACCCAGGAGTACTCGGCCGAGGTCCTGGCCATGCAGAACAACAAGCTCGACATCGCGATCTTCGGACCGCTCGGTTACGTCTTCGCCAGCCAGCGCGCCGAGGCCGAGGCGGTGGCCTCGTTCGCCGACGCCAACCGCGCGCTGTCGACCTACACCGCGGGAATCTGGGTTCCCAAGGGCTCCGACATCACCTCGGTGCAGCAGCTGCGGGGCCGGTCGCTGGCGCTGGGCTCGGTCGGTTCCACCTCCGGCGACGCGCTGCCGCGAAAGGCGCTGGCCGACAACCACATCCCCGAGAACGAGGTGAAGATCGACTACGCCGGTGGCCACCCGGAGGCGCTGCTGGCGCTGACCAACGGCGCGGTGGACGCCGCCGAGATCAACTCCCAGCAGCTGGCCAGCGCCACCGCGGCCGGGCTCTTCGACCCCGCAGCGCACCGCCAGATCTGGAGCTCCGCGCCGATCCCGAACGACCCGATCACCGTTCGCGGCGACATGGACCCGGCGTTCAAGCAGGCCGTCCGCGACGCGCTGCTGAACCTGGACCCGTCCACGGTCGGCGAAATCGGTGCGCTGCTGGACGTCTCGCCGCCCGGCCCGCTGGTGCCCGTCGACCGCTCCACCTACCAGCCGCTGTTCGACCTGGCCGCCTCCCTCAAGCTCACCGAAGGCGACGTCTGATGCTCACCGCCACGGGTCTGACCGTCCACTACGGATCCCGCGAAGTCCTGCACGGCGTCGATGTGACGGTCTCCTCGGGTGAGCTGCTGGCCGTGCTCGGCGCCAACGGGTCCGGGAAGTCCACGATGCTGCGCGCTGCCGCCGGGTTGACCCCGGCCGACGGCACGGTCACAGTCGACGGCCGACGCCGGGGGCCGCTGGACATCGCCTTGGTGTTCCAGCGGATTCACCTGGTCGGCAGGCGCAGCGCGCTGGAGAACGTGTGCACCGGTGCGCTGGGCAGGCTCCCGCTGCACCGCTCGCTCACCCCCGCGCTGTTCCCCCGCTCGGTGCGGGAGGAGGCGATGGCCTGCCTGGAACGCGTCGGGCTCGCCGATCGGGCGCACGACCGCGCTTCCGGACTGTCCGGCGGCCAGCAGCAGCGCGTGGCCATTGCCCGCGCGCTGTGCCAGCGGGCACCGGTGGTGCTGGCCGACGAGCCGGTGTCGGCGCTCGACCCGGCCGCTGCGGAGCAGGTCCTGGAGCTGCTGGCCGAGCTCGCCCACACCGAGCGGCTGGCGGTGCTCGCGGTGCTGCACCAGCCCGATCTCGCCCGCCGCTACGCCGACCGCATCGTCGGTTTGCACGACGGTGCGGTCGTCCTCGACGGGGACCCCACCCAGCCCGTCGATTCCCTGTACCCGCACGCCCTGCTGGAGACGTCGTCGTGACCACCGCCCTGCAACCCGCACGCCGAGCCGTTCCGCCGAAACCGCCGCGCGTCCGGCTCCGGATGATCGGCTGGTCCGTCGCGGCGCTGCTCCTGGCCGCCCACGTGGTGGCCTGGAACGCCACCGAGATCTCGGTGTCCGCGCTGGTCGAGGGTGCCACCGGCATGGGCGAGTTCCTGTCCGAGGCCGTGCCGCCGGAGCTCGGCTCGGACGTGCTCGCCGAGAGCGCGTCGGCCGCGGTCGTCACGCTGTGGATCGGCCTGCTGGGCACGACGCTGTCCATCCCGGGATCGCTGCTGCTGGCGCTGCTGGCGACCCGCGGCACCGCGCCCGGCTGGGTCTACCAGCCCGCGCGGAGCCTGCTGTCGTTCCTGCGCGCGGTGCCCGACGTGGTGTTCGCACTGATCTTCGTCACCGCCGTCGGGCTCGGCCCGTTCCCGGGCGTGCTGGCGCTGGTGTTCCACAACGTCGGCGTCATGGGCAAGTTGTGGGCGGAGACGCTGGAGGACGCCGATCCCGGTCCTGCGCAGGCGCTGCGCTCGGCCGGTGCCGGCCGCGTCCAGGTCGCCGCGCACGCGCTGCTGCCGGTGGTGACGCCGCAGATGGTCGGTCTGCTGCTGTACCGGTTCGACGTCAACGTCCGGTCTTCGCTGGTGCTGGGTCTGGTCGGTGCCGGCGGCATCGGGTTCCTGATCAACCAGTCGATCCAGTTGTTCCAGTTCGACGAGATGCTCACCCACATCCTGGTGGTGCTGGTGCTGATCGTCGCGGTGGACCAGCTCTCCGCCCTCATCCGCCGCCTTCTCGGGAGCACGTCGTGATCGCCCTGGTCGCACTGGACATCGCAGGTACCACCATCGACGAGGGAGGCGCCGTCTACCGCGTCCTCGCCGAGGTCGTCGCCGAGCACGGCGCGGCTCCCTCCGACGCGGACCTGCGGCACTGGATGGGCGCGGACAAGCGAGCGGCCCTGTCCGCGCTCACCGGCGATCCGGACGCGGTAAAACGGTTGCACGACCGCTTCGTGGCCCGCCTGGGCGAGGCCTACGCGCGCACGCCACCGCAACCGTTCCCGGACGTGCCGGAAACCCTTGCTGCGCTGCGCGAATCAGGCGTGAAGGTCGCGCTGACCACCGGTTTCGACCGGCGGATCACCGAGCTGATCATGTCCGAAGTGGACTGGGAGGTCGGCGATCAGCTCGACGCCGTGGTCTGCGCGTGCGAAGTGGAGGCAGGACGCCCGTCCCCCGCCATGATCCACCGGGCGATGGAACTCACCGGAACCACCGACCCCGCAGAGGTTCTCACCGCGGGCGACACGGTCCTCGACGTCCAAGCGGGCCACGCAGCACGCGCGGGCCACGTCGTCGCGGTCCTCACCGGCGCCCAAACCCGAACCGAGCTGGAGCAGCACAACCCCACGCTCGTCCTCCCCGGAGTAGCCGACCTGCCCGCAGCACTCACCACCTGACCACGACCCCAGCAGGGAGAGCTACCGCACCCGACCCCACCCTGCGTCGGGCTGCGCCAGCTCTCCCTGCTGCGCGCGGGAGTTGCCCGCAAACTCTCGGATTGCCGCTGTTTCCTGGTGGATGGTGGAACACTGTCCTGGTGCATCCGGTTCCACCTCCTGCCGCGACCACCTTCGTGATCGCCCGTACTCCGCACGCTCACCAGCGCGAGCTCCGACGCATGCGGATCCCGATCATCGCCCAGGCCGTGGCGGTCGTGGTCGAGTTGCTGGCAGCGACCACCTTGACCGCACTGGGAAACATCAGCGGATACGTGTACTACCTGCTCGCGCTGCTGTTTGCTGTCGTTCTCGCCGTCTACCTGCGCGTGTACCGAGTGCACGCCGCGATGCGTGGGCTCCAGCTGATCTTCACCCCCAGCGGGGTGACCTACACCTCGGATGCGGGTACGTTCACCGCGCCCTGGTCTGCGGTCACACGAGTCCGCCTCCGGCGGGGCCGGTGGATCTCGGTGCGGGTGCCGCACTGGGGCGGCCCGATCAGCGGCTTCGGCCTGGCCGGTGAACTGATCATGCCGCTCGCGGACACGGGACTGAGCTGGCACGACATCCGTGGCGCGGTCACCTGCATCAGCCAGGGCACGGTGACACCGCACTGACGTCCCACAGCTCGCCGAGGTACGCGCCGCCGAGCGGACGACTGAGAAACCCGATCGCGAACGTGCCGAACGCGGCGATCATGCCCCAGCAGCGGATCCCCGCCGGGAAAGTCCAGCTCGTTGAACCGCCGAGCAGAACGGCGAGTTGCCCACTGCTCACCTCGCACCAGTGGTTCATGCTGGTCGGGCAAGGGCATCAGGAAGAAGTCGGCATCTCCGTACGCACGCCCGCGAAGGACGAGATCGACCCGGCCGGCCTCGTGGCCGAGGTGGAAGCCCGGTCGTTGTCCACAATTGCTGTCGAGGTCCTGGATGCACCGGCCTCGGGTATGCCCGATCCCGACACATTTGACGGGCGGTGGCCATTGGGCGGGGACTTCGTGGAGGTTCACCTCAGTTGCCGCGTTCGGGAATGGTCACTGGACATGGCCGGTTTCACCGCCGACCTCGTGTCGGACGCGACGCGAGCCCGTGGCGTCCGCACCCCGGCGGCGATCTCCATCTTCCGCACGGGGTGATCGCTTGACAGGGACTGCCCAGACCACCAGACGCTCCCGAACTTTAGAGGTCTCTAGGTGTACCGGCCAGAGAGGCGGCCGCCCGGATAACCAGCGACACCAGTTGAAACGCCGCTACCACCACCGGCTCGCCAGGCTGCCTACGAAGGCGTGGCGACCGACTCCTCCCACTACAACAGCGTGAGCTGGCGCTCCCGGCCCCGGTCCACGTCGGACTGCGGTAGATCGTGCTGCTGCGTCCGGAAGCTCCCCGGTCGCAGCGGAGGCGTCAGCCCGTGACGACGCTTGGCCTGCTCAACCAGATCAACGACCTGCCGCTGATACGACTTCGGCGCATAAGCGCCGTTGCGGTACAGCTTCTCGTAAAGGGGCAGCAGATCTGGCCGTCGAGCACTCAGCCACTGGTGGTACCACTCGCGCGCGCCCGAGCGCAGGTGGAGCACGATCGGCGTCAGGCTCGTCGCACCCGCCTCGGCGATCGCGGCCACCGTGGCGTCGATCTGCTCCGGTGAGTCGCTGAGCCCCGGCAGGATCGGCGCCATCAGCACCGAACACCCGATTCCCGCCTCGGCGAACCGGCGCACCACGTCGAGCCGGCGCAGCGGTGATGGTGTTCCCGGCTCCACCTCCCGCCACAACGCCTCGTCGACCGACCCGATCGACGTCGCCACCGACACCGGGGCTCGCTGCGCTGCCTGGACGATCAGGTCCAGATCGCGCAGGATCAGCATTCCCTTGGTCAGGATCGAGAACGGGTTCGCCCGATCCCGCAGCGCGGCGATGATCTCCGGCATCAGCCGGTAGCGCCCCTCCGCGCGCTGGTACGGATCGGTGTTGGTGCCCATCGCGATCGGCTCACCGGTCCAGCGCGGGCTCGCCAACTCCTTGCGCAGCAACGCCGCCGCGTTCGTCTTCACCACGATCTTGCTGTCGAAATCACGCCCCGAATCCAGGTCCAGGTATGTGTGAGTCCGCCGCGCGAAGCAGTAGACGCATCCGTACTGTCGCCAAGTACCATGTTTAGCTATGGATGTCAGCGAGATCCGGACAGCACGCGAGTACCTGCGCGTTTCGCAGGACCGCTCTGGCCGCGGCAAGTCCAACCAGGAACAGCACTCCGACAACGTGGCCGCCGCTGACCGCAACGGATGGACGCTCGGCGAAGCGTACGAAGACCGGTCCATCTCAGCTTCCCGGTACACGAAGAAGGCGCGCGAGGGGTACGACCAGCTCATCGCCGATCTTGAATCGGGCACTTTCAGCGCCGACGCTCTGATCATCTGGGAGTCCTCGCGCGGCTCCCGCCGCGTCGGAGAGTGGGTTCTGCTGTGCGACCTGTTGGAGGAACGCGGCAAGTTCGTCCACGTCACCACTCACGGCCGCACCTACAACCCCCGGAATCCTCGCGACCGGCGTTCACTGCTTGAGGACGCGGTCGACTCCGAGTACGAGTCGGGGAAGCAGTCCAGCCGGATCGCACGCGACGCGGCCGCGGCGGCGACGGCCGGCAGACCGCCGACGCGGGGTGCGTTCGGCCACCCGCGCCGACACTGGATCGACACCCCACTCGGCCGCGAACGCATCACCGTGCCCGAGGACGAGATCGAGCGGGAGCGGGCGGCAGTGCTCGCCACGTATGACGGGCTGTTCGCGGGGAAGACGCTCGTGTCGCTGGCCCGCGAACTCGACAATCAAGGATTCCGCACGACCCGCGGGGGGAAGTTCACCCGCACCGAGGTCCGCGCCATGCTGCTCAATCCCCGCAACGCGGGCATCCGTTTCTACAAGGGCGAACGACTCAATGTCGAGACGGCCTGGGAGCCGATCGTTTCCGAAGAGACATGGCAGGCGGCCGTTCATTTCTTGAGCGATCCGAAGCGCCGTCAGAACCACGGCACGGCACGGCGGTGGATGGGCGGCGGGCTTTACCGGTGCGGTGTGTGCAACGAGTCCGATATGCGAGTGAACTACCGGGATGACGGCCGGGTCTACCGGTGCCGCGCAACAGGCCACAACTCGCGACACGCCGACAAGGTAGATGCATTCGTATTGACCACCGTAGCCGAGCGGCTGCGGCGCGATGACGTCGCAGAACTATTGGCGGAAACTGGGCAGAAATCACGGGCAGCCGAGTTGCGCACTGAGGCTCACGGGTTGCGGAAACGCCTTGATTCGCTCGGCGTGGAATATGCCACTGGGGCGCTGACCGCAGGTCAAGTCAGGACAGCAACTGACCATTTGGAAAGCCGGATGGCGGAAGTCAACTCCGAACTGGCATCGCTAGGACGTACTGATCAGCTGACATACTTGTTCGACGCCGACGACGCTGGACAGCGCTTTCTTGATCAAACGCTCGATGTGCAGCGAGCAACTGTGGCCGCGCTCTGCACAGTCACACTGCAAGCCAATCGGCGGGGTCGATGGGCTCTGATGAGCGACACCGTTGACATCGATTTCAACCAACCGTCTCGGCTCGTGAGTTAATTAGGGCACGCAGAGTCGCCGACATATCCGAACCACACCCGGCCAGTCCACCATCGACAATGCCACAGGCACGGTTGACGACGGCCCGTAGATACATGGGAAGCCGTCATCCATCTTCTGACCTGCAACTTTTCAGAACGACCAACCCGCTGATCGAAGCCGTTCGCGCTCTTCGCTATAATCGAGAGCGGGCAGAACGCGGGCCCCTTCCGAGTCACCTGGCTCCCACGCAGCTGGTGACGATGAGGACAAGTCGTCGCTGACGGCAGCGCCGGTTACCCGACCTCGTGCGGGTGGCGTGGGCTCCCGTGGAGGCGATCATGGGTGACTCCTCCCCGAAGCGGAAGGTAAACCAAGCGCGGAAGCGCGCAGCGAGGGCGTATCAGGCACAATACGGCTGTTCGTACCGGCAAGCCCTTCAGGCAGCTCAATCAGTTCCGCGACGAACAGCAAAACGTCCGTTTCCAACAGCAAGCAAGTGCGCAAATCCTGAGTGCACGGAGCCCACTTACAGGTACATTGACGCAAGCACCACGATCATCAATTTCCGCTACGCTCACATCTATTCAGCATCACCCTCTGGCCCTCGCCACGACCCAACAATCCCGAATGCGTTTTCGGACACAGACGACAACATTCTTCTTTTGTGTCCAGCCTGCCACAAAAACGTTGACTCGAATCCGGAAGAATTCCCCGACAGCCTGCTCACACTCTGGAAGAAAGAACAGATGAGCGGAGGTGCCTCAACAGGGAGAGCAGGCAACCTGAGGCACAACGAGGATTCGCAATGACCCCCGTTTCCATCACCGCCATGCCGGGAATATCGGGAATTGCGGGAGCGATCTATTTAACATTGATCGCACTAGCGGCAACGGTAGCCATATTCACCAAGAAACCCGCACGTCGCAAGGCAGCACTTGAGGTGCTTTTCGTGTTGATGTGGCGCAGACGGACAAACGATCGTAGGACCGCAAGAAAATAGCCCCGCGGTAAACAACTTGCGGGAACTTCCCCTTCCCGAGTCGGCCGTGAAGGGCACCCCGTCACCTCGGCGACCTCGGCAGCACGCATCCAGTTGGCCCAGGCAACCGGTCGAGATCCCGAAATCGCTGGCGACCTGCTTCAACGGAGCCTCGCCACGACGCGCCACAGCGACCAGGTCATCACGAAACTCCTGCGGATAAGGCTTGGGCACGACAGACATCCTTCCAAGCGAGGCCGAAGCCTCACACATCAGGTATCAACCAAACCCTGGGCAGACCCACCGGACCGACGGCGATGTGCCCGACAAGCTGCCGACCGCTTGGGACTGCCAAGGAGAGCAACCAGCACAGCAGCCGCCTCACTGGTCAACGCAGGAGCGGAATCGGCAATCTTCTCCGCAGCAGCGAGGTCACGCGGATCCAACCGGCAGGCATACGGAGTTGACACCTCCCGAACTCGGTTGCGCCGCAACTGCTCCACCCCCGACCATCGTGGACGACCTCGGCTCAGAGGTACTCACTCCAAGTGGCCCGCAGGGCCTGCGAATCAGCTTAAACCGAACCACCGCTACATCCGTCGCAGCTAGCGACCCGGAAACCAGGCACTGGGCGAGAGGTTGCTAGCACCGGCTCTGTCCACGTCATAAACCCACCTAGGGGCCGCTGCGGCTAGCTCGTTGGATCGTCGAGGACGGTGTGACCACCGCTCACGCGGCGAAGATGTTCATGGTGGCGCCGAAACTGCCAGTCAAGTGGGAACTCACCGGCATGCTCAAGCCCATTTTCCCAGGTCGATGTGAAGTCTAACCAGCGCAGTAAAGGAGTTTACCAGGACTGATCTGACGTCCCCGTGTTATCGCAGGCCATGACCCTTTCGTCCAACTGTGCTCCCTATCCGCCGGGAAAGCTGATTAGGTCCGAGTGGTCTCGGAAACCTCGCACGAGGCACCTTGACTCCCCTCCAGCAGCCTCCTTCTCGCCAAAACGGCCCCGCCGTCGCCAATCGGGCCTGAACCAGGTTGCATGCCTCGCCAGGCTGGAGGCTGGGGGAGCTTACTCGAACACAAAGGACCAGGTCAGCGCCCTGGAAACACTGCAAATGAAGCTGCCGGACCTGGCTACACCGTCCTAACCGACACCGAAGCGGGCAAAGCCCGGCCGCACCCGGCGACTCCCCGACGACCAGGTGCAGCAACTGATCGAAGGCTACAAGTCCGGCGCCACCGTCTACGAGCTGGGTGATCAGTACGGCATCGAGCGCCGCACCGTCAGCACGATCCTGCACCTCCACGGCGTCCCGATGCGGCGACGCAGTCTGTCCGAGGAACAGATCGACGACCGATGACCAGCACACCATCCACATCAAGCCCCTCCCCGATCGATCGCTGCACCTGCAGTGCGCGTGCACGCTGCTGGTGGCCGTGGGCGCGGCCTACGTCTCCTACCGGCATGGCCGCGACTTCGCGCTACGGTTCGGCGCCGACGAGACCACCGCCACCGCGGAGTCGATCGTGGAGACCGCCATGCTGGTCGATAAAAGCGTATGGGGCGGCGTGGCGAGGGCGCGAACAGGACATCTGCGCCGCGGACAGGTGTCCGTAACGAACTCAGATCGCTTGGTCTGCTGAAGAGCGGAGCCCTTCTAGGACCACGGCGAGGATCGAGGGGCTCAAGCTCTCGGGGCTGAGCGGTCGGTCGGTGGCCAGATATGAGAGGGCACTGATGGTGACTGCGCCGAAGAGGACCATCGCTGTGGTCGTTGGGTCCTCGGTAGGGCGGAGTGATCCGTCGCGTACGCCCTCGTCGAGAAGTTGTTGCACCGGCGTGTAGTAGGCATCGGTGATGGCGGTTGCGATCTCGGGGATGCGGCCGGCCCGGCCGAGGTTTCCCACGAGGGCTTGGCAGACGGCGGGCTGATCGGCCATCACTCGCAGCTGGGCGTCCACGACCGCGGTCAATCGGGTCGCCGCGGAATCCGGAGCCTGCACGGCCATGGCGACCTCGTCGGCCATGTGTTGCAAAGTGTCTTGGAAGAGGAACGCCAGGATCTCTTCCTTGCCCGCGAAGTAGTAGTAGAGCGTCGCCTTTGGCACCCCGGTCGCGGCGGCGATGTCCTCGACTTTGGTGTCCTCGAGCCCGCGGTCTGCGAAGAGTTCGGCAGCCGCTGGCAGGCGGGCGGCGATCTGGGCGGGAACGCGGCGCACAGTGACTCCCTTTCGCAGTTTGAGCTGAGGTTTTAGACTAGCAGTCTAACCTTGCGGTGCAATGCCGTCCCGGCGCCCAGGAAGGTGAGGCCCAGCCATGGTGGAGCTCTACGACCCGTTTGACCCAGCCGTGCACGACGATCCGTATCCGATCTACCGCCGCCTGAGAGACGAGCATCCAACCTACTGGTGTGAGACCCGTGGATGCTGGGTTCTGAGCCGCTATGACGACGTCGAGGACGCCTTGAACCACCCTGAGGTGTTCTCTTCGATCAACGGCGTGTTCCCTACGAGGGATGCAGCGGGCCAGGGTCCGGACATTATGGATGCGCTGTTGCCGATGATGATCATGATGGACCCTCCACGTCACACACAGTTGCGGAAGCTAGTGAGCCGGGCGTTCACCCCGCGCAGGATTGCGGCGCTCGAGCCAACGATTCGCAGCCTTGCCGTCGAGCTGCTGGATGAGCTTTCTCCGGCTGGCTCGGGTGACGTGGTGCGTGACTTCGCCGGGCCGCTGCCGGCGATGGTGATCGCCGACATGCTGGGGGTGCCCCGCGAGGACCGCGACCAGTTTCGCACCTGGTCATCCTCGATGGTGCAGGGAGATCCAATGGTGGCCGAGGAGCGCGATGCCTCCTTGGCGGCTGCCGCTGCGCTGTATGAGTACTTCTCCGAGGTGATCCAGAAGCGCCGCGACGACCCGAGGGAAGACCTGGTGTCGGCGTTGGTCCAGGCAGAGGTCGACGGCGACCGGCTGGGCGATGACGAACTTTTGGGCTTTTGTCTTCTGTTGCTGGTGGCTGGTCATGAGACCACTACGAACCTGCTCGGCAACTCCGCCGTGCACCTTGCCGAACACCCAGACCAGCGCCGTCGGCTAGCCAGCGAAACCGCCTTGCTCCCGGACGCGGTCGAGGAACTATTGCGTTATGACTCGCCAGCCCAGGGCTTGTCGCGCACCCTCACTCGTGACCTGACACGACATGGTCACCGCATGCGAGCCGGGGAGACAGTCTTGCTGTTGTTCGGCTCGGCCAATCGCGACGACCGCGTGTTCGCCGACCCCGATCGGCTCGACATCACCCGCAAGCCTGAACGACAGGTCGCCTTCGGCCACGGCATCCACTTTTGCTTGGGTGCGGCACTGGCGCGGCTCGAGTCACGAGTCGCCCTGGCAGAGATGCTCGACCGGCTCCCCGACTGGCAACTCGACCCCGCCAAAGGGCCGGAGCGGCTTCACTCCGGCCCTATCCGCGGCTACGCAACACTCCCGGCGACCTGGGCAACCAGCGTGCGGGACGAGCGAGCTCACCCCTTGCCGCGGCCGGTCCAGACGTGACCGGTGTTGGCCGCGCGCAGAGCTCCGTGAGTCCGCGCGAGTTGGCCGCGGAGCCGTTGGTTCTCCTCATCTTCTACAACCGGCAGCGACGACATTCCCAGCTGGGTCTGCCCAGGTTTCGGTTGACACTCTGACTCTGGGGCAGGTCAAGGTGTTCAACCAAACAATGATGATGGCGGAAGGCGTCGGTTCGGGACCTGACCTGCAACTAAACTGACCCTCCGGGTGTCCTTCTAGGGACGCGTCGGTCCCGCGCCGGTACCGTACCGGATAAGTCGTTTCAGGCGACCGGTCCGGACGGATGTGACCTGATAGGAACCTGCGCCACCCGCTGCCTCGTCATTGTTGTGTCCGCCCGTCCCGGCACCCGGGTCGCCGCTTGAAAAGGAAGGCGACACCGCAGCATGACGGACACGAGCGATGTCATCGGTGGCGTGGACTGCCACGCCGACACCACCACGCGGCCGTGATCGACCACCGTGGCCGACTGCTCGCAGCCAGCGAGTTCCCGACGACCGCGGAGGGCTATCGGCAGCTGACCACGTGGTTACACCAGCACGGACGGCTCGAAAAGGTCGGGGTCGAATGCTCAGGATCCTATGGAGCCGGGCTTACCCGGTACTTGCAGGCCTGCGGCATCACCGTCGTCGAAGTCAATCGGCCCCACATCCATACCCAATCCCGGCGAGGTAAGACCGACGCCATCGACGCCGAAGCGGCCGCCCGCAAGGTCCTGGCCGGCGAGTGCACCACGGCTCCCAAAGACACCACCGGCGTCGTGGAATCGATCCGGCAGCTGCTCATAGTCCGCAGCAGTGCCGTGAAAGCGCGCACGGCCGCACTCAACCAGCTCAGCGAAATCCTCCTGACCGCACCCGAGGCTGTTCGCGCGAGCCTCACTGCCCGCGGTCTGGAAGGCAAAGCGCGCCAATGCCTGACTTGGCGTCCCGACCCTGCCCGGTTGCACGACCCGGTCCATGCCGCCAAATACGCTCTGCGCAGTCTCGCACGACGCATCCAGGAGCTGACCAACCAGGCCGAGGATCTCGAGAACAAGCTCGCCTCCCTCGTCCAGCGCAGCGCTCCCCGCACACTGGCCCTACTCGGCGTCGGCACACTCCACACGGCCCAGCTGCTCACCACCGCGGGCCAGAACATCGAGACTGCACTGCGAAACCGCTTTCGCCGACCTCTGCGGGTCCGACCCCATTCCCGCCTCGTCAGGCAAGACACTGCGGCACCGGCTCAACCCCTTCGGAGACCGCGATGCAAACCGAGCCCTGCACATGATCGCTGTCGTGAGGATGCGCTACTGCGACCGCACCCGCGCCTACACGGCCCGCCGCACCGCCGAAGGACTCTCCAAAAAGGACATCATGCGCTGCCTCAAACGCTACATCGCACGCGAGATCTACTACACACTCCGTGCCGACCTCAAGAACCTCGCACTGGCTACTTGACCTTTATAGGAACGTCCCTGGGCAGACCCGACGTCGCAACCGGGCTGGCTGCGCAACTCTGCTCTGTCCTCCAACGGGACGGCACTGGCATTCGGAGTTGCGCTCGTTGTCTCGCCCTAAACAACACCTCTGGGCCGCATGCCCGTCATCGAGGCTTACTCAGCGTCCGCAAATGATCTTCGGCGTGGTGGACCGCGGTGTTGATGTCCTGGTTCTGGCCTGCGGACATCGTTCGTTGACCGAGGCCTGAGACGGTGAGTACGGCGGCGAGTTGGTGTCTTTGTTCAGTGGTGAGGTAGGCACAGAGCGTCTGGTTACTCAGTGCTTCGCGTGCGGCGTAAGCGTCGGAGAGCGCAGCGGAGACGACCGTCTGTCTCAACTGCGTGATGGCGCTTTAGTGGATCGCTCGCCGACCAGGTCCAATGTGGTCAGCCCCAGACGGACTCGGAACGCTGTGGTGCTGGGTTCTGTGTCGCTCATGAGCGCAGCAAACCGGGCGTAGGAGTTGGCCGACGGCTGTTTCCCAGGTTTCGGCGGGGATGGCGGAGTCGATCAGGGCTGTCGCCTGCGAGCGGAGATCTTGTTCGAGCAGTGACATGCTCTTGATTTGACAGCCGTCGAGTAAGCGTTTCCCGATGCCGCGATGGGCGGGCTACCCGAGGCTGTCGAGGGCCTCCCGGATGCGGCGCCCTGCTTCGTCGGCCACCGGACGCAGCTCTTCCCGTTCGGGAACGGTCACCATGACCTGCGGATCAAGTGCTTGGACCAGGGTGCGACCGTTATCCTGGGCGCGGACCACGACGTTGCAGGGCAGTAGAAGCCCGATCTCGCGTTCCGCGTCCAGCGCGCGGTGCGCCAGCTGTGGATTGCACGTGCCCAGGATGACGTAGGGCTCGATGTCCTCGTCCAGCTTGTCCTTCAGCGTAGTCTGCACATCGATCTCGGTGAGCGTGCCGAAACCATGGGCTTGGAATGCTTCTTTCACCTTGGGCACGGCCTCCGCATACGGGGCGTCGAGCGTCCGAGACAGCGCGTAGTCCACGATTCGGCCCTCCTCGGGTGATCGGTTCGTTCCCTAGAATGACTACCCGGCGGCCCCAGCATGCACGCACAGCAGTCCCTCAGCAGACCGAGTCGGTCCGCTTGGGGACACCGAGGCCAAGGAGTCTCCGCGTCTGGAGCCCGAGCCAGGTTACCGCGAGCACGGCGAATGCCCAGATCCACCCGTGCAGGGAGAACAAAGCAATTCCACCGAAGTAGGAGCCGACGTTGCCGTAGACGAGCCGGGCTCCGTAGCCCGCGAGCAGCCCGCCCGCTGCTGTGGCGAGCACGGTGCGCAGGGGCAGGTTCGTGGCGAGGGCGAAAGATCCGGACGCCGCCGCGGTGGCCCACGACACCAGGGAGAAAACTGAGGTCGAGCACCCTGGTCGAGTTGGTCAGCAGCCGGGCGTGCAGGGTCCCGGAGTGGGAGCCCTGCCAGTAGGGCCAGGCCCCACTCCGCACCGAACCCTTGGAGTCAGCTTGTACGAGCGCCTTTCCCGTGTCAGTTCACATGCGGTGGTGTAGTTGGCTTTCTGTTCGGGGTCTGACCAATGTTCTACTGGCCGCCCCGCCGATCGACTTTCTTTTCTCGCCTTCGAATTCGCTGCGCTGCAACCACTGCGCGCACAGGAGCGACCCAGTGACTATGCCTTGGCCCCGACCCCACTGTGCGGGGCGGTTCTCTGAGAGCGCTCGGGGCGCCAGGTAGCCACGAGCGCGGCGGCTAGGAGGAGTTCGGCGATGTCGCCGAAGTAGTACATGATTTCTGCACCGTTCTGGATCTCGTTGATCGGGGCGCGGATGTCGACCCAGAAGCCGCCGTACATCAGCTGTGCGATAACGGCGTGAATCGTGATGGCGCAGCCGAGGTACACCAGGCGCGTGCGCACAGCAGGCCGGGCCGGTGCCGGGTCGGGACCGGCGATGGCGTAAGCGAACAGACAGCCGGAGATCAGGAAGTGGACGTGTAGCAGCCAGTGCCCGGCCGAATGTGCCGTGGTGGCGTTGTAGAGCGGAGTGAAGTAGAGGACGGCGAGACTGGCGGTGGACAGCAACATTGCGGTCGCCGGGTGGGTCAGTACCCGGGCAGGGCCGCTGTGCAGTACGGATGTCAGTTGCCTGCCGCGTGCGGTGGGCACCGTCCGCAGCAGGAGGGTGACTGGGGCGGCGAGTACGAGGCCGAGCGGGGCGTACATGCCGATGAGCATGTGCTGGGTCATATGGCCTCGGAAGTCGGAGTAGGCCCACGGCGCCACGGGCGGCAGGAACGCGACGGCCAGCACGGCGAGCCCGGTGAGGAAGCTGGCCGTGCGCCAGCGGCTCCATCCCTGCACAGGGTTGCTGCGGCGGGCCTGGCGGGCCAGGGATAGATAGACGGCACCGATCACGAGCAGAGCAAGTACGGGTAGCAAGACCTCCACAATGCCGCCGCCCGCTCCGTGGTCGTGGTGGTTCATCAGGTGCGCCCTTCGGTCGGCTGAGCACTCCCAACGTCGGAATCAAGCGGCTGTCCGCCGCGCTGGAGCAGGTAGCCACCGGCGACCAGCAGCGCGCCGAAGACGAGGAACCCGATGTCCCACCACAGCTGATAAGGCCCGCCATGGACGTGGTGGATACCCAGGATGTGGTGGTCCAAGATGCCTTCGACGAGGTTGAACACCCCCCAACCAACCAAAACCCAGCCCCACAACACACGCGAGGTCCACACTTGGCGGCGGCGGTGTGTGACGCGGGAGTAGAGAAGCGCCAGGCCAACCAAGACGAACAGCCAGCACACAGTATGGAACAGCCCATCCCACACGGTGTTCATTTCGAGACCCGAAACAGTCTCGGGATCGTAGTACCGCACTCCGACGTTGTCGGTGTTCGTGCTGGTCAGCATGTGATGCCACTGCAAGACCTGGTGCAGCAGGATGCCATCCACGAAACCACCGAGCCCCACGCCCAGGAGAATGCCCGGCCCTCGTAGGCTCGCCGCTGCCGTACTCGCCCCATCCGTACTCATGCGGTCCGCTGGCATCCCGCCTCCTTCCTCCGGGCACATGGCGGGCCTACCCGGTTAAGCGGACCTGTAATCCAGGCCCTGCACGGGAATGCCACACGGCATTGACCGAGAAACGTGAAGGAGCCAACGTGCCCGGCTACGTGTACTGGGCTTCGCAATCAAGCTGTTCTCGCGCCTGGTCAAGGGCTGTCGTGTCTTCGACCTGACAGCCCGTCTCCGACGGGAAGCCGACATGGTGAAGCAGGAAGAACGGGCGCAATTCACTTCTGCTGCGCGGAGACGTGCTGTCAGTCGAGAGACGCGGTGTCGGGCGCAACCTTCGATCAATAGCGAACACGTCAGAAGAACCGCGAAAGGCGTTCCTTCAAGTGCATCGTTCCATTACGTTCTTGGCATTTCGGTCAATCGCGGCCGATGAGCTTCCGCAGGAACCCACTGATGCCTCCGTGTTGGGCGCTCGGGGCGCAGTCGCATCGTTGGGATTTCGGTACTCCCGCGAGCACCTGTTCCACGTGCTGGCCGCAGCCTGCATATGTCGGTTTGCCGCACGTGCGGCACTCAACGCGACGACACATGTTCCACCTTCCCTTTCTCTTCCTGAGAGAGTTGTCGATTCGGCCTGGGCGGTCCTCATCCGAGAGCCGAGGGGTTGACGACGGCGGCCACGGCGACGAAGACCGCGACGGCCAGCACCACGAAAGCGAACCAGCGGCGCACGGTTGACGAGTCCAGCCGTGCCGACAGCCGAGCGGCCACGATAGAAACCACCAGAGACGTGCCTGCGAACAACAACAGGACCCGGTAATCGATGGTCGCGATCGAGCCGGCGTGCGCGGCGAGTCCAGCTCCCGAGTTGATTAAGACGACCACCAACGAGGTCGCCACCGCTTGCTGCGCTCCCAAGCCCAGCAGCAATGACAGCGCGGGGACGATAATGAATCCGCCGCCGACGCCGAACAGTCCGGTAAGCACACCAACCGACGCGCCGGCGAGCACAGAGCGCGGCGAAGGCCAGCAACAGCCAGCGCTGCGGGAAGAGCTTGCCGAGCGCGGCGCCACCAAAGGCGGCCGGGATGCCGGCCGCGCCGAAGACCAGCGCCACCGGCCACCGCACCGCACTGCGCCGCTCGCGGGGCATCAGCGCGCCCAGCGAGGACAGCGCGACCACGGCCAACGAGGTGGGGATCGCCATCTGCAAGGGTTGCCCGACGCCATAGACCAGCGCCGGCACGGCGAGGATCGAACCACCCGCACCCAGCAGTCCCAGCGCCAACCCGATCACGGCGCCGAACACCACTGCCAACAACAACGAAACCACCTATCCCGGTGGCGGACTCATCGCCCGCCACCGCCGCCGCCAACGCCGTGCACGCACTTGCCAGAGAGCAGCCCTCAGCCGCGCGGCCCGCCCCCGCCGGTGAGGGCCTCGAGCAGGGCGCGACCGTCCGTGCGGGGAGTGCGGTTGTGGGGCAGCAGTCCGAGCACGCGGGACATGGCGCAGGTGTTGCTCACCGCGGCGAATGTCAAACCGGCGCCGACGAAGCCGGCGACCCACTTCAGCGGTTCGTAGGCGGTGCTGGCCACGACGCCGGTGAGCACGAGCAGTCCAGCGACCAGCCGCACCTGCCGCTCCATGGCCCAGGTGCCCCGGCCGTGGTTAAGCTCGCCTCCCTGCTGCTCCCAGCCGGTGATGCCGCCGCGCAGCACGCTGAGCCGATCGAGCCCGGCGCTCTCCAGCAGCGTGCGGGCCTGCTCGGCACGACCACCCGAGGCGCACACCAGCACGCCAGGGTCGCCGTGCTGGGCGGTGAGTTCCTCGCGGTGTTCCCGCAGCAAAACTGTGATCAGTTCCGCCGCGCGACGACCGTTCGGCGGGTCTGGTCGGCTAGAGTCATCGACGCCATGATCCCCCTCCATGGCTTGCGGTACCCGGCTTGGCCGCCCCCCTCGAGCCGGGCACCGAACAGAAGATCGCCCCCGCATCGCGGTCGACGGACCCGTGAGATGCGGGGGCGGTCTCTCATCCGCCCGGCGCGTACCGTGGTCTCCGGTGCGCCCCTGTCGAAGCTGACCTCGGGAGCAGCTAGATGGCGCCGCTGAGCACGATGCGCGGCACAACACGAGGCGGGTACGGTTCCGCGTGCGCAGCGCGCCATCGGTGGCGTCGAGGCTGAGCGGCACAACGAGCGACTGCCCGGGCGTCTCCGAGCCCTACAGTGCTGCGTATTTTGATCTTGTGAAGCAGGCGTACAGCAGCAAAGAGGCGTGCCGGATCGTGGGGATCAACCCGCGGACCGGCAAGCGCTGGCGCAACGGAAGGCAGCCGACCGGAAACACGAAGGGTGCCCCACCGGTTCGTCCGGCGGGGCACCCCGATGTGTGTTCTCGGTACCTTGGCCAGCAGGAACGTCTCTACATCGCGGATCGGTGGCGGGACAGGCGAGGATCCGCACAATCGCCCGGGAGCTGGGGCGATCACCGTCGACGATCAGCCGGGAGATCCGCCGCAACGGGATGCCGCCGCGGGGAGACATCCGCAAGTGGGCATACCGGCCCTACTCCGCGCAGGACCGGGCACTGGCCCGGCGACCCCGCCCCAAGCCACGCAAGATCACCACGAACCTGCAGCTGCACCCGGTCATCCAGGCCCACCTGGACCGCAAGCTCAGCCCGAGCAGATCGCCGACCAACTACGCCGGGACTTCCCTCCGTGTCCGCGAGCGGACGGGGGTGAGGGTGGTCCAGCCGTGCTCGGCGAGTCGGGCGGTTGTGTGGTGCCAGGAGTGGCGGGTTTGTCCGGCGCCGTGGAGGAGGATGGCGGTGCCGCGTGGTGGGGTGGCTGGTGGCGTGCTCCAGTGGTTAGCGGCCAGGGTGAGTCCCGCGCGGCGGTAGTTGCGGAGTATGGGGGGCGGTCACAGATTCTCCGGGGCGTCAGGGCTGAGTTCGCGGGCGAGGAGGTCGAGCAGATCGGCGCCTTGCTGTTCGAGTTCAGGGAGATGTTCCGCGGTGTCGGCGAGCGCGGTGACGCGGGTGGTAGTGGAGGTGTCGGTAGTAGCGATGCGGGCGAGGTCGTGCCAGAGCTGGGTGAGCTGGTCGTAGAGGTCGGCGGCTTGTCCTGCGATGGGCAGGCCGGTGCGGTGGGCGAGGTAGTGCAGGTAGTCGGCTTGCAGTCGGCGGAACAGGCTGCCGCCCGTGCCGGCCTTGTCGATGAAGGCGGCCAGCGCGGTGAGCACCGTGTCCAGTTGCGTGGGGGTGAACACGTCGGGCCAGCGCCGCAGGTCGTCAACGAAGACGCTGAGGCCGTCCAGGCCGGCGCCATACGGGCAGTCGGTCACTCCATCGAGTTGACTGGCAGGAACCAGTGACTGGGGGTTTCGCAGGCCTCGGGCGGCGGCGTGGCAGGCGTCGGCGGCGGTGTTGGCCAGGGGTGGGAGGTGGGTGGGGTAGCGCAGGCGGTAGCCGGTGTGCCGGGTTGGTGCGGGGAATCCGGTGGAGCTGCGGGCGCGGGCGAGCGCGTCGTAGGGGACGGGTTGGGGGTCGGCGCGGTCGTTGTCGATGACTGTGGCGGTTCGGGTGTGATCGTCGTATCCGGTGATCACGATGTCGTGGCGGCTCATGCTCAGCCGCACCCGCAGGTACGGGAGGTGAGCGATGTCGGCCCAGCACAGCACCGGATAGCCGTGGTCGAGTTCCTCGCGGACCCAGGCCCAGCCTTCGTCGGGATCGTCGGTGGCGTGTTGGGTAGCGGTGATCCCGAGACGGCGGGTGAACCCGCCGGTGAGGTCGGGGCCTCGGCCCACGAGGTAGATCGGTGGCCTCATGGCGGGGTGGCGCAGGTAGGTGAACCCGAGTTCGCCGCCGAGGCCGAACACGGTGCCTTCGTCGAGTGGCGTCTCGTCGTAGGACAGCTGGGCCCAGTGCATCAGGTCGCGCAGCGCTCCCGACCCGCAGTGCCCGGCCACCTGGTGTGGGTAATCGCTGATGATGTGTCGTCCGGTCACGAGGTACTCCTGTCCTGTTCGGCGACAAGCGCAGGGTCGGTAGCGTCGCAGCCGTGGGTTTCCACTGTGTGCCCGCGGTTGCGTCCGGGCGCCCACACCGTGAGCGCGACGGCCGTGACCGCGGTAATCACGGCAAGGGCGCTGAGGGTGTCGTGGACCCCGTCGACGAAGGCGCGCCGCGCCGCGACAGCAAGACCAGGCCCTGCGGGAGTGTCGCTGGCGATCCGAAGAGCCACGGCCAGCGAATCACTGGCGTGGGCGCGGGCTTCTTCCGGAAGGTGAGTGATCGTCGGGGCGAGATGGGTGCTGTAGCTGCTGGCGAGTAGACTGCCGGCCAGCGCGATCCCCACTGCAGCGCCGAATTCCCGGGTGACGTCGTTGACGGCGGAGGCCACCCCCTGTTTGGCGCGAGGAACGCCGCGCACGATGGCGGCGGTGGCCGGAGTCGCGCAGATGCCCAGACCGAGCCCGAACACCCCGAGGAACACCACCAGCCGCGGATAGTTCTCGTCCACCCCCAGCCCGCCGATCCCGACCAGCGCGCCAGCCACCAGCGCCAGCCCGGCACCGGTCATCACCCGCAGCCCCACCCGCTCGCTCACCCAGGGCGCGAGTACCGCTGCCACTACCAGCGGAGCGGCCACCGGCGCCAACGCCAACCCCGCCTGCAGTGGTGAGTAGCCCCAGACCAGCTGCAGATGCTGCATCAGCAGGAAGAACACCCCGAACGCCGCCAGGAACTGCACCACCAGCGATACCGCGCCAGCGCCGAATCCGCGATCACCGAAAAACTCGACCTGCAGCAACGGTGCCACCCGTCGCCGTTCGACCAGCACGAATCCCGCCCCCGCCAGCATCCCACCGCCGAGCGATGCGACAACCAGCGCACTGTCCCAGCCGTGATCGGGTGCCTCGATCATCCCGAACACCACCAGCCCCACCGCCACCGCCGACAGCACCGCCCCCGGGACATCCAGCTCGGGCGCCGCAGGCTCACGTGACGACGGCACGAACAAGGCACTCACCACCAGCAGCAGTGCCAACGCGGCGGTGGCCACGAAGAGCGCACGCCACGGCCAGACCGCCAACACCACCCCGGCCCCGAGAATGCCCAGCACCGCACCCGCCCCAGCGAACCCCGCCCACACTCCCACTGCACGCGCAGCCTGCCGGGCAGGGAACTCCGCGGTCAGAAGTGACAGTGTTGCCGGCATCACCAGGGCCGCCCCCAACCCCGCAGCCGCCCGGCACACAATCACCCCGGTCGGAGTATCCACCACCACCGGCAGCGCCGAACCCACGGCGAACACGGCTAGCCCAGCCAGCAGTACACCGCGCCGCCCGAGACGATCTCCCACTGCACCCGCCGGCAACAAGACGCTCGCCAGCACCAAGGTGTAAGCATCCACAATCCACGTCGCTTGCGTCTGGCTTGCCCCAATATCCGCTGCCAACTCCGGCAATGCCGTCATCAGCGACGCCACCCCGGCCATCACCAACGCCACGGCTAGACACGACACCGCCAGCGTCCAGCCACGGCGTACTCCTCCGGGTTCCCCGGTCGGCTCCGCCACACGATCACCTACCAGACTCGACATTTGTGAACCGACAGTATTGGACCTAGACTAGTAGTTCCACAAGTCCGGTTCTCGATTAAGCTTGCTCATGTTCGCGCCGTCCTCCGGGTTCGCAGGAGATCGATGTCCACCGCCGCCCCCACACCCAGCACTCCCGACGAAGACCCGCGGCTGGCGCGCTCCCGCGCACGGCTGCTCGACGCCGCCACCCAGCTACTGGCGGAAGGCGGCATCGACGCGGTCACCATCGACGCGGTCACCCGAACCGCTGGCATCGCCCGCGCCACCCTCTACCGCCACTTCGGCACCGGCACCGAACTGCTCGCCGCCGCCTTCGAACGCCTGCTGCCCCCCGTCGCACCCGCACCCGCCCACGGCCCCCTACGCGAACGACTGCTCACGCTGCTGACCAACCAAGCCCACCTCATCGACCACGCCCCCCTGCAGCTGACCGTGCTGTCCTGGCTCGGCATGAGCATCGCACCAGCACCCTCGACCCCCACGCAGAGCGACCGCCCCCGCCTACACACCCTGCGCCGCCGCATCATCGAGCAATACCGCCAACCCTTCGACGCCGTCCTCACCAGCGACACCGCCCAGAACACACTCCACACTCGCATCGACACCACCAGCGCCCTCGCCCAGCTCATCGGGCCCCTCATCTTCAACCGCCTCGTCACCGGCACCCCCAACGACGAACAGTTCTGCATCCACCTCGTCGACGAGTTCCTTACTAGCCACACTCGACAACCGCCTCCGAGGTAACCCTGGGTGGCGCCGTCAAGGCCTTTCCGGTACGGACAGGCGGGTCTCATAGACAGCAGGGCGCTTATCGTCAATTGCTGCTGGCCCACTCGCCTGCGCCGCGCAGGATCTGCCTTGTCCCACCGCGGCCACCACACCGAGTGACGCGCCCCGGATTAGGTGGAGACTCCTCGTTTGAGCGAGGGATGTGGATCAGGCCCCGGAGGACGAGTTACTCGCGTGGCGTGCGCGATCGATGGTGGCGATGGCGTTGGTGCTGGCGCGCCAGGCGGAGTACGACTCGCAGTGGGAGGCGATCCGCTCGATCGCGGCGAAAGTGAACGTCTCGACCGAGACGCTGTGCAAGTGGGTCAGGCGGCGGAGGTTGATGCGGGCCAGACGTCCGGCACCTCGAGCGAGGATTCGGCCGAGTTGACGCGGCTGCACCGGAGAATGCGTAATTGCGGCGCGCAGACGAAATACTTAAGGCGGCGTCGGCCTTCTTTGCGCGCGATCTCGACCCGCGGTCGCCACGCCCGTTCGATTTTCACGGAACACAAGGGCTGACTCGGGGTTGAGCCGATCTGTTCCGTGCCGACCGATTTTGGCATCACGATCGCCCGTCCACATATTATGCCGCCCGGTTGTGCTGAAGTCGGAGCGTGACGAGCAAGACAGGAATTGATGGAAGAGATCCAACAAGTGCATGACGCCAATTGTCAGATGTGCGGCGCTCGGAAAATATGGCGACAGCTGAATCGGGAAGGTGTCCAAGTGAGTCGCGGCCGATTGAATCGGCCTGGCTGGGGCGGCGCGCGGCAAGACAGTGTGCAACAATCCTGGTCCGGGACGGCGTCCGTGCTGCTGACCTCGTGAAACGGCAGTTCGCGGCGGGGTGCGTCGAACTGGCTCTGGGGTACGGTCTTCAGCCACGTGGCGACTGGTCCGGCACCGTCTATGTGGTGTTCGCCGCGGATGTGTTCTCCCGTAGAATCGTCGGGTCGGGTGGACAGAGTATGCATGAGGACGATCTCATTATGGATACTCTCGAAACGGGGTTTGCGCGATCGAGGCTACCGTGTATTCGACGGTGTTTTTAAAGCGTGTGCACCGTTCCGACTCCGGGAGGATAGTACATCTCGTTGCGGTTCACCCAGTGTCTGATTGACGCGGGCATCGATGCGTCGATCGGAACGGTTGGCAGTGCTCTTGATAACACGCTCCCTGGAACCATGATCGGCCTGTACGCACGGAGCTGATTAAGCCGTAGTGGGCATGGCGCCTAAACGAGAAGTCGAAATCGCCACCGCCGCGCATGGGTGGAGTGGTATAGCAACCGACAACTTCACGAGGCCTGTGGCCATCGGCTGCCGACCGAGTTCGAGACCCTGTGCGAGTTAGCCAGCCTGGTCGCCTGACACCAACAACGAGCCTCCCCGAAGACTTGGGACGCTTCAAAGACCCTGCTGCCACCGATTGGTCTGGCTACATCCAGAAGTGCGGCTGCTCTAGGTGTTCGATTTTGGGACAGCGTGGTTGGTGGGGACAGGGTCGACGATGCCTGTGGTTATGACGCGCATCACTAGGAGGTGGACCCATGACGGCCGCGACTGACACCGCCCCACGGGTTAGGCAGGGCCAGGCGGACATCGTGCTCGACGCGGTGGTGCTCGGCGCCGGGGTGGCCGGCTTGTATCAGCTGCACCAGTTGCGCGAGCAGGGGCTGCGTGTGCGGGCCTACGAGGCGGGCTCCAACGTGGGCGGAACCTGGTATTGGAACCGTTACCCGGGCGCCCGGTTCGACAGTGAGGCCTACATCTATCAGTACTTCTTCGACGAGGTCCTCTATAAGGAGTGGAGCTGGAGTCAGCGGTTCCCGGACCAGCACGAGGTGGAGCGGTGGATGGACTACGTCGCCGACCGGCTCGACCTGCGCCGGGACATTCAGTTTTCCACGACGATCACTAGCGCGCACTTCGACGAGGACCGTGGGCGCTGGCTCGTGGGCACCGACCGCGGCGAGACGATCGACACGCAGTTCTTCGTCGCCTGCGGAGGTATGCTGTCCGCGCCGCTGGAGAACGTTTTCGAGGGACAGGACGGCTTCCGCGGATCGGTGTACCACACGTCCCGCTGGCCGAAGGACGGTGTCGAGCTGGCGGGTAAGCGGGTCGGTGTGGTCGGTATCGGTGCGACCGGCATCCAGGTGATCCAGACCATCGCCGCCGAGGTCGAGCACCTCACCGTGTTCGCACGGACGCCGCAGTACGTGCTGCCGATGAAGAATCCGGACTACGGGCCGTCTGAGCAGGCTTGGTACAAGAACCGGTTCGAGGAGTTGCGGGCCACACTGCCGCACACGTTCAGCGGGTTCGAGTACGATTTCGAGCACGAGTGGGCCGCATACACGCCTCAGCGGCGTCGGGAGATCCTCGAGGAGATCTATCAGGACGGGTCGCTGAAACTGTGGCTGGCCAGCTTCGGGGAGATGTTCTTTGATGAACAGGTCAGCGAGGAGGTCTCCGAGTTCGTCCGGGAGAAGATGCGCGAACGCCTCAAGGACCAGCGGCTGATCGACATTCTGGTGCCCACCGACTATGGGTTCGGCACCCACCGCGTCCCGCTGGAGCAGGGCTATCTCGAGGTCTATCACCGCGACAACGTCACGCTGGTCGGGGTCCGGGATAACCCGATTGCTCGAATCACCCCTGATGGCATCCAGCTCACCGACGGCACTGTCCACCAGCTCGACGTGATCATTCTGGCGACCGGTTTCGACGCGGGTACCGGGGCTCTGACTCGAGTCGATATCCGCGGCCGGGACGGCCGGTCGCTGGCCGAGGACTGGAGCCGGGACATCCGCACCACGATGGGCCTGATGGTGCACGGCTACCCCAACATGCTCACCACCGCCGTCCCGCTGGCTCCGTCGGCGGCCCTGTGCAACATGACGACCTGCCTGCAGCAGCAGACGGAGTGGATCACCGACGTCATCCGACACGTGAAGGCGCAAGGCAAGTCGGTGATCGAGCCGACCCAGGAAGGCGAGGATGCCTGGGTGGCCCACCATGAGGAGATCGCGAGCGCGACGCTGGTGCCGAAGACCCACTCCTGGTACATGGGCTCGAACGTGGCGGGCAAGCCGCGACGTCTGCTGTCCTACATCGGCGGGGTGGGCACCTACCGCGAGAAGTGTGACGAGGAGGCTGTCGGGGGCTACCCGTCCTTCCGGATGACCTGACATGAACTGACGCAGTCAGGCAGAGCGTTCACGCTGGTCTACGGTCGTGAGTGTTGCGCATGGTGAGCACCACTCGCAACACTCACGACCAGACGTCCGTCGGTCCCGGCGGCACAATCGAGTGCCGGACAGCGCGGTGCGGCGAGGGGTCTCAGATCGTGATGCCGTACTGGCGGATCTTGCGGTAGAGCGTGGAACGGGCGATGCCGAGTGCCCTGGTTGCTGCCACCCGGTTGCCGCCGGCCTCGCGCAACGCGGTGACGATGGCGTCGCGTTCGGTCTCGTCCACGGGGCGCAGCGAGCTGCGCGGCACGCTCTGACAGAACGTGGGAAGGTCGGCGGCCTCGATGACACCCACCGGCCGCCGTGCGAGCGCGGCCGACAGGGCTCGTTTGAGCTGCCGGACGTTGCCCGGCCAGTCGTAGCCGCCGAGTACGCGCATGGCATCGCGGGACAGGCAGGTATCGCGATGCGGCGCGAGATCGGTTAGCAACGCCTCTACCAGGCCGGGCAGATCGGACCGGCGATGGCGCAGCGCGGGAACGATCGCCGAGGCGCCGAAGGTGGCCAGCAGCCGTTGGTAGGAGGCCCGCTCGACGATAGCCTCCGAGGCCGTCGCGGCGACCGTCCCCGAGACCCTGCCGGGGGTACCGTCGGGCGCGGGGCCCAACGCCTCGGCGAGCCTGCTGAGGGACTTGGCGTGCAGCCGGTCGATGTCTCTGAGTACGTACAGCGTCGGCTCTGAGGCCGGCTCCCGGAGGCGAGCGCAGATCTGCGACGGTGCCGCCGCGACCTCGTCGGCGTTCAGCGCGATGACCTGTCCTGATCCGGAGGCGAGCCGGTGCAGCTCGGCCAGCAGGGTGCAGCGGCCGGTCCCGGGTTCGCCGAGGACCAGGACCGGGGTTCCGGCACGGATCGCGGTCTCGACGGTGGCCGCCGCCGCACGCCATGCCGGCGACCGGCTCTCCAGCATCCCGTGGCGCGGGGTGTCGACTGTGGTGGAACGCGGCCGGCCGTTCTCGATCATCAACGGGGTGGGGCGCGGGAGGTCGGGCTGGGTCGAGACGACGGCGACCATGCCCGCGATGTCACCGCCCACCTCGACCCTGGCGCCGCGCAGGCGGACGCAGGTGCCGGAGGGCAGTTCGACCTCGTCGTCCACGGTCGCGTGTCGCGACATGACGAACCGGACGTGGTCCTGCAGCACCTCCTGGTCACGCGCGTCGAGAAGGTCCCGCAGCGGTGAGTTGCCCAGCACGGTCCGCCGGCCGACGGCCAGCACGGCCTGCCTGCTGCGCGTCTCCACCCGCGAGTAGGCGTCGAACAGCGCCTGCTGTGCCTGGTCGCGGTCTGCCAGCAGGTTGTGCTCGATCTGTCGTGCTGCGGAGCGGACCAGCGAGTGCATCAGCGGCGTGGAGTGCTCGCTCATGCAGCTCAGGTCGAGCACGCCCTCGATCCGTCCGGTGAACGGGTCACGCACCGGCGCGCCCGCGCACGCGAAGTCCTGCAGCGACTCCACGAAGTGCTCGGCGCCCACCACGTGCATCGACTCACCGAACTCCAGCACCGTGCCGACGCCGTTGGTGCCGACCGCTCCTTCGGCGTAGTCGAAGCCTTGCGCGAAGTACACCCGATCGAGCATGCGCGCGATCCAGGAGTTGCTGTCCCGGCGGCTGACCAGGCGGGCGCGTTCGTCGGTGAGCGCCACGCTGATCGGGAGGTCGGCGATCTGTTTGGAGAGTTGATCCAGTACGGGCTGTGCGCAGCGGACGAGACGAGCGTCGAAGTCGAGCTCTGGAGAGTAGGGGGGAGCCACCTCGTGTGGGGGAACTCCTCGGTCAACGCTGCGCCGCCAGGATGCGGCCACGTGGCCTGGGACTCCGCGCAGTTGGAGGTCTGCGTTCTCGATCAAGTCTGCGCGGGCTGCGGCAAGCAGGAGCCGCTGATCCGCGAGTTCGCCCATCGGTCCACCACCTCCTTGTGGCATCACACACAGAGCGAGATGTTGCCATGATGCCCCAGAAGTCAAGGCCGTGACGTGTCCCAATTTCGGACACTTCGCGGGCCCGCGACACATGCACAGTGGGCGCACGCCAGGGACCGAAACGGGAGGCCAACGATGATCGACAACCCGTACTACACCCAGGAATTCCACGGCGACTACGAGCTGATCAGCATCGGCAGGCTCGACCTCGAGGAGGGCGGCTCGATTCCCGACTGTCAGCTCGCGGTCGCGACCTTCGGCACGCTGAACGAGGCCAAGGACAACGCCATTCTGGTCACCACCTGGTACTCCGGCACCCACCAGGTGTGGCGGGAGAACTACATCGGAGCAGATCACGCGCTGAATCCGGACGAGTACTTCATCGTCGTCATCAACCAGATCGGCAGTGGGCTCTCCACCAGCCCGCACAACGCCGCGGGCGCCAACGCGGAGCTCGCGATGTCGAAGTTCCCCCGCGTGCGAACCGGGGACGATGTCGTCGCCCAGGAGCGCCTGCTGCGCGAGCACTTCGGCATCGAGAGGCTGCAACTGGTCGTCGGCGGCTCGATGGGTGCTCAGCAGACTTACGAGTGGGCCGTCCGGTTCCCGGACAAGGTCAGGCGGGCGGCGCCGATCGCGGGCACCGCGCAGAACACGCCGCACGACTTCCTGTTCGCCCAGGTGCTGTGCGAGGCGATCACCTCGGACCCCGGGTTCAACGGGGGCGAGTACGGGTCGAACGCCGACGTGGTCGAGGGACTGAAACGGCACGCCCGCATCTGGGCGGTGATGGGCTTCTCCACCGAGTTCTGGAAACAGGAGGTGTGGCGCGCTCTGGAGTTCCACACCAAGGAGGAGTTCCTCGAGGGCTTCCTGGAGCCGTACTTCACCGCCATGGACCCCAACGACCTGCTGTGCATGGCCTGGAAATGGCAACACGGCGACGTCGCCCGCAACACCGAAGGCGACCTGGCCGCCGCACTCGGCCGGATTACCGTGCCCATGTTCGTGATGCCGATCAACGAGGACATGTTCTTCCCCGTGCGCGACTGCCGCGCCGAGCAAAAAATGGTCAAAGGCAGCGAACTACGGGTGATCGACGACGTACTCGGGCACCTCGCACTGTTCGCCGTCGCCCCCACCTACATGCCCCAGGTCGACCAACACCTCGGTGAACTACTCGCCCGCCCAGCCTAAACCTCCTGAGTTAGGTGCAGAACAGCCGAAGAATCGGAAGCAGGACCGCTGATGTATCGCTTGATCGTGTGTTACGGGCACCCCGATAACCGGGCCGCCTTCGACCAGTATTACAACTCCACCCACCGCCCGCTGGCCGACAAAATCCCTGGAGTGCGGCAGTGGCATGCTGGCAAGTGTACGACCCCGGACGGATCCAAGCCGCCGTACTACCTGGTCGCCGAGCTCGTCTTCGACTCGAAACAAGCCCTCGAGGCCGGACTCGCTTCCCCAGAGGGCCAAGCCGCCGCTGCGGACATCGATAATTTCGCCACAGGTGGCGTGACCATGCTCATCACCGACGACTGGATCTAGCCGCGATCTTTCATGGTGATCCTCGGACGGGTGTCCCAC
The DNA here is from genome assembly GCF_040676935.1 of Saccharopolyspora sp. NPDC049426. Taxonomy (NCBI): domain Bacteria; kingdom Bacillati; phylum Actinomycetota; class Actinomycetes; order Pseudonocardiales; family Pseudonocardiaceae; genus Saccharopolyspora; species Saccharopolyspora sp. NPDC049426. The sequence goes on along the minus strand of NZ_JBFAPZ010000018.1, from coordinate 62,158 downwards.
GCAGCGCTGCTGAAGATTTCCTACACCGACATCTCCTTCGCGTTCAGGGCACAACACAGGTCTTGACAATTCCTCGCTGGCACCCCGAAGCGGTGGTTAACGCGTGTCCAAGTGAATAGGCTTGCCGTTTGTCCTCCGGAGATATCCGACCGAGACGCCGGGTGCTTCGCATGGGGTTGCCGCCGCGTCTCCGGCTCGGCAAGTATGACAGCGGCGCGACCACATTGACCTTGACGAGGAATGCCGTGTTGTACAGCCTTATTGCACGATCACGAAGATCGGAGCCCAACGATGAAAGTTCCACTGAGCCCTCTGCAGTTCGCACGCCGCACCCGCAGGCTCCACCCGTGGCGCGAGGCGGTGGTGGACGGCGAGCTTCGGCTGACCTACGAGGAATTCTTCACCAGGTGCGACCGGTGGTCGGCGGCGTTGCAGCGGATGGGAGTGTCCAAGGGCGACCGCGTGGCCTACATCGCGCCGAACACGCATGCACAGCTGGAATCGTTCTACGCGGTGCCGCAGCTCGGCGCGGTCCTGGTACCGGTCAACTATCGGCTGGCGTCCGACGATTTCGCCTACATCCTCAACCACTCCGGCTCCAAGGTGGTGTGCGCACACGGGGACCAGCTGGACAAGCTGGACAAGATTCGCGATCAGCTGCCCCACGTGGAGCACTTCGTCGCCCTGGAGGAAGCCCGCGACGGCTGGGAGGACTACGAGGCGCTCCTCGCGGCATCCGAGCCACACTTCACACGACCGGACATCGACGAGAACGACCTGCTGACGATCAACTACACCAGCGGCACCACGGCCCGCCCCAAGGGCGTCATGATCACCCACCGCAACGCCTACATGAACTCGGTGGGCACACTGATCCACCTACGTCTGGACACCGGGCAGGGCTACCTCTGGACGCTACCGATGTTCCACGCCAACGGGTGGACCTACACGTGGACAGTCACCGCGGCCGCCGCCAAGCACGTCTGCCTGCGTGCCGTCGAACCCACACGCGTATTCGAACTGATCCGCGCTGAGGACGTGCAGTGGCTGTGCGCGGCGCCGACCGTGCTGATCTCGCTAGTGAGCGCACCCGAGGACGTCCGAGGAAACCTCCCTCCGGGCGTCCGGGTGGTCACTGCTGGCGCCCCGCCGGCGGCAGCCACCATCCAGCAACTGGAGCAGGAGTTCGGCTGGACCATCACGCAGGTGTACGGGCTCACTGAAACCGCCCCGTTCATCACGGTCTGCGAACCGCTGCCGGAGCACGACGGTCTGTCTCCGGACGAGCTCAGCGCTGTCAAAGCGCGGCAGGGCGTCGCGCTGATCACCTCTGGCGAGCTCAAGGTCGTCGAGGAGAACGGCGATGAAGTCCCGTGGGACGGTCAGACCATCGGCGAGATCGTGATCCGGGGCAACGTGGTCATGGATGGCTACTTCCGCTCCCCAGAGGCAACGGCCGAAGTCCTGCGCGACGGCTGGTTCCACACCGGCGACGCGGCGGTCACCCACGCCGACGGCTACGTCGAGATCCGGGACCGCATCAAGGACGTCATCATCTCAGGCGGCGAGAACATCTCCTCTGTCGAGTTGGAAGGTGTGCTGCTGCGGCACGAGGGCGTTCAAGAGGTCGCGGTCGTGGGCGCGCCAGACGAGAAATGGGGCGAGACACCCCACGCCTTCGTCGTTCCCGTCGGCGAGACGCCGGTTACCGGTGACGAGCTGATCGCGTTCGTGCGCGCGAACCTCGCGCACTTTAAGGCACCGCGCCAGATCACGTTCGTATCCGAACTCCCCAAGACCGCCACCGGCAAGATCCAAAAGTACGTGTTGCGTGGGAGAGATTCCGCGATCTCGCAACAGGGGCCAACGCCCGGTCAACGACCATCGAAGGCAGGGTGAGTAAACCGACGAACGCGGCGATGATGAGCCTACGTACCCGTGCTCGCCCGCCCGTTGCGTCCGATCCCGCCCGCACCGTCAGTCCAGCAGCCTTCGGCCCGGGGGAGTGTCGGGTTTTCGGCTCAGGCTGACTTTCGGTGGTGACGGTGTGTGTCTCATCCGAGTAGGATGCGGTGGTGGAGCAGAGTGTAGCCTACGCGGCCGCACATTTGTCGCTTGAGTAGCTTTGTTTTGGTGTTCACACCTTCTGTTCGTCCATTGTGGAATTTTAGAGTGAGTGCGGCGTTCACGGCGGGCCGATCGAGGTCGAGGCCGCGGGTGAACGCGTGGAGGTGGGGCAGGTCCTCGGCTCGGGCCTGCGCGATCCAGCTGGACAGGCGCTCGTCGTTGTTGGGGGTCGGGTGTGAGTAGTGCGGCGAAGTCGCGGACAAGGGCGGTGAGTGCGGTCATTTCGGGGCAGGCGCTGGTCGCGGCGTAAATCCGTTCTCGCTGATGGTCGTGGAGCGTGTCCGGGTGAGTGAGCATGTAGCGGGCGAGTCGTCTGGGTGAGGTCGCGGGCCGGTCGGATTCGACGCGTCCTTGTGTGATGTAGCGATACAGCAGGTTCTGGCTTCCGGTACAGCCGAGCTCGGTGATCTCCTGAAGCAACCGGGGTACCGACACCGCTGGATCTTCCGCAGGGCGGCGACGTAGGTGGTCGCGGAACGGGTCGACCAGGGTTGGCCGATACTGCGGAGCGCGCACCAGTCGTTCGGGCGCTTCGATGCGGGCGTAGCGCTTGACCGTGTTCAACCCCAGGTTCAACCGGCGGGAGATCTCCAGCAGTCCGGCGCCGCGATCAAGCAGATCATGCACTTGCCGCCAGCGCTCCCGAGTCGTGGTGGCGCGCTTGCCCTCCTGTAGTGGTGGGCCTGTCTTGCCCCAGCACGCACTGCGGGCGGCGACTTCCTTGAGGACGGCCTCGGCGAGGTTGTGCCAGAGATGCCACCGGTCGGTGACCTGCACTGCGTTGGGTAGTGCGCGGCGGATCGCTTCGGTGTAGGCCCGGAGCCATCCCAGCACACCACCGGCACCCCCGGGAGGCCGCGTAACCAGGCTACCAGCTTGTCCGCCGTGCGGTCAGCCAGGACGTCGACGCGTTCACCGGTGACCGCGTCGATGATCACGGTGGCGTAGCGCTGCCGCTTACGCAGGGCGAAATCGTCCACCCCGATCACCGGCGGCACCGGCCGGTCGGGCATCGGCAGCCGCAATAGCGTCCGCAGCGCGATGTGTCATGATAATCCGATACCGAGCCTCGCCCGGACCCGAGTGCCGGCGCGCCCAGCCGACTCCCGCACGACATGGCCCACCTGCGTGGCCAGCAGGGCGGTACGGCGCTGATACCGCTCCGCCACACTGGTTAGGGGCTCGCGGAACGTCTGCCGCGAACAGTCCACAGTGCAACACCGCATCCGCCGTGCCCGCACGCGCACCACGACGCGTCTTCCGTCCACCGGCACGTCGGCCAGCGACCGCTCGACATAGCCATGTACCCGCCCCGTCTCCACAGCGCATCCCGGGCAGGCCACCGGCCATGACCGCGTCGATGCCCGGACAGCAATCGTCCCAGCCTCATCCTCGATACCCAGGATGACCAGGGAAGACAATCCCGAGAACTCCAACGCAAGAAGTTGATCAACGTCGCACCAGCGTTACCCTGGCACAACGCTCTGTGGTCAGTCGGCCGACCCTACGTCAGCACCGAAAGTGAGCCAGAGCCGATCGACGGACAGTCCCGCCTGCGGCAGTCCCCCACCGGTCAGTGCGGTGCAGTGAGGGCCCGGAGTGCGAGGGTGGAGAGTTTGCGGGCGGTGCGTTCGGGGGTGTCTGTAGGCAGGACGATGTGGCTGACGGTCAAACGGACGAGGGAATCGGTGACGATCTCGACGGTGTCGGTGTCGAGGTCGGGCCGGGTGCGGGTCAGGAAGTCGATCACTACGGTGCTGGCGGCGGTGAGGACTGGTTCGGAGCGGGTGGTTAGCAGGGGCAGCAGGCCGGCGGTGTCGGTGCGGGCACTGGTGAGCACGGCATGGACCAGCGGGTTGGTGGCGGCTTGTTCGAGGGCGTAGCCGACTGCGGCGGTGACGGCTTTTTCGAGGTCGTCGGCATGGCGGGCGAGCTGTTCGGCGACGCCGGTGACGAACTGGTCGGTTTCGCGCTGCACGAGCGCGGTGCCGAGTTCGTCTTTGGAACCGAACTCGTTGTATAGCGTCTGCCGGCTGACTCCGACCGCTGCTGCCACTTGGCCCATGCGCACGCTGGCCCAACCGCGCTCGCTGACCAACCTGTGGGCGGCGTCGAGCGCGGTGGTGCGTAGCTGCTGGCGCACGATCTGGCGAAACGAGCTTCCCATCGGTGGCACACAGCCAACGCTACGGCCTCGCCCGGGCTCCCCGGGTGGCCGGTATCGCCTCCAAGGTAGGGCCCTTGCCGTCGGCATCTTCACCCGCCTTGACAAGTTTGCAGTTTGAGTCCACAGTTTTGACACCTAGTCCGCCATTGTCAAAGGAGATGTGATGTTGGGGACGAGTCGTGAGGGCTTCGCGAGTCTGGGTGAGGGCGGGCTGAACTGGCAGTCCTTCCCGATGCGGTTGTTCGTCAAGGGCAACGCGGGGTTTTGGAATCCCGCCGAGATTGACATGCGCCAGGACGCGCACGACTGGGCCAGTCTGACGGAGTTAGAGCAGCGCTTGGCGGCTACGCTGTGTGCGCAGTTCATCGCCGGTGAGGAGTCAGTCACACAGGACTTGCAGCCGTTCATGGCCGCCATGGCCGCCGAAGGCCGATTTCACGACGAGCTGTACCTGACCCAGTTCTGCTTTGAAGAAGCCAAGCACACCGAGGTGTTCCGGCGCTGGCTGGACACGGTGGGTCTGACAGGCGATCTGCATGAGCATGTGGCCGACAACCCGGGTTATCGGGCGGTGTTCTACGAGGCGCTCCCGCAGAACCTGCGAGCACTGAGCGCTGATCCTAGTCCCGCGGCCCAGGTGCGGGCGTCGGTGACCTACAACCACGTCGTCGAAGGGGTGCTGGCGCTGACCGGCTACTACGCCTGGGACAAGGTGTGCCGCAGTCGCGGCATCTTCCCCGGCATGCAGAAGATCATCAAAATGATTGGCGATGACGAACGGCGCCACATGGCCTGGGGAACCTTCACGTGCCGACGGCACGTAGCTGCAGACGAGGAGAACTGGACCGTGGTGGAGCAGACGATGCAGGAGCTGCTGCCGCACGCCGTGGCGCAGATCGAGCACGTCTTCGCGGCTGTGGACGAGGTACCGTTCGATTTAAGCAAAGACGAGTTGGTCTCCTACGCCATGGACAAAGGCACCCGGCGACTGGAATCGATCCAATCCGCCATGGGGGCCGATCTGTCCACGATCGACACCGACGCCAGCCCCGAGCACCTCGAAGAACGCTTTCACCGCGAGGACGAAGCCGCCAAGGCCACTCGTACGCGGGCTGAGGCTTAAGTAACGGGCATCCCGTGCCGCGGTGCGGTGTGTACTGCGGCACACTGCCCAACGCCCATGAGCGCGTGAGAGACGAGACAATGAGCGACACCCCTACCCGCGTTGATGTGCTGTTGATCGGCGCCGGTCCAGTCGGGCTCTACGGAGCCTACTACGCTGGTTTCCGCGGCCTGCGCGTCGCGGTAATGGACTCCCTGCCCCATCCGGGCGGCCAGGTTGGAGCCCTGTACCCGGAAAAGAACCTGTACGATATCGCCGGGTTACCCTGCGTCAAAGGCCAGGAATTGGTGGACAACCTGGTCGCGCAGGCCGCCCCCTTCGCACCGACCTATTTGCTTGGACAACAAGCCCAGCGGCTGGAGCGCACCGGTGAGACGGTGATCGTGGTCAGCAACACCGGAGCGACCGTGGAGGCCGGTGCGGTGATCATTACAGCCGGCGTGGGGGCGGCGACGCCACGCCCCCTGCCCTGCGGCGAGGAGTACCTCGGGCGTGGGCTGCACTACTTCGTAAGTGACTTGGACCTGTTCACGGGCCGCGATGTCGTCATCGTCGGCGGCGGGGACTCTGCGGTGGACTGGGCTTTGGCCGCCGTGCAGCGCGCCCACAGCGTCCACCTTGTCCACCGTCGGCAACGGTTCCGCGCCCACGAGCACTCCATGGACCAACTGCGGGCCTCAGCGTGCACACTGCACCTCGACGCCCAGGTGCAGGCGCTGCACGGCAACGGCCACATCGAGGCCGCCGAACTCACCGGCGCCGGCCCACCTTACCGGATCCCGGCTCAAGTGGTGGTGGCCGCGCTGGGCTTCAAGATCAACCTCGGGCCGATCGCCACTTGGGGGCTGGAACTGCACGAGCGGTCGATCGCCGTCGACTCCGCGATGCGCACTAGCCTGCCACGGGTATACGCCGCAGGAGACATCACCACCTACGACGGCAAGGTCAAACTCATCTCCGTGGGCTTCGGCGAAGTCGCCACCGCCGTCAACAACGCCGCCGCCGCGCTGCACCCCGAGGCTGGCCTGGCCCCCGAACATTCCTCACACGCCACGCCTCTGAGCAACCCCGAGCATCTACGGGAAAACCCTCACCACGCTTGAAAGGAACACCCGTCCCATGGCCTTCGTCATCGGTGAACCCTGTATCGACGTCAAAGACCGCTCCTGCATCGAAGAATGCCCCGTCGACTGCATCTACGAGGGCGAGCGCATGCTCTACATCCACCCCACCGAATGCATCGACTGCGCCGCCTGCGAACCCGTCTGCCCCGTTGAGGCCATCCGGCCCGCCCAACGCGTCGACGAACACTGGCAACCCTTCCAACAAGCCAGTCGGGACATCTTCGCCGACCTCGGCTCCCCTGGAGGCTCCCCCAACCTTGACCACACCCTGGCCGACCCCGACTTCGTCGCCACCTACGTCAAAGCCACGCCCTAATAGCGAACCCGCACCATTTAGGGAATTGTCAGGAGAACGGCTCTGGCGCTGATTTAGTGATCAAGCACGAGGATCACTGGTCGAGCAGGATCCTCTTGCGTAACAGGGCGAAGCTGGCTTTGCCGTAAGTCTGGCGCTTGAGGAACTTGATCTTGGTGTTGACGCCTTCGATGGGGCCGTTGCTGTAGGGCAGGGTGAGGCCGGCGATCGCGGCATCGTGGTCTTGGTTGAGGCCACGGAGGAACGGATCGAGCTCGGGCAGTCCGACCGCACGCACTCGTTCGATCCAGATGTCGAGATCGTGACCGCGGCGTTTGGCAATGAGCTGCGCGAACTCGCCGACTAACGAGGCAAGGGCAGTCATATCAGAGCACGCAGCCACAAGGTCAGCCAGGTGGGCGCGGCGCTGCTCGGGCAGATCGGCTGGCCTGCTCATGATCCACGAGGCCAGGCGCCGCGGGGACGGGATGATCCGGTCCCCTTGCTCTCGGCCCTGGTTGAGGTACTTGTGCAGCAGGTTCAGGCTGCCGGTGTAGCCAAGGGCTGTGATCTCGTCGAAAAGGCGCATCACCGATACGCCAGGCTCGGCCGTACGTCGTGCCGGAGGTGATCGCGGTAGGGGTCGACCAGGCTGGCTCGGTATTGCGATGGGCGGCGCAACCGGTCGGGCTCCGGGGCGCGGAGCGTTTCACCATATTCAGCGCAAGTCCGAGCCTGCGAGAACAGTCGAGCCGTCCGACACCGTGGTCCACCAGGTTGTGAACGGCCCGCCAGCGTTCGAGCGTGGTGTTCTCGCGGGTCAGAGCTTGCCGTTTCGGTCCTGCCGCCACCCAGCATCGACTGTGAGCGGCCACGGCCTTCTCCATCGCACATGCCAGGCCATGCCAAAGATGCCATCGGTCCGAGGCCTGAACCGCCTCCGGTAAGGCGCGGCGCACGTCCTCGGCGTAGGCAGTTGAGCCGTCCCCGAAAAGCGACGCGCTGCCGAGGTCGCGTTCCAGCGTTCAAAACCGAACCGGGCGTCACAGCAAAGACCACGCCAGTGCAACCACCACTGACAGCCGACCAGCTAGCGCGCGTACTCGATCTAATGCGCAAGAACATGTAAGGAGACTGCCGTGCAGCACTTCAAGAAACCCACATCAGCAAGCCATTGCACACCGGAAACGACGCTGCGATTCATCCTTAACCTGCTGATAGTCGTCGCGCTGCTCGCCGCTACATCCATCGCTCTCGATTCCTACGCGGAAGGCGCACCATCGGCTGGTCACCACGGCACAGAACCCCCGGTGTCGGCCAGTCAAATGATTCAACACCCTGAAACGGAATCAGGGCGCTGAGGAATCGACGCTCTCACTAAGCGCTCCACCCAGGATACGGCGCACGGTACCGTCCAGCGAGTATTCTCCAGGAATGATGTGCTCTTCGTCGAAGCCAAGTTGATCTGCCGCTCGATACCCCTCTTGCATCTCGTCATGGCTAAACTCGTTGGCCTGCGGTCGTGTCCTGTGTCGTCGTAGGGCCTCGCGCCACGAAACGTCAAAGTAGTAGAACGTCGTCCTGCCGACATGATCACGGCGTAGCCCATCGAGCATGTCGCAGTAGCGCGCCGCGTGCATGATGCCTTCGCTGACCAAATGCCACCCGCGATCAAGTGCAAACCGCACAGCCGTGGAGATCAGCTCGATGTTCCCACCACCTGGAACATCGCACTCCTTGAGTGCAGTCCTACGAAGTAGTCTCGCTCGACTTTTCCGGCCGCGTTCAGACTCTTTGGTATGTTGACATGCACTTTTGCTTGGCGTACGTGTGTACGACATTGTAGGGGACGCATCATCGCTGGGCTTGCGTGGCCGTGCGAAGTTCACGGAGGAAGCGCGGTCTGACGTCGTTTTGTCAGGGTGACAAGACCATCCAGTTTCGCTGGTGACGGCAGCGGCGACCTGCACGATGCGCGTGTGCAGGCGTGCCTGGTTGTCCTGCGTTGCCGTCTGGGGCTGCCATCGGAGTCATGCTAGCCACGTGGGGTGGTGTCTTTCTGCTCGGCGAACGCGAGGGCTTCGGTCCAGTCTCCTCGGGCTGCGATGCGGCGGCGGAACTTCATGATGTCACCGGGGCGGTCGACCGTGAGTGCCCCGGCCAGCCGGTCACCGCGGCGGTAGAGGACGAGTAATCCCTCGCTGGCTGGCCTGGTCACGTGCACCTCGTCGGCGTGTGCTGTCCCAGTGAATTGGATGCGGTGTTCGTACCAGTCAGACCAGAAGTAGGGCACTGGCGCGTGGGCCACGGCGGCGGCTGGGTCGAGCGCGTTCCGGGCGGCAACGGCTCCTTGCTCGGCGGCGGTGGTCCAGTGCTCGAGCCGCATGAGGTCGTCGTCGAAGAGGGGATTGACCGCGTGTGCGACGTCACCGGCCGCGTACACCCCCTCGGCGCCGGTCCAAAGCGTGGCGTCGCACAGCAGACCGCCGTCGTGCTCGTGCAGCGGTAGGCTGCTGTCGCTCAGCCATGTCGTGGCGGGTGTAACCCCGATGCCGATCACGACCAGATCGGCCGGCAGCACGGTTGCGTCATCGAGCCGCACCCCGGTGACCTGTCCGTACTGCGACTCGAGGCCGCTGACCGTGCGGGCAAGCTTGAGGTGGGTGCCGTGTGCGCCATGCAGCCCCGCGCACACGGCACCCACCTCCAGGCCTAGCGAGCGGGACAGCGGCAGGTCAGAGGCTTCCACCACGGTGACAGGCAGATTGCGCTTGCGCGCCGCCGAGGCGACCTCGGACCCGATGAACCCGGCTCCCACGACCACGGTGCGGGCACCGGCATCCAGTGCGTTCCGGATCGCCACGGCGTCATCGAGCGTGCGCAACTGATGCACGCCGGCGATCCCGTCGGCTCCCGGCAGGGTGCGCGGTGTGGCGCCGGTGGCAATGACCAGCCCATCGTAGGGCACCGCGCGGCCTGGCAGGTGGACTTCCCGTGCCGCCGTATCCAACGCCTCTGCCGAAACACCGAGGCTCAGCTCGACCCCGAACTGCTCGCGCAGCTCGTCGGCACTGTGAAAGGACGGAGGCTCGCCATCGTGGCCGGCGGCGAGGAATGCCTTGGACAGCGGCGGCCGGTCGTAGGGCACGTGCTCCTCGGCACCGATCAGGGTGATCGAGCCGGTGAATCCGGCGCGGCGGGCGGACTGCACCGCGCGCAATCCCGCCAATGAGGCGCCGACGACGACGAGACGCTCCATGCCTCAGCCCTTCAGGGTGAGTGCCAGCACGGGGCAGGCGTCTACGGCGGCGGCGACTGTCTGGCGGTGTTCATCGGCCGGGTGCTCGTCCAAGACGACCATGGTGCCGTCGTCTTGGACCTCGAAGAACTCGTGCGCCATGGCCTCGCACATGCCCAGGCCCTCGCACTTGGCTCGATCGACGGTGATCTCCACGTGGCTCACTTTCCTTCTCCGGGCTCGAAATCGACCTTCTCGCGCACGCCGCAATCGGGACAGCACCAGTCGTCGGGCACGTCCGCCCAGGCGGTCCCGGCGGGAAATCCCTCGCGGGGGTCGCCGGCTGCTTCGTCGTAGGTGTAGTAGCAGCCGGGGCAGCGGTACTGGCTCATGCGGCCTCCTCGGACGCCGCGGGCACCGGGTACTGCGCCAAGACCTTTGCCCGTTTCCGTGGGGAAATGTTCGCCTGGCTCATGTCGCCACCGAAGTGTGCGAGCACCCGCGGGTCCATGATCCGCCGCCAGATCGCAGGTACGATGGCCAGCAGGATCATCCCGGCGTACCCGGTCGGCAGGACGGGGGATTCCTCGTAGTCGCGCAGGGTTTGGTACCGGCGGGTGGGGTTGGCGTGGTGGTCGCTGTGCCGCTGCAGGTGGTACAGCAGCACGTTGGTGGCGATGTTGTTGGAGTTCCAGCTGTGGCTGGGCATGACCCGCTCGTAGCGGCCGGTGCCATCAGGTCCGGTCCGCTGGCGCAGCATTCCGTAGTGCTCCATGTAGTTGACGACCTCGAGCAACGAAAAACCGACCACGGCTTGGATCAGCAGATAAGGCAGGATCCCGATGCCCAGCCAGGCCACCATGCCGGCCCACAGCACCGCCGACATCAGCCAAGCGTTGAGCACATCGTTGCCGAGGCGGAACGGGTGCTGGCCACGCCGCGCGTAGCGCCTCTTCTCCAGGTTCCAGGCGCTGGTCAGCGAGCCCCACACGGTGCGCGGCCAGAACTGGTAGAAGTTCTCGCCCACTCGGGCGCTGGCGGGATCTTCCGGCGTCGCCACGCGCACGTGGTGGCCGCGGTTGTGCTCGATGTAGAAATGCCCGTAGAAGCTCTGCGCGAGGGCGATCTTGGACAACCACCGCTCGTGGCTCTCCTTCTTATGCCCGAGCTCGTGGGCTGTGTTGATGCCGATGCCGCCGATGGTGCCCACCGTGATCGCCAAACCGACCTTGTCCACCACCGACAGATCGCCCCGGGTGATCAGCCACATCGCGGCGACGAACCCGGCGTACTGAATCGGCAAGTACAGGAAGGTGATCCACCGGTAGTACTTGTCGTTCTCTAGCGCCTCGATCACATCATCCGGCGGGTTCGAACGGTCGAGCCCAGCCAACAGGTCCACCGCGGGAACCAGCACCAAGATCACCACGGGGCCAATCCAGAACCACACTCCCTGCCCAGTGGCCGCATACGCCCCCATCGCTACGAAAGCCAGGGACGGCATCACCAGCCCCATCAGCCACAGGTAGCGCTTCTTGTCCTTCCACCGCTGGGTCGATCCCGCCGGGACCGTCCCGCTGACGTTCGCTGCCACGGTAGCCACTGCAGGCCTCCTCACCTCGAGATCGGTTGACAGAACCGTAGATCTGTAAACCGAATTTGACAATAGCGAGATTTTGTAAAACACAGCGTGCGCGAACGTGCGACGAGCATGAAGGCGCCAACAGCGTGGCGGTTTCCTACTGGTCAGAGGGTCTAACTTCCACTTCTTGACCAGCATCGACAACAGCGTGCGCTGCGAACCCGGCGTACTCAGGCCGTCCTTGCCAGTGGACCGTGGACGTTGCATCAGTTTCGGCGGCGCCGACTACTCAGGCCCCCGAAGACGCAGACACCGCCGTCGTGTTGGCTTGCTCAGGCACAGGGTCGGCGACGTCGCTGGCCCGCTCTCTCCCCGTGTCGTCGGCCTGGGCGAAGTCGGTCGAGTAGCCGGGTAGGCAGTTCTCAGGTCGCTACGGCCGCCGTGTCGGCCGCGGACGCGGGCGCGGCCAGGCATTCGTGGATGTTGGCGATGATGAGGTCGCGTTGGAATTCGACGACGGCGGCCAGCATCCGGTAGACCATGCGGCCCTCAGGAGTGGTGGTGGCGATGCGGTGCTCCAGGAACCGGAACTCGATCCCGCGCTGGCGGAAGTCGTCCAGAGGGACACGAGGTGGGCGGTGAAGCTGCCGACCCGGCGGGTGGCCACGAGCACGTCGCTGACACGTAGGACCTTGGTCACGACGTCCCATCGCGGGCGGGCTATTGCGGTGGTTGGTCTGCGCTGGTGGCGCGGGCGAAGTGTTCGGGGTCGACGTGGAGAAAGACGCCGTCGCCGGCGAAGGTCAACTGGCCGTGGGGGGCGTGACCTTCGGCGCGAAGGAAGAGTTTGCGTCCGTCTCGGCGCACCAGCCATGCGGACAGCTCATAAGGCGCGTTGAGCCTGGTGGGTGCATGGTAGTTCACGGCGAGGTGGCGGGTGACGGCGAGGACGCCGATGAGGGTGAGGACATGGCCGCAGAGATCGTCGAGGACGGTGGCCACCGCTCCGCCGTGGACAAGTCCGGGGGCGCCGACGTGCCGCTGGTCGAAGACGTGTCGGCTGTGGACGCGGGCACCGTCGCGGTGCACCTGAAGCTGGTGACCGTGGGCGTTGTCCGGCCCGCAGCCGAGGCAGTCGGCGCTGTGGGCCGGCAGCACGCCGTCGGCGGCCGCATGGTGAATCGCCGCAGTGGGCGGGGTGCGGGGCCAGCCGTGTGGTGTCGACTCGAAGGGGCGCACCGGTTCTCCTCTCGGATTCCATCCACAGGGGTTATATCCAGGGACCGCACCGGACGCTTAATGCGTGTGGTGGGGGTCTCCGAGAAAGCCGATGAGCACTCGGGAGACGTCGTCGGCGACCTGGTCGGCGGGGTGCAGCGGCAGCATCACGTGGCTCAGCGTCAGTCGGGCGGCGGATTCGGCGGCGACCGTCACATCGGCCTGGTTCAGGCCCGGCCACCGGCGGTGCAGCACCGCCACGATGCGGTCGCGGGCGGCTTGCACGATGGGGGCGCCTTCGGTGGTCAGCAACGGCAGGAAATCGTCGCTGCCGTCGGTGGTGAGTACCACCTTGAGCAATGGCTCGTCGGCGGCGGTCTCCAGGGTGTAGCGCACGGCCGCGGTCCAGGCGTGATGGGGTTCGTCGGCGCTGTCCAGGGCGTGTTCGATGCCGTCGAGGAACCGCTCGGTCAGCCGCATCAGAAGCGCTTGGGCCAGCCCGTGTTTGTGGGTGAATTCGTTGTACAGCGTCTGGCGGCTCACTCCGACCTGACGGGCGACTTCCCGCATCTGCAGGCCCTGCCAGCCGCGGGCGACCACGAGTCGTGAGGCCGCGTCGAGGGCCTCGTCGCGGAGTTGGTTACGGGCGCGTGCACGGAACTGGCCAGCCACGCTCGCCATACTGGGCACATCTCTCCGGTAAGTCAATTCCATTGACACATGTTTGGCACGTGTCTAACGTCCTGTGTTGTCGGCCACTGCCCCGTCCATCAGTGGTCGGCCCTCGCAGCGGGTGACCGGCCCGCGTGCGGTGTTGCTGCGTTGTTCGGATCCATACCGGAGGTTGGCCGAGCGCGCGACCTCGGCGGACTGTTCGGTCAGCCGTAGCCCTTCGATGGGATCGCGCTCCCCGTAGAGCGCGAGATAGCTTGTGCGCAGCAGCGCATGCCCTTCGGCAGTCGGGCTATCGATCTCGCGGGCCGCAGCAGTCGCTTGCTCGAAGTACTGCCGAGCGGTCCGGTGATCCCGACGCTGGGAGGCATCCCACACCAGCTGGCCCATCAACGTTGCAGCCGTGGCCTCGGCCGCGAAGAGGTCGCGCTGCAAGGCGCCGTCTCCACCGTTGCGGGCAAGAAAGCCAATTTTGGCCGAGGGCCTGGCCGGTATCAGCCAACAGGGAGGTCGAGGGTATCCGGTCATACTGCTCGTCCAGGCCACGGACTTCCTGGAGTCGCCGCCGACCGCCAGAGCGCGCTTGCCCGCGAGGTGGCCCGCTCCGCAAGCTCTCCACGGTGACCGGGTCAGTTCTGCTCGGGAAGCGGAGCGCACGCCCAACCCGCCCCCTGCTGGAAGGCAAATTCGGTTCGACTCTGGCGTGAGGAGGTCGATCAGCTCGGTGGGCGAAACGCCGAGCGCGCGGGCGAGCCGCGGTTGCTTGCGCGCGGGCGGGGTGATCTCTCCAGACTCCCACCGATAGATCGTCGACCGATCGGTTCCCAAGCCAACGGCAGCGGCAAGCTCCTCTTGGGTCATTCCCATCGCGCGGCGCTGCCGCGCAAGACGCAGCCGTTTGCCGGACATGCAACCCCCGATCGACCTGTGCAACTCCATGATCCTCGTCGAATTTTCGCAGGTCAAGGACATTCAGGCGGTTCGACTGTCCAAGGTTTAGAAAGCGGTCCAGGTCCACGGCCGCGAAATCTCGCCCCGTAGGCACGCGATGCGGTGCTGTGCTTCGCGTGCGGCCTGGGCGCTGTCGGCGGCTTTGCCGAGGACGAACACCACCCAGCGCAGCTCTTGGATATCGGCAAAGACGCGGAATGCTGAGCTGGTCGTGACATCATGCCCGCCGTAGGCCGCGACGAAATCGCGGTAGTCGGTGCTGCTCAACCGGGCGAAGTCGACATGGTCGACCGCGATGGGGATCAGATCCCATTCGGGACGACCGCAAGAGACGTGTTCGAGGTCGAGCAGAACCGGTGTGCCGTTCTCAGGGACGGCGACGTTGCCTTGCCAGGCGTCTCCGTGTACGACACGGTCGGCCTGGTCGAGCTCCACCCTGCCCAGTTGTTGGCGCAGTTCCTGGAGACGCCGGACCAACCACTCTCGGTCTTCCCCGGGCAGGTGCTGGGCTGCGGCGACGCGCTCATCAACTCCAGCGAAGGGATCGAAGCGAGGTAGCTTCAGCTGCTTAGGCAGGCTGAGCGCGTGCAACGATCGCAAGACGGCGCCGAGCTCTGCCGTCGTGGCCGGGCGGTGCTCTGGTAGCTGTTCCCACCAGGTCACGGGTCGACTGCCCACCAGGGTCGGCTGCGGAACGCCGTCGAGCGCGCTGACCACCGCAAGGTCGGAGTCCGTGAGCCATCGAGCGATCTCGACCTGTCGTGCAGCGTTGTCGCCGGTGTGCTCCGGCCCGATCCGTGCAACGACACGACCGGGCAGCTGGTACATCACGTTGGAGCCATCGCGGATCAAGACCGCGTTCGTGGCATCGAGGCCAGCCCGTTGCGCCGCGGTGGCGAGTACGTCGTCTGCTGTCTCGCGAGGTGCCATCACCCTGCTGATGGTGTCAGGTCGACGGCCGCCCCAACGTGGCAATGTCGTGCCTCAGCTCGGCGACACCGCTCAGCTGCACGTGAGGAGCAGCACTCCGAGCAAGGCCGCGGAGTTCGGTCGTGAGCCGTTTCGACCGTAGTGCGGCCGTGTCGATCACGGCCTGACGGCCGATCGGCACAGCTTCCCGTGGATACCCGGTGGCCATCATCAAGGAGGCCAGCCGAACTCGGGAGAACGTCCGCGAACGCGGGTAGTCAGCGGCCTGTAACTCGACCGCAGCGGTGAGCCGACCGGCAGCCAGCTCCGGGTTCCCGCATGCTTGCGCGATGGGGATCAACGCCTTACCGGTGCTGCCCTGGTGTTCGGCGGCGTCGTAGTAGCACAGCCAGGGCGGGTCGGCGTCGGGATCGTGGTCGGCAAAGTGAGCGTCCGCGCGATCGACATCCGCTTGGGCTTCGGCATACCGTCCGGTTAGCGCCAACAGCCGGGCTCGGATCGTGGTCAGCATCGCCCGAGCCGTGGCGGTGAGCCGATCGGAACGTACCTGGGCGAACTCGATCAGTTCCAGGGCGTCGTCGAGGTTGCCCAGATACGCGGCCTTGCGCGTCATCTCCGCCAGCGTGTTCGCCCGCAGCGCCCAGGAACCCGACTCGTTGGCACACCAGAGCGCGAACTCGAAGCACCGATTGGCGGCGGAGTAGTTGGCGATGTCGAACGCGGAGAATGCAACGACGCTGGCGAGGTTGCCGACTGCTTCAGTGACGCAGCGGTGAACGTCCCTGGGAGCCTGAACCTCCAGCAGTTGTCCGGCCCAGCGCAGTTGCGCTGCTGCCGCCTCGCACGAGAGTCCGCCGCCGAACAAGTTCTCCGACATCGCTACCGCACGCGTGGTCGCCCGGACATGCTCAACCTCCGTCCAGCCGAGCCGTGTAGGTAGCGGGGTTTCGACGACGGTGCCGGCCAGGAAGTCGAGTGGGCTTCCACCGAGGTCGATACCGCCCGAGTAGTCGTGGGCACGCCTGGAAATCCTGAACTCGGTCAACGTCTGCGGAGGTCGAGAGGCGTCGCGTGGTCCCGTCGTCGCTGGCGCCAAACTGAGGCCAGCCTCGATCATGAGAAGGTTCGCTAGCTCATCAGGGCTCACGCTCAGCGCGCGTGCCAGCTTGGGCTGCACGTCGGGCCGCGGTGCCACCTTCCCGGACTCCCACCGATAGATCGTCGAGCGCTCAACACCGAGCGCGGCGGCGAGTTGTTCCTGGGTCATCCCCACTGCGTGGCGCTGACGCGCGAGCCGGTCTCGTTTACCTGGCACGTGACCACCCCTCGCCATCGACTGCATCCATTTAATCTCGCCAGCATATGCGCAGGTCACAGGTCTTCGCGCAGCAACCGTGCAGCATCTGTGCAGCGATTTTGCTCTGGTTCATCGTGCATCCCACCGGTTGACTACCAGCTGAGCACCCACCGAGGCGGACACCGACCGTTCGGCCAAGAGCGGTGCTCGGACCTGAATAAGGGGCTCGCTGCTTACGAGGAGACATTGTGACGCTCCCCCAGCGATTCGTGGGCGAATGCGCGCCACGATCCCGTTGCGTAGACCGTCGGCTCGCACCGCGTGCCATCCCGCATCGCCCGACTAGAGCGAGCGTGCCGCCCTCCGGGTATCGAGCGATCTGGAGGAACCGGTGCTGATGAGACGACTGCTGACGACCCGCCGTCGCTGGCTCGTTCGTAGCGACAAGGCGCATGTGCACGAACGAATCCCCTGCCGGGATGGGCGTGGACGACGCGCACACATCACCGTCCATGAGCTGCCATGCGGCGATGTACGGGTCGAGTTTCCAGCGCACGGTCGCGTCGTCGTGCAACCCCTCGACGTTGGGCGTTTGCGTCGGGCACTGCGGTCGGCCGCCACGTCGCGTGAACAGCCATGA
Organism: Saccharopolyspora sp. NPDC049426; assembly: GCF_040676935.1. Classification (NCBI taxonomy): domain Bacteria; kingdom Bacillati; phylum Actinomycetota; class Actinomycetes; order Pseudonocardiales; family Pseudonocardiaceae; genus Saccharopolyspora; species Saccharopolyspora sp. NPDC049426. Next base: position 44,794 of record NZ_JBFAPZ010000018.1, on the reverse strand, counting down.
GTGCTCCGCGAGGCCGCTTTAGCGCATAGGTCTTCCCGAGCTTCCGTACCGCCGCCGGCTTCGCAGCCGCAGCGCGCAGGCCGCGGTGGAGGTGAAGCGCGCCCCGACCTTCACCTCCACCGCGCACCACCGATCAAGGAATCCAGAGTATGAGCGCCAGCATCAACACTGCTTCCTCGCAGTCACACCAGATCGACACGTTTGCAGCTCCGGGAAAGCCCGGCATTGACCGCCATCCTCGCCATGCGGTCGTGATCGCCTCGGGCGGGCTCGATTCGACAGTGCTGGCCTATTGGCTCCATGCCCGCGGAACCGAGCTGAGCCTCGTGTCCTTCGACTACGGCCAGCGTCATCGAGTCGAACTGCGCTACGCGGCGGCAACTGCGTCGGCCCTGGCTACGCCTCACGAGGTGGTCGACCTCTCCGCGCTGGGTCGCGTGCTCCACGGATCGGCGTTGACCGACTCAGGCGTAGAGGTTCCGGACGGCCACTACACCGACGCGTCGATGCGGGCCACCGTAGTTCCCAACCGCAACGCCATCATGCTCGACATCGCGGTGGCTCTGGCGGTCGTCACGCAGGCCGATGCGGTCGCCTTCGGCGCTCACGCCGGCGATCACCCGATCTACCCAGACTGCCGGGAGCCCTTTGCCACGAGCTTCGCCCAAACGGCGAGCATCGCGAACGAAGGTCATCTCCCCAGTGACTTCCAGGTGGTCGCCCCGTTTCTGGCCAGTACCAAGACCGACATCGTGCGACTCGGCGCCACCCTCGGCGTTCCCTTCGAGCAGACGTGGTCGTGCTACCGCGGCGGCGCCCAACAGTGCGGCACGTGCGGAACCTGCACGGAGCGACGAGAAGCGTTCCACGACGCAGACGTGACCGATCCGACGACCTACGCCGTGGGGTGCGCATGATGACGATCGACGCTCAGCCAAGCCCTGCGGAAGGACCTGAGTGGGGCCGTCGTTCCCGTCCCGACACGCGTGTGCTGGGATGCGCGTTCGCCTCAGGGGATGGTGGGATCGTGCCCGCCACTCAGGCGAAGCCGACTCTAGCGCATTCGGAGATCGCAACACCAGCGACTGATCCTGCGACTCCCCAATCGCACTCGTTGATGCCGCTGTTGAGCGAGAAGCATCTTCGCCAGGCACTACGCCAGTGCGGGCGGCGGTCGTCCAGCGCCGGGGCCGACGGGATGACCTGGGCTGACCTTCGCAGGCAGGCACGAGAAGCACTTCCGGATCTCGCAGCGCAGCTCGCTGCAGGAACATGGCGCCCCGGCCCGCTTCGCGAACTGGTGATTCCCACCTATACCGGGAAATTCATGCCGACTGTGATCCCCACGGTGGTCGATGGACTCGTGCACCGAGCGGTGCGGAACGCGGTCGAGCCGATCCTGGAGACCCGGGCATTCGCCGGCTGGGTCTCCGGCTACCGGCCACGGCGGAACCGCAACACAGCACTGCGCCAAGCCGCGGAATTCCTCACCTGCGGACACCGATGCGTGGCCGACCTCGACACCGCCAAGGTCTCCGAGGGAGTCGCTGTCGATGAAGCGGTGGATTGGTTCGCCGAGTACGTCTACGACGGCACGTTCCTCCGTCTTCTCCGCACCATGCTCGCCGGGTTGCCTAGTCCCGTGGTGCCAGGGTCCGGTCTGGCACCACTCCTGATCAACCTCCGTCTATCGCAAGTAGATAGACGACTCACGGGGCTTCGGGTCGTGCGATTCGCCGACAACTACTGCGCATTCACCGAAACGGTGTCCGCCGCCGAGGAAACAGCCTGGTGCATCAGCGATGCCATGGCCGCAGTGCGTCTGGAACCGAACGCGGCCAAGAGCCGCATTCGGCGCGAGGCCAATGCCGAAGATCTCTTCTTGATCGATGGATAGCGCGATGAGTCTCGATTGGATCGAAATCCCGGGCGGCACCTGCTTGTTCGGAGACCAAGCACGCCCCGTCACGGTGCCCACGCTGCTGTGGACACGCACGCCGATCACCCAAGAACAGCTGGGCGACAACCCGCACCAGCAACGCCCAGTCACCGATATCGACCAGGCCACGGCTGCTCACATCGCGTCCCAGCTCGGAGGAAGGCTACCCCGATCGGTGGAGTGGGAGTGGATGGCCTCCGGCGCCAAGCGACGAGTGTGGCCATGGGGTGACGCCCGATGGGGTCCCGAAATGGCCAACCTCCAGGACTCAGGACATGGAGATACAACCGATGTGACCGCCCATCCCGACGGGGCAACACCCGACGGGCTGCTCGACGTGGCAGGCAACGTCTGGGAGTGGACCGCCAGCTCCACCATGGGCGACGGATTCGTGATCCGCGGTGGCTCCTACGCCTCGCCGCCCCTGTACGCGCAGTGCACGTTCCTCAACTCCGCCCCGGCCGAACTCCGTTCGCCCGGCATCGGGTTCAGGGTGGTCCGCGAACCATGACCCCACCCGTTCCCGTCGAACGCGGCTTGATCATCGCGGGCTGCTCACGGCGAAAGAAGCCGACAGAGAAACCCATACCCGCCTTGGATCTCTACGAGGGCGGGTGCATACCCGGACTCCGGGATCGCCTCGGAGACGACGCCCGATTTCGCCAGCGGATTCGGATCATCTCGGCGCTCTACGGCTTGCTCCACGCCGACTCGCCCGTCGTCCACTACGACCGCCGCCTGACCAACCTGGCCGACGCTGACGCCCTGCGTCAGCACGTAGCTCCGCATCTCAATGATCAGTTGGCTGCCGTGACCCACGTGTTGGCACTGGTCGAACCCCTTTACCTCTTCGCCCTGGGGCCCGTGGTGCACCGCCTCGACGCCATCCGCCTGTACTGGATCGCTGCCCCACGGGATTGGCATCGGGCCGCAGCTGTCCTCGACACCTGGGGGTGGACATGACCTCTTCGCTCAATAACACCTTGCTCCACCGCGGAAACGACCACACGAGTCACACCCGGGAGTTCGAGCGCGCCACAGGAGTCGCATGGCATCGCCCCGTTCCTGCCAATTGGGTCGGCGGTCGGCGCCTATCGGTGGTCCTTCCCGCACGCAACGTTGACTACTGCCTGCCGAAGGTCCTCGACGCGCTGCAGACGCAAACCTACGGTCGGCGCTTCGAGGTGATCGTCGTTGACGACGCCTCCACCGACACAACCGCGAAGGTCATCGCCACGCATCCGGCCGTGACCACAGGGCTACGGCTTCCCACCCGTTGCGGTGCGGCTACCGCCCGCAATCTGGGCACCTACCTTGCCCAAGGCGAAACCGTGGTCTACGTCGATGCCGACATGCTCCTGCCGGCCGGGACCGTGGCTGACCTTGGGGCGCGGGCCACCGACCACGCCGTTCTCACCGGGTTCCGCCACAACCTGCGGTACGGCGTTGCTCCGGACGCCAGCCCCGAGCTTGCCGCGGACCACCGGGTCACCTGGCGACCACTAGTGAACACCCCTTTGCTCTACAGCGGCATCACCCTGCGAGAACCGATCGACGGCCAGCCGCTAGAGCACACCCGCGACTTTCGCGATCTGGGGCACGGCCGGACGTATTACGACTGGGACCTGCCCCGCATGGTCGTCACTGCGCTGCTGGCCGTGCCCCGCACCGCAGTCCTGGACGTCGGCGGCTTCGACCCAGAGTTCGGGCGCATCGGCTGGGGCATGGAGGACACTCATCTTGGGGCCAGCCTCATCGCCGCCGGGCTCCTGGTGATTCCGCTGCGCCAAGCGGTCGGATTCCATCTCGATCCACCCGACGCCGCCGAGCAATGGCAGCACAAGCTCAGCACCTGGCACGCCACCTTGGCCCGCTATCGCGCCCTGCTTGCGGAGCCAGCCCGCGCTGGCCAGAGCGCTGCGTTCACCGCCTCGATGAACTCCCTGTTGCACTCCTGCGAGGTTTTGCGATGACAACGCTTCAGCACACCACGACCACCTTCACGATGCATCGAGTCTTCGCCACCGATGCGTGCGGTCACACCCGCTATGTCCATGACCCGTTGACGGGGCTGACACACCGCACCGAGGACTTGATCGCTCTCGGGCGAGCCCACCTGCCCAGCGATTCGGTGGCGAGCCTGCCCACTATCCACCCTGGCGAGTTGGACCGTGATGTTCCAGTCAGCGTGTGCTGGTCCCCGCTGGTTCGCTGCAACCTCGCCTGCCCCCACTGCCTGGACGACAAGACGGTCCGCGAACTCGCCCGAGCCGATCGTCTGCGGATCGCAGCCGTGCTCGGCGAGTCTGGCGTCTTGGCTGTGGACCTCTCCGGAGGCGAGCCGCTGCTGCTACGTGACCTCGGTGACCTCGCGGCCACGCTGACCAGCGCCGGGTGCGTGGTGAGCGTGACCACCAACGGCTGGCATCTGCAGCGGCGTGCTGAAGCACTTGCCGGGCAGGTCGACGCCGTCCGGGTCAGCCTGGACGGTTCCGAGGCAGATTCCCATGACCGCTGGCGCGGAGCGGACAGTTTTCACCGTGCTGTCGCCGGCGTCCGAGCCGCTGTCGCCTACGGCATCCCCACGCAGCTGCAAATGGTCCTGATGGCCTCCACTCGCGGCAGTGCGCAACGCATGGTCGACCTCGCTGCGAACCTGGGGGTCGAGGGGGTGACCTTCCTGCAGATGCTTCCGATCGGCGAGGGCACCACGCTGGCAGGAGCCGAACAACTCACCGATGAGGAAGCCGCCGTCACCGTCGCCGACCTCGACATCCCCGACACCGTCACTGTCCGGCTGCGGACCCGCGACGACGCAGGGGGCTTCACCGTCGTCCGAGCCGACGGGCGCGTGTGGCGCAACGATCCGACTGCCGACCGCATCACCACCCTGCGCGCCTTGACCAGCCCCTCCGACTTGGCGCTGACCGGGAGGGATGGTTCGGCATGAGCACGGCCACCTCGACCTCGCCAGATCGCATTTTCGAGCGCCACCGCCTGTGGCGGCTGCACAACTCCGTGATGATGCAGGCGTGCGACCTGCTGGCCACCGCCGCCGGTCAGTTCACCACCAGCGCCGGCTTGGACAAGGTCAGCGCGGTGATCGGTATTGCGCACGGCGGGACTATTCCTGCCCACCGCATCGCCGCGCGCCTGGACGTGCAAACGCACATCGTCCGCGCCAGCCACAACGCCACCGACGCGCCGTACAGCCCGGCAACCGGAACCGTGACCTGTGACCTCGACTCCTGGCAGCTCGATCGGCTCACAGGAACCGTGCTGGTGGTCGACGACATCTGCGGCACCGGCGCCACCTTCACCGCCGTCCTCGATGCCCTCCGGCCCTGGGCCGAGCCCAACACCCGGTTCCTCACCTGTGCCCTGTGCCGCAACCGCGGCGCATCGACTCCGCCCGACCTCTACTGCTGGGACGTCGCCGACTGGGTCGTATTCCCGTGGGAGGACGTTCCCGCAGGTCACTCGACCACGCCGCTCACATTTCCGAAACGGGTGATCACGCGTGGCTGAGGCACACGACCCACCTCCGTTGACCGTGGCGTTCCTGCTCGCGTCCTACACGCCCAACGCACCGGCAGGCATGGAACGCGCCACCGCGGCCTTGGCGCAGGGTCTGCGGCAGCTCGGCCACCGCGCGATCATCCTCACCGCCGCCGAGCAGCCGGAACTCGACCCCGACGTCATCCAGCTCAACGCCCTCGCGGCCTCGTTCCCCTGCGACGACGACACGCTGCGCCGAGCCATTCACGAGGCAGGCGACCGGCTGCACCGAGAGATCACCGCCACGTTCGATGCGCACGGCGTCGACATCGCGGTGTACGTGGACGCCCTGTGGGGCCTGGGACGGGTGGCTGTCCAGCATCGAGCGCGCTCGGTCCTCGCCACACACGTCATCGGGCACGACGAGGACCTAGCCGTCGCGTTAGCCAGCGTCGAGCACGTGATCGCCCCATCGAGCACGGTGCTCGACCAAGCCCGCGAGCGGGGCTATGACACCGATGGCTGGTGGGTGATCCCCAACGGCCTGCTGCACGAGCATCCATGCCCGGACGAGACTGCTCGGGAGACGCTGCGCAGGCGAGGCCCGATCCGAGTACTGGGCCGTCTCGGGGCAGAGAAAAACATCGCAGCTCTGGTCAATGAGGCGCGGTCGCTCGAACGTCCGGCCGAGGTTGTAGTCGCCGATGCCGGATTCGAGACCGCACCCGGCGCCCAAGGCGACGAGTGGTCCCGGTGCAAGCACGCCGCAGCGCACAGCCCCTGGGTATACCTGCGATCAGGCGGTATCAGCTGGGCGCAGGTGCCCGCCTGGCTTGCCGAGGCGGCCGTAGTGATCGTGCCCTCCCGGCGAGAGTCCTTCGGGCTCGTCGCACTGGAGGCCATGTCGGTGGGCACCCCCGTGGTCTGCTTCAACATCGACCACCTGCCCTCCCTGGTCGGTACAGGCCCCGAAGCGGGCGGCATGGTCGTCCCGCGGGCAGGTGGTGAACACGCGCTGTGGAAGGCTGCCGAGGACCTGCTGGGTGATCCGGTACGCTACCGGCACCTGTCCAGGGCTGCGTACTACCGGACGAGGGACTTCCAGCCCACCACAGTCGCCGAGTTGTTTGTAAAGGCGGTGCGGTGATGCCTGCTCAAGTCCCATTGTTGCTGGTCGACGGCCACAACCTGCTCTGGAGAGCAGCCTTCGGGTTTCCCGCGGAGATCCGCTCGCGGGACAAAACCCGTGAGCTCACCGCCCCCTTCGGCTTCTTCGCCCTGCTACGGGTCGCGATCCGTGACGAGCTGTCGGCGGCCCCGAGGTGATGGTGGTCTTCGATGGTGAGCACGGCTCGGTCGAACGCCAGGACTCCGATGCCGACTACAAGGCAAACAGGGAGCTCGACGACGGTGCGCGCAAGGCCCTGGAAGCGATCCCGGTAGTCCAGCGTGGACTCGACCTCTACGGCATCCCGTGGATCGAGATCGAGACCGCCGAAGCCGACGACGTCATCGCCACCCTCATCAGACACACGCGTGACCGACCCGCGTGGATCTTTTCCACCGATCGCGACTACTACCAGCTGCTCGATGAGCAGGTCCGAGTGCTCAACACGGCGATGCACCCCGGCAAGAGGCACATCGCCCTGACGAGGTGGCCGCCCGCTACGGCGTAGGTCCAGCGCAATGGCCCTCCTTCTGCGCGCTGAAAGGCGATCCCGCCGACAACATTCCCGGCGTCCGCGGCATCGGCGCGGCCACCGCTGCCCGTCTTCTCGACGGAGGGCTCAGCCTTGATTACCTGCCGGCCTCCGGTCGGCTCACCGGCGCCAAGGGGAAGCTCGTCGCAGCAGTGGCAGCAGGTCTTGGCCTGGCGTGACCTCATCCGCATGCGCACCGACCTGCCGTTGCCGCTGGCACCCACCGGTGACGCCAGCGCTAAGTTGGCCAAGCCAGCCGAAGTGATCGAAAAGCTGGAGCTGTGGTGAGCGACTCAAACCCCACAACCAGGCCTGGCGACGGTGCTCACGGTCATGGCCCACCCTGACGACGCCGAGCTGTGGGCCGGCGGAACGCTCGCTCATCTCACTCAGGCAGGCGCCATCGTGACCATCGCGGTTCCCGAACACACCGACACCACGCGCAACGCGGAAGCTGCTGCAGCCGCACACGTGCTGGGGACCACCTACCAGCCGCACCCGACCGTCAATGCGAACACGCTGCACGACTTGCTCGACGCGACTCGTCCCGAGATCGCATCACACATCCGCTGGAGGACGTACCTCCCGATCACAGGCACCTGTCGGCCACGCTGACCGCGGAGATCGTGATCGCGACCGGGTTCTCACTCAGGGTCTACACCGGCGATTCCTACAACGGGATACCTGGCGATACCGCCTGCGGCGGAGCCCCCCTCGTCACCGATCGGATTCCGGCATCCCGTTGTCGTCGAGGTAGCCGCACACCGCCTTCTCAATGGCGGAGCCGACCACGGCGGGATTCTCATCCATACCTTCACGGCGGCTTTAGCGCCTTCTTCGATGGCGGACTCGGTGGTGATCGGCTTGTCCGCGCACCAGGCGTACTGGGGCCGCGGAGGGTGCCCATTTGATTCCATCGCCACCCGAATAGAGCACCCCACCCACAGCCTGGCCCCGGCAACTGGTGTTCGGTCGAGGCGCCCGCCTTGCGAACAGGAGCCGGGCTTCAGCTCGTCGCCCCCTTCCACGCGAGGCCACCGATCGGTTCCTGATCGCCGCGGTAGCCGCCCCGCACCACGGACACCGCGTTCCCGCCGACCACGGCGAGCGGCTGACCTGCGCCAACGCGCCGCAGACCCTCCTGCTCGATCCCGTTACCGCAGTCCGCCTGTCGCGTAGAGCGCGTGACCGGCGGACGCCATCCACCTGCTGATCGCACCCGCCAACGCACCGCACCGCAAGTAGAGGACGCGCGGCACGCCCCCGCGCCCGGTGGGGCGTGCGCACTCTGCCCCGGCAGCGGCCCGGCGTCCAGCCGCGAAAAGCGTGCGGCTGGACCCCGACCCGCTCCCGGGGCCTGGCGAGTGCGCCCCACCGGCCACGGCGGGGCGCACCACAGCGGTGTGAGGAGGCGGGACCGACCACTCGCCCTTCACACCCGGCCAATTCCGAGTGAAGGAGCCGCGCGATGACGCCGGAAGAGGAGCAGCAGTACATCGCCCAGATCACCAGCCCGGAGCACACGCGCATCGCCGACGAAGACCACCGGCGGCGCGAGGAACGATGTCCTGAGCTGCTGCGGCAGGGGCTGATCCCCGAAGGACTCAAGACCCCCAGCGAGAAGAAGAAGTAGGGCACAAGCGGCGCGAGCGGATCACTCCGCTCGCGCCGCTTTTTGCCTCCCCCCGCCACACGTTTTTCCGAGTTCCCACAGGGCACAGCCATGCCCGGAAACGGAGCCACGATGAGCACCTACAGCACCGACCAGACCACTCCCGAGACCGCGCCCGCCATCACGGAGCAGTCCACCGCCGAGCCGGACACCTACCCGTACGTCCTGCGCGGAGTCGATCCCCGCGAGCTGCGCGCCGACGGCAACAGCCGAGAAGTCGGTGACGTCCGCAAGCGTCGCCCCGAGCTGGTGGCCTCGGTCGCCGAGCACGGGGTGAACCCGATGGTCTCGATCATCAACGTCGCCCCGGCCCCCGAAGACGGAGTCCTCGATGTGCTGGTCGGGTTTCACCGCCACGCGGCCGCCGTTGAAGTCAAAGGCCTTGAGAACCCCGATCTGACCATCGACGTCCTGGTCCACGCGCCGGGCACTACCCGCCAGGACATCCTCGTAGCCCAGGGCATCGAGAACTTCCACCGTGAGGGCTTCAGCCCGACCGAGGAGGCGGGGCTCTACGAGCAACTGGCCCTGGCCGGGCTAGGAGACGACGCGATCGCCCAGAAGCTCACGCGCCCGGTCGAGCGGGTCCGCGCGGGCCGCGCGGTTGCCGCCACACCGCGCACCCGTGAGGCCGTGGACACGCTGCCCAACGCCGACCTACTGATCTTGGCCCAACTCTCGGAGTTCGCCGACGACGAAAAGGCGCACGACGAGCTGGTCGCCGTCCTCGAGCGTGCTCCCCACGACTTCGAATGGAAGCTGGGCCAGCTGCGGCGTCGTCGCGACCAGGACGCCAAGAAGGCCGAGGAGGAGCAGCGCCTTGTCGAGCAGGGCTACGTCCTCCTCGACAACGCCTATGACCTGCCCGAGGGCATCGCGCGGTTGGACAAGCTGTGCACCGGCGACGACGAGACTCCACTGGATCCCGCCGAGCACCGCGCCTGCCCCGGACGCGCCGCGGTCGTCGACGTCGACCCCGGTGTCGCGGTGAGGATTACCGAGCTGTGCACTGGCTTCGCCGCGCACGGTCACCGCACCATCGACTCAGTGCGAGTCGCGGCCGCGGAGGACCAGCTGCGGGCCGACGGCGTGCCGGTCGCCGACCCGGATACCGAGGGCGTGGTCCAGCTGCGGGAGCTCTTCGCCGACGAGACGGCCGAACGTCCCCTAACCGTCGACGAGCACGCCGGCTGCCCCGGGCATGCTGCCTACGCCGAGATCCGCTGGTCCAGCGTGGACATCCACTACGTGTGCACCGACTACTCCGCGCACGGCCACATCCTGCGCACCTCCCCGACCGCGCAGCCAAAGCCCGACCCGGCATTCAAGTCCGCCGAGATCAAGCGCGCGGCGGCGAACAACAAGCTGTGGCGCGAAGCCAAGGCCGACCGCCGGGAATGGCTTGCCAAGTACTTCCACGGGTGGCGCAAGCGCAAGCCCGCGGACCTGCCCGCTCGCGTGCACCACTGGCTCGCGCTGGCACCGGTGCTGGCCAGCGACTACCTCGAAGAAGCCGCGCCAGCCAACCGCTACGCCTGCGCTCTACTCAAACTCGGCGAGCCCGAGGGCTACCGGCGCGACGCCAACCCGCTCGTCGTGCACCTGCGCAAGAAGTCCACGACCGAGCCCCAGGCCGTGCTCATCCGCCTCGCCCAGGTCATCGGCGCCTGCGAGCAGCACTGGGACCGCGCCTACACCGAATCCGCCGATGCCAGCTGGCGCCAGCCGACCGACAGCGCCCGCTACTACTTCGAGCTGCTGGACGCGCTCGGCTACCCGCTGTCCCACGTCGAGCAGCTGGTCAACAACCCCGAGCTCGACAACGAGCACTGGGCGCACCTCGCAGCTGGCGACCAGGACGAGGACGACGCGGCCGACGGAGACGACGAAGCCGCCGAGGGCGACCCGCAGATGGCATGACGAGCGCCGCACGTCCCAGGGCGGCGCGGGGAGAGCGACCAACCCGCCCGCGCCGCCGACGACTGGCGAGACGTCAGCCCCACGTCGAGATCGTCACGAGTGAACTCAGCGACCTCGTCACGACCGCCGACCAACTCCCGCTGGCGTCAACCTGCCGCTGCAATCCCAGGCCCTGGGGACGGGACCGACCAACTCGCCCCAGGTCCGGAAATCCCGAGTGAAAGGAACCGGTATGAGAACCGTGGAGATGGTCATCGGCTACGACACCGACGGACGTCCACACACCATCGTGCTCGTCGACGGTCATGAAACCGAAGTCACCGTCTACGAGATCGACCCGCGCGCGAAACTCCTCCAACGAGGACGGGCAGGCAACTGGATCCACCAGCATGAGAGGCGTGCATCACAGGCCTCACCCCAGGCCGCGTCCCGGATCCGCAGCTGGGCCTACCAGACGGTCCACGACGGCTACATCACGCCGGACACCGAGGACACAGCTTCGCCCGATCCCGACACCGTGAACCAGGCCGACGCCTCGGTGCACCGCTTCCACGGCCTAGACGTAACAACCGGCGTCAACACCAACACCGCTCCCGTCGAGGACGACCTCACCGACCGCGTCGTCGACGAACACGGCGGCCCGACGTTCTGAACCAGGCTGGATTTCGTCACCGCCCGACGGCGGCAGGCCGGGGTCAACCCGCGACAAGCGTGCGGCTTGACCCCTTTCCCCGGCACCGGGGCCTATCGAGTGCGCCCCACCGAGCCGGGGAGCACACCAACTCCGACCGAGGAGGGAGACAGACGATGACCGCGGAAATCCCCCCGCCGCCCCATTACCGCGAGACCCGAATCCGCGGGTTGTGGGCACTGTCCGGGTGCGCCGACTGCGGCGGCACTGGCGAATTCCTCGTCACCGATGACGAGGACCCCGACCTGCGCTACCCGCAGCCCTGCGACTGCCTGTGGTGCCCCGAGGCCGAGCTCCACGGCCGATTGGAGGAAGAGGACGACCCTGCACGGCAGGCCGAGCTCAGGGCCGAACTGGACCGCCGCGACGCCGAGCAGGCCCGGCAGCACATCGCCGAGGAGATCGGTCCTCGCCACGTCGGCGGCCGCTACCGGTCCGGCTACTCGCGCAGGGCCTACACGGTTGAGGACATCTCCATCTCCGCCCCTGATGACGTCGTGGGTCCACGCTGGTCGATCACGGTGCGCTGGGACAACGGTCATGTGGCCACGCACTACACGGCGTGGAACCCCGACCGCGATGAGGTGCTTTCCCCGCCACCTCAGCCTTCGGCACCAGTACCGCCTCGTCCGCGTGGCGAGGACTGCCCGCGCTGCCGATCCCGGTTCGCGGTGATCCGCGCAGCCCATCGGGTCGGCCTGCTCTAGCCAGCACCGGCTGCCACTGCGCGAGCCTCCCGCCAGCACGAGGTCCGACCCCGAGCGGCCGATGACCAGTGAGCGACTCACCGGACTGCTTTCGTCACCAGATCTCCGGTGGTTGTGCCCGGTCCCGGCGGGGCGTGCGCACTCTGCCCCGGCGAGACGTGCGCAACCACCTGCTGTGTGCGGAGTGGACCGACCCCCCGCGCGCACCGGGTGCTGACCAGCCCCACCGTGGCCAACCGCAAGCGGCGCGCCTTCGACCTGCTGGCCGTGTGAAACGCCGTGGCCCACCCGGCGCGTGCCGGGTGGGCCACGAGCAGACCGGCGCATCGCCCCGTACGGAGCCCGCGGCCGAAGCCACGGCCGACCAAAGAATCCACCGATCTTTTCCGAGTGAAGAAGGACCGGCAGAGCCGGCTACCGCTTCACACCGCCAGGGTAACGCAGCTCCCATACCACGGACCTCCGTCTTCCGGTCTCACGACCGCCGGGCACCCAGCACAGCCAGGGAAACCGCCATGACGCTCTTGCTCGCGGCACCGACGGAATCGCCACGCATCTTCGGTCTGCACGACTACCGCCGCAGCTACGTGCTGACCTCCGAGGTCAACACCAACATCCCGAGAGCAGGAGGCGCGGGCGAGTTCGGCTCGTGGAACTACGCCCGCAGCGTGCTGGTCGAGGTCAGCCGTCGACTGCGCGCGGCGCCGCTGTCGCTGCACTACCGCGAGCTAGAAGCTCCGAATCGCCTGCCGATGGGCGTCGAAGTCACCGCCGTTGTTGACGACACCCGGCGGCGGATCAGCGTGGTCTCGCGCCTCGAGACGGTCCCGTGCGGCCCGCGTGGTGACTACTGGGAGCTCTCCGTCGACGATGCCGTGCCTGACGACGGTCGCCACAGCCATGCGCAGTCGCTGCCGTGGCTGGTCCACCGCGCGCTGCTCTCGACGAGCTGATCGACAGCGTGCGCAGCGGGTTTGGTGCGACGGATTCCGGGTGGTCGGCCCTTACGCTCCCATCCAGGAAGGACGGCACTATGAGTAGTCCAGCCACGATGCGCCCCTGCCCGTCCAGACCGCCGCGGCTGATGCGAGCCGCGCTGGAGGCCGCCGAGGCCGGTCTGGCGGTGTTCCCGCTACGACCACTGAGCAAGAAGCCGGTGCCGAAGGACTGGGAATCCGTCGCCACCTGCGATCCCGAGCAGATTCGGGCCTGGTGGCAGGCGGTGCCCTACAACGTCGGCATCGCCTGCGGTCCGTCAGGCCTGCTCGTCGTTGATCTTGATGATGCCAAGGACCAGCGGGCGCCGGACCGGTGGTCCGGCGCCCACCACGGGCGCGACGTGCTCGCCCAACGGGCCGCCGAGGACGGCCAGCGGTACCCCGACGGCACCTACACGGTGAGGACTCCGTCCGGCGGTGAGCACCTGTACTTCCGGGCCCCTGCCGAGCCAGAGCTGCGGTCCCGGGTCGGTTGCTGGTGGCGGGTCGACACTCGCGGTGCCGGCGGGTACGTCGTCGCCGCCGGGTCGATCACTCGTCGCGGCCGCTACTGGGCGAGGAACCAGGCCGCGATCGCTCCCTTGCCGGAATGGCTGGTCACCGCTCTGACTCCCCCGCCTCCGCCGGATCCGGTCGGCCTGGAGCTTCCTGCCGGGCGGGCCGGCGCCTACGTCGCCGCCGCGCTCGAGGGCGAGACGCGGGCAGTCGCCAGCGCGCCCACCGGCCAGCGACACAACACCCTGCTCCGGGCTGCCGCGAGGCTCGGCTTCCTGATCGGGGGCGGCGCGCTCGACCAGCGCACCGCCGAAGCCGCGCTGTTCGACGCAGCCCGAGGCCACATCGGACAGGACGGATTCACCGAGCACGAGGTGACCCGGACGATCCAGGACGGCCTGGCCTGGGGCCGCGAGCGGCCGCGCTACATCGCTGCCGACCGCACCAGCTAGATCCAGCGACTTCGGCGATTCCGGCACCCAGGCAGTGCGCCGGGAGTAGTTCGGGGTAGCGGGCGGCCGGGTGCCGTGCCGGAGCTGTCGATCTACGCGGATCAGATCAGGACGAGGCAGGCGGCACAAGGGCGCCTTCGGCGTCGGCTTCGCCGAGGCGCTCACGCGCCCCCTTGCACCACCCACCACGCCCTGATCCGGGAGTCGCAGATCGACAGCCCCTCGGGCACGGACCCGGTCACCAGCCGGGTTTGGTGCAGGTGGCGAGCAGGTTGTCGGTGATTCCGAAATGCACCGACTTCGCAGGAGGTACATCATGGCTGGCGAGATCGAGATGACCGTTGTCGGCAACCTGACCGCGGACCCCGAGCTGCGGTTCACCCAGTCCGGCGCCGCCGTCGTCAACTTCACCGTGGCCAACAACCCGCGCTACTTCGACAGGCAGAGCGGCGAGTGGAAGGACGGTGACCCGACCTTCCTACGCTGCAACATCTGGCGGCAGATGGCCGAGAACGTATCCGAGTCCCTGACCAAGGGGATGCGGGTGCTCGTCCAGGGCCGCCTGCGGCAGCGCTCGTTCGAGACCAAGGAGGGCGAGAAGCGCACCGTCATGGAGCTCGAGGTCGACGCGATCGGCCCCGACCTGCGCTACGCGACCGCGGCGGTCAACAAGGCCACCCGCTCCCAGAGCAGCCAGGCCGCCGACAACGGCCCCTGGGACGCCGCCCCCGCCGGTGCCGCCGCCGGTGAGCCGCCCTTCTAATCCGCAGTAGCCCCCAACGGGGCACGGCACTTCGGTGCCGTGCCCCGTTTTTCATGACCAGACCTGCCGAAAGGCCTTGCTCATGCAGCACATCGCCCTGCACCTCATCCGCACGGCCCGCTACTGGCGAGAACACCGCCTGCTGTGCTGGCTCGCCCTCGCCTACCCGCCCCGTCGCCTGCGGCGAACCGCCGCGATCGAGCCAGGCGACATCGACGCCAGCCAACGCCGAGGCCACCACCGCCACACCCACTAACCTTCGCCGCTTGCGACCGCTGGGGCTGTGCGCCCGTCCGCTGCTCCCACGCACCCCGTGGCACGAACGCCACCGCTGCTGCAGGGTCGTCATCTGTCTAGACGGCGCCGGTTGTAGCCGGTGGCAGTGGTTTTCTGCCCGCCGTGAGTCTGCTGGAGCGTAGGCCGCTCCACGCAACACGGCACCCCGGAGGGGACCCCGCCGTGTTGCGTTCCGGCCCCACCCTCCAGCTCACGCGGCCGCAGGCAGAACGACCACCGTGCCACCCGCTCGTCCACGAGCTCTGCTGAAACCCCCTGCGGTGGCGGTCGTCTGCCCATTTTTCTGTTGTCTGAGGAAAAGGACGCACACGATGTTGCCTGATGTCGTTGCTCAACGCCGCGACCCCTTCCACACTGTCATCCTCTATGGCGGCCACCTCATCGGGGTGCTCACCGAACACCCCGAACACAACCGCGTGGGCGTGCTCTTCTCCGGTCCCACCGGCCGTCGATTCCGGCTGCCGGACGCCGACACCACTTCCAGCGCCACCGCGTCGTTGATCGTCGCCGCGTTGAGCTACCACTACCAGCCCCACGAGATCGCCGTGCGCGACACCGGCAACGGATTCGTGCTCTGGTGTCCCACCTGCCGAGGCGCCGGTGTCCCGGCAGGCATGGGCTACACCGATGAACGCACCGCGCTCGAGCGCGCCGCGGTCGACCATGCCGCCGTTTCCGGTCACCCAGCCACGCTCGTGAACCACCCGCAGGCGCTGCCGCCGGATTTGGCGCCGGACAACGCGGTGGCCACCGACGAGAGGAACATCCGATGAACGACGACCTCCGCACCCAGCTGCGGCGCGACCCCCTGGTCCTCGACTTCGCCGACCGAGTTCGCCGCTGCGGCCAGCCCCGCTCGTTCTTCGAAACCATCGACGGAAGCCCGTGCCCGATCTTCATCAACTCGATCCGGCAGGGCTACCCGCAGCGCGGCGGAACACTCCAGGCGCCTCCCACACTCATCGCCGAAGTCGTCATCGAGCTCGCGTTCAACCCCACTCCCCCACCATCACGGCCCGCGCGGCTGCTCGCGTCGGTTCGATCACGGCTACTTCGCCGCTAACCACCACTCCACGGCCAGCCCGGATTCCCTCCGCACTCGGGGATCCGGGCTTTCCCGTGCGCGAAACGAATTCCATGCGATCAGGACAGGAAGTGAGGACCCATGACTTTCCCCGAGCACCCGTGCGCGCGAATTGAGGCGCTCGAGCGTGCGCTCGAGCAATCCCGCACAGAGCTCCAGACGTTCCGCACGCACGTGCGCGACCGGATCATCCAGGCACACAAGGACGGCGACATCTGCCGTGACGGGATGAACGGCGGGCTCCGCGACCTCGGACTCCCCGAGTACGTCGCCGGATGGAAAGGAACCGTCACCCTCAGCGCCGAGGTCTACGTCACCGGAACCGACAACGAAAACACCGCCCGGCAATGGGTCGAAGACGCTCTCACCGTGTCCTCACAGGACCACGACGTTCGCGTCGACGACATCGACCGCCAAACCCACGGATTCGACGAAGCCGACGAGGAAGACCTGTGAAGACCACACACGAACTACGCGCCCTCGCGCGGCAGGCGCTCGCCGGAGCCCGCGCCGGGGAGATCGGCATGCGCGACCACGCGCGCAACCTGCTCGACGAAGCCCGGCGTCGCGAACTCACCGAACTCTCCCAGACCGTAGGCCGCCGCAACGTCACAACCGCCACCTACCGGGCCTTCCTCTACCAACAGCTCCAGAACCGAACACCCGCTGGCAGTCCCCAATGGACCACGAGCCCGAAAGGGATTGCCGAGGCGGGGATGTCGATCTGATCCGGGGGACTACTCAGCACTCCCGGATTCGTTCCGGCCATCCACGACACGGCCACCTCACCACCGGCTCCCGCTGCCCGCTCCCCGGCCGGGCCCCGACTTGCCCTGCGCGAGGCCGTCGAGTCACACATCGGACGCGACGGATTCACGCCGCCACGGAGGCCAGCACCACCGTCCGTGCCGGTCTCGCGTGGGGCATCCAACGCCCGCGCCACATCACCGACACCAACCCCAGGACGCGCGACTCCCGGTAGCGGGTTCGCCCTCCTCCGGCCACGCGCCACCTCACGGAAGTCCCGCCGCACTCCACAGATCGACAGCCCCTGGCCCACCGCCCGCTGGTGGGCCAGGGGCTGTTTGCCGTCACCGCACACCACCTTTGGCAAGGAGACACCCTCGATGGACAACACCGCCGCCCTCCCGCTCAACACCATCGGCGAGCTCCTCACCGCCGTACCCCACATGCTGGGCTACTACCCGACCGACTCGCTGGTGCTGGTCAGCCTCCACGACAACGCCAGCGGGCAGGCCCGGCTCGGGGCCACCATGCGCATCGGCCTGCCCACCCCGCAGGAGTACACCGACCTCGTCACCTACCTCCTCGCAGGCCCGCTGCACACGGTGTGCCCGGACGCCCTGGCCCTAGTCCTGCTCTCGCACGACAACGCCCCCGGCGAGGAGCTTCCGCACCATCGGCTGGTCAGCACGCTGCGGCTCGCGCTCGCGGCAGCGGGCATGCCGGTGATCCAGGCCGTGTGGGCACCGGAAATCCGGCACGGCGCCGAGTGGGTCTCCTACCTCGACCCCGAGCTTCGTGGCCGCCTCGGCGATCCCCGAGCCTCGCTGGTGGGAGCCGAGCTCACCGCCCGCGGCCAGATCGTGTTCGACAGCCGTGAGCAGATGTGCGCACTGATCGCCCCCGCAGACAGCGGCGCCACCGCCGCGCGGTGGGCCACCCAACTCGACGGGCTCGCCCTCGAGGCCCCCGACCCGGGCGATGCGCTGGACCAGCACGTGCAGGACATCAACGAGGTCATCGACGGCATCGCCGCCGGCCAGGACCCGGATGAGCACACCCTGGTGCGCATCCTGCACTGGCTCCAGACCACCCTGATCCGTGACGCGATGCTGCCCACCCTGCTCAGCAGCGACAAGGCCCACGCGGCCGAACACCTCTGGCTCGCACTCGTGCGCAACGCCCCCGCGCCCGAACTCGCCGAACCCGCCGCGCTGCTGGCGCTATCGACCTACCTGCGAGGCGAAGGAGCACTCGCCCGCATCGCCGTAACCCGCGCGAAGGAAGCCAACCCCGACCACATCCTCGCCAGCCTCCTCGAGCGCGCACTCGACCACGGCATCCCGCCCGGCGACCTCGCGTCCCTGCTCGCCGACACCGTCGACACCACCACCCAGCACTAACCCCCCGTATGCGCCCGCCACACGCCCAGGCCCGGTTCCCGACGGTCACACCCCGACCGCCCGGAACCGGGCCCCCTTTTTCTCTGCCCACCCGCCGCCGTCACCGCGCCCACGGTGCCGCACGGCACGGGCACCCACCCGAAGGGAGACCCATGATTCGCGACATTCTCGACGCGGTCGACCGGGAATGGTCACCGGTGGCCGACATGATCCAGTGGGGCGAAGACGAAATCCACCGCGCACAGCAACACCATCCCGGTATCGCCGACCTGCTGCACCACAGCTTCTCGCTGCTGCGCCCGACCCACGACCGGATGTCAACGGAATTCGTCTACCGCGGCCACGCCCGCGAACTCCTCCGCCGCCTCGCCCACGGCGAGGACACCCGGCCGGCCACCGCCGCCGAAATCGTGCTCGCTCTCGGCCAGGCCTCCCACACCGCCCCCCTCAACGACACCGGAGTCGGACTGCTGTTTCGGATGTGGCACGAAGCCTTCCCCGAACACGACGACATCGATCCACACCACGAACACCGCGAGACCCTCCACGGCCACCGCATCGACGACGCCGAAGCCGAGACACGCGCGAAACTCGCCGTCCCCGACCGCCAACTCGGCACCATCGACTGCGCCGGACTGCACCACGGCGAACGCGTCACCTGCCACTACGCCCCGGCCACCCACCCGCACTCCGGCCGATGTTCGTGACCACACCGCCCCTCGCACTACGAACCGCGGACAACAGCCAACACCTCATCGGTCACCCCGCAATCCCGGACAGCGACGCGGACGCCCGGCCGCTGGCCCTCTCCTGCGTAGCCGTGCCAGTCGACTCTGGAGGCGCCTGCGCGACCTCGGTCACGAGTTGAGATCGGCCCTCTACCCTCGTCTGATCCCGCCGAAGCGTGACCCTTGCCGGTGCCGAATCCACGCTGCGCCAGTTCCGAGAGACCGGTGCGCCGGACGACATGCCGTTGCGGGTTGCCCTGAAGGGCAAGAGGCGCGTCGAATAGCGACTGAATGCTGATACGACGAGGCCCCCGCGCCTGGTATCCAGTGCGGGGGCCTCGTTGTCTGCTCATTCAGGGCGGTCGAACTGGCCACCCTTGGCGGCGTCAATGAACGCCGTCCACTGTGCTCGGGTCGCGGTGAAGAACCCTTGGTCTCGGTTCTTGGTGTCACGGACGGCGGCGCCGTCACCGACGCGCCCAACCTCAACGCAGTTTTTCTCTGCGCTGTAGCTCGATTTCCGCCATGCACCGGGGCGGGGGACGGTTGTCATGGGAATTTACTCCATTTCCTTAACAAGATCAGCGAGGAGCTCGGCGGATGCGGCCGGGCTCATCGCTTTTTCGTGCAGCGCGTCTACTGCGGCTTCGCACCGGGTCACCGTGCGACGGTCGGTGATCGCCGCCGTCGACCCGAACGGTTCGATATAGACCACGGGGCGTGTGTCTTCGAACGTCATGAGCGTCCACGATCCACGGATCACTTCCGCCGGTGGCTGCGCCATCGGCACGACACGAATCGTGATGTTGGGTCGTTGGCCGCGGTCGAGGAGCCGGTGCAGTTGATCGCGCATGACCTCGGGCGCGCACATCGAGTTGCGAAGCGCGAAATCGCCGATGAACGCGTCGAGGGTGGTTGGTGGCTCATCGGTGAGAACATGCTGCCGTCCGAGGCGCGTCATCGCCGACTGCTCGGCCTCGGCTCCGCTGGACCCGAATGCGGCCACGGTCTCCCGTGCGTAGTCGAAGGTCTGCAGCAGGCCAGGAACCAACAGCGGCTCGACCGCGATGATGCGCTTCGCGGTGCGCTCATACTCGGTCAACGCGGCGAGCTGGCGGTCGACGCCGGGCGCCAGCCAGTCCGGATCGCTGGCGGCCTTCCCGAGTTCGAGCAGTTGCTCGCGCTCGTCTCCGTTTACCCTGAGCACAAAAAGCAGGCTCGCAAGGTCGGCCTCGGTCGGCACCTGCTTGCCATTTTCGACGCGGCTCACGTAGCTATGAGCCTTGCCAATACCCTCGCCGACCTGCGTTGTTGTCATGTCGGCTGCGCGACGGTGCCGCCGGAGCTCGGCGCCAAGCGCCCGCGCTCGTGGGCTGTCCGCTGTGTTGGCCATGCACAAAATCCTATCCCGCGATCACCGGCAAACGACATGTCACCCGGTGGGAGTATTGATCCAAATTGTGCTCGCACAACATGCTAGAACGCACACAGAGCCCATGTCGCACATCATGGCTCTTTGCTACGCACAAGCATCGATAGGAGGGGGCCTATGTGGAGCCCTCACCCGTTCCACTGGGTACCGGCCGGCGGCCAGCGGCACGCGAGCACAGACGCGCATCCCAACGGCGGCCACCTCTACCCCGACGGAACCGCGGTCACCACGCTGTGCGGCGACTCCACGCTGCAGGCCGACAACGGCGATCACGCCTGGCTGTGGTCGGAGTGCGAAACCTGCCGAGCCCACACCTACGACCTCGCGGGCACCCCACCGCCGCCCGCGCTACTGGCGGTGGCCTCATGAACCAGACCGCGAGCCTCATGCGCGCCGCGATCATGTCCATCGGCGCAGCCGTCGACAACGTCGAAGCAGGTAAGGCATCCCCGGACGACCGGGAGGAACTTGCGCGGGTCTGCGACCGCCTCGCCGACGCACTGCGGGCCGACGAACTCCCGGTCGCCATCGACGGCGACGTGATCTCGGTGGTGATCGACCGATGATCACCGTTGCCCTATGGAGCGCCGCAACCCTCGCGCTGATCACGGTATGCGGCTTGCTCGCTGCCTTCTACTACCGCAACAGCGGCAAGCACAGCGGCGCGAGCGAGGGCGCACTGCTGGTCAAGCAACTCATGGACGAAATGGCAGCCGAGCAGCGCGAGACACGCCGCACCACCTGGTCTGGTGATCTCGCCGACGACGTCGCCCAGCTGGAGCACACCGTGCAGTTCCAGCGCCCCGTGCTCGACCACAATGATCATCCGCTGATCGGCGCAGGCACGTACTCGACCGAACCCCGAGTGCTGCAGCAGGTCTTGGCGGCGCTGCGCACTCTCTGAACCTTACCTCTCCGGTGCCTCACCCCGAGGTGATCGCCGCCGCGGCACCGGAGCGGCCACGCGAGCCGCGGACCCCCCAACCGCGCCGCGTGGCCACCCGCCCTACGTGGCGGGTTTCGCCCGGGCCGAGGAGGCACGAGCACGGACCCCCTCGGCCCGGGCCACGTCGACACCCGCCCAGAGCATCGCCTCGGCGTCCACCGTTGGAGATCACCATGCACCTGCTCACGCTCCCGTTCACCACCGACAAGCTCCGCGAGCTGGACGGCGACGAGGCGATCCTCGCGGTCGTCGGGCAGCTCGCCGACTGCATCCTCGGCCGACCGGCCTTCGGTGACAACGACCGTGTCGCGTGGCTGCGGGCGCAGGCCGACCTCTCCGAAACCGTGCAGCACCAAGCCCTTCGCGAATGGCACCTGGTCAAGATTCGGATCTGCTGCGCAGCGGACTTAGACGCGACCGGCGATGTGCTCAACGGCTACCGATACGCTGCAGCTTGGGACCAGATCGCCGAGGCCGCCGACCTCACCGTTGAGCAGGTCAAGGACTGCTGGGGTGCCAACTGGCTTCGTAGGCACCAACAACTCGCGTAGCCCCTGAACGCCACCTGCGCAGCTCGCGTAGGCCGACCATGTCACCGTCGTGCTCTACCCTCGATCGACATGAGGTTTCGTCCTATCGTCGTGTTCGCCCGGCTCTGCGGTGCGGCCGGTCTGGGCGTGTTCCTGGGGGCCGCCGTCGCGGGCCTGATCAGCATCGTCACCGGCGCCGCGTTCGCCCGTGGTGCCGCCTGGGTGGCCGGCGTGCCCGTGCTCGCGGTGCTGGGCGCCCTGGTCGGGCTCGCCGTCGCCTGGATCACGCGCCGGTGGTTTGCCCCGCAGGCCCCGCGCCGGCGGTTGCTGTTCACCGGCGCCGGGCTGGCGGCCCTGCCCCTGGCCGTCGCGGTCGCCCAGGGCGAGCCCAACACCGTCATCGCGTTCACGCTCATCGCCGCCGCGGTCGTGCTGACCGTGACGCTGTGGGCGCGCGGGTATCGCCGGGAAACCGCCCAGGTGCGGGCGATGATGTACGGCTACGGCCGCCCCGCCGGCCGGTGACGCCCGACGGCGGGCCGGAGACGCGACCGCTGTTCGAGGAGCCGGTCGAGCCGGGCCTGCTCCCCGAGCAGGTAGTCCCGCCCGCCCACCCGGACCGGAAACCGGCGGCGCCGCTGACCGACGCGCTGGTCGTCGACCCGATTGCCCACGCCGCCGAGATCGAGCGGTTCTACCGCCGGGTGGTGTTCGGACCCGACGAGCACTGCGCGATCTGGACCGGCGCGATCTCCGACGACGGGTACGGAACCTTCTCGGCCACGCGCGGCGGTCGGGAGCGGACGGTCAAGGCCCACCGGTTCGCCGTCGCCTACCAGCTGGGCATTCCCGTCCAGTTCGGGCAGGTGATCGAGCACGCCGTCTGCGACAACCCGATCTGCGTGCGCGCCCATCCCGACCCGGTGATCGGGCACCTCTGGCCGTCGACCCAGGCCGACAACCTGCGCCGCATGGCCGCCAAGGGTCGAGGCGGCGGGCGGCCACGCTGGTGGATCCGCCGGTGGTCCGGCCTGCTGCGCCACGAGCGCGCCGAGCACTCACGCGTTCTGGCGGCCGCCGTCCGCGACCGCGGCTGGGACGAAACCCGAGTCCGGGCGGTGCTGCTGACCATCGACCCCGCGCAGCTGTCGCTGTTCCCCTGACACCGCTCCGGTGGTCTCCTCGCCCGCCGCTGCCCCCGTCGGCCTGTGCCCGGACGATTTCGCCGGGACCGTATCCCGTTCCTGAGCCGGGCCACTGCCCGCCTCGGCGGCCGTGCGGCCCGCCGTGATCAGCCGTCTTGCTTCCTTTTCACTGCGCAGCTCAAGCAGCTCGCCCACCTGCTCGACCGTTCGGCCCGCCTCGTGGATCGCCAACGCCGCCTGAGCCTGCCGGGTGTGCTCACCGGTGACCCGCTCCCGCGATTCGGCACGCAGCGCGTCGATCTTGCGCTGGAGGGCAGCCACCTTCTCCTCGCAGGCGGCATCTTCAGCGGCGATGGCCTCTCCGGCCTCGATGAACTCGCGCAACGCATCCTCAACGCGCTGCTCCCGCCATCTCTGCTCGGCGAGCTGATCGGCGTTGCGCTGCCGGGCCCGCTCCAGACGCTGGCTGATCCTGGTCGACCGGCGCGGCCGCCGGCCCCGGGTAGATGACTCGGCCATGTCCGCTTCCCTCCCCTGACGGTTGTGCCGTACGAGCTCGACGCTAAGACCGCCCGAACCCGCAGCGTCCCGACGCGCCGGGAACCCGCGGCTTCGGAGGGGAAGGAAGAAGGCAGATGAAGAGGGCGCGCCCGGCCGAAGCCGGGCGCGCCCGCCGTGCCGTGCGCGGAAGCCCCGAAGGGCTTACCACCGCGAGGTGGCTCGGCCAAGACCGCGCCGACACACTCGCCTGGCGTGCGCAGGGCCCGCTGAGGCCCGTGTCGCCAAGCACCGATCAGTGTAGCCGCCACCCGTGACGCATGGTGCCAACAAGCGGCAGGCCGACCCTGCCCGGCGCCTTGCCCGGCCGGGCGCCTGCCCATATCCGGTGTCCCGCTCGCCACGGTCACGCGAGCCTGCCGCAGTGCCGGGCGAGCGAGGCAGGGATTGTTCTCCGCTGCGCTCCGAACAATGAGGTGATCTCAGTGGATTAGGGGTGGGGTGGCTGGGAGATGTGGGCGTGGGGTCCTGGTAGAAGAAGGTCTCACCACAAGATCATCTTCACGAACCAGGACCCCACGTGA
Source organism: Saccharopolyspora sp. NPDC049426 (assembly GCF_040676935.1). Lineage (NCBI taxonomy): Bacteria > Bacillati > Actinomycetota > Actinomycetes > Pseudonocardiales > Pseudonocardiaceae > Saccharopolyspora > Saccharopolyspora sp. NPDC049426. Next base: position 20,568 of record NZ_JBFAPZ010000018.1, on the reverse strand, counting down.
TCACCTATCGTGCCAGGCTCGATGTCGCTGACGAACTCGCCCTCTACCTCGCCGGACTCCTCAACGCCGAGCGACGGCGTCGTGGCACCGGGCGTGGACGCCGCGCGTTATCGACGTTTAAACAGGCCGTGCTGGGACTGCGGTGGTTCCGAGATCGCACCGCCATCCCCGCACTCGCCCGGGACAACGACATCTCCCGGGCCACCGGCTACCGCTACATCGACGAGGTCATCGAGGTGCTGGCCGCCCAAGCCCCGGACCTGCACCACGCACTGCGGCAAGCCAAATCCGACGGTGCCACCTACCTCATCCTGGACGGCAAACTCTTCCCCTGCGACCGACTCACCGAGAAAACCACCAGCGTGAAAGGAACCCCGATCGACCGGTGGTACTCCGGCAAACACCACCGCCAAGGCGGCAACATCCAGGCCCTGACCACACCGGATGGCTTCCCGATCTGGGTCTCACCCGTGGAACCCGGCTCGGTTCACGACATCACCGCCGCGGATCACCACGCCCTCGGCGCGCTGTACTGGGCCGCATCCCAACTCGACCTGCCCACCCTCGCCGACGGCGGCTACCAAGGCACCGGTGCCGGAGTGCACACCCTCATCAAACGCTCCAAAACCGGCAAAGGCCGCCCACTCTCCACCGACAACCACGCCTACAACCAAGCCCTCCGCAGCCTCGCGGCCCCGGCGAACGCGGATTCGCCGTCCTCACCGGACGCTGGCGCACCCTCCACCACATCACAGCCAGCCCCCGCAAAATCGGCAACATCCTCCAAGCTGCACTCGTCCTCACCCACCACGAACACCGCAAAACCCACTGAGATCACCTCAATGAAGACATTCCCCTTCTTTCCCCCGGCCCTTCGCGGCCGGATTGTCTCAACGTGTGGGGCTGTCGCGTCAAGGCCACCCCAAAATTCCCGAAATTCTTCTCCGCAAGCTCCGAACAATTTCGGGAATTTGCGGGGCCCCGACCTTGACCCGACAGCCCCACACGGGAGGGATTGGCCTATGTCGAAGGGGCGGGGAAAGAAAGGGAATGCGCGACTAATGAACGGGCCCATTTAGCGAGGGCAACCCGCCCTTTTTCGTGCAAACACGCAGGTCAGAGGGTGGTTCACTTGATCCGGCGAATTGCAGAAAATAGGAATAAAAGCCCTGATTGAACTTGCCGCGAGTCGGCAATTCGGGATAGAATAAGAGTCGCAAGCCGCCGGGAAGGCCAAGCCTGGCGATTGCGCAAAAACCGCTGACTTTGGGGTTCTCTATGTCGCATTCTGTGACGATTTCTGACTCGGTTCTGTCTGTCGCCGCACTGCTGCGCACCGGCGACCTCCGCGCCGCCCGCGCTCAATGGCGCGAGACGCTGACCAGCGCGGACGCCCGCGAAATCTCCGTGCTGGCCGAGTGCGGCCGGATCCTTGCCGAGCACCCGCGTACCGGGGTGAAGCGGCTCCGCGAGTACTGGAAGCGCGCCGACGAGCGCGACCGCGCCGTTATCGCGGCGTGCGCACCGCGCCCCGGAGAACAGCGCGAGCGGCCCGAGCCGCAGGCCGACCGCGCCTCGCGCTGGGACCGGCAAGCGATCGAGAACGCCCGCCGCCGCGCCGGGGGCGCGGTCCGCACCGAGGTGCGGCCGGAACTCCGCCGCGCCCAGCGCAAGGCCCGCGCCGAGGCCCGCGCGGTCACCGAGTACGCCGCCACCCGTGCGGGAGTCGACGACGCCCCGCAGCGCGGCGAACGGCCCGATGGCTACGCCGTCGATTACGAGCGCATGACCATCAACCTGGTGGCGCGCGACCGCGAGCGGCCCGACCCCCGCACCACCGCCGTTCGCGACGGCGGCCGCCCGTGCGTGGCCCTGGGCTGCAACATCGAACCCAGCCGCGCCGACCGCGCCCACCGCGACGGGTTGTGCCAGGAGTGCCGCGAGCTGGGCCGCCCCGGCATCCAGGTGCCGGACAACGCCACCCGCGCCCAGGCGATCGAGGCCCTGTGCGCCTACATCCACCAGCACTACCCCCGCGCGCTGAAACACCTCCGCACCGAGTGGAGCCGCTACAGCCACCAGACCGATCGCGACACCGTCGCCGCCTGGGTGGCCGCGAACGCCAGCGAGCCCGCCGAGCAGCCCGCCGCGCCGGAGCTGGCCGCCTGCCAGACCTGCGGCGAGGACCGCAGCCCGCGCGACGTCCGCCACCTGCCAGCCGACGACGGGCAGTGCGCCGGGTGCCGCGCGCTGGAGTCCGCGCCCGCGCTGTCAGTCGTGCCCAGCGCCGCCGACGACGTGCCCGCCGCCGCAGCCGAACCCGCCGCGCTTGCCGCCTAGCGGCCACCCGCCCCCGAAGACCCCCGGTCATGCGACCGGGGGTCTTTTTCGTGCGCGCTTCCCACGGTTCCCGCCTGGTCGCCGCCCACATCCCGCCGCGCGCCCGGCCCGCTTCCGCGCTGTAACCCACCGGTCGCCTTTCGGCCGGCATCTCACCCGCCGACCGTGCCGCCGGTCCCCCCTGGTCTGCCCCCTCACCGACACACAGGACGTCTTGCATTCTGCATGCTCCCCGGTTCTGTATCGATTGAGTCTGCGACGGGCAGCCGCCCTGGCCTGCTTAGCGTGAGTACGTCGGCCTGACTGAAATCGCTGATGACAGAGGTGCTGGGGTGATCGGTGTTCGCAAGCTTTCACCCGGCGGGTACGAGTACCTGACCGGGTCGGTTGCGTGCGGCGATCGGGAGCTCGAACCCGGCGAATCCCTGTCCGACTACTACACCGCGCACGGCTACCCACCCGGGCAGTGGTTCGGGCGCGGCGCGGCCGCGCTCGGTGTGGACGGTGAGGTCACCGCGGCGCAGATGAACGCGCTGTTCGGCGAGGGCAGACACCCGGAGGCCGACCGCATCGAAGCCGAGATGATCGCTGATGGCGCGTCGCAGGCCGAGGCCCTGGCCGCGACCAAGCTCGGCTACCGGTTCCGGCAGCACAGCGGCGCCGACGAACTCCGCAGCAAGGTCATCGACGCCTACAAGACCTACAACCTCGAAAACGATCGGCCGATCGGCGCGCCGATCGATGAGGCCACCCGCGCGAGCATCCGGCGCGGCGTGCAGGTGCAGGCGTACGCCGACGAGCACGAGGGCCAGCACCCCAGCAACGCCGAACTCAAGCGGTGGCTGGCCGAACAGAAGCGGGAACTGAAATCCGCCACATCGGGCTACGAGCTCGTCTTCGCGCCGCCGAAGTCGGTTTCGGTGGCGTGGGCGCTGTCCGATGACGCCACCCGCGAGCGGATCGTCGAGCTGCACCGCCAGGCCGTGCGCGACACCTTGCAGTACTTCGAGAACAACGCCGCCTACACCCGCAAGGGAGACGGCGGCTACGCCCAGGTCGACGTCAAAGGCATCACCGCCGCGCTGTTCGAGCACTGGGACTCGCGCGCGGGCGATCCGCACTTGCACACCCATGTGCCCATCAGTACCAAGGTCCAAGGGGCCGACGGGCGGTGGACGAGCCTGGACGGGCGCACTGTGCTGGCCGCGTCGGTGACCACCAGCGAGTACTACGACAGCCGCCTGCGGGACCTGTTCCGCGAGGCCGGTGCGAGCTGGAGCGAGCGTGCCAAAGGCGGGTTCGATCTCAAGCGGGTGGGCTGGGAACTCGACGGGGTCTCCGACGCGCTGCTGGAAGGGTTTTCACAACGCTCATCGCAGGTGGAGACCGACCGCGCCCGCCGCATCGTCGACTTCCGGCGCGAGCACGACCGCGAACCGAGCCCGAGCGAACTGCGTGAGATCAGCCGCTGCGCCAAGTACGACACCCGCGACCCCAAACAGGAACCGCGTTCTCTGGCGCAGCATCTGCGCCGGTGGCGTGATCAGGCGATCGAGACGGTCCGGCCGAACGAGCTCGCCACGCTCGGCACCCGGCTGTTTTCCGGCCACGGTGAGGCGGTCGCTGACGTCGACGTCGGCGAACTCGCCGCGGGCACGCTGACGACGGTCTCGGATCACTTCAGCCACTTCAACAAGTGGAACATCGCAGCCGAAGCGCACCGCCAGACTGCGCATCTGAGGGTGCCGGAGGGCACCCGTGACCAGGTGATTGACCAGGTCGTCAATGCGGTTCTCCGCGATGCCGACACCGTTTCGCTCCAAGCCCCACCTGCGGTCGAAGAGCCCTCCGCGTTGCGGCGCTCCGACGGCGAATCGGTGTTCGTTGAGCACAACGCCCAGCGGTTCACCACCCACCACACACTGCGCGAAGAGGCAGCTCTGGCCGCGTGGGGACGGCGCCACGACGGGGTGCGCATCAGCGAGGCCACGGTCCGGCGAGCCGTCGGCGGCGCGAAACTCAACGCTGGTCAGAAGCGTGCGGTGGCCGGTTTCGCGACGTCCGGGCGGCGGGTGCAGCTGCTCTATGCACCAGCCGGGGCAGGCAAGACCACCGCGATGCGGGTCTTCGCCGACGCCTGGCGCGCCGACGCCGGCGAGGTCTACGCATTCGGCCCGAGCGCTCGGGCCGCCCAGGAACTCGGATCCTCGATCGACGCGCGGCCGCACACGTTGCACCAGGTCACCACGGCGATGCAGATGGGCAGCGCCGAGCGAGCGTTCCCGTTCACGCGCGGGGATGTGCTCATCATCGACGAAGCCGCGATGGCCGGGACGCACACGCTGCACGATGTCGTGCGCTACGCCCTGAATCGGGGTGCAGACGTGCGGCTGGTCGGTGACGACAAGCAGCTCGCTTCAGTGGAGGCCGGCGGCGCGGTGCGCTGGTTCGAGCACAACAACGGTGCGCTGCGGTTGCGGGAGGTCGTGCGGTTCGCCGACCAGGACCAGGCCGCGGCCTCGCTCAAGCTGCACAGGGGCGATGCGAGCGGCCTGGACTACTACTTCGAGCAGGGCTGGGTCCACGAAGGTTCGCGGGAAACGATGCGCGAGGCCGCGCACCACGCCTGGCGTTCTGACCTCGACGCCGGACGGCCGTCCCTGCTGATCGTGCCCGCCAACGACGACGTCGTCGCCCTCAACCACCAAGCCCGCCAGCTGCGGCTGGACCGCGGCGACGTCGACGACGGACGCGCCGTGCGGCTGCACGACGGCACCGCAGCCAGCAAGGGCGATCTCGTCGTCACCCGCCGCAACGACCGGCTGAAAACGCTGTTCGGAGGCCGGGACTTCGTGAAAAACGGCGACACCTGGGAGGTCCAGAACGTCCGCGCCAGCGGCGCGATCAAGCTGCACCACCAGGTCAGCGGCGGCAGCATCATCCTGCCGCCCAACTACGTCGCCGAGCACGTCGAGCTGGCCTACGCCGCGACCGTGAACCGCTCGCAGGGCATGTCGGTCAAGGGCGGCTCGTCCCACAGCCTCGTGCCCCAAGGGCTGTCCCGTGAACAGCTCTACACCCAGATGACCCGCGCCGAGTACGACAACCAGGTTTTCGTCGAAACCGTCCAGCACACGATCGACAGCCACCAGGAAACCCCGCTGGAACGCACCGGGCGGGGCGTCCTGGAAGCCGCACTCGAACGGTCCTCGGCCGAGACCTCGGCGACCGAGGAACTGCGCGCGTCCCTGGACAAGGCCGAGTCGCTGCGCACCCTGGTCGGCCACCACGACTTCGTCGCGCACCTCGGCTCGCAGGAGCGCATCGAGGCGGTGCTGACCGAGCACGTGCCCCACCTGCTGGAACAGCCCGCCACCGGGGCGCTGCGCCAGACCGTGCGCAACGCCGAAGACCTCGGCTGGCAGGCCGAGCACCTGGTACCCGCGGCCCTCGCCCAGGGCGAGCTGGCCGACGCCGACGATCCCGCGGCGGTGCTGCAATGGCGCATCGAGCAGCACCTACTGCACGAACAACCACCACCGCGCACCGCCGCGCCCACGATGAACCAGATCAACCACTGGCGCGGGATCGTCGAACGCCACGACGCCACCGCCGACGTCGAAGAACCGGCCTGGACGCAGGTCTGGAGGTTGGCGGCAGCAGCTCATGCTGAGGGCCTCGACGCCGATGGCGCCGTCACCACCGCCGCCACCCGGCTCGCCAACCGGCCCGCCGCCGACCCAATGGACGCCCACCGCTACACCGCCGGAGCGGTCTCAGACGCACTGTCCGAGCAGCGCGCACGCGGCGCCGGCTGGTCGCCCGCACTGCCGTGGATGGCACGCCCCGACCACACCAGCCTCAGCGACGAGCTGCGCGACTACCTCCAGCGCCTCAACGGCGCCATCCACGATCGCCACACCGAACTGCGCACCCAGGTCACCGCCGAACAGCCACACTGGACGGCCGGACTGGGGCCACGCCCCGAGGATCCCGGACTGGCCGAACGCTGGGACACCGTGGCCGGTCTGGCCGCCGCCTACCGCGACACCTACGGCGTCACTAGCAACGACCCGGCGCACCCGCTGGGTGAACAGCCCGACAGCCAGGGCCTGCGTGCCCGCGCCTGGCACGACCTCATCGACCAGTGGGGCCCTTCCACCGAGACCGCCAGCACCGACCAGGCCACGGGCACGAGCCACGACGAGCTGGAGCGGCTACGCGACGGCATCGACGTCGACGACCTGCTGGACACCTTCACCGAGGCGCTGCGCGAGCGGACCGAGGAACCGCTGTCGGTGCTGGCTGAGCGCCACTACAACACCAGCCGCGAACTGCTCAACCACGTCGCGCGCCAGGCCCTGGCCGAGCACGCCCCCCACGCACTCGGCCGGCCCGCCGAGCCCAAGCTGCTGGACACGCTGCGCCGCGCCGAAACACAAGGTTGGCAGTCCGACCAGCTCGTCGCGCGCGCCGCTGCCAGCAGCGGCCGCGAGCACAGCAGCGACCCAGCCGCGGTGTTGCGATGGCGCATCGAGTCCCACATCGCCGACCACGAGCCACCCGCCCGCGTCGCCGAACCCAGCGCAGAGCAGATCGACCGGTGGCACACGATCACCACCGCAGTCGTACCGGACGAAGACGTCACCGACGACTGGGCGCTGGTGTGGCGGCACGCCGCCGCCGGCGCCGCCGAGGGACTGGACGCCGAAGCGGCGGTGGCCGACGCCGCACGGCAGCTCGCAGAGTGGCCCGCCGACCCGACAGAAGCCCACCGCTACGCCGCCCAGATCGTCGTCGACCACCTCACCGACCAGCGCGACCAGGGCACCGGCGAGCAGCCCGTGGTGCCCTGGCTGACCGCCCCGCACCGCACGGTGCGAGACGCCTCCCCCGAGCTCGCCGACCACCTCGACCAGATCACCACCGCCGTGTCGACCCGAGTCGACGAACTCCGTGACCACGTCGCCCACGACCGCCCGGACTGGGCCGCGCAGCTCGGCCCGCGGCCGCAGGAGGCGACCGCCGCCGAACGCTGGGACGACGTCGCCGGGCTCGCGGCCGCCTACCGCGAGACCTACGGCATCCGCACGAACGACCCGGACGTGCCGCTGGGGCCCGAACCCGGCGGCCAGAACGCCAAGGCCGATGCCTGGCGGACGATCACCGACAAGTGGAGGAACACGATGACCAGCCCGAACGAGAACTTCCAACGCGACGACACCACCGAACGCATCGAAGCCCTGCGCGACCAGGTCCTGGAAACCCGCGAGGACTACCGCGACGACTACGTCGAGCGCCAACTCGACTACCACGACGAGGACGAATCCCGCCGCGAGAGCGAGGGCTCCTACGAGCGCTACGGCTATGACGACGACGAAGAACTCGACCAGGGCAGCGGGTTCCACTCCGGCATGGGCCTCTGACCTCGTATCACCCTGAAAGCCAGAGAACCCCGGAAACCCAGGTGTTTCCGGGGTTCTCTCTTAGATGGACGTGGTTGATGGGCTGGACGGCTATTTGGCGGGTCAGTGCGGGCCGGCTGCCGTCGGATCGGTTGGTGACCCCCGGCTTCTGACCGAACGGGTGACGCGCCGCTGTCCGAAATTGTCGGTACCCGTCGATACGATCACCACATCTAGTGGTCCATTAGTCGGTGTGCATCTATTGATTGTGTTTGAGGAGCTTGTTGTGGTCGTCGCCGAGCCCGCCCGATGAGCGTCACCCCGGCTGTCGTCCGGCAGCATCTCCCCCGGGCGCGGCCGGGCATGACCACGGACGTCTCGATCGGCGGTACGGACTTCACGGTGTTCGTCTCCGCCGATGCCGATGGCCGGCCTGCGGATGTCCACATCGCGCACGCAAAGCATGGGAGCTTCGGACGCGGGATGGTGGAGGCGTTTGGTGAGTTGCTCACCGAGGCGCTGCATTACGGGATGCCGCTCGAGGAAGTCGTGGCCCGGTTTCTGAACACCCGGTTCGAGCCGCAGGGCTGGACCGACGACGGCGACATCCCGTTCGTGACCAGCCCGATCGACTACCTGGCGAGGTTCCTGGCCCTGGAGTTCCTGCCCCGTCACCGGTGTGTGGCGCTCGGCGTGATCGCCACCGACGCGGCGTGAGCACTACATCGAGTCCTCGATTGGTGCTCCGGGTTCACCGACCACACCACCCCGCTACGCAGTCGATCGAGAACGGATTACCGCCAGGTATTACGAGGGATAGCTGGCGTAGTGCACTTATTCGGAAGGTGCCGTATTCGTCGGGTGCTTCCATGTCTGCACCGCCCCACCAGACGACCTGATCAATTACCCATCCGCTGGCCAGCGCCTACCGCACCGGCCAGCGCTTCAAGGTGCTCGGTTGGACCACGAGCCGGACCGTCGCCGCAGCACAGCGCTGATCAACAGCTGTGCACGACTAGCTACGTCTGCCTGACCCCGTTGCACCCGACAGGGGGTGGGCGCCGCGTGGAGTGGACTGCGGTTCACCGCGTCAACACTGTCCGGCTGAGGGTTGGGTCTTCGGTGTCGGTCCTGCATAGGCGGGTTGTGTTGCTCCATACGGTCGATCTTTTCCGCTTGCACAGTGCAGGTTCGGGCGGTGTTGTGAGTGGGTTTCGGCTGTCCAGGAGCGAGCTGGGTCGTGTGTGGACTGATCATCTTGCCCTGGCTAGGGGCGTTGACGTGTCCGCGAGGAGGACTACGGTCGGTCATGGGTTCGATGAGTCGCGTGACCGTTCCTCGTTGACGGTGCTGGCGCGGTTCGTGCTGGTCGGAAGCAGGTTCCTGGGGTATCCGGCCGGGTTTGACGGTCGCGCTGATCGAGCCGCTTATCACCGTGTGTTTCCGCGTTGCGCCTTTATGGGGGACACGTGTGTCTTCTATGCGACGACCTCGCGGCTTGTGACGACTGGAGGTCTGATGAACACGACAACCTGTCCGACGGGTGATCGCAGCTCGCAGCGGGCGAGCGCGTTGGAGCGAGACATCGCTGAGCTGCGCGGCGAGTGGGAGGCCTGGCGGGCCCAGCTCGGTGTGTGGCAGAGCTACACCCCGCCGCTGGATGTCTACAGCAACAACCAGCGGATCCCGGTCAACATGGGCACGGGCGGGGTTCGGCAGGGTTTCTACATCCGCGTGGGAAGCCGGCTGCATCTGCGGATGGTCTTCTACTGGGGTCAGCCGCCCTACGATGCCGCCGCGGGCCGGGTGATCACCGAGTTACCGCCGGGAATGACCGCCACGGGTGGCCATCACTACCTCCACACGCATCTGTGGACCACCAGCGGCACCGAGGGTGCCATGGACTGGGCCGGCTCGGCGCTGATCCAGCCCGGCACGCCGACGTGGCTGCAGCCGATGTTTCCGTTCAGCAAGCTCGATGCGCGGTTGGGTTTCTACACCATCGCCGGGCCCACACCGGGGAACAACACCAACAGCGTGCCCTACATCGCCAGCGGTTTCCCCGAGGGCGGGCTCCTGGTCATCCAGGGCACGGTGCAGCTCGCAGACGACGCGGCGCTCTCGGCGAGGTGGGTGTGATGAGCCCGTCCACGACCTGTTCCTCCGGGGAACCCACGAGCCAGCGGCTCACGGCACTGCGGCGCGAATACGAACGTATGCGGGCCGAATTCGCGGCATGGCAAGCGGATTTAGGCGAATGGCATGCCTATACGCCGCCGCTGGTAAGCCTCGGCCAGACCGGCACACAACAGACTCCGGTCAACCTGGGCACCGGTAGCCAACGCCGCGGCTGGTTCATCCGCATCGGCCAGCGACTGCATCTGCACTGCGAATTCCTCTGGGGCAGCCCACCATTCGATGCCGGCGCGGGCCAGGTCGTTTCCGAACTGCCCGCGGGGTTGCGCACACCGCCCGGCAGCCACCATTTCCTGCACAACCATCTGTGGACCACCAGCGCCGGTTATGCCGACTGGTGGGGCTCAACCCTGATACAGCCGGACTCGACGCGGCTGCAACCGATGTTCTCCTACTCACAGGGCGATACCCGTCTGGGCCTCTACACCATCGCCGGGCCCAATCCGGGCGATCGCGCCTGGAGCGTGCCCTCCATTCCCAGCGGTTGGCCCGAAGGCGGACTGCTGGAACTATTCGGCACGATCACCGTCTCCAACCTCTGATCGCTAGGACCTTTTCACTTTTTCGACTTTCACAGGCTTTTTCACACCTGGGAGGTGTGTGTTCATGTCCGCTCCGATCCACACGCAGATCGTGACCGGCGGTGAGTTCCTCGGCGTTCGGCCGTGGTATCCGTTGGAACGTCACCCCATCTCCGATCGCATCGAAGTACTCGTCCACCTGTCCACGGGCAACCTCGTGGTGCACGTACGTGACTTGACCATCGAGGGCCGGTGCGACTTCGCGCTCAACCTCAACCACACCTTCAACGCCCAAGCACCGCCGGTGTTACCCCCAGGAGCGATCGAGCCGAGCTTCGGCACCCACTGGGCCAGCCTGATCGACACCCACCTGTTCGCCGACACCGGCAGTGTTCGCACCCTGGTCGACCCCACCGGCTGGTACGCCAGTTTCCAACCCGACGGCAGCGGGGGCTGGATCAGTCCGGCTGGCATCAACGCCACCCTGCACACCGAACCCGACTCCACTTACCGGCTCGTGTTCCACGGCTCGGAGGAAGTCTGGCGTTTCGACACCACCGGATTGTTGACCAGCCAGGCCTGCCGCAACGGGCAAACCATCACCTTCGCGCACCGCGGTGATGGGCGGGTGGAGACCATCACCGACACCCGCGGGCGCGTCACCACGCTGCACTACGACGCCCAGGCCCAGCTGGAATCGATCGAAGACCCCACCGGGCACGTGTTCGGCAACTACGTCCACGACACCGACGGGCGCCTGCTGCAGTTCGACGACCGCGGCGGCAACACCACGTACCTGAGCTACGACACCAGCGGCAACCTGATCGAGCTCATCGACCCGAACGGCCACACCTGGTCCGCCGAGTACGACACCACCAACCGGGTCACCGCCGTGCACGAACCCCTACCGGGCGGGGCGGCAGTGGCCACCTGGGCCTACGTCTACGGCACATCGACCACCGAGGTCACCGACCCGAACAGCAACACCTCGACGTTCACCTTCGACTCAACCCACCGCCAGCTTTCAGCCACCGACGCGCTCGGCCACGCGCGGGGCACGACGTGGACGGCCAACAACGACGTCAACACCACCACCGACCCCACCGGGGCCTCGTTCACCTATGACTACGACGCCACGACCAACAACCTCATCGGCACCGAACTGCCCACCGGGGCGGCCATGAGCATCGATTACACCGACACCAACCATCCGTTCCAGCCCACGAGCATCACCGACCCGCAAGGCACCCAGGTCGAACTCGACTACGACGCGGCCGGGAACCTGCTGTCGGCCTACAACACCAACCTCGGCATCACAGTCCTCGCTTACACCTACAACCTGGATGGCAGCGTGGCTACCCGCACCGATGGCAAAGGCGCGGTGACCACCTACGACTACGACAGCCTGGGACAACAAACGGCGGTGCACCCGCCCGACCCACGCGGCGTCGAGCACTACACCTACGACGAACTCTCCCGCCAGCACACAGTTCGCGATGGGAACGGAACCGTCCTGGAGCACTCCTACGACCTGCTCGACCGGCCCACCGCCATCACCGATGTCACCGGCGGAATCCGGGACGTGCGCGAGCAGCGCAGCTACGACCGCAACGGCAACCTCACCGCCACCCACTCACCAAGCGCCCGCATGAACTACACCTACACCCCACGCGGCCAGGTGCAGTCACAACGCACCACCACCGGCGATGTGCTGGAAACCGTCGGCTACGGCTACGACCCGGCCGGCAACATCGTCTGGCTGCAACAACCGTGTGCCACCGTGCGCTACGGCTACGACGCCGCCTACCGGTGCACCACCCTCACGCTGCCCGACGGGGCGGTGATGTCCTTCGACTACGACACCGCCAACCGCCGCACCGACGCCCACTACCCGGGCGGGTTCCACCAGCACACTGACTACGACCTCTCCGGCCGCGTCACCGCCGTGGAAGCCCGTGACAACGCCAACGTGCTGCTCGACCGCAGCACCTACCGCTACGAGACCGATACGGCCGCCGACTCCACACTCATCCGCGAAATCACCGGTTGGTTCAGCCCCCACCCGACCGGTCAACCCACGCTGTGCACCTACGACGGGCTTAACCGACTCACCCAAGCCGGGCCCTACACCTACACCTTTGACGACGCCACCAACCTCACCAGCACCAACGAACACACCTTCACCATCAACGCCGCCGATGAGTACACCCACATCGACACCACCCCACTCGGATGGGACCGCGCCGGCCAACTCACCGCCGACGAACAACAGGTCATCAGCGAATACAGCGCCACCTACCAGCTCACCGGTACCACCGGGCCCGAAGGGCGCCTCGCCGAATTCGCCTACGCCACCAGCGACGCGGTGCAGTTGCTGGAAGGGCTCTACGGCACCGCCGTCGGCACCGTGCACGACACCTACACCCATACCGCCCTCGGACTCGGCGCCTACACCCGCGACGGCGTCCGCACCACCATCATCCGCGACCCCGACGGCCGACCCATCGCCTTCGACACCCTCGGTGGTCCCCGCCACATCCCGCACACCGACCCGCAGCGCACCGTGCACGCCTTGGTCACCCCAGAAGGCCAAGTCACCGGCACGTATGCCTACACCCCCTACGGCGACCCCACACCCACCGGCCAAGCCGCCAACCACAACCCCCTGCGCTGGCTCGGCATGCTCCACGACCCGCAGGGGCGCTACCACCTAGGCCACCGCTACTACCAGCCACACCACGCCCGCTTCACCCAACCCGACCCCAGCGGACAAGAAATCAATCCCTACACCTACGCATTCGGCGACCCCATCAACAAAATGGATTCAATAGGCCTCAATGCTTGCACTTGGACTTTGTGGGGAGCCGGCCAGATCTTCACGTATGCTGGTCTCGCTGCCACTGCAACCGGAGTTGGAACTCTTCCAGGAGCTGTCATTGCCGGGGCAGGTGTAGCATTTGGAGCCGCATCGAACTTGGTCTGCTAAGAGGAGAGAAGCATGGCCGGACGAGGAATAAAGTTCTGGACGATCGTCACCCTTGGTGTCATCCTGACCCCGACCGCCATGCTTATCACCAGTCTTTACGATGCTCCAGCTGTCGTTTGGATTCCGGTTTTGATCCTCTCATTTGGCGTCTATATTGCTATTCTCGTGTATGTGGACCGCGTAAGTCGCGGGCGCAACAGGTAGGCCTCCGTGGGCCGGGTTAACTAGCTGCGCTCATGTATCGACGATATCCATGCGATGTTCGAGATGCTGCACGACGAGAGTGGGCAATTTGTCCGCACTTTGCTTAGGTTGGACACGGCTACATCGCTAAGCAGGTTCGCCGGGGACGACTCCGCGCGGTGGCGATGATCTCCGGCAAGGTCGGGCTGGAGACGGTGTTGACGGTCACGTGCCGGGGCCCTGGTGGTCAGTGGTGGGCGCGGTTCTACCTCGCCCACCACTGGCGACATCTAAGGCAGCAAGACGCGGAAAGTCTCCAGGCTCTCAGCAGAGACACCACTGGTCACCGCCCATGCTGAGAGCATGATCCAGATCCGGTAGCTGGCTGGAGTCCGCTCGGCGGGCAGTGGTCCCGCAGTTTCGTAGAACCGCAGGGTCGTGGCCGGGGTGCCGGTGCGTTCGGCGAGCTGGGAGATCCGCATCGTGCTCACCTCCCGACGGTAAACCTTTGACCCGGCTCGAAGGTCAAGCCTGTTTCCCTCGCTCCCGCTGTTGGTCTTGCTCGTACCCTCGGGCTCGGAGGAAGGCGTGCCAGTCACGTTTGGTTCGGTGCACCCACTGGACGGCGGCGGTTTCGCTGAGTCCGAGCAGGGTGGAGAGCACTGCTGCGGGGAGGTCGCTGGCCAGGCTGAGCAGGGCTGAGTTGCGGCTGATCCGGGTGGGGATTTCGTGGGCGGTGAGCTTTCAGACGGCCATCATGTGCCCGAACTGCACCACGCGCGTCGTCGGACCATCTGGGTCGGTCAGATCCAGCGGGCTCAGCCAGCGTTCTGTGGTGAAAGACGAACTTCGACTTGATCTCGTACACCTGAAGGTAGATCCCGGTCCCCATCTGCATGCCGATCACCGTAACTGGCCCGTCACCAACTGTGGCGAAAGACGGGGAAACGCCAGCCTGTACAGCCTGTTCAGGGATCCAAGCACTTTCCCGGCTCGGGCTTTTAAGCCAAACCCAAGTGCGCGGTGCTACTTGTTCGAGGTCGAGCGGGACTGCCGGAGCCGGTAGACGGTGCGGCCGGTGGCGAACGCGGCGACCAGGCCTGTGGTGAGCAGGAACGCCCGCGGATCAATGGTGGCCCCCAGCAGAATCGTCAGCAGGAACGTCACCACCAGCGACGGGGTGATTCGCCACGGGTCGTGCGGCAGCTTGAAGGCCAGGAACACGGCGAAACCGACGGCCGCGACGTCGATGATGATGAGCAACCAGATCGGCATCCTGCTCCCTTGACGATCCTGTACGGGCGATCGCGTGCGCCACCTCGCCGGGCGCCACTATCTCACTGATTGCTGGAGCAGTAGCGCCTGGCAGGCAGCAGGTCTGACTCGGCTGACTCGGCTGACTCGGTGAGTAGCGTGCGCACGACGTCGACGTCGTCCGGCGGGCGGTGCTCGGGCACGAGCCCGGCCTCGCGCCACCGCGCCAGCAGCCGCTCCCGCGCGCGAGGGGTGAGCCCGCCGCGGATTCCGTGCTGCTCGGATAGCGGCCGCACCAGCTCGGCGGACAGGCACTCAGTCCACACCGCGCATGTCGCGCAGAACTCGGTCGCGCGCCGTTGCCGCCACCGGGCTTGGTCCACCGGTTCCTCGTAGTCATCCGGGCCGAACCACAGCTCGAGCATCGTGCCGCGGCAGGCGGCGTCGTCTTCCCAGTGTGCGCTCATCGCTGGTTCACCTCCTGTGTCGCGGGCCCGAGGCCACGGGCTTCTTGGCGGGGCGCGGGGCACAGTGCGGGTAAGGCGGCCGCGTGGGAGCGCGGCGAGCACACGCGCCATCCGCCGCCCTGCCGGGTGGATTTGGCCTCGTACATGGCCAGGTCGGCCGCGACCAGTGCGTTCGAAAGCACGGCCTGGCGGCCGAGGGTGCTGATGCCGAGCGAGACCCCGACCCGGAGCAGGCCCGCATTGGTCGAGATCGGTGCGGTCAGCGCGGAGACCAACGCGTCGAGATCGACGGGGCGGAGTCCGCGGGTGACGAACGCCAGCTCGTCACCGCCGATCCGGCCGACGACGGCCAGATGGCCGAGCTGAGTTTTCAACCGGGTGGCCACGGCTCGCAGCACCTCGTCGCCGACCTGGTGGCCGTGGGTGTCGTTGACGGCCTTGAACCCGTCCAGGTCGCCCAGGCCGACCGTGCAGTCTCGGTGGCACAGCGCCGCTTGGGCCGCCGGCTCGAAGGCCGCTCGGGTGAGCAGTCCGGTGACGGGGTCACGGTGGGCGCGGTGCAGCTGGCGCGTGCGGGCGTGCAGCCGGGTGGCGGTGAGCACCCACCCGGCTGCGGCGGTGGCCGCGGCCGCGCCGAGGGCCGTCGTCGAGCGCGACGAGGCCGGTGCAGCGGGGCGCCATTCGAGGAAGATCATGGTCGGGCTCCCTGTGCGTCGTTGTGCTGGTCACGTGCTGGTTTTCCTCACATCCGCGCGCGAAGCCGTCGGTAGAACCGCGCGCGATTCGGGGTGGCGACCTCGTGGTGCAAGACGCCGGCCTGCTGACCGGTCTCGACGTTGACCGCACGCACGGTCCACAGCTGCTTTCCTCCGCCCTCGGGCACATAGGTGCGGTAGACCTCGATGCGCACCCGCTGGCCCGGCAGGGTCGGTGCGGTGTGCTCGTAGACGCCGCCGCAGCCGACCAGTGCGCGGTCGTCGGGCACGTGCGGAGCGATGACTTCCCAGGTCACGTCCTCCAACATCGCGATCAGCGATCCGGTGGCCCACACCCGTTCGCCGCGGCTGGCCAGCAGGCTGCCGGGCAGGATCTCCGGGACTGTGTGCTCGACGCCGATGACGCGGAGCGCGGTGTGCAGTGGCGTCGGCTCAGCAGCGGGAATGGCACTGCGAGCCGTGTAGGAGCGGGTGTCGTAGTCGGTCATGACGGGATCTCCACGAGTGCTGGTGCGAACGGATTGGCGGTGGCGCTGGGGTTTTCACGCAGTCCTGGCTGGCAGGGATTGCGCCAGGACACCTCGCAATCGGCGCAGAACCACCGCAGCAACGGGTACGGCAGCCAGCGGGTCGGTACCTGGCATTCCGGGCAGCGCAGTCCTGGTGCTGGACGAGGACTGAAGTGGCGCGGAGCGGTAGCGGTCATGACGCAACTTCCTTTCTGACGTGCACTTCTTCAGTGCTGGTGTGGCCGGACGTGGCCTGGGTGAAGCGGTCAGGGCGGGCGTCGGCCCCAGCGGGGCGGTGTCGTCCGTCCAGGCAGTGCGCGTGGGTCCACTCGGTGAGCCGGGCGGCGAAACCGGGCCGCCAGGTGTGATGCCAGTACTGGGCGTCGCGCACGTTGGCGGTGGCGCCGACGTTGGCCCGCCGCCAGCTGTAGGCGAGCGTGGCGACCTCCATCGCCAGGCCGGGATGCTGGCGCCAGCACCCGGGAATCGGCGTGGCGGGACCACCGGCCCGTCCTACGTAGGTGGCGTTGTACCAGGCCACGAAGTTGTCCAGTGTCCAGTTCGGACTGTGGCCGTCCTTGCGGTGCTGGTGCTCCTCGGCCGCGGCGGGCGGGGTGAACACCACCCACGCGGCGGGCCGGTCGTGGGTGTCGTCCTGCTCGTCCCCGTCGTCGCCGGTGTCGCCGTTTTCGAGGGCGTCGATGCGCTCGCGGAGCGAGTTGACCTTCTTGGCCAGCCCGCCGACGACCTCGGTGAGCGCGCCGAGCTGCTTGTCCAGCTCCTCGGTGTCGGCCGGATCGTGCTCGCTGGGCTCGTCCGTTGCGGGTTCACGACGGCGGCGGTTCGGGGTGATGTCGTCCTCGCTCACAGCGGCTTGACCTCCTGGTAGGCGGGCGCGGTGGGCTGCGCGGAGGTGGTCAGGGCGTATCCATCCGGGGACACGGGGACCTCGCCGTTGCGCACCGCGTCGACGTCGGCCTTGAGCGACTTCCAGTCGCGGCGGCGCTTGACGTCGACCGTGCGGGCCAGGATCGGCTTGAGGTGGCGGTGGAAGACCAGGACGCGGCCGCGGTCGACCGTGCGCACCGCGCCGGGCCGGTAGGTCGGCACGGACTCGGTGCCGACCGAGGTGCGGCCGATACCGAACAGGCCGTCGGATTGCTGCTGGTAGCGCCGCCGCTCGTGGTGGTCGGCGATCGTGGAGATCCACTCGAGGGTCTTGGGGTCCTTGATGCCGCCCCAGAGCGTCAGCGTCGTGGTGTTGTCCAGCAGCTGGCGGCGCCCGTTCTCGCCGTAGAGGGTGTCCAGGTGGGCCAGAGACTGGGCGGCCCAGTGGATGATCACGCCCCGACCGGCCGAGTCGGCCAGGACCTCGGGCAGTCGCGGCACCGGCGTGGCGTCGAAAAGCTCGTCGAGGTCGTTGGTGGCCGGCGGGTCAAGACGCCGCGACGGGTACGACAGCGCCATCTCCTGCTCGTTGGTCAGGATGTCCTCGACCAGCGCGGTCAGCACCGGCCGGACCTGGTCGGCCTGGTGCTCCCCGGCGACCAGGAACAGGCTGCCCTGCTGACCGATGAAGCTGCGGGGATCGAACTCCTCCCCCAGCTTCGGGGAGCACAGCTCGCGCAGGTGCGGGTCCAGCCAGGGCTCGATGACCCGGCGGACGCTGAGCCACACCGCGTCGGAGGTCTCGGCGACCATGCCGATCTCGGAGCGCAGGTTGTCGGCCAGCTCCGGAAAGCCGTGCTCGCGCAGCAGCTCGACCGGCTCCTGGTCCGGCGGTTTGGTGATCGCCCACCGGACGAGGTCGGCGACTCCGCGCCCGGCGTGGGCGGCGGCGAGCAGGTAGGACTGCACGACCATCTTCGCGCGCTCGCGGAACACCTTGTCGTTTCCGCCCACGTTTTCCAGGCCCACCGCTGCGGCATCGACGAGCGTTTCGGCGCGGCGGCGCGCGGTGGTGAACGATTGGCACCCGGTCACCGGCGAGTAGCGCACCTTGGCGGGCCAGTGCACCTCGCCGGTGGTGTCGAAGACCAGCACGGGACCGGCTTCTCGGCGGCGGGTGCGGGCCAGCGCGGCGAACTCGACCAAGTCGGGTTTCGTGGTGCTGCACAGCAGCGCGCCCGGTGCGGCGAGCGCTTTGTGCACAAGATCCGTGCGGGACTTGCCGGATTGGGTGGGTGCGAAGGCGCCGGTGGGGTTTTCCAGCGGTGTGCACATGACCTGGCGGTGTGGGCCGCGGTGCAGTGGTGCGGCGACCTGTTCCAGCGGTGCACGGCGCCGCTCGCGCGGGCTCAGGCTCGGCCGGGTCCACTCGGCGGTCCGCCGAGCCGCCTCCAGGGAGAGCTCGCGGCGGATGTCCTCCCGGCTGGCGTGACCGGGCTGCGACGGGCCGAACCGGCGCCAGGCCAGCCCGGCCAGCGTGGCCAGGACAGCCACCGCGATCGCGATGATCGCCAGCGTGACCGCCCAGTACAAGCCCGGCCGCCCGGCCAGCGCCGGGGCCCACGGTGCTCCGAGGCCCGCAGCCGGATCGGCGGGGTTGCCGAGCACGGCGAACACGCCAGATACCCAGGTATCGAAGGTGGGCATGGCCCAGGGGCCACCGGTGAGCACGGTGGCGGCTGCGGCGCCGGCCATGAGCCCGGCGGCCAGGGCCAGCAGCGCGCCGAGCACCGAGACCAGCACGCCCATCAGCGCGAGGTCGCGATCGGCGGTGGGTGAAATGCGGTGGTTGCTGCTCATGCCTGCGGACTCCCTTGCGGCGGTGGTGGTGTGGTGGGTTCGGCGACCCGCCGGATGGACACGATCTGCGGCGCCCACGCATCGAGGCGTTCGAGGATCACGCCGGTTGAAGAGTCGTAGGCGTTGACGATCACGCCGTGGCCGGCGTACATGCCCACGTGCCGCGGATCGGACGGGGAGCCGAGCGAGCCGGGGATGAACACCAGGTCACCGGGCTGGATCTCGGCCAGTGATCCGACGGCGCGGCCGTCGTCCTTCTGGCCGTAGGTGCCCGCCGAGATCGGTACCCCGGCGTGGGCCCACGCGGCCTGCATCAGCCCGGAGCAGTCGAAGGCGTCCGGGCCCTTCGCGCCCCACACGTACGGGGCGCCGAGCTTGCTCAGCGCGAACTCCACGGCCGCACGCTGCTTCGGGTCACTCGGCAGCTGGAAGCCCGGCGGGAGCTTGGCCGGATCGAGCGGGATGTTCGATGCGCCCTGGTCCGGGCAGCCCAGCGCGGACTGGCTGGCCGATGCCTGCTGGGCCGTATCCCCGCCGCTCGGCGGCGGGACCGGGTTGTCCGGGCCGGTCCAGAACTTGTCCATCAGCGCGCTGGCGGGCTGTTCCTGCGGGGCGTAGCGGTCGGGAAACGCCGATGCCTGCACCTTCTGCTGGGCCACCCCGGGCGGCATGGTGTGCCAGCCGTCGAGCTGCACCAGGTGGTCGAGGAACTTCCCGGTGGCATAGGCGGGGTTGGTGACTTCCTCCGGCGAACCCCAGCCCATCGACGGGCGCTGCTGAAACAGCCCCAGCGAGTCGCGGTCGCCGTAGTGGACGTTGATCAGC
Organism: Saccharopolyspora sp. NPDC049426; assembly: GCF_040676935.1. NCBI lineage: Bacteria > Bacillati > Actinomycetota > Actinomycetes > Pseudonocardiales > Pseudonocardiaceae > Saccharopolyspora > Saccharopolyspora sp. NPDC049426. Next base: position 418 of record NZ_JBFAPZ010000018.1, on the reverse strand, counting down.
CGGGACTCGACGATCGCGGTCGAAATCGCCAGCACCGCGGCCCGTTTGGACAGGTGGCGCTGCTGGACCACCGAGGTGATGGTCTGGGCGTTGGTCATCTGCTCGCCGGACCACTGCTGGTCGCCGACCTGCTGCCCGCCCCCGCCGGGGCCGCCGTCGCCGTGGCAGCCGCCGAACGCGATGCCCAGGCTTCCGGAGACCGCCAGAACCGCGACCCCGACCATCGCCGCAGGCATGACGATGAAGGCCGTCAGCGCGACGGCGACCATCGACCACACGGTGCCCTTGCTCGACCCCGACATGGCCGCCTACCGGTCCCCACCTGTCTCCAATGCAGCGGGTTCGCCTGGGGCGATCCGCCGCAGGTGGAGCTGCGTGCCTGGTGAGGACTGGTTCACTTGATCGGGGGGCAATCCCG
>NZ_JBFAPZ010000017.1:0-150245 GCF_040676935.1 Saccharopolyspora sp. NPDC049426 | reverse complement strand
CCCATTCCGAACCCGGTAGCTAAGCTCCCCAGCGCTGATGGTACTGCACTCGCTAGGGTGTGGGAGAGTAAGACACCGCCGACACAATCCTTATGAGCGGGGCTGGTTGATCCGAGCAGGATCAACCAGCCCCGCTTTTTGGCGTCTCCGCTCGACAAGGTCGTTTCCGTGCTTGAGACTTGGTCGCCGGAGTCCGGGCGGAAGGGGCGCGGGAGTGGAAGAGAAAGACCTCCGATCGTTGCTGGAGAAGCTGACGGTGGAGGAGAAGGCCCGGTTGCTGACCGGCGCCGACTTCTGGACGTTGCACCCGATGCCGAAGATCGGCTTGCGCCGGCTGGTGCTGTCGGACGGCCCGAACGGGGTCCGGGGCACGACCTGGGACGAGCGCGACACCTCGCTGCTGCTCCCGGTCGCGTCGGGCCTGGCGGCGACCTGGGACCGGGCCGAGGTGCGGCGAGCCGGCGAGCTGTTCGGTGATGAGGCAGTCCGGCGCGGCGTGCACGTCGTGCTCGCACCCACGATCAACCTGCACCGGAGCCCGTTCGGCGGCAGGCACTTCGAGAACTTCTCCGAGGATCCGCTGCTGACCGGTGTGATCGGTGCGGAGATCGTCGCCGGCATCCAGTCGCGCGGTGTCGCGGCCACGCCCAAGCACTACGTCGGCAACGAGAGCGAGACCGAACGGCTCACCTACAACGCGGTGATCGACGAGTCGACGCTGCGGGACTGCTACTTGGCGCCGTTCCGGCGCATCGTCGACGAAGCGCGGCCCTGGGCGATGATGGCCGCCTACAACTCGGTCAACGGCCACACGATGACCGAGCATTCCGCCCTGGTCAACGACGTCCTCAAGGCCGAGTGGGGCTTCGACGGCGTGCTGGTCTCCGACTGGTTCGCCACCAGGTCCTGCGCCGGTGCTGCCAACGGGGGGCTGGATCTGGCGATGCCCGGCCCGAAGAGCCCGTGGGCGGATGGTGCGCTGGCGAAGGCGGTCGAGGACGGCGAGGTCGAGGAATCGGTCCTGGACGACAAGGTGCTGCGGTTGCTGCGCCTGGCGGACCGGGTGGGCGCCCTCGGCGAGGGCCAGACTGAGCAGAAGACCGCGGAAGCCCCGCCGGAGCAGGCGCGCGTCTCGATCCGGGAGCTGACGGCACGCGGATTCGTGCTGCTGCGCAACGACAACTCGCTGCTCCCGCTGGATCAGGAGGTCGCGAAGGTCGCGGTGATCGGCGAGAACGCGACCTTCCCCGCGGTGCAGGGCGGGGGTTCGTCGCACGTCAGCCCGCCGCACGTGGTGACTCCGCTGGACGGCATCCGCAGGGCCCTGCCGAACGCGGAGATCCACTACCAGCGCGGTGTGCGGCACCGGCGGTTGCTCGACCCGATCCCGCCCGAGCTGGTGCTCGATCCGCAGGGCGAGGGCAACGGTCTGCGCGTGGAGTACCTCGGGGAGAAGGACCAGGTGCTCGACGCGGAGCTGCGCGGTACCGAGCGCCTGATCTGGCAGTTCGGCGCGATGCCGGAGGGCACCAGGAAGCTCCGGATGAGCGGGAAGCTCACCGCCGAGGTCGGTGAGCACGTGTTCGGCGTGAACGGCACCGGGCACTTCCGCGTCGAGGTCTCGGGTCGCGAGGTGCTGTCCGCCGACGTCAAGACCAGCAGCGAGGTCGACGATCCGCTGGGCGACATGCTGGCGCCGCCGGAGCAGCGATTCAACGTCGTGCTGGTCGATTCAGACCTGGACGAGGCGGGTCGCGTTCGCCTCGCGGTGGAGTTCACTCCGCTGAAGGTCGACGCGGACCTGGTCTGCGTGGGTTTGGGTCACCGGCCGGAGCGCTGGGACGACGCGACCGAGTTGGAAGCGGCCTTGCGGGCGGCGCGGGACAGCGATGTCGCGGTGGTCGTGGTCGGCACCAACGACGAGGTCGAGACGGAGGGCCGGGACCGGAACTCGCTGGACCTGCCGGGACCGCAGGACGAGCTGGTGGCGAAGGTGATCGCGGCCAATCCGAACACCGTCGTGGTGGTCAACGCGGGTGGTCCCGTGCTGATGCCGTGGGCGACAGATGCGCATGCCGTGCTGTGGACGTGGTTCGGCGGTCAGGAGTACGGCGACGCGTTGGCCGACGTTCTGCTGGGAGCCGTGGAGCCGGGCGGCAGGCTGCCCACGACGTTGCCCGCCGCGCTCGCGGACGTGCCGGTGCCGCTGCCGGGCGTGCAGCCGGTCGACGGCGAGCTGAGCTACGAGGAGGGGCCGCTGATCGGCTACCGCGCCTACGCCGCTCGGGGCGTCACGCCGGGCTTCAGCTTCGGGCACGGGCTGGGCTACACGACGTGGTCGTACGACGAGGCGACGCTCGAAGGCGACGCGGTCACGGTGAAGCTGCGCAACACCGGTGACCGCGCCGGCCGCGAGGTCGTGCAGGTCTACACCGCGGATCCGTTGCGGCTGGCCGGTTTCGCGGTGGCCACGGCAGAACCCGGCGCCGAGGTGGAGGTGACGGTGGAGGTCGAACCGGGCGCAGAGGACGTGCGCGTGGGTCCGAGCTCCGGCGATCTCCGCCTCGACGCCGGGCGCTGACTCACTTCTTGGCGACGAACTTCTCAAGGTCGTCGAGCACCAGGTCAGCGGCGAGCGGACCCAGGCCCAGGTACCAGGTGTCGTCGGGCACCTCGGTGGCCTGGCCCGCGCGCACCGCGCCGAGGGTGGTCCACTGCACCGAGCCGGTCACCTCGTTCATCTGCTGGCGCGCGTTGTCGCCGTAGGCGGCGTAGAACAGCACGTCGCCGTCCGCCTGGGAGATCTGCTCACGGCTGAGCTTGGTGAAGGTCTTGTCGCCGAGCTGGTTGTCCGGGCGGTTGAAGCCTGCGTCGGCGAGGATGGTTCCGATGAACGATCCCTTGTTGTAGAGCCGGATGTCACCGGGGATGAACCGGAGCATGCTGACCTTGCGGCCACCGGCCTGCTTGCCGATCTCGGCGGCGCGGGCCTGGTAGTCGGCGAGGATCCGGTCGGCGTCCGCGCGCTTGCCGAGCGCGTCGGCGTCCAGCAGGAAGTTCTCCTTCCACGTCTTGCCCACGGTCTGGGCGAAGACGGTGGGGGCGATCTTGCTCAGCGCCTCGTAGTGCTCGTCGTCGCGGGTCTTGCTGGACAGGATCAGGTCCGGCTTCAGGGCGGCGATCTTCTCCAGGTTGGGGGAGCCGATGGTGCCGACGATCTCGGGGTTGCCCGCCTTCTCCGCCAGGTACGGCTGGAGCTGGGTGTTGGCGTCGGGCAGCACGGTCGCGACCGGCTTCACGCCGAGCGCCAGCACGGAGTCGAGTTCGCCGGTGTCGAGAACGACAACTCGCTGCGGTGCTCCGGGGATGGTGGTCTGGCCCTTGGCGTGCTGGACGACGCGGCTTTGGGCGGGAGCGGGCTGCTCGGGCGCGGGCGTGCCGCAACCGGCGATGCCCAGGGCGAACGCGGCGGACAACGCCGCGATGAGTCTGCGATGGCGCAGCATGAGGCACCCAATCTGTCGGAATCGTGCAAAAGTTTGGGTAGCCTAACCTCTCCGAATCGGGGTGACCAGAGGCGTGGCTTGTAATACTGATCATTAGCAGGATCAACTGTCAGCGGCTGCTTACAGGAATTCCTAGAGCATCACCAGGAACATGTGGGCCATCGCGGCCGAGAGCGCCAGCTCGACCAGCGAGCGCAGCCGCGGCGGTGGAGCGCGCACCAGGTCGGTGGCGGCGAACCCCGCGGCGAGCGCGCAGTAGGTCATCAGCGACCAGGCCAGCAGCGGGTACGCGAAACCCGGGGCCTGCGCCGCGATCGCGACGGAAGCGTGGTGGTGGCCCGCCGTGACCAGTGGCGCTCCGGTGACCCCGGACTGCTGCCCGGCGAACATGTAGACCATCGCCAGCGCTCCGATCGCGTGGTGTAGGTGCGAGCCGGCGCGCAGCCATGCCGCCCGAAATCCCAACCAGCAGGCGAGAACGAGGAAGGGAGCGGCGAGCAGCGGCGACGGCGTCAGGTGCATCGCGATCATGCCCAGGCCCATCATCAGCTGGGCGACGTCCACGTGGCAGGGGGGTTCGCGGTTGCGGTGGCCGATTCCGAGCCGCACCAGCGCTGTCACCGTCGCCGCGATGACCGCGCCGGTCATGACCTGCTCGAACATGGCCCTCCACCGTCGCCGAGCCGCGTGCGCGATCGATTGTTGGTGCCCCGGGATGTCCGCAGATACCGCCTTGCGGGCGGATTTCGGCGAACCGGTGGTGACCAGGAGTGGTTGAGTCCTCAGTGGACGGTCAAGGATGCGCTGCGGTGGACGGATTTCCCAGGGAAGTCGGTACCTGGTGGCGGCGTGCCCGAGCGGGTTCGCAAATGAAAGAAGACCCGCCGATGGGGCGGGTCTTCTTTCGCTGTGCGCCAACAGGGACTCGAACCCCGAACCCGCTGATTAAGAGTCAGCTGCTCTGCCAGTTGAGCTATTGGCGCCGGCCCCGGGTCTCCCCGGCAACGCGAAAAAGATTAGCACGCGCTTGGAACGGCCTGTGCAGCAGGTCCGACCGTGTTCGAGGTCATGTCGGCGCGATATTGAAAATAAAAAAGACCCGCCGAGGAGGCGGGCCTTTCTTTGCTGTGCGCCAACAGGGACTCGAACCCCGAACCCGCTGATTAAGAGTCAGCTGCTCTGCCAGTTGAGCTATTGGCGCTAGCGCGTCCCCCGGGGTTTCCGTTCGGTCTCCCTGGCGACGTCGAAAACATTAGCACGGGTCGTGCGCGCCCTTGGCGGGGGGTCTCCTCGAAGGCCGAGGGCAACCCCGGTGCCCCTCCGCACGTCTGCCGGACGTGCGTGGAGGGGGCTGATCTCAGGGCATATGACACTGAGTGTGGGCCTGGTCGCTGCACGCACGGTCGGGTGATTACGGCACACTGGTGTTCAGGCGCAGGTGTGGTTTGGGACGGGACGGATAGTTGCCAATGAGGAAAAGGCATAACCCGGTCGGGGCTCTCTCGCGGGTTAGTCGGCTGACGGCTGTGTCGGTCGTCGGGCTGGTGGGTTTGCTGGTCGCGGGGTGCAGCGGCGGCGGGGGAGTGGAGGCCGAGCAGGACCAGGGGCCGCCGGCCCCGGTGGTGCGGTTCGCGCAGCCGAACGGGGCCAAGGACGTGTCACCGGCCGCTCCGGTGACCGCGAACGTCAGCGACGGCCGGATCGTGAACGCGACGCTGACCAACTCCGACGGGAAGCAGGTGCCGGGGCAGGTGTCCCCGGACGGCGCGAGCTGGTCCGCCACGGAGAAGGCCGGTTACGGCAAGACCTACACGCTGGCGGTGACGGCTCAGGGCGAGGGCGGCCCGGCCATCACGCAGCAGTCGACCTTCAGCACGATCGACCCGAAGTCGCAGACCTACGTGTCGATGATCCCGCTGGACGGCGAGACCGTGGGGGTCGGCCAGCCGCTGGTGTTCCGCTTCAGCAGCAACGCACCCGCTCCGGACAAGCGGAAGGCGGAGGAGGCGATCAAGGTCGCCACCGAGCCGGCCGTCGAGGGCGCCTTCTACTGGTTCAACAGCCGCGAGGTGCACTGGCGGCCCAAGGACTACTGGCAGGCGGGCACCAAGGTCTCGATCGCGGTGGACGCCTACGGTCGCGAGTTCGGGCCGGGCCTGTGGGGCGAGGAGGACCGCAAGGCCACCATCACCATCGGCGACCGCGTGGTGCTCAAGGCCGACGGGGCGTCGCACCAGATGAGCGTGGAGAAGAACGGCCAGGTCATCCGGACGATGCCGGTGTCGCTGGGCAAGCCGGAGTTCCCCTCGAACAACGGCGTGCACGTCGTCACCGAGCACCACCGCAAGAAGGTGATGGACTCGACGACCTACGGGCTGCCGCTGGAGGCCGGTGGCTACCAGACGGAGGTCGAGTGGGCGGTCCGCATCTCCAACGGCGGTGAGTTCCTGCACGCGGCCCCGTGGTCGGTGGGCGACCAGGGGCACCGCAACGTCAGCCATGGCTGCATCAACATGAACAACGCCAACGCGGAGTGGATCTTCAACCTGCTCAAGAAGGGCGACGTGGTCGAGATCACCAACGCCGGCGGCCCCAACCTACGCTCCTGGGACGGCTTCGGGGACTGGCAGATCCCCTGGAACGAGTGGCAGAAGGGCAACAAGTAGGAAGAAACAGGACGAAGCGACTGCGTCGGCCGAACGACGCAGTCGCTTTCTCTTTGCCCCACCCGAGAAGCCGGCACCGCCGCTCAGGTTCCACCGCTGAGCAGGGTGACCACGGAGGCTCGTCAGCAGAACAAGACCGCGGACTCAGAAGAAGGCCGAGAAAAGAGAGAAGACCCGCTCCTGGAAAGGAACGGGTCTCCCGAAAGGGTGAGTGACGGGATTCGAACCCGCGACTCCTGGGACCACAACCCAGTGCTCTACCGACTGAGCTACACCCACCTCGGCCGCTCGGACCGGCCCCGTCGGGCCCCGTCCGGAGCAACGGAAACCATCCTAGCGTGTGCCCGCCACGGTATTTCCACCGCCTCCGGTTTTCGCGTCCGAGCAGCTCAGCGGGGCCTCAGGACTGCTCACGCGCTCGCGTGGTCCCGCTGACCCCTCCGGGGTCGCTGAGCAGTTCGGCGGCGACGGCCTGGGCCTGCTCGCTGCTCGGACCGGGATGCGGGACGAACGCGGTGCGCCGGTAGTACGCGAGCTCGCGGATGGACTCGCGGATGTCGGCCAGCGCGCGGTGGGCGAGGCCCTTCTCCGGCTGCGCGTAGTAGATGCGCGGGTACCAGCGTCGGCAGAGCTCCTTGATGGAGGAGACGTCGACCATCCGGTAGTGCAGGTGCGCGTCGAGCTGCGGCATGTCGCGCGCGATGAATCCGCGATCGGTGGCGATGGAGTTGCCCGCCAGCGGCGCGGACCGCACGTCGGGCACGTACTGCCGGATGTATTCCAGGACCTGATGCTCTGCTTCGGCGAGGGTCACCTGGGACGAGCGGACTTCCTCGGTGAGCCCCGAGCGGTCGTGCATGTCGCGCACGACCTCGGGCATGCCCGCGAGGGCGTCGTCGGCGGCGTGGATGACGATGTCCACGCCTTCGCCGAGGATGTTGAGGTCCGCGTCCGTGACCAGGGCGGCGATCTCGATCAACGCGTCCTTGCCGAGCTCCAGCCCGGTCATTTCGCAGTCGATCCACACTAGACGGTCATTCACTCGACGCAGCCTAACTCCCGCGACCGGTTGATCGCGGGAAGAGTGTCGGGATCGAAAGCTTCGGGGCTACTCGTCGAGGTGCGTCCGGAGTTCGCGGGGGACGACCTTGCCGGTGGCGTTGCGGGGGAGCTCGTCGAGGAAGATCACGTCGCGGGGGACGGCGAACTTCGACACCCGGCTGCGGACGTGGTCGCGCACCTGGTCGGCGTCCATGGAGCCCTTCTCGCGCGGGACGACGAACGCGGCCAGGCGCTGGCCGAAGTCGGCGTCGTCGACGCCGATGACGGCGGCTTCGGAGACCTCCGCGATGCCGGCGATGGCGTCCTCGGCTTCCTTGGGGTAGATGTTCTCGCCACCGGAGATGATCATGTCGTCCTCGCGGCCCGCGATGAACAACCGCCCGGAGTGGTCGAACCGTCCCAGGTCGCCGGTGGACATGAGCCCTTCGTGGCGTTCGCGGCTCTTGCCGTTGGTGTAGCCGTCGAACAGCATGTCGTTGCCGGCGAAGATGCGGCCGGTCTCACCGCGGCGGACGGGTTCGCCGTTGTCGTCGAGGATGCGCACTGTGGTGCCGCGCGGCGGCCGCCCGGCCGAGGACGGTGCGGCGCGCAGATCGGCGGGCGTGGCGATGCTCACCCAGGAGACCTCGGTGGACCCGTAGAGGTTGTAGAGGACCGGGCCGAAGGCGCGCTGGAACGTGGTGGCCAGGTCGCCGGGCAGCGCGGAGCCGCTGGCGGCCACGACGCGCAGCGACGAGGTGTCGAAGCGCTCGCGCTCCTCGGCGGGCAGGTCGAGCATCCGCTGGAGCATGACCGGAACGCCGAACATGCCGCCGACGCGGTGCCGCTGGATGGTGCGCAGCGTGTCGATCGCGTCGAACTTGCGGCGCAGCACCAAGGTGGCGCCGAGGACGGCGGAGAGCTGGAATCCGGCGATCCCCCAGGTGTGGAACAGGGGAGCGCTGATCAGCACGCGTTCGCCCGCTCGCAGCGGGATGCGGGAGAACACCGCGCCGGCCGGGTTCAGGCTCGGCGGGTCGGGGCGGCGGGCGCCCTTGGGCGTGCCGGTGGTGCCCGAGGTGAGCACGATCAACCGCGAGTGCCGCTTGGGCCGGGGCACCTGCTTGCCGGTGCCGGTGGCGATGAGGTGGTCGAGGGTGTTGTGCTCGGTGGGGCCGTCGGCCCAGCCGAGGACGACGTCGAGGTCGCCGGGCAGGTCCTGCAGGTGCCCGGTGAACTCCTCGTCGAGGACGAGCACGCTGACGTCCTGCTCGGCGAGCACGTCCGCGAGCTGGCGGGTGCTGAGCCCGACGTTGAGCAGCACCACGTCGACGCCGAGCTTGGCCGCGGCGACGATGACCTCGACGGGTCCGTGGTGGTTGCGGGTCAGCACGCCGATGCGGGTCTTGCCGGGCACGCGGTCGCGCAGCGCGGCGGCCAGGCGCGTGGTGCGGTTGGCGAGTTCGGCGTAGCTGAGCGCGCCGCGCTCGTCGATCACGGCGGGGCGATCGGGATGGCGGGCGGCGCCGACGGCGAAGCCGAGCGGCAGGGTGATGCCCCACCGCCGGTAGGCGAGCGCGATGCGCACCAGCTTGTCCGGCCTCATGGGCCGCACGACGCCTTGTTTGACCAGCACGAACAAGGTGTGCAGTGCCGGTGCGGCGTGGTTGGTCAGAAAGCTGGGCAGTCGCCGCAGAACGCTCACTCGGTCACCCCTCGTCCGTGAAACCTACTCGAGAGTAGATTGTGCCGTGAGTAATCCTCCCGGCCAAGTCCTCCGTGTCGAGTATCCCGGTTCCGCGATCGCGCGAGAGCCCAACGGCTCCCCTCCTGAAGGCCCTCGCCAGGCGCGCTGGCGAAAGTTAGACGGCGCGGCGGGGAAGGGGGGAGCCTCTCTCCCGCCGCGCCGACCCCCAGGGTCCTAGTCGACGTCGGCGGCGGTGACCACCGCGTCGCGCAGGGCCGCGCGCAAGCGGCCGACCTCCAGCGGTGAGAGCACCGCCGTCTCCCCAGGCGGCGCGACGATGACGACCCGGCCGTGGTTGACGAACACCGACATGTCTCGTCGCCGTCCGGCGACGTCGCGGCAACTGACGTGCCACTCCTGGTTGGACCCCACAGTCCCAGCCTCCCTGTGCCGATCCGCTTGGTGCGGTGAAGCCGCGCAGCGCGCGCTCCTGGTGGAGGGACGCACCGATCCGAGGGGCGTGACGGCGTTTCGCCGAAACAACGGGAAAGTGTGCGCGGTCACGGCCGGGTTCGCGGGCCCGAACGCAGCTCAGGGGCGACCCCCACAACCGGGAATCGCCCCTGAGCGAACGCTGTTAGCCGACGACACTCGTCCGGCCCAAGAAACCGTCAGACCGGGCGTACCTTCAGCCCGGCGGGCTCGGCGGAGAGCACGACCGCGCCTTCGAAGTCGGCGATCGGGAGCTCGTCGCGCACCAGGCGGTGCGGCGCGTCGGACGCCTCGATCCGGATCTTGCCGGTGCTGATCGACCGCTCGTCCTGCTCCTGGCCGCCGAACTGCACGCTGAGCTGGTCGCCGGTCACGGTGGCGGTCAGCCAGCCGCCGTCGATGACCTGCTCGGTGTCGTCGAAGGAGACGGTCAGCCGGCCTTCGGCGGGCTTGTCGCCGCGCACCGCGACGTGCGAGAGCGCGACGTCGCGCTTGCCGGACTCCTCGCCGGCCAGGGCGATGACATCCCGGCTGACCTCGTCACCCGGCTCGGTGCCGGGCTTGGGGGTCAGCACCGGTGCGCGCAGCTGCGCGGCGAGCCGGTAGGGCTGCCACGAACCGGCGCCGATCAGGTTGACCACGGCGCTGACCGCCACGTCGGCCAGCAACCGGTCGCTGCCCGGGGCGGGCGTGACCTCGATCGCGGGCACGTCGCGCCGGGCCAGCAGATCGCGCAGTGCCTTGGCGCGCTGACGGCTGTTGCGGTCAAAACCGCGGGTGATCGCCACCGTCCCCGATCCGGCGGCCGCGACGGCGGCCTCGGTCAGGTCCGCTAGCGGCGCCCAGATCTGCGCGGGGTCCTGTTCAGAACGCTGCCGGCGCGAGCGGGCGAAGCCTGGGGCATCGGTCGTGGTTTCCATCGCCCTCCACTTTAGTCGGCTGCGGAGGATGACCTTGCCTTCCGGTGGGGGCTTTCACGGTGTGAAATCGATCGCGGTCGCACTGCTCCATCGGGGTGGCTTTTCCCTCCGCTGGGCTCATCCGCTGCGGCATTCGTCGCATTCTTGCGGTTCTTGGAAGCCGGGGGTTGGGATGACCGATCTTCACCTGCCGGGTGAGCGCACGGGCCCGGCCCGCTGGCGGCTGGTGCGCTGGCTGGCCTCCGACGGGAGCGGGGTCCGAGCGGGGCAGCCGCTGGCCGAGCTGCGTCCCGCGGAGGCCGACGGCGCCGCGATCCGGGTGTCGGCGCTGGCAACGGGAACCCTGTGGCACCAGGTGAAGCGGGGCGAAGTGCTCCACGTCGGCCAGGTGATCGGGTTGATCGAGTGAACCGCGCGGACCGGGGGCTTGCCCTGGGTTGTTAGGTTGGTGGCAGTGACGCGGGGTGCCCTGCCAGGGCTGAGAACAGACCCGTTGAACCTGACCTAGCTCGTACTAGCGGAGGGACGTCATGGCTCCCAATGTGCTGACCATCGCCGGGACCGACCCCAGCGGTGGCGCCGGTATCCAGGCAGATCTCAAGGCGTTCTCGGCCAACGGCGCCTACGGCATGTCGGTGATCACCGCGCTGGTCGCGCAGACCACCACCGGGGTGAGCCGGGTGCAGGAGGTCCCGCCGGACTTCATCACCGACCAGCTGGTGACGCTGCTCGACGACGTCCGGGTGGACGCCGTCAAGATCGGCATGCTCGCCAACGCCGAGGTCATCCGCGCGGTCACGGCCGTGCTGGAGCGCTACTCGCCTCGGTTCGTCGTGCTCGATCCGGTCATGGTCGCCAAGAGCGGTGACCGGCTCCTCGCGCCGGAGGCCGTCGGTGCGCTGCGCGATGAGCTGCTGCCGAGGGTGGACCTGATCACGCCGAACCTGCCGGAGGCGGCCGACCTGCTCGGCGAAGCCGAGATCGGCGGTCCCGATGAGATGCCCGCGCAGGCCGAGCGGCTGGCCGCGCTCGGCGCCAAGCAGGTGCTGCTCAAGGGCGGGCACCTCAGCGGCGAGTCGAGCGTCGACCTGCTCTACGGCGACGGGCTGGCGGAGTTCCTCAGCAGCGAGCGGGTGGCCACCACCAACGATCACGGCACCGGGTGCACGCTCTCGGCGGCGATCGCGGCGCTGCGCCCGCAGCGCGCGGACTGGCTGTCGGCCGTCCGCGAGGCCAAGCAGTACCTCACCGAGGCCCTGCGCGCCTCGGAGCGCCTGGACGTCGGCCGCGGCCACGGTCCGGTGCACCACTTCCACCACTGGTGGTGAGCGGCAGAGGGCAGTTCTGGTCCGAACAGTCCGAGCTTCGATCATGAACGGTTCGGACCAGAACCGCCCGCCGCTGCGCCACCGAATTCGCGATTCCGACTTCTGTGAGGGGTTCTCATGAGCACGTTGCCCGCTCCGCCCGCCGGAGGGTTCTGCGCCCAGGCGTGGGAGCGCACCGCCGGATTGCAGCAGGCGATCGTGGACCACCCGTTCAACAAGGCGCTGGCGGACGGCAGCCTGGAACGGGACGTCTTCGCCTTCTACATCGTTCAGGACGCGCGATACCTGGTCGGCTTCGCGCAGGCGCTGTCAGCCGCGGCGACCAGGGCCGATGACGCCGCCGACGCGGCGTTCCTCGCCGGGGCCGCGCAGGGCGCGCTGGTGGAGGAGCGGCGGCTGCACGCCGGTTACGTCGCCGAGTTCGGCCTGACCGACGAGGAGATCTCCGGTGTGGACACCTCGCCGTCGTGCCTGGCTTACACGTCCTACCTGCGCTCCTGCGCGCTGACCGAGTCGTACCCGGTGCTGCTGGCCGCGATCCTGCCGTGCTTCTGGGTGTACCAGTACGTCGGCAGCAAGATCCTCGACGCCACCGGCGACATCGAGGGTCACCCCTACAAGGCGTGGATCACCACCTACGCAGACGACGAGTTCGCCGAGGCCGTGCTGGCCGCCCGGGAGCTGGTCGACAAGGTCGCGGCGCGCTCGGACGACGCGACGCGCGAGCAGATGTTCGCCGCGTTCACCCGGGCGACCGAGTACGAGTGGGTGTTCTGGAACGGCGCGTGGGTCAAGGAAACCTGGCCCACCGCGAAATTCCTTGCGTGACAAGGGTTTCGCGTTTCGAGAACACCGATGACGGCTCGCCGGTAGTGGCGGGCCGTCATCCGTTTCGGGCTGCACCACAGCGTGATTCATCATGTGATGCGTGACACAATCTTGTGGTGTTAACGAAGTGGCTCGCACAACGACATGCTGGGCGAGCCCCCTGTCCTAGCAGGGCGTTTGTGAGTGGCGGAATCTTCCGCGGGCGTGGATGGAGTTCTGGGGCAATGTCTTCACTTCTGATCGTTTTTCTCGGGATGTCGATCCCGATCCTGGCCGCCGCGCCGTTCTACATCGCTGACCGTCGCGGGGACGGTCGCGAGACCCCCGAGTCCGCGCAGCTGCTTCCCGGCATCGAGGCGCCCCAGATCTGGCCGCAGTCGGCGGTCGAGCCCGAGGTCCCGGAGTGCGAGATCCCCGAGTCGCGCACCCCGGAGGAGACCAACGCGCTCGCCGACACCGTGCGAATCGAGCAGGACCGGGTCCCTCAGCCGTAAATCGCCTTCGCCAGCGCCGCCTTGCGCTGCTGCAACTCGCGCAGCGCGGCGGAGCTGAAGCCACCGGCGCTGGGGCTCGACGGAATCTGCAGGCCCTCGCTCAGCTCCCAGCCGGAACCGCGGTCGATCAACGACCGGTGCTTGTTGGTGTAGTACCCCGAGTTGATCGACACCGCGACCCCGCTCGCGCCCGCGGCTGCGGCCATCAGGTGCAGGTGGAACCGCGTCGACAGCCACCGCTGGCCGGGCTTGGCGGGCAGTCCGTCGCGCATGATCTCGTCGAACGCGTGGAACCGGGCGCCCGGCAGATCGTGCTCGACCAGCGAGAACACCTCGCGGTCAGCGCGCGGGATGCCCTCCACGAAGGCCACCTGCTCCGGCTCGACCCGCCACTCGCGCAGCGTGTCCAGCAGGAACCCGGCCAGCGCGGGCACCGACTCGTCGAGCAGATCCGACTGCATGCACACCACGACGTCGCGGAGATCGTCGTCGTCGGTGCGGAAGAGCCCGGGTTCGACGCCGAAGAACATGTCGTCACCGGTGACCGACGGTTCGATCAGCAGCGATGCCGACGGCTCGTCGCGGACGTCGACGACCTCGAACTGCTCGGCGAGGCTGCGCAGCAGCGGCTCGGCGCCCTCGGCGATCGGCGACAGGCCCTGCCCGGTCATCACCGCCCGGCCGCCGGAGCGGTGCGCGGCGGCCGCGGTGGCCGCGAGCAGGCCGATGTGGCGCGGCCAGATGCCGTTGATGAAGCCGCCGCCGATCACGTGGAACAGGTCCATCTGCGAGGCGAGGTCGATGCCGGAGACCCAGCGCGGCGCCAGCCCGGGGTTGTGGATCGCGTGCTGCACGAAGGCCGCGACCGACCACGGCTCGTCGTCGGGCGCCTCCCAGCACAAGCGCCAGAAGGTGTCGGTGAACTTGACGTTCGGGTGCAGGTGGGAGAGCAGCACGGAGCTGGGCCCGGGGTTGGGGGAGTCCAGCCAGACCTCGCTTTGGGGAGCCACCTTCGCCAGGTGCTTGAGCCAGGCCGCGGCGATCAGCTCGTCGCCGTAGTTGGGGTGGCCCGTCGTGGCGACGAGGTAGATCCGGGGCGGGTTCTTCACCGGGGAGACTCCAGCCGTAGGTTGCCAGGTTCGCCTTCGAACCTAGCAACCGGCAAAATGCCCGTACCAATGTCGCACCGCACGGGCCGGACGGCCGCGGTCAGCCGGCGTTGGTGATCTCCGCGCGGATGCGCTCCAGGCGCCGCTTGGTGCGGTTGAACCTGGCCCGGTAGCGGGCGTCGAAGATGTCGGTCGGCAGCTCCGGCATCTCCATCGGCTCCGGTTCGCGAGGCCTCGGCGCGGTCGCCTCGATCTTCACAGGCTGCGTGGCCTCGCCGTCACCTTCGCGGTCGGTCTTCTCGTCCGAGCCGCTCGCCTCCGGTGTGGTGGCGGAGTTCTCCGGGGCTGACGTCGCCCCCAGCGCGTGCTTGCCGTGCGGAGCGGTCGGCTTCGATTCGGTCGCCTTGCGCTGCGCCCGGTGGAGCAGCGGCCAGAACACCAGGGTGGCCACCGCGAGGCCGCAGACGAACATCAGCACCAGCATTTCCACGAGTCGCCTCCCTGATCAGTTCTGCCGCGCACTGGGAGCCTGCGGCGCTCCGTTGTTGGTGTGCTGCTGCTCGATGGGGATCGTGTAGGTCTGCACGTCGTCGCGCTGCTCGGGCAGCGTGACCTCCTGCAACCGGCTCTCTTCCGGCTCGACCGGGCCGTCGGGTTCCGGCGTCGTGGCGGTGTCGGTTTGGGCGCGCATGTTCGCGGCCGACTCGTCGAGCACCTGCTTGGCGTGGTCCATCGCCGCGAGCACCGAGGCCCGGAGCTCTTCCAGCCGCTGCCGCTCGACGCGGATCTCCTCCAGCGCCTCCAGCCGCATCTGCTCGGACTCGGCGTCCCACTGGCCGCACTGCCTGCGGGTTTCGGAGATCAGCGCGTCGGATTCCTCCTGCGCGTTGGCGATGACCCGCTTGTACTCGTTGCGGATCTCCTGGCGCAGCCGGTACTCGCGGCTGCGCTGCTCGCTGATCTTCTGCTCGTGCTCGCGCTGCAGCTTCGCGCGCCGGGACTCGACGTCGTTGACGAGGTCGGTGCACTCCTCGCGGAGTTCGTCGGCGGCGTGCTCGGCCTCGCTGATCAGCGCTCGTGCCTCGGTCTCCGCGGTGCCGCGGATGATCTCGGCCTGCCGCTTGGACTGATCGCGCAGGGTCTGCACCTCGTCCTCGGCGATCGCGAGCATGTTCTGCACCCGCTGGGAGGCGGCGGGCAGGCCCGTGTCGGAGGACTCGATGCTCTTGAGCCGCTGTTCGGATCGGTCCAGGCTCCTGCGGGTGTCGTCGCAGAGCGTGCGCAGGTCGTTGTTCAGCCGGACCGCTTCGTTGCGGTCGATGGTGACCATGCGCAGCTGATCTTCCAGGAGCTCGATGTGCTCGACGACCTGGTTGCGGCTGAAGCCGCGGACCTGGATGTCGAAACCCGGCCGGAGCGGCACGACTGCGTCGGCGTCATCCATGGGTGATCTCCTCTCCGGACGGTAGGCCCAATTCGCTAAATCGGAGAGTAGGGCGGATGTTCGGGCAACGCCCAGCGAGACACAACGACCGTCACCGGATCAGGTGTTGATCAATCGTGTGGTCCTGCTGCCACGTCCGAGGATGCTGACACGCATCTGTCCACTGTGCACGTCGTCGGAGGACGCCGATTCGTCCGGTCGGTCCGATCAGTGCCGATCTCCGGGCGATGGCTTGTCTCCCGGCGGAGTGATTAGGTTAGGCTCCGCTTACCAATTGTCTTGGGAGGGAGCGCGGCGTGTCTCACGGAGCCGACCTGGTCGGGCGACAGCACCAACGGGCCTCGGTGCTGTTGCGGCGTTGGCTGGCCGAGACCCACACGTCGGTCGCCGAAGGTCCGCTCCGGCTGACCATCGCATCCTTGTCGCTGCACGTCGACGTCGTCTACGACTCGCCGACCGGTGCGCACGGGTTCGGCTCGATCGGCGTGCTGGACAAGGCCGGGCGGACGCTGGTCTCGGCCGACCCGGCGCTGCTGGCCGCCGCGTGCTCGGCCGACGCGCGGGCGCGCTCGCGGGCGGACGCGCCGATCAACGCGCCGGAGTCGGGAACGCTGGTCGACTGGCTGCTGGACGCGCTGCCGCGTCGCGAGGTCGATCCGCTGCCGCTGCCCGACGACCTGGTGACCGTCGGCCGCTCGCTGTCCAACGCCGCCGAGGCGCAGCGCTGGCTGACCAGGCACATCGAGGAGCGGCTGCTGCCCGGAGTGCTCGCCTCCGACGGCCGGGACCGAGCGGAGCTGACCGCGCGCCTGATCAGCCGTGGCGTGCTGGTGGTCGTCGGCCTGCTGGGCCGGCGCGGCGTGGTGCACGAGGAGTACATGCTCGCCGAGCTCGCCAAGCGGCTCGGTGCGATCGCCGAGCAGCACCCGCAGACCGCGGACCTGATCGACCACTGGCTGACCAGCCCGACCCTGACCGATCTCGCCGCGCTCAACGGCTCGCAGCTGCGCTACCGGGGCGACACCGGTGCCGTGCGGGTGCGGCCGGTCGCTTTCGAGGTCGGCAACCCGCTGCGCCTGGAGCCGCCGGCGGAGGTGCCCGGAGTGCCGCTGCCGGAGCTCGGCGACGGCTGGAGGCTGCGGCCGGTGACCATCACCGGCGAGGACGGCGGCCCGGACGTCGAGCTGGTGCACCGCTGGATGAACCGCGAGCACGTCGCGGTCAACTGGAACCAGGACTGGCCGCTCAAGCGGTGGCGCGACGAGATCGCGACGCAGCTGGCGGGGGAGCACTCGGTGCCGTGCGTCGTGTCGCGCGACGGCCGCGACGTCGGTTACCTGGAGCTCTACCGCGTGCAGCGGGACAAGCTGGCCCTCTGCTACTCGCACGCGCCGCACGACCTGGGTGCGCACATCGCCATCGGCGAGCCGGACGCGATCGGCAAGGGCGTGGGTTCCGCGCTGCTGGAGGCCGTCGCCCGAGGGCTGCTGGCGGCGGACCCGGCGTGCCGCAGCGTCGTCGCCGAGCCGAATGTCCACAATGGAGCTTCGGTGGGTGCGTTCGGCAAGGCCGGCTTCGTCCAGGCGGCCGAGGTCGGTTTGCCGAACAAGAACTCCGCGCTGATGGTGTTCCCACGTCCAGGTGAGTAGTCCCACGTCAGGTGGTCTGGCGTGCGGCTGTACTCCCGATCGGATCTGAACTAAGGTTAGCCTTACTTTTGTGTTGATCGTGGGGAGAGCAATGCCGTCGCGAGCTGACCAGCTGCCGTTGTCCGCGGCGCAGGCCGGAATCTGGTTCGCCCAGCAACTCGACCAGGCCAATCCGATCTTCAACACCGCTGAGCGCGTGGAGATCGCGGCCGAGGTCGACCCGGAACTGTTCGCCGAGGCGCTGCGCGCGGTGGTCGCCGAAGCCGAGACGCTGCGGATGCGGGTCGTCGACGACGGCGACGGCCCGCACCAGGTCATCGACGCGCTCGACGTCGTCGAGCTGCCGGTGCTGGACTTCACCGACGAGGCCGACCCGGACGCCCGCGCGCAGGAGTGGATCCAGGCCGACCTGAACGCACCGGTCGACCTGACCCGCTCGCAGGGCGACGGCGGCAGGCTCTGGACGGCGGCGCTGTGCAAGCTCGGGGAGCGGCGCTGGTGGTGGTACCAGCGCGTTCACCACGTGGCCATCGACGGCTACGGCTTCTCGATCATCATCCGCCGGGTCGCCGAGCTCTACAGCGCGCTGGCAGCGGGGGAAGATCCCGGTGAGTCGCCGTTCGCCGGGCTGGACGCGCTGATCGACGACGAGCGCGAGTACCTGGAATCGGCGAAGGCCGAGCGCGACGCGGCCCACTGGCGCGAGCTCTTCGCCGACGAACCCGACGTGGTCACGCTGAGCGAGCGCTCGCGGCCGACCGCGCGCACCTTCCACCGGCAGCTGGCCGCCACCTCCTCGCTGGAGGAGCTCGGCGCGGCCGCCGAGGCGGCGCGCACCATCTGGCCGGACGCGCTCATCGCCGCCTTCGGCGCCTACCTGCACCGGATGACCGGGGTGAACGACGTCGTGCTGGGCCTGCCGGTGATGGGCCGGATGGGTTCGGTCGCGCTGCGGGTGCCGGGCATGGTCGTCAACGTGCTGCCGCTGCGGCTGCGCGTCGAGCCGGCAACCACCCGCGGCGAGCTGATTTCGCAGGTCGCCAAGGCCGTGCGGGACCTGCGCAAGCACCAGCGCTACCGCAGCGAGCAGCTGCGTCGCGACCTGATGCTGCTGGGTTCGGACCGGGCGCTGTTCGGGCCGATGATCAACATCAAGTCCTTCGACTACGACCTGGACTTCGCCGGTGCGCCGGGTCAGGTGCACAACGTCGCCGCCGGTCCCGTCGACGACCTCAGCGTGCTGGTCTACACCGAGGGCGACGAGCTGCGCTTCGAGTTCGACGCCAACCCCGACCGCTACACCGCCGAGGAGCTGACCGGGCACCGCGAGCGGTTCCTGCGGTTCCTGGACTCCTTCGCAGGCGCCGACGCCGACTTCCCGGTCGGACGGATCGACCTGCTCACGCAGGCCGAGCGCACCCGCGTCCTCGACGAGTGGAACGCGCCGGTGCCCGGCTTCGCCGAGGCCGAGCCCGCGACCCTGCCCCAGCTGTTCGAGGAGCAGGCGCAGCGCACACCGGACTCGGTGGCGGTGACCTTCGAGGACGAGTCGCTGACCTACTCGGAGCTGGACGCGCGGGCCAACCAGCTCGCGCACCACCTCATCGACCACGGCGTGGGTCCCGAGCAGCTGGTGGCGCTGGCGCTGCCGCGCTCCACCGAGCTCGTCGTGTCGTTGCTGGCGGTGCTCAAGGCGGGAGCCGCCTACCTGCCGCTGGACCCGGGGCACCCGGCCGAGCGCATCGCCTACATCGTCGGCGACGCGCGGCCGACCATGCTGATCAGCGACCGCGAGCACGCCGACCGGCTGCCCGAGGGCATCACGCGGGTGCTGCTGGACGAGGACAAGGCGATCGCCGAGATCGTCCGGCACTCCCAGCGCAACCCCAAGCCGGGCGAGCGCGGTCCGCTGACCAGCGAACACACCGCCTACGTCATCTACACCTCGGGTTCGACGGGAGTGCCCAAGGGCGTGTCGATCCCGCACCAGAACGTGGTGCGGCTGTTCTCGGCCACCGACCCGTGGTTCGGCTTCACCGGCGAGGACGTGTGGACGCTGTTCCACAGCTACGCCTTCGACTTCTCGGTGTGGGAGCTGTGGGGCGCTCTGCTGCACGGCGGCAGGCTCGTCGTGGTGCCGCACGAGGTGAGCCGCTCCCCGAAGGAGTTCCTGGACCTGCTCGAACGCGAGCAGGTCACCGTGCTCAACCAGACGCCCTCGGCGTTCTACCAGCTCAGCCAGGCAGATCGGGAGAACCCGGGCGCGCGGCTGGCGCTGCGCTGCGTCGTCTTCGGCGGCGAAGCGCTGGAACTGTCCAGGTTGGACGACTGGTACCGGCGGCACCCCGAGTCGCCGAAGCTGATCAACATGTACGGGATCACCGAGACCACCGTGCACGTGTCCTACGTCGAGCTCGACGCCGACCTGGTCGCGCGTCGCGACGGCAGCGTCATCGGTAGGGGCATCCCGGACCTGCGGGTCTACCTGCTGGATTCGCTGCTCCAGCCGGTTCCGCCCGGCGTGACCGGTGAGATGTACGTGGCCGGTGAGGGCTTGGCGCGCGGATACCTGGGGCGGCGCGGGCTGACCGCGCAGCGGTTCGTCGCCGATCCCTTCGGGGAACCCGGATCCCGGATGTACCGCTCCGGCGACCTCGGGCGTTGGCGGCCGGACGGGTCCATCGAGTTCATGGGCCGGGCCGACCAGCAGGTCAAGGTGCGCGGATTCCGCATCGAGCTCGGTGAGATCGAGGCGAACCTGGCCGTGCACCCGCAGGTCAAGCAGGCCGCCGTCGTGGTGCGCGAGGACGTCCCGGGCGACGAGCGGCTGGTCGGCTACACCGCCGGCGACGCCGACCCGGCTCAGCTGCGCGCCCACCTGGCCGACCGGCTGCCCTCCTACATGGTCCCGGCCGCGTTCGTCGCGGTCGAGGAGATCCCGTTGACCGCCAACGGGAAGCTCGACGCCAAGGCGTTGCCCGCGCCCGAGGTCGCCGGTGGTGGACGGCAGCCGCGCACCGACGCCGAGCGGGCGCTGTGCCGGTTGTTCGGCGAGGTGCTCGGCGCCGATCAGGTCGGCATCGACGACGGGTTCTTCGAGCTCGGCGGGCACTCGCTGCTCGCGACTCGGCTGCTGACGCGGGTGCGCACCGAACTCGGTGCCGAACTGGGCATCCGGACCCTCTTCGACCACCCGACCGTCGCAGAACTGGCCGAGCGACTGGAGGTTTCGGGCGGCGGCAGGCCCGAACTGCGTCCCGCGCGCCGTCCCGAGGAGATCCCGCTGTCGTTCGCGCAGCAGCGGTTGTGGTTCCTCAACCGGCTCGAAGGCCCGAGCGCGACCTACAACATGCCGCTGGTGCTGCGGATGACCGGCGAGCCCGACGTGACCGCGCTGCGCGCGGCGATCGGCGACGTCGTCTCCCGGCACGAGAGCCTGCGCACCACGTTCCCCGACACGCTCGGCGAACCGCGTCAGCTGGTCGGCGAGCAGGTGCCGGAACTCCCCGTCACCGAAGTGTCCGATGTGGACTCCGCGCTGGCCGGTGCGGCGAGAAGGGGGTTCGACCTGGCGCAGGAACCGCCGATCCGCACCGAGTTGTTCCGCGACGGCGAGCGCACCGCGCTGCTGGTGCTGCTGCACCACGTCGCGGGCGACGAGTGGTCGGTGCGCCCGCTGGTGCGCGACCTGTCGACCGCCTACGCCGCCCGGCTCGACGGCCGCGCGCCGGAGTGGGAACCGCTGCCCGTGCAGTACGTCGATTACGCGCTGTGGCAACGAGAACTGCTCGGCGACGAGGAAGACCGGAACGGGCTGGCCGCGCGGCAGCTGGACTTCTGGAAGCAGGAGCTCGCAGGCCTGCCCGACCAGCTGGAACTGCCCACGGACCACCCGCGCCCGGCGGTGTCGAGCCACCGCGGCGAGGCCGTGCGCTTCGGCCTCGACGCCGAGCTGCACCGGCGCATCCGCGAGTTGGCGGCCGAGCACCAGGCCAGCGCGTTCATGGTGCTGCAGACCGCGCTCGCCGCGCTGCTGACCAGGATGGGCGCGGGCACCGACATCCCGATCGGCTCGCCGGTAGCCGGACGCGGTGACGACCGGCTCGACGACCTCGTCGGGTTCTTCGTCAACAGCCTCGTGCTGCGCACCGACACCTCCGGTGAGCCGACGTTCGCCGAACTGCTCGACCGGGTCCGCGAGACCGACCTGGCGGCCTTCGGCAACGCCGAGCTGCCGTTCGAGCGGCTCGCCGAACTGCTCAACCCGGCTCGTTCGCTGGCCAGGCACCCGCTGTTCCAGGTCATGCTGGCCTACTGGGGTGCCGCCGAGTCGGTGCGCGCCGAACTTCCCGGCGTCGAGACCGCTGTGGACACCATCCCGGCCGGGGCGGCGAAGTTCGACCTGGCCTTCAGCCTCAGCGAGAGCGCCGACGGCGACGTGCGCGGGCTGGTGCAGTACAGCACCGACCTGTTCGGCGAACGCACCGTGGAATCCCTCGTCGAGCGGTTCGTGATGCTGCTCGAATCCGCCGTCTCCGCACCGGAAACGCCGATCGGACGGCTGGACATCCTCGGTGACCAGGCCCGCGAGCAGGTCCTGGCCTGGGGTGACGCGACCGGAGGCGTCGGTCCGGCGGGAACCTTCCCGCAGATCCTCGCCGAACGCGCCGAAGCCACCCCGGACAAGCCCGCGCTGGTCTTCGAGGACATCGAGCTCACCTACCGGCAGCTGCGCGAGCGGGTCACCGAGCAGGCGAAACTGCTGGTGGAACGCGGTGCCGGGCCGGGCGACATCGTCGGCGTGATGCTGCCGCGCTCCGCCGAGCTGATCATCGGCCTGCTCGCGGCGATGCACGCCGGGGCCGCCTACCTCGCGCTCGACCCGGAGTACCCGCCGGAACGCCTGCGGCACATGGTCGACGACGCCCGGCCGCGCCTGGTGCTCACCGACGACCTCGACGCCGACCTGCCGACGACGCTGGTGCACCACGCCGATCGGTCCGAGGGCGATCCGCGCCTGCCGGAGCCGGAACTCGACGACGCCGCCTACGTCATCTACACCTCCGGTTCCACCGGCACGCCCAAGGGCGTCGTCGTCGCGCACCAGGGCATCGGCAAGCTGCTGGCCACCCAGACCAGGCGCGTCGGCATCACCCCGGACAGCCGGGTGCTGCAGTTCGCCTCGCCGAGCTTCGACGTGGCCTTCTGGGAGATCTGCATGGGTCTGCTCGGCGGCGGAACGCTCGTCGTCGTGCCCTCCGACCTGCGGGTTCCCGGCGAAGCCCTCGCCGAGTACGCGCGGCGGCACGAGGTGACGCACCTTGCGATCGGGCCGTCGATGATGGGCATGTTCCCGGCGGACGTGCAGCTGCCGGAGAACGCGACGCTGCTGTGCGGTGCCGAGAAGGTGCCCTCCGACCTGGTGCAGCGCTGGGGCCGGGACCGGCCGATGCTCAACTGCTACGGACCCACCGAAGCGACCGTGAACACCACGCTGTGGGACTGCGACCCCGACGCGGTGTCGAGCTCGGTGCCGATCGGCGTGCCCGACCCGGGCGCCCGCGTGTACGTGCTCGACGAGCGGTTGCAGCCGTGCCCGCCCGGTGTCGTCGGCGAGCTCTACGTCTCCGGGCTCGGGCTCGCCCGCGGCTACCTCAACCGGGCCGGGCTGACCGCGGAGCGGTTCGTGGCGGACCCCTTCGGCGAGCGCGGCGGGCGCATGTACCGCACCGGTGACCTGGTGCGGTGGCGCGCGGACGGGACGCTGGACTTCGCTGGCCGCGCCGACGACCAGGTCAAGATCCGCGGTTTCCGCATCGAGCTCGGCGAGGTCGAAGCCGTGCTGGCCAGACACGACGACGTCGCCCAGGTCGCCGCCGTGGTCCGCGAGGACACCCCGGGCGACAAGCGCCTCGTCGCCTACGCCGTCGGCGACTCCGACGCCGAGTCTGACGCCGCGGCACTGCGTCGTCATGTCGGCGAGGAGCTGCCCGACTACATGGTCCCGGCGGCGGTGGTGTTCGTCGACGCGCTGCCGCTGCTGCCCAACGGCAAGCTCGACCGGCGCGCGCTGCCCGCGCCCGACCTCGCCGAGGTCGTCGGCAACGACATGCCGCGCAACCCCACCGAGGAGATCCTCTGCGGACTGTTCGCCGAGGTGCTGGGCCTGCCCCGGGTCGGCGTGCACGACGGTTTCTTCGACCTGGGCGGGCATTCGCTGCTCGCGGCCAAGCTGATCGGCCGGATCCGCGACGCGCTGGGCATCAAGGTCAACGTCGGCAGCCTGTTCGCCGCGCCCAGCGTGGCCGGGCTCGCCGAGCGCATCCGCACCGGAGGCGGCCGGGACGCGCTGGAGATCCTGCTGCCGCTGCGCACCAGCGGCGCCAAGCAGCCGTTGTTCTGCGTGCACCCGGCGGCCGGTCTGGCGTGGCCGTTCTCGGGCCTGCTCAAGCTCATCGACGACGAGCGACCGATCTACGGCATCCAAACCCGGGGCCTGGCCGAACCGGCACCTGTCGCGGGCAGCCTCGCCGAGATGGCCGACGAGTACCTGGAGCACATCCGGACGGTGCAGCCGCACGGGCCGTACCACTTCCTCGGCTGGTCGTTCGGCGGCGTGGTCGCCCACGAGATGGCGACCCACCTGCAAGCCGAAGGGGAGGAGGTGCGCTTCCTGAGCATGCTCGACTCCTACCCCAAGGACGTCTGGGACACCCTGCCCACCGAGGAGGAGGCGCTGCTGGCCCTGCTCTACATGGCCGGCTACGACCTCTCCGAGCTCGGCGATGGACCGCTGACCAGGTCCGACGTGCTGGAGATCCTGTCCGCCGAGGGCAGCGCCCTGGCGAACCTGGAGGAACACAGCGTCACCGCCATCATCGACAACTTCGCCAACTGCGCGGTCCTGGAGAACTCCGCCGACCACGACAAGTTCCGGGGTGACGTGCTGTTCTTCAACGCCACGGTCAACCCGGCGAAGGAGTCGCTGACCAGCGCGATGTGGCAGCCGTACGTGGACGGCGACGTGATCGACCACGACATCGCCTGCGAGCACAAGGACATGACCCAGCCGGAACCGCTGGCCGAGATCGCCGCCGTCGTGCAGCGAGCACTCACCGAGACCGAAGGCTGAGCCGACGTTCCGCCCGGCGGGGCTCGCCGGGCGGAGTTCGGGGAGGTCGAGTGATCGGTGGACCGAGGAGGAGCAAGACGATGACGAACCCGTTCGAGGACCCGGACGCGCAGTACTACGCCCTGATCAACGATCAGGACCAGTACTCGCTGTGGCCGGCCGCGATCGAGGTGCCCGCCGGATGGACCGTCGCGCACGGCCCGACCGACCGGCAGTCCTGTGTCGACCACATCGAGGTGCACTGGACCGACATGCGGCCCGCCCGCTGATGGCCACCGCGTTGCGCGGGGTGAACCCGCAGATCGCGGTCTGCGTCTGCTACGTCGCGGCGATGTTCATGAACGGCATGGACGCCACCATCGTCAACGTCGCGCTGCCCGCGCTGGTCGAGGACTTCTCGGTGTCGGCGAGCTCGGCGTCCTCGGTCAACGTCGGCTACCTGGTCAGCCTCGCGGTGTGCATCCCGGTGTCGGGCTGGCTCGGCGACCGGTACGGCACGAAGCGCGTCTTCCTGTCCGCCTTCGGCGTTTTCGTGCTCGCCTCCGCGCTGTGCGGGCTGTCGGGCGACCTGCTGCAGCTGACGCTGGCCCGCATCCTGCAGGGCGCCGGTGGCGGTGTGATGAGCCCGGTCGCGCTGACCTTGCTGTTCCGCGCCTACCCGCCGGCCGAGCGGATCCGGTTGTCGCGGGTCCTGCTGCTGCCCACGGCGGTGGCGCCCGCGCTCGGACCGGTGCTGGGCGGTTTCTTCGTCGAGCACCTCACCTGGCGCTGGGGCTTCTTCGTCAACCTGCCCGTCGGCATCGCCGCGCTCGTCTTCGGCGCGCTGCTGCTGCGGGAACACGTGGAGGCACCGGACAAGCGCTTCGACCTGCGCGGATTCGCGCTGGCCGCACCGGGTCTCGGGCTGGTGGTCTTCAGCCTGGAGGGCATCGCCACCGGCGCCTCGGCGACGTTGAGCTGGCTGGCCGGTGCCGCCGGGCTCGTCCTGCTGGGCCTGCTGGTGCGATCCCAGCTGCGCACCGAGCACCCGATGCTGGACCTGCGGCTGTTCGCCGACGACCACTTCCGCAGGGCCAGCCTGATCCTGTTCACCTGCCTGGTCGGATTCCTCGGCACGCTCTACGGCTTCACCTTGATGTACCAGGTGGAGCTGGGCGCATCGGCGTGGGAGACGGGCCTGGTGACGCTGCCGAAGGCGGTGGGGCTGATGATCGCCTCGCAGCTGGTCGCCTGGGCGCACCGCAGGTTCGGGCCGCGACTGCTGATCGCGGTGGCGATGTTCGGCGCGGCGCTGTCCTTCGCGGCGATGAACCTCATCGGCCCGCACGACGTGTGGATGGCCGCGTTCGTCCAACTCGCCTCCGGCTTCTTCGTCGGGGCGGCCACGGCCGAGCTGCAGGTGGTCGCGTTCACGACCATCGACAAGACCGACACCGGTGGTGCGTCGACGCTGTTCAACGTGCAGCGGCAGGTGGGTTCGGCGCTCGGCGTGGCCATCACGGCCAGCGTTCTGGCGGCCTCCGGACCCGGACTGGGTTCCTACCACTTGGCGATGTTGACCTCCGCCGGGTTCGCGATCATCGGTGTTCTGCTCGCCCTGCGCGTGACGGAATCCGTGGTGCTGCAACGGGAACCGGCCCCGGCGGGGCGCTGAGAGATCTGGGCCACCGAGGGGAAGACAATCGTCCGTTATATGGTTAGGCTAGCCTTAACTGGATGATCGTTGGTGGAGCGGAAAGGATCGCATGGTCGATGGGTACTGCGGATCGACTTCGGCGCGACCGGCCCCCGGCACGTGACCTCGAGGTCCTGCGCACAGCCGAGCTGAGCCCGTCGATGCGTCGGGTGACCCTTGGGGGCGAGGAGCTGTCCGGCTTTCTCGACCAGCACACCGGACCCAACATCAAGGTCTTCGTGCCGCGACGGGGTCAGGACCGCCCGGTCCTCCCGCGACTGGACCCCGAGACCGGCCGGTACACCTGGCCGGAGCCGGAAGTCCGGCCGACCATGCGCACCTACACCGTCCGCCGCTACGACGAGACGCGCGGCGAGCTCGACATCGACTTCGTCATGCACGGCGAGCACGGGGTGGCCTCCAACTGGGCCCGCAACGCCCGGCCCGGTGACCGCCTCGGTGTGATGGGCCCCGGCGGCAAGACCTGCCGGGCCGCCGACTGGTACCTGCTGGCCGGCGACGAGACCGCCATGCCGGCGATCTCCAGCATCGTCGAATCGCTGCCGCCCACCGCGCGCGGCCACGTGCTCGTCGAGGTCGACACCGCCGCTGACCGGCAGCACGTGCAGTGCCCGCCGGACCTGCGGTGGACCTGGCTGCACCGCGACGGCCGCCCCGCGGGCCTGTCGCAGCAGCTGATCAACGCCGTCCAGGGGCTGGACGTGCCCGCCGACGTCGACGTCTCCGCCTGGGTGGCGGGGGAGTCCGGCGTGGTGCGCGGCATCCGGCGGCACCTGCGCGACGAGCGAGGCATGGACGGCAAGTCCGTGCTGGCCATCGGTTACTGGAAGTACGGCATGGCCGAAACCGAGTACCACGACAAGCACAACCACGATCGGGACTGACCGACGCGGCGAAATCCGGCCTGACCCCCGCGGGTTCGCCGGTACATCCAGTCGCCCGCGAATCGGGCACCGGCGAACCGAGGGGACGACGTGTCTGCGGCGCTGAACCAAGAGAAAGTCCACGACGTGCTGGGGATCGGCTTCGGGCCGTCCAACCTGGCGCTGGCGATCGCGCTGGAGGAGCACAACCGGACCGCGGGCGACGACCCCATCGACGGGGTGTTCTTCGAGCGTCAGGAGTCCTTCGGATGGCACCGGGGCATGCTGATCGAAGGCACGACGATGCAGGTGTCCTACCTCAAGGACCTGGTCACCATGCGCAACCCGGCCAGCGACTTCTCGTTCCTGACCTACCTGCACGCCAAGGACCGGCTGGCCGACTTCATCAACCACAAGACCCTGTTCCCCACCCGGGTCGAGTACCACGACTACCTTCAGTGGGCGGCCGGGCGGCTCGACGACGTCGTGCGCTACGACTCCGAGGTCGTCGAGGTGCAGCCGGTCGACGAGCACTTCGAGGTCGTCGTCCGGCACGGCGGTCAGCTGGCCGTGCACCGGGCGCGCAACATCGTCATGGCCGTGGGGCTGGAAGCCTCCTTGCCCGAGGGTGCCGAACTCGGTGAGCGGGTGTGGCACAACCTCGACCTGATGCACCGGGTTCCGGAGCTGACCGACCAGCCGAAGCGCTGCGTGGTGATCGGCGCGGGCCAGTCCGCCGCCGAGGTCACCGACTACCTGCACCGCACCTTCGCCGACGCCGAGGTGTGCGCGGTGTTCGGCCGCTACGGCTACAGCCCGGCCGACGACAGCCCCTTCGCCAACCGGATCTTCGACCCGCAGGCCGTGGACGACTTCTACGCGTCCTCGCCCGAGGTCCGCGCCAAGCTCATGGACTACCACCGCAACACCAACTACTCGGTGGTCGACCTGGAGCTGATCGAGGAGCTCTACGCCCGCTCCTACCAGGAGAAGGTGCGCGGAGCCGAGCGGCTGCGGATCCTCAACGCCAGCAGGCTCGTCGACGTCGACACCTGCCCGGATGGGGCGAAGGTGACCGTCGAGTTCCAGCCCACTGGGGAGCGCAGCGTCCTCGACGCGGACCTGCTCGTCTACGCCACCGGCTGCCGGCCGCGCGACCCCTACACGCTGCTCGGCGAGCTGGCTCGGCACTGCGAGTGGGACGAGCAGGGCTCGTTGCAGGTCGAGCGCGACTACCGCGTCCGCACCACCGGCGAGCTGCCGGGCGCGGTCTACCTCCAGGGCGGCACCGAGCATACCCACGGCATCACGTCCTCGCTGCTGTCCAACGGCGCCGTCAGGGCCGGCGAGATCCGCGACTCCATCGTCGCCCGCCGCAAAACCCCCACCCACGACTACGCCCTCACCCGCAGCTGAACCCCGTCCCAGCCTGCGTCGTTCGAATTTCGCGCGAAATTCGACCTCGAACTTTCGGACTCGAATTTCGCGCGAAATTCGAATGGCCCTGGTCACGGCGTGGGAACAAGGTCGCGGGTGCGGCGGTTGTACGGCGTGATGAGTGCGAGTGAAGATCAGATTCGGGGTTCGGCCAAGGGTGAGGCCTCGGTGCCGTTGTCGGTGTTGGACCTGGCGACCGTGGGGGTGGAGGACTCACCGTCGGACGCACTGGCGGGGACCACGGAGCTGGCCAAGCGGGTCGAGGAGCTCGGCTACCACCGGATGTGGGTGGCGGAGCACCACGGCATGCCCGGGATCGCCAGCTCCTCGCCCGCGGTGGTGATCGCGCACCTGGCCGCGCACACGCGGACCCTGCGGCTCGGCTCCGGCGGTGTGATGCTGCCCAACCACGCGCCGCTGGTGGTCGCCGAGCAGTTCGGGACCCTGCAGGCGCTGCACCCCGGCCGGATCGACCTCGGGGTCGGCCGGGCGCCCGGCACCGACCAGGCCACGGCGCGGGCGCTGCGGCGCACCGAGGGGCCGCTGTCGGCGGAGGACTTCCCGCAGCAGCTCGGGGAGCTGATCGCCTTCCTCGACGACGACTTCCCGCTGGACCACCCCTACGCCGAGGTGCAGTCGGTGCCGCACGGCCCGCTGCCGCCGGTGTGGCTGCTGGGCTCCAGCGGCTTCAGCGCGCAGCTGGCCGGGGCGCTGGGGCTGCCGTTCGCCTTCGCCCACCACTTCAGCGCGCAGAACACGCTGCCCGCGCTGGAGCTCTACCGCGAGTCCTTCCAGCCCTCCGAGGTCCTCGCCGAGCCGTACTCGATGATCGGCGTGCAGGCCGTCGCCGCCGACACCGAGGAGGAGGCGCTGGACATCGTCCGGCCGATCGCGCTGAGCATGCTCAAGCTGCGCCAGGGCGTGCCCGGCAAGCAGCCCACCCGGCAGCAGGCGCGCGACTACCCCTACACCGAGCTCGACCGGGCGTTCGTCGACCACTGGCTGGCCGACGCCGTCCACGGCACCCCGGACGCGGTCCGGGCGGGGCTGGAGGAGTTGCGCGAGCGCACCGGCGCGGACGAGCTCATGCTCACCGCGAACCTCCCGGACGCGGAGACCAAGCTGCGCTCGTTCGAGCTGATCGCGAAGTCCTACCGGATGATCTGACCCGGGTCTTCCCAGGTCGAAGGTGGTTCCGGTCGGGATGGAGTGTGCCTGGCCACTCTAGGCCGAGGTCGCGAGCGGGCGCGTGTTGCGCGTGTCGTACGGTCTATTGACACCGGTGTTGCTAGGTGCCCGGTGTGTGGGCACGACGCGGGATTGAGGGATTGGCGTGAAGCCTGGTGTGCTGATCTTCTACCGGATCATGGCGTACGTCACTGCCGTGCTGCTGATCCTCTTGTGCGCCGCCATGGTGCTCAAGTACGGGCACTTCCTCGGCTTGTGGCCCGAAGGTTCCGCGACGCAGCAGACCGGAACGACGTGGGTCACCACGATCGGCATCGCGCACGGCTGGCTCTACATGGTCTACCTGCTGGTCGCGGTCGTGGCCACGACGCAGCTGCGGGTCCCGATGGGCCGGATGCTGCTGGTGCTGCTGGCCGGGACCATCCCGTTCGGCGCGTTCTTCGCCGAGCGCAAGGTCGTG
This sequence comes from Saccharopolyspora sp. NPDC049426, assembly GCF_040676935.1. Lineage (NCBI taxonomy): Bacteria > Bacillati > Actinomycetota > Actinomycetes > Pseudonocardiales > Pseudonocardiaceae > Saccharopolyspora > Saccharopolyspora sp. NPDC049426. The sequence continues at coordinate 120,305 of NZ_JBFAPZ010000017.1, read as the reverse complement.
CGCTGGCACGAGCTGCGGTTGGCGGGCAAGCCGATCGTGCAGCCGCAGACCGCGGAGGAAACAACCGCCTCATGACAGCCATCCCCGAGTCAGTGAACCGGCCCGAGCAGCCCGCACCGGAGAAGCCGGTGCGCCGCCGCACGGTGCTCGGCGCGTACTTCGCGCTGACCAAGCCGCGCGTCATCGAGCTGCTGCTGGTCACGACCATCCCCGCGATGTTCCTCGCCCAGCGCGGCATCCCGTCGCCGTGGCTGGTCGTCGTCACGCTGATCGGCGGCGCCATGTCCGCCGGGAGCGCCAACGCGCTCAACTGCGTCGCGGACTCCGACATCGACGCCGTCATGGACCGCACCAAGAAGCGACCGCTGGTGCGCTACGAGGTGCCGCGCCGCAGCGCGCTGATCTTCGGCATCGTGCTGGGCGTCGTGTCGTTCCTGGTGCTGTGGCTCGGGGCGAACCTGCTGGCGGCCTCGCTGTCGACGGCCGCGATCCTGTTCTACGTCTTCGTCTACACGCTGGTGCTCAAGCGCCGCACCTCGCAGAACATCGTGTGGGGCGGTGCGGCGGGATGCATGCCCGTCGTGGTCGGCTGGGCCGCGGTGACCGGCAAGGTCGAGTGGCCCGCGATCGTGATGTTCGGCGTGGTGTTCCTGTGGACGCCGCCGCACTTCTGGTCGCTGGCGATGAAGTACAAGGACGACTACGCCCGCGCGGGCGTGCCGATGCTGCCGGTGGTGGCCACCACCAAGCAGGTCTCGGCGCGCATCCTCGCCTACAGCTGGGCCACCGTCGGGTGCACGCTGCTGCTGTTCCCGATCACCAGCTGGGTCTACATCGCCCTGGCCGGGATCTCGGGCGTGATCTTCCTGGTCGTCGCGCAGCGCCTGCACAACAACGCCCGCAAGGGCCTGGCGCTGAACCCGATGAAGCTGTTCCACCTGTCGAACTCGTACCTGACGCTGGTGTTCGTGGCGATCGCGGTGGACGCGGCGCTGACGCCCGTGATCGGCTGACTCAGCGCATCACGGGGAACACCGGGGCGTCGCTGCGTCCGGTCGCCGCGTCGATGAGGGCGACCGGATCGGCGGTCTCGGCCAGCAGCCGGATCGTCACCTTCAGCGCCTCACCGGCCATCGGGCCGGGCAGCTCGCGGTCCAGGGCGGCGGCGATGTCGAGGTAGTGCACGACGCCCTCCATCACGAAGATCCGCAGCGCCTCGCGCGCGGGCACCACCGCGAAGCCGCCGTAGTGCACGGTCCTCTCCAGGTCGGTCTCCCGGAGCCGGTCGATGGCCTGCGGGGCGACGGTCGCGAACTGGGCGACCAGCTCGTCGCTGGACATCGTTCGCGAGCGGGTGGTCGCCGATTCCTTGAGCAGCTCCGCGGTCTGCTCGGCCACTCCTCCCGGGCGCTGCATGAACGACAGCAGGTCGGCGGCGTCGTCGTGGCTGACCGGGGCGTCGGGGGACGGTGCCTCGACGCCCGCCAGGGTCGCCGACGGGAACGGGCTGCAATGGGTGTAGACGTCCTTGACCGTCCAGCTCGGCAGCCGCGTGGGGCGGGTCCACTCGTCGTCGGTCAGCTCCTCGCCCAGTCGCGCCCACACTTGCCAGGTCTGGTCCAGGGCGTCGATGATCATGCTTCTCCGTTCGGCTGGAAGGACTCTTCTCTTCGGCCTCAGGTACCCATTCACTCACGAGATGTCGGCTGACGCGGATAATCTTTCCGGGTGTTCCGGTGTTGATCGACGACGAAACGCAGGAGCGTGCGATGAGCGGAGGTAGTCCGGCGGAGCACTCGCCGGAACCACCGAGTACCGGTGAACCGCCTCAGGCCCCGGCCAGGCGCTGGGTGCCGCGCGTCCTGACGCCGGATTCGGTCGAGGCGGTCAACGTCGTCGAGCTGGCCGACGAGTTCGCACGCACCCGGGGAGAGCCGCACGCCGGCCCTGCCGACCGGCTGGCCGCGGGCGTCATCGTGCTCGGGGAGGCGCTGGCGACCGAGGACTGCGCGCTGGTCGCGGCCTGGTTGCACTCGGCGCCCGCCGACGTGCGCGGGCCGGTGCTGTCGGCGGTGCTGGCCGCCGAGCCGCCGCGCGAGGTGCTCACCGATCTGGCCGCCGAGCACGCCGGTCGCGCACGGATAGCCCTGCTGCGCTGCGAGATCGCCGACCTGGTCAGCGGAGCGCAGGTGTCCGAACCGGTGCCGCTGACCTCGCACCCGTGGGGCGCGGACGAGGCCGAGGAAGCCCGGTCGCTGCTGGCGGAGGCTGCCGTCGAAGTCGCCCCGGACCGCGTCGACCTGCTGTTACGCACGGCCACCCGGTTCGGCGTCGACCTGCCACCGGACCGCTTCGCCGCCGAGCGGTTCGTGGACTGGTGGGCCTCGCACCCCGAAGCCTCGCTGGACCCGGCGCCGTGGCCCTGCGGCGACGAGCTCGTCGCGTTGCTGCGGCAGACCCTCGGCGAGCGGCTTAAGCACTCCGACGTCGTTCTCACCGCCGTGAACGAGCACTGGTGGCCGCTGCTGCGGCACATCGCCACCGACCCGTTCGAGCCGCTGGACGCCGCGGTCATCTCGGCGGCGGTGCGCGCCAAGGGCGAGGCCCGCCGCGAGATCGTCGACCTGTTCGCCGACCGGCTGCGCGACCCCGATCTCCCCGACACCCCGGAGGCGGTGCTGGCCGCGCTGTTCAGCGCCGCACCGCCCACTGTGGACGAACTGCACCGGCTGATCGGCGCGCTGCCGGCCACGGCCGTCACCGAGTCGATCGCGCAGCGCGCGTTCTCGGTGCTGAGCAAGGCCAAGGTGACCGGCCGCCACCTCGACCTGCTGCGCGTGCTGAGCCACCACCTGTGCGCTGACCAGCGCGAACTGTGGTCCGAGGACGGCCGGGTGCGCTCCTGGGTGGCCGGGTTCTCCCGGGGCGCTGAGGCCGGTTCGTTGGAGGACGTCTCCGAGCGGGTGCTGCGCGCGCGGTTGCCCGAGGTGGTGACGGCGCTGCTGGCCGCCGAACCCCGCGCGGCGGTGCGCGCGATCGTGTCGGCCGGTCAGGTCCTGCAGCGGCTGTTGATGCGCGAGCTGCCCGCGGTGTGGAACGACGAGCGGGCCGAGGAGTCCCGGCGGGACCGCGCCGTCGCGCTGGCGTTCGTGCTGGCCTGGTCGGACACCGCGAGCGCCGACGTGCGCGCGGCCTACGACCGCGAGCTGGAGCGCTGGGCGCGCGGTGGCAGGCGTGCCGATCACCGGCGGATCAGCAAGCTGCTGCGCGTCTCGGCCGCGGATCACGCCGCCGGTTGGCACGAGTGGTTGCAGGAGATCGTCAGGACCCCGGCCGAACCCGAGCGCGCCCCTCGCAAGTGGTGGCAGCGACGTCGTTGAGTGTCTGGAGCTGTTCAGCAGTCTCACTGGAAAGGATTGCCGTACGGCCGAAAGCGTGACACCGAGGGTCAATAACGGACATTCATCGCATCGATAGTGTATGACCGGTCACGGTGCGATAACGATCGACGTTCGGAGCGGGATACTGCTCGTGGGTAGTCATAGCGCAGGGCCACCGCCGCATCACCACCGGTGCCCGCGCCGAAGGGATTCCACGGGAGGTTCGCTCATGGGGGCGGCGCTCAAAGCGCACGCGGCATGGCTGGTCAACGCGCTGGGCATCGGGCGGAACCCGTTGCGCCGGCCGATCGACCGGCTCGCCGCCGGGCTCACGTTAATGCTGCTGATGGTCGCGATGATCGCGGTTCCGGTGTCGGGCATGGTCGCCGATTCCACGCATCGGGACCTCTCCGAACGCGCCGAGCAGGCGGCTCGCACCAGTCGTCCGGTGAGCGCGGTGGTCGTCGCCCCGCCCTCGCTGAGCATCCCGGTCTCCGAGGTCTACAGCCAGGACGCGGTCAGCTCCACGGCGGAGGTGGCCTGGCAGGCGGGTCTGCACGACCAGCGTTCCCGCGTGCAGGTGCCGTCGTCGGCGAAGGTCGGCGACAACGTCGAGGTGTGGGTCGACGAGGAGGGCTACCGCGTCCCGCCGCCGCCCGACGAGGGCTCGATCACGGCTTCGGCGGTGTTCGCCGCCCTCCTGCTGCTGGTGGTGCTGGAGATCGGGAGCTTCGCCCTGATCGGTGCGGTGCAGGCCGGCGCCCGCCGGATCGCGATGAACGCCTGGGCCCGCGAGTGGGATTACGTCCAGGGCGGCGGTACCTGGTCGCAGCGCTGACCGTCCGTCTCCGCCGAAGCGCGGAGCCGCTGTTCGGTCACCCGTCGTCGCCGAGAACTTGAGGCCTCGTGGCGGTTGCGTTATCGATGAGCGACGCCAGCGTTGGCCGCCGTCACCCGGTCGGGTTAAATGTGGCCGCCGAACTTGTCAGTGGGACCCGGCGCTGTGTTTGGGTACCCGCGTGGATCTCCACAACGGAGCAGCACCTTTGACGAGCCGGTTGGTGCCGAGACCGGCACGTCATCGTAGGGACGAGGACACTCGCCCGCTGACGATCATGAGGGGATGCGGCAATGGGGGAGCAGCAGTCGACCGAGGCGGCGGAGAGCGTGCCGATCTACGAGGAGCTGGCCAGCGAGCTGTGCGATCCGGCCGGCACCACGTGGCAGTTCTCGCCCGCGCCGTCCTTCGCGGAGGAACTGGCCGAAGCGCTCGAGAACGACGAGACCGCGGTGGCGAGCTGACCGCTCACCGCTGGACGGTCTCCGGCGCCGTGATGTCCAGGTTCTTGGTCTCACGGGAGTACGCGAACGCCACCAGCGAGATGAGCGCGGTGACGATCATCCACACGGCTACCAGCCAGCCCGTGCCTCCGCCCTGGATGACCAGCGCGGAGGCGACCAGCGGCGAGAAGCCGCCGAGCGCCGCGCCGATCTCGCGGGACGAGGCGAACCCGGTGTAGCGCACGCGGGCGCCGAACAGCTCGGAGTAGAACGCCGGTTGCACCGCGATCATCGGAGCCAGGCCCAGTCCGGCGGCGACCACCAGCGCGAGCCAGATCAACGCGGGCTGCTGGGTGTCGAGCAGGGCGAAGAACGGGAACGCGAACAACCCGGTGAAGATCACGCTGAACAGGTTCAGCGGTTTGCGGCCCACCCGGTCCGACAGCGCGCCGTAGAGCGGTTGCAGCACGATCACCACGAACGTCGAGGAGATCACGCCGGTGAGGCCGACCCAGCGCGGCAGGTCCAGCGTCTCCTGGATGTAGGCGACGCTGAAGGTGGCGTAGATGTAGACCACGGCGGTGTCGCAGATGTGCGCGCCGATGCCGATCAGGAAGTTGCGCGGGTAGCGGCGCATCGCTTCGAACACCGGCAGCTTGATGGTGCGGCGATCGGCGGACATGCGCTCGAAGACCGGGGATTCGGCGACCCGCAGCCGCACGTACAGCGAGAGCGCGATCATCACGAAGCTGAGCAGGAACGGCACCCGCCACGCCCACGCCTGCACGGCCTCGTCGCCGAGGCTCTCCACCAGCAGGAACGACACGGTTCCCAGCAGGAGTCCGATCTGCACGCCGGTCTGGGCGTAGGAGCTGAGGTAGCCGCGCCGATGCGGCGGGGCGTGCTCGCACAGCAGCGTCGAGGCGCCGCCGAACTCCGCGCCCGCGCCCAGGCCCTGGAGGACTCGCAGCAGCGTGAGCAGGACCGGGGCCCACACGCCGATCGTCTCGTAGGTCGGCAGCAGGCCGATGAGCCCGGTCGACACGCCCATGACCAGCGTGGTGAGCACCAGCGTCGCCCGGCGGCCGACGCGGTCGCCGAGGTGTCCGAACAGGAAGCCGCCGAGCGGCCGGATGGCGAAGCCGACGCCGAAGGTCGCGAAGCCGGCGATGGTGCCGACCGCGGGGTCGCTGGTGGGGAAGAACAGCTTGTTGAACACCAGCGTGACGGCGAAGCCGTAGATGAAGAAGTCGTACCACTCCAGGGCGGTGCCGACGACGGAGGAGGTGACCACGCGCCGGAGTTCTCGCGGCTGCGTGGGCGGGATCTGCTCGGAACCGATGGCGGCGCTGCTCATCGTCACTCCTCGATGCACCAGGGCGTGAAAAACCCCTGCGAGCAACGGGTTCCGCGTTGAACCCAGTTGGTGAGGTATGCCCGCAACCGCCCTGTCCGGGTCATTGGCGGCAATCGTGCCACGGCGTATGCGGAAGGCAAACCCTCCGCTTGTCCCGTGGCTCCTTCGTGACCACCCCGTGCCCGACCTGCTCCGAACGGCGGACGCCTGCTGGGCCGAGCGTTGGCGTCGGCGGAGTGGTCGCGTTGTCGGCGTCCGTTGCCCGTGAGCGGTTTTGGTCCGAACCGACCGGGCAAAAGGGATGTCGACCACGGTTGGTTCGGACCGCAACCGCCGGGCGCCGAGGGGCTACCAAGCGGGTGCTTGCTTGGGTAGGCTCCCTCCCGGGTTCGCGACGTCGGTGTCTGACCCGGGAGGACGAGATGGCTCGTGCGCAGGGCGTGGAGTCGATTCCGGCTGCGGTCCGGAACGCGGCGGAACGCTTCGGCGAGGTCGAAGCGCTGGTGGACGGCCCGGTCCGGCTGACCTTCGGTCAGCTCGCCGAGCGCGTCCGGGAGCTGGCGCGGATGTTCGCCGCCGTCGGCGTCCGACCCGGTGACCGGGTGGCCCTGAACTCGCCGAACACCCACCACTGGGTGCTGGCCGCCCTCGGCGCCTCCTGCGCGGGAGCGACGCTCGTCCCGGTCAACACCCGCTTCACGGGTGTGGAATCGGCGGACCTGCTGCACCGCAGCAAGGCTCGCGCGCTGGTGGTGGCCGACGAGTTCCTGGGCGTGGACCGGCTCGCGGACCTCCACGAGGCCGCCGGAGAGGGTCCCGGCGAGGTGGTCGCCGGATTGCCGGAGCTGCGCGCGGTCCTGCGCGTCCCCGTCGGCACCGCGTGCCCGGCGGGACCCGGTGTGCACGAGTGGGACGAGATCGGCGAACTGGCCGCGAAGGTGCCGATGTCCGAGGTCGACCGCCGCGCCGACGCGGTCACCGCGGACGATCTCGCCGACGTGCTGTTCACCTCCGGAACCACCGGTCGCGCCAAGGGTGTGATGTCGCTGCACCGCCAGACCCTCGGCGTGGCCAGGGCGTGGGCCGAGTGCGGCAACGTCCGCAAGGGCGACCGGTACCTGCTGGTCAACCCGTTCTCCCACAGCTTCGGCTACAAGGCCGGAATCCTGGTGTGCCTGTTGACGGGCACGACGATGGTCCCGCAGGCGATCTTCGACGCGGCCTCGATGCTCGACGTCATCGACACCGAGCGGATCTCGATCCTGGCCGCCGCACCCACGATCTTCCAGACCTTGCTGCACGCGCCGGAACGCGGCGGCCGGGAGCTGCCGGGACTGCGCCTGGCGGTCACCGGTGCCGCGACCGTCCCGGTCGCGCTGGTCGAGCGCATGCGCTCCGACCTGGGCTTCGACACGGTGCTCACCGCCTACGGGCTGACCGAGGCGGTCGTGGCCACCATGTGCCGTCCCGGGGACGACGCCGAAACCGTCGCCCACACCTGCGGTCGCGCCGCCGCCGATTTCGAGGTGGCGGTGGTCGACGCCGACGGCGACGACATGGCCCCGGGTCAGGCGGGCGAGGTGGTGCTGCGCGGCCCGAACGTGATGCGCGGCTACCTCGACGACCCGAACTCCACGGCGCACGCCATCGACCACGACGGCAGGCTGCACACCGGTGACATCGGTGTCCTGGACGAAAGCGGCTACCTGCGGATCACCGATCGCCTCAAGGACATGTACGTCTGCGGCGGTTTCAACGTCTACCCGGCCGAGGTGGAGCAGGCCCTGGCCTACCTGGACGGGGTGCGGGACGTGGCGGTGATCGGGGTGCCGCACGAACGCCTCGGCGAGGTCGGCAAGGCGTACGTGGTCGGTGACGATTCGCTGACCGAGGAGTCGGTGCTGGCGTTCTGCAAGCAGCGGCTGGCGAACTTCAAGCTGCCGCGCTCGGTGGAGTTCGTCGGTGAACTCCCGCGCAACGCCTCCGGCAAGATCCTCAAGCGGGTTCTCGCGGAGCGGTGAGCCGGTTCAGCAGAGCTGACCTGATCGACGGCCGCGAGCCGAACAGCAGCAGGAACGTGGCCTCCCGGACCAGCCGCTGCGCGTGACTGCCCGGCAGCACCGATCGGCTGCCGTGGTGGACCGCAGCGGCCGAGGCCGCCCGCATCGCGAGCTCCGACGCCTGCGCCCGCACCTCGGAGAGCTCCTCGTCGGAGGCCGTGACCAGCTTCGACCGCGTCGCGTCGAGGTCATCGGGAAGCCCGCCCGCGTCGTCGCCGAGCAGCGAGATCGCCCGCCCGGCCACGCCGAGCGCGAGGGCGCCGTTGAACCGCACGGAACTGGAATCGCCCTTGAGGAACTCGGCTTGCGGCACGGTCGAGGCGATCCGGTCGCGCGGCACGAAGTGCCTGTTGAACCGCAGCGTCACGGTGCCGCTGGCCCGCACTGCCATCAGGTCGAGCGGTTCGGCGTGCAGCGTGTCGGTCTCCGCGACGTCGAGCATCGCGAAGATCAGCGTGTCCTCGGAGTTGCGGCCGGCGACCAGCAGCGAGTCGACCATGCCCCAGCCGGTGAACCAGGGCGCGGTGCCCTCCAGCAGGTATCCGCCGACGACCGGCGAGGCGCGCAGCGGCGCCGGACCCGTCCGCAGCGCCGAGGCCAGCGCGATCCCACCCCGGCGCTTGCCCGCGAGCAGGTCGGACAGGTAGTTCTCGCGCAGGTTGCGGTTCTTGGTGTTCTCGGCGGCGCTGAGCACGCCGTGGTGCTGGATCCAGACGAACGTCGTGGTCAGGCAGCCGCTCGCGAGGACCTCGATGAGCCGCAGCACCGACGGGAAATCGCCGACGTCGAGGGTGGCCAGGTCCTGCGATGCCGCGAGTCCGTAGAAGCCGCGCTCGGCGAGCAGGTCCAGGTGGCTGCCGGGGACCCGCTCGGCGGCGTCGACCTCCAGCGCGGCGGGGAAGAGCACGTCCTCGGCGATCTGCCGAGCATCCTGCAACGCGGGCGACTCCTGAGTCATCACCCCAGTTTCCCCGAGTCCCCACGACCGGCACGACGGGGCTTGGCCACCTGGCGGTGACGCCGAGCTCCCGCGGGTGGTCGGTTTCGCGCGGCCTCAACCAGCTGAAGCCGGCATCACTCGCCGGGGAGGCGTGGTTCGGCCATGCGCACCCCTGCGGTTCTCAGGCGTTCGTCGAAGGAGTCGGCGAGGTCGTTGAGCGCTCGTTCGCAGTCGCCCGTGTGGGCGGGACCGTGCATCAGGCCGAGCGTGGTGGGCTGCAGGTTCGCGAGGGAGCGGATGGTCGGTGCCGTCGAGGGAGTCAGGCAGGTGGCGCCGAAGTTGTCCTCAGCGCTCAGCGCCGGTCCGACGATGTCGGCTTCGGTGAGCGCGGTGGTGCGGCCGAGCGCGGTGAACAGATCGCCGCAGAACAGGGTCCCGGTCACCTCCTCGAACAGCAGACCGGCGTCCCATCCGTGCGGTACGTGCGGTGTTTCGATGCGCCGGACGCGCTTGCCGCCGAGGTCCACCACCTCGTCGTGCGAGAGCTGCCGCGGCGGTCGGTCGGCCATGTCGTTGATCGACAGTCGGCAGCCGAGGGTCCCGTGCGCGATCTGCGAGGACGGGGCGGCGTGCAGCCACTCGTTCATCGACCCGCACTCGTCGGCCTCCAGATGTCCGAAGGCCACCCATCGCAACCGGGACAACGGCACGATTCGCTGCACCGCGGCCGACACCTCCGGGAACAAGCCGCGCATCCCGGTGTGGAACAGCAGCGGTTCGTCCGCGTTCAGCAGGAACTGGTTGAACACGAGGCCGGGCGGCTCCACGTAGGTCGAAATCCGGTGCACACCGTCCGCGATCTCGGTGGTCTCCGTCGGCATCGCTGTTCCCCCTCGATCCAGCTCCTGTTGTCCGATCGAACCCAGTGTGACCCCGGACCCCGACAACGGCGGGGGAATGGGGGGCCGGGCGGTGCGCGGGGAGGTGGCGGCACCGCCCGGCCCGGCGGGCCCGGCGTCGTGTCGGGGGCGCGTCGACGCCGAGCCTGGTCTTCGCGAGGTCAGGAGGATTTCGGGTTCGTGGGCATGGGAACGTCGGCGAGGCGGTGGGCCGCGACGTTGCAGTCGGCGCAGGTCGGCCAGAACCAGGCGAAGGTCGAGTCGTCAGCGTGGATGTCGTCGCCGCAGAGGGCGGTGATCTCGGCGTCGTCCGGCCAGCCGCCGGGAGGCCGCGCTTCACCTATCGCGTGTCGTCGGCCGTCCCCGGGGACCCAGCTGAACGGGTGCGGCCGGTATCGCGGTTCGCCCATGTGCGGCGCCTCCATCTGCGGTGATCTCTGCTGGTTGCGACGTGGGCCACAAGATCAGCTCCACATGAGCGAAGGTATTGCATGTGTGCACATGCGCCAATTACCGAACTGGGTGAACGCAATGTGAGCACTCCTGTTGCAGGATGATCGACAGTCAGATGCGCAGCCAGGGAGTGCGAGAGATGGTCGAAGAGAACGAGGACGGGCCGGGACCCAACCTCCGACGCCGCGAGCTCGGGCGCGAGCTCCGTCAACTGCGCGAACAGGCGGGCAAGAAGGTCGCCGACACCTCCAAGTACGCGGGCCTGACCGTCACCACGATCAACAGGATCGAAGGCGGCAAGCAGGTCATCCTGCCGCGCAACGTGCGCCTGCTCTGCCAGTTCTACGGCGTGGAGGCTCCGCTGTCGGACAACCTCGTCCGCCAGGCCGAGGAGTCCAACGAACGCGGCTGGTGGGCGATGTACTCCGACACCATGCCGGAGTGGTTCGAGAAGTTCGTCGGCCTGGAATCCGACGCCGACGAGCTGTGGAACTACTCCGCAACCGAAGTCGACGGGTTGCTGCAGACCCCGGAGTACGCCGAGGCGTTCTTCGAACTGCTTCCCGACCGCGAGCCGGGGGACACGAAACGAGCGGTCGAACTGAGGCAGGCTCGGCAGGAACGGGTCAACTGCGCGAAGAATCCCACTCGCCTGCACGTCGTTCACGACGAGGCTGCGATGCGCCGGATGGTCGGCGGTGCCGCCGTGATGCGCGGTCAGCTGCGCTACCTGGTTGAAGCTGCTCAGCGCCCCAACGTGACCGTTCAGATCGTGCCGTTCAGCGTCGGTGCCTATCCCGGTGGAGGCAGCTCGTTCTCGATGCTGCGCTTTCCGGAGGGCTTCGACGACATGGACGCCGTGTACGTGGAGAACCAGCGCGGAGCGGTCTGGCTGGAGCGTCCGACCGACATCGAGCACTACGTGAAGGTGTTCTCGCGCCTGCGAGACGTTGCCCTTGCTCCGGAGGAGTCCGTGGAGTTCATGGATAGCCTTGCTTCGTCCCTGTGAAGCAGCAGTATGGGAGAAGCAGGCAATGGACGTTCTCAAGGGTGCCGTGTGGCAGAAGGCGAAGCGCAGCCGCGAGCAGGGGCAGTGCGTCGAGCTGGCGCAGAACCTGCCGCACGTCAGCGGTGTTCGTGACTCGAAAGCTCCTGAGCAGGCCGCTTTAGCGTTCTCCAAGGAGCGGTTCGCGGAATTCCTCGTCGCGGTGAAGGCCGGCGAACTGGACGGTTGAGTTCGCTCGGCCCCTGCCCTGCGCGGCGGGGGCCGAGTCGTTCGCCAGATGTGACTTCGTCGAGGTCACGCCGATCCGGATCGTGGCTAGCCTGGCAGGCGATCTGGAGTGCGCCTGCGAGGGAGAGCGTGACCATGAGTGACCTGGCGGGTTCGGACCGGAAGAGCGAGTCCGGCGGACTGCGAATCTCCAAGGGCCTGCTGGCCGGTGGCGCGGTCGTCTACCTGGTCACGATGGGGCTGCTGCAGTACAACTTCTCCCGGATGCACGAGCAGTTGGATTCGGTCACCTCGAATCTCACGCGCACCAATCAGCAGTTGGCCGCGTTGGGGAGTCTCGAATCGCTCGAATCCGAGACGGCGAAGCTCGACGAGAACATCGTCGCGATGCGCGGCTTGATGGGACCGTTTCCGGACATGGCGCGCAGCGTCAGCGCCCTCAACGGCCAGATCGAAAGCCTGGGGCGAACCATCGCGATGTTGCAGGGCGACACCGCCGGGCTTCCCTCGGTGTCGGTGAGCATCCAGCAGATGAGCGCCGAACTCCGCAGCATCTCCGGGCGCATGGACGAGATGAACCGAAACGTGGCCGGGACCAGCGGGAACGTCGGCGACATGGAAGGCCAGGTCGGGTTGGTGCAGCGCGATCTCGGCAAGCTCCAGGCCGACGTGGCCGACATGAGCCAGCGCCTGCGGTTCATCCCGAAGGCCCCGAACTGAACCCTCATCCATTGTGGAATTGAATTCTGCCGGAGCGCCGGAGGAATCGTGCCGTAGCGGCATGGTTGCTTCCGCGGGTCGTCTTTCTCATCACACTTTTCGGCGCTGAGGTAAACAAGTGATCACGATGCGTCCAGCACGACCCGCTGCTCACGTCATCTGGTAAGTGTTGTGCTGTGGGGGATGTTGGTGATCGGCCATCCGATAGGGGCCGTTGTCCTTGTTTTTCGGGGGAGAGATGAACAAGCCTGACGAGCAGGCGTCTCAGTCGCTCGCCGAATCGACGGCTTCGGTGGCGGCCATGCGCGATGCGGTCGAGTCGTTGGACCTGAAGCTGGATCCGGAGGCGGGTGAGTCGATCCGCTCCGCCCTGGACGAGCGCTTGAACTCCGTCGACTCCTGGTTGTCGCAAGCGCGCGACCTCGCCCGCCAGGCGCCGCTGGGGCAGAACCCGGTGGGCACGGCGATGGCGGAGAAGTTCGCCGGTAGAGCCGAGGGTGGCGAGCGCTCGCTGGTCGCGGTCCTGACGCGCTACCGGGACGTCCTCGTGGACGCGCGCGACGCGATCGAGAGCGCCATGCGCACCTACCGGGAGACCGACCAGCGCGTCGCGGACTCCTTCCAGAAGCTCATCTGATCCGCCTGGCATCCAGGCCGAGGAGAAGAGAACATGCCGCAGGACTCACCCGACCTCGCGTTGGTGGAGACGCAGAACTGGGCATCGCGCAGCCACCGCGAGCTCTACGACGCCGTGCACATCGAGAACGATCCCGGTCGCGTCGGTCAGCTCGCCGACGAGTGGACCAAGCTGAGCCGCGCGATGGCCGAGTCCGCCGACCGGATGTCCGAGCAACTCCGCGCCACCGAATCGGGCTGGCAGGGGGAAGCCGCGGACGCCGCCCGATCGGCGATCGAGAAGCTGGCGAACTGGAGCCGCGACGCCGGCGAATCCGCCGGTGCGCTGGCGGATCGCGTCTCGGAGCAGGGCCGCGTCATGGAGACCGCGAAGGCCGAGATGCCCGAGCCGGTCAAGGGCGGCAAGGAGATCCACACCATCGCAGCGCTGACCTTCGCCACCGGTGACCTGGAGTCCTTCACCAAGGCGATGGGAGACCTGCGCGCCAACCAGGAGCGTTCCTCCAGCGCGCACGAGCAGGCCGTGCGGGTGATGACGCGCATGGAGGAGTCCTCCCGCGTCATCGACGGTGACACGCCGCGCTTCACACCCCCGCCGGACCCCATCGAGGAGCTGAAACCCCGCAAGACGGTCCAGTCGCTCGCCGCGACGGAGGCCAACGGGCCGGGCGAAGCGCCGACCCAGCAGCAGTCCGCGGGTGGGGGCGCCGAGGCGACTCAGAAGATGACCAGGCCCGCATCGGCACCGGTCGCTCAGCAACCGGCGGCTCCGCCGCTGGCCGCGCAGACCGGACCCGCTGGGGTCGGGCCGGACGGAATGCCGTTGGCGGCGCAGACCGGCCCCGCCGGGGCCAACGCGCCGACGAAGAAGATGCAGATCCCGAAGATCGGCGGCCCGAACTCGATGGATTCACCGACGATCCGGGCGAATCCGGTCAATCCTGCGAAACCGCCGTCGCTGGAGGACCACAAGCCCAAGAACACCACCGCGCAGAACGCGACCCCGTTCCAGGGCGGCGACGGCCAGACCGAGAAGACCCAGAAGCTGCGGCCGCACCAGGGACCGGACGGGCAGGCCTTCGGTCCGGGCGGGCGACGTCCCGGCAAGCCGAACGACCGCGACGGCAACCGGAAGTGGGGCGGGCAGATCCCCCCGATCCCCAACACCAACGGCCCGGACGGCGATATCCCGCCGATCAGCCAGACGAAGGCCGCCGGCGGGTCCTCCGGCGGCGCGGGTGGTCTGGGCGCGACACCGCCGCCGATGCCGTCCGGAGGTGCAGCCGGCAGCAGCATCACGCCCGGTGGCACGTCCGGCATCGGTGGGTCGCCCGCCGGTGACCACGGCGGAGCCGGCCCGGTCCAGGGCGGCGGGGGCACTCCGGGACAAACCTCGGCCGGCGGTGCCGGCGGCATGATGGGCGGCGGTGCGATGGGCAACCGCGGCGGTCAGGGCAGCGAGGACGAGGCGCGCAAGGCCAAGTACGTCGAAGGCGGCCCCGTCGTCGAGGTTCCGGGCAAGGACCTCCCGCCGCCGGTCATCGGCGAGGGCAAGAAGAAGAAAAAGAGCGAGGAATGACGAACCCGGACTTCGTGCTCTCCGCGGCCGAATTCGACCTGGTCTGGGCCGAACTCGGGCTCGGGAAGATTCCGTACCCGCTCGAGGTTCCGAGCCTCGGTGCCACCACGAGGGAACGGGCGGAACTCACCGCCGAGACCTTCCGCTCGCTGGCGGGTCGCGGACTCGCCAACGAGCGCGACCTCGACCCGAGGCTCGCGGACCTGCTGCGGTTGTTGGTCGACCACGACACGTCGGTGGACGTCATCGGGCACCGCGACCGGCCCATTCGCGCCCTCGCCGCCGTCGCACGACGCAGCGGAGTTCTCGCGCAGCTGGTGGGCGACGAACTGCGGCTGACCGAGATCCGCCCCACCGCGTTGGCCCTGTCCGCCGTCGGCGTGCTGCCGCCGGGCGAAGCGGGCTTGCAGCGGGCGATCTCGGTTCCGGCCGAAGCGTTGTCGAAAGCCCTCGAAGAGGACGACGACGACCCCTTCGGCGGTGACGTGGAAGAAGACGTCGCGCTGGTCAAGGCCGGGCTGTCACCGCAGGACGCGGCGACCGTGCTCGAACTCGCCAACAACCGCCGAGCAGGCGGGCAGTTCGGTGTTTCACGCGGAACACGTCGCTCCACAACCCTCGTGACCTGGTTCGACACCCACCAAGGCCGCTACCTGATGGTCAGCCAGGGCTCCTGGCTCAGCATCACCCCGGCCGACAACAAGAAGATCGAGCACCGCCTCGCCGACGTCGTGGCCTCAGTCGCCTGACGAACCGGAGAAATGGGGAAACCATGACGTCGTTCAAGGTCCAGGCCGAGGATCTGACCGCGCACGCCAGCCACCTGGAAGCGCTGACCGACCGGGTGGACACCGCGCTCTCGGCGGCCGAGACCGTGAGCATGTCCGACGAGGCCTACGGGCTGCTGTGCTCGTTCCTCCCGCCCATCGTCAACCCGATGGAGGAGGAGGGGATCAACGCGCTGAAGGCGGCCAAGGAGGGCATCACCGTCACGGCCGACAACGTGCGCTCCTCCGCCAAGGACTACCAGGAGACCGACGACGCCAACTCCGACGAGCTGAAGAAGTTCGACGAGGCCGTCAAGGTGAAGCAGTCGGCCGTGGCGCTGCGCGGAGTCCCGGCCGTCGACAGCGGCGGCGGTACGCCGCAGCAGCAGGGCACGCCGCTGGCGGAGCCGATGCAGCAGGGCGTCTCCCCGCAGCAGCAGGCCGTCTCGCCGGTGATGCGGAGCGAACCGCGGGAGGAACCCCTCCGACCGACCGAGCCCGGCACACCGGCCTGACAGGTCGCAGCTGTTTCGGATTTGGGATCGGTTCACGCCGAACATCACGGACTTTGAGATTTCGACGGAGGTTGTGCGATGACGGGCCAGAGCTCGGGAGGATTCGCTGTCGCCGGGGCCGACCCCGACGAGGCGGAGCGTCGTATCCAGCAGTGGGCGCAGGGTTTCGCCGAAAAAGCCCAGCGGTACCAGGAGGTTCAGGCGCAGACCGAGCAGCTGCGGCTGTCGGCCAGCAGTCCTGACGGTCGCATCAAGGTGACGGTGCGCGCCGACGGCAGCGTCACGAACCTGGAGTTCACCGACAAGGTCCGCTCGATGGCGCCGAACGAGCTCGCCGCGCAGATCCTGTCGACGATGCACCGCGCGCAGGCCGACATCGCGAGCAAGGTCGGCGAGACGATGGCCGCGACCCTCGGCGACGAGGACCAGCAGACCCGCTCGATGATGCTGGACAACCTGCGCGAGCGGTTCCCGGAGCAGCCGGAGGAGGAGTCCGAGCCGGAGACCTCCTCGAAGTGGGACGCCCCCGCCGAGGAGGACGAAACCCCGGCCCCGCCAGCCGCCCCGGCAGCACCGACGGCACCTCCGGCGCCGTCGAAGCGACCGCGCTTCGAAGACGAGGACGACGACGAGTTCGGCCCGGACTTCGATCCGCTTCGCGACTGAGTTCTCCTACCTGATTTCTTGTTCTGGGGGTTGTAGTGGCGAATCCGTTGGTGGCTCAGCGCGAGGACTCGACGCAGTCGTTCAGCGGCATCCAGATCGCGGAGTCGGTCGCCGACACGCAGAAGGCGATCGAGTCCGGTGATTGGGCCTCGGGTGTCATGGGCGCGGTGGGCACCGGGCTGGATGCGCTGGGGATGGCTCTGGATCCGTTCGGTGCGATCTTCTCGGCCGGTGTCGGTTGGTTGATCGAGCATGTCGGTCCGGTGTCGGATGCCTTGGATTCGTTGACCGGCGACCCGGATGAGATCAAGGCGCATTCGGAGACGTGGAAGAACGTCGCGGCCGAGCTCGAAGCCATCAACACCGAGATGAAAGAGCTGGTGAAGGCGGATACCGCCGGCTGGACGGGGGAAGCCGGTGACGCTTACCGGAAGCGCAGCGAGGACACCGCGAATCTGATCGCGGCGGCCAAATCTGCGGCTGACGGTGCGGCCGACGGCATCGGTACGGCCGGTGAGGTCGTGGGCGCTGTGCGGTCGTTGGTGCGCGACATCATCGCCGAGCTCGTCGGTCACCTGATCAGTTGGGCGTTGCAGGTGGTGTGCACGCTGGGCATCGCGATGGCCTGGGTGGTCCCGCAGGTGGTCGCCGAGGTCGCGAAGGTCGCGGCCAAGATCGCTGATATCACCACGAAGCTCATCCAGGCGATGAAGAAGCTCTCGCCCATGCTGAAGAAGCTCGGCGACTCCTTCGGAGACACCAAGAAGGCCCTCGACAAGATCAAGAAGAACGACGACAAGTCGGACGGCCCCGCCTCGACGAAGTCGCAGAGCGCTGAGAACAAGCCCGAGGGCGGTTCGAACGGCACCAATCAGCAGTCGACCGACCGGTCACCCGACAGCAACGAGTCAAGTTCGGGGAACGGTGGCAATTCGAGGTCGAACAACCCTGCGAGCACCAACACTGCCGGCGCGAAAAATTCATTGCGCGACCAGAATTCGAATCCCAAGTCGATCGACAAGCTCAAAACGTGCAACGACCCGATCGATGTCGCCACCGGTCAAATGGTGATGAGCGAGACTGATGCGGAGTTCCTGGGAACGCTTCCGCTGGTTTTCGAACGCACCTACTTCTCGTCGTTCCGGACTGGGCGCTGGTTCGGTCCATTCTGGGTGTCCACTCTGGACCAGAGGTTGGAGATCGACGCCGAGGGGGTGAGCTTCGCATCCGCTGATGGCACACTCCAGCACTTCCCGAAGCCGGCACGCGGTCAGTGGGTCGTCGACAGCCAAACGGGAGAACGTCGCCTCGGGTGCACCGATGACGACGGATATGTGCTCGTGGAAGGGGAACGCACGCTCATCTTTGCGCCCTCAACACTAGCGCTGTCCTCGATCAACGACCGACATGGTAACCAAATCCGTTTTCTGCACGATGAATTTGGAACACCGCTGGCGATCGAGCACAGCGGCGGGTACCGGATCCGAGTTGAGACGACCGACGGGTTGGTCACCGCATTGCACTCGGTAGCCGACAGCGGCGATGTCGAGCTCATGCGGTACCGCTACGACGAGAACCGGCTCACCGAAGTCATCAACGAGTCCGGTCGGCCGCAGCGATTCGACTACGATGATGCGGGGCGCATCATCGGGTGGACTGACCGCAATGGGGAGTGGTTCCGCTACACCTACGACCACCTGGGACGGTGTGTTCGCACGGACGGATCCGGCGGCTTCTTGGCCGGGTCCTTCGAGTATGAATCGGACAACCGAGTCACGGTGTACACCGATTCACTGGGCAATCGCACGTCCTTCCATTTCAACGAGTCCGGTCAACTCGTGGCGGAGATCGACCCACTGGGCAATGCGGTTGTCTCTGAATGGACTGCGGACGATCGCTTGCTGAAGCGAACGGACCCATTGGGGCACACCGTCCGATACGAATACGACCCCGCCGGCAATCTCGTCGCGATCACCAGGCCGGATGGCAGTCAGCTGCGGTGCGAATACGACGAGTTCGGTCGGCCGATTTCGTTCATCAACCCTGACGCCACGGTGACCCGCCAGGAGTACGACGAGCGCGGCAATATCGTCGGTGTCACCGACGCGGCGGGTGCGACGACTCGCTATACCTTTGACGAGCGCGGCAACCTGAGCAGCGTGACCGATGCGGTTGGCAACACGAAGCGATATGAGGTTGACGCAGCAGGCCTGGTGGTTTCGGTTACCGATCCGACCGGTGCGGTCACCAGGTTCGAGCGGGATCGTTTCGGTCGGATCATCGAGCAGGTGGACGCCGACGGCGGCGTGGAACGGTTCGGATGGACCGTGGGCGGGGAAATCGCCTGGCATCAGCACGCTGACGGGACGACTGAGCGGAATCGCTTCGACGGCGAGGGCAACCTGCGTGAGACGACCGACGAACTCGGCGGCGTGACCGTGACCGAAGTGACTCATTTCGATCTAGTGGCTGCTGAGACCCGTCCGGACGGCACTCGCCTGGAATACGGCTACGACACCGAGATGCGCCTGACCAGCGTTACCAACGAGAACGGGCAGGTGTGGCGATACTTCTACGACCCGGCTGGACGTGTGGTCCGGGAGACGGACTTCAACGGTCGCACGATCGCCTACCGCCACGATGCAGTTGGGCGAGTGGTCGAGCGGACCAATGGCGCTGGGGAGGTCATCACCTTCTCCTACGACGTTCTGGGCAATCTCGTTCGACGCAGCGACGGACAGACCACGACGACGTTCACCTACGACAACGGCGGCCATCTGCTGGAAGCGGCGGATGGCGCGACGCGAGTCACGTTCCAACGCGATGCGCTCGGTCGGATCCTTCGGGAGAGCATCAACGGCCGCACGACGGCCTTCGGCTATGACGCGCTGGGCAGGCGAATCTGGAGGAGGACCCCGTCAGGTGCTGAAAGCGCGTGGGAGTACGACAGCAACGATCAACCGGCTGCACTGCGCACCGCAGGCCGCACGATGCGGTTCGAACGGGACTCTCTCGGTCGAGAACTGCGACTGAGTCTGACATCTGGTCTGGCGGTCGCCCAGGCGTGGACGTCGACCAGCCAGCTTCAGTCGCAAACCGTCGTCGGCCCCACCGGTCAGGCCATCCAACGGCGTTCCTACGCTTACCGAGCCGATGGGCAGCTCACCGGGGTGGCGGATCAGCTCACCGGCAGCCGGAACTACTCGATGGACTCTGCGGGCCGGATCACCGGTGTGCAGGCAACCGGTTGGACAGAGCGTTACGCCTACGACCCGGCTGGCAACCTGGCCTTGGCCGAATGGCCGACCGACACCGACGGCGATCAAGTTGGCGAGCGGACCTACCGTGGTTCCGCCGTTCACAGCGCGGGGCATGTGCGCTACGAGCATGATGCTCAAGGGCGGCTCGTGGCTCGGCATCGCCCTTCCGGAACCTGGCGCTACCACTGGGATTCCGAAGATCGTCTGGTTGGTGTGCTTCGGCCGAACGGCGTGCGGTGGCAGTACCGCTACGACGCGTTCGGCCGGCGCGTCGCGAAGGAACGTTTTGACGGCAACAACGTCGTGGAGCGGATCGAGTTCACCTGGGACGGCCCGGTGTTGGTCGAGCAGGCCAGGTTCGATCAGCGCACGATTCGAGTCCTGGCCTGGGATTACGAGCCTGGTGGTTTCCGGCCGCTCACCCAACGCGAGCGACTGCGGCGAGATTCCGGGGATTGGACGGATGAGCGGTTCCACGTCGTCGTCACGGACGTGATCGGCATGCCAACCGAACTCATTGATGATCAAGGCAGTCTCACCGCAGTTCAGCAGAAGTCGGTGTGGGGAAACACGTTCGGTGACAGCGCTACCCCACTGCGCTACCCGGGCCAGTACTTCGATTCCGAAACCGGTTTGCACTACAACCATCACCGGTACTACGACCCTGCGACCGCCCGTTACTTGAGCGCAGATCCCATCGGCTTGGAGGCCGGTCCCAACAACTACGCGTACGTCACCAACCCGTACGCGTTCTCGGACCCGCTCGGTCTTGCTGGTTGCAAGGGCTGGAAGACAACTGAGGATTTTCAGAACAGCCTGATCGACAAGGCGAAGAAGCAGAGCGCCAAGGACAACGCGAAGAACGCGATCAAAAACATCCACAAGAAGCTCAAGGACACCGCCTTCGGTAAACATGTGACCAATGGCGAGATCGGCAAAGACGGAAAACCTCAAGGCCTGCACGGTTACACCAACGGGGGAGCTCCAAATGGTGTCAACATCACGGGAACCAGTGGAAACCCGAACCGGGTCCACCAAATTGATTTCAACATGAATAAGCCAGGGGGTGGCGTGACCCCGAACAAGACGGGTGGGAGCACTGTGTACCCCCAGAACTGGGGGAATGACAGAGTTCTGGCTCACCTGGCCTCATCGCACCCAGGTCGGCTTGGGAAGAACTATCACGAGGACTTCGGAAAGAGTTCGCCGAATCAGGTGCTGGATTACCTGCACAATGGCATGAAGCCGATCAAGGTGGAATCCAAAGGTGACTCCGCCTGGCCGGTCAAGGGGTCCTGATCGGCCTTGTGGGAGTGTGGCGCAGGTACCAGGTTCAGACCTTGGCCGCCAGCTTCACTTCGAGGCCGACCAGGGCGGTCGCGGTGACTCGGTCCATCCAGCGGCGGACTCGTTCCTTGAAGTGGGACGGCTTGGTCGAGGAGGACGAAACCGCGGCCTCGCCTGCTGCTCCGGCAGCTCCGGCCGCTTCGAGGACGATGATGAGTTCGGTCGTGACTTTGATCCGTTGCGGGACTGAGTTGTCCTGTCTGATTTCTTGTTCTGGGGGTTGCTGTGGCGAATCCGTTGGTGGCTGAGCGTGAGGACTCGACGCAGTCGTTCAGCGGTATCCAGATCGCGGAGTCGGTCGCCGACACGCAGAAGGCGATCGAGTCCGGTGATTGGGCCGGGGGCGTGCTGGGCGCGGTCGGAACTGGACTGGACGCGCTGGGCATGGCGCTGGACCCGTTCGGTGCGATCTTCTCCGCGGGTGTCGGCTGGTTGATCGAGCACGTCGGTCCGGTCTCGGACGCCCTGGACTCGCTGACCGGCGATCCGGATGAGATCAAGGCGCACTCGGAGACGTGGAAGAACGTCTCGGCCGAGCTCGAAGCCATCAACACCGAGATGAAAGACCTGGTCAAGGCTGACACGGCCAGCTGGCTGGGCGATGCCGGTGACGCTTACCGCAAGCGCAGCGAGGACACCGCGAACCTGATCGCCGCGGCCAAGTCCGCCGCCGACGGCGCAGCCGACGGCATCGGCACCGCGGGCGAGGTCGTCGCGGCGGTGCGCACGCTGGTGCGCGACATCATCGCCGAACTCGTCGGCCACCTGATCAGCTGGGCGCTGCAGGTCGTCTGCACGCTGGGCATCGCCCTGGCCTGGGTGGTGCCCCAGGTCGTCGCCGAGGTCGCCAAGGTCGCGGCCAAGATCGCCGACATCACCACCAAGCTCATCCAGGCCATGAAGAAGCTCTCGCCCCTGCTCAAGAAGCTCGGCGACTCCTTCGGAGACACCAAGACGGCCCTCGACAAGATCAAGGCCGACAACACCAAGAACGACGGCCCGGCGTCGACGAACGCGCAGAGCGCTGACGGTTCCGGTTCGAAGGGCGATGGAAACGCCGGAAGCGGCAGCAAGGGCGAAGGGCTCAAGGACGAAGGCGGCAAGGGCGACGGTGCCGGGTCACCCGGACCGGCAGGAACCAGGTCGCAGAACGCGGATCGGCCGACCAACAAGCCGAACAACCCTCGTGATTGGGCCCAGAAACAAGACGGTCGCTGCACGGACACGACCGAACCGGTCGATCTCGCCACGGGTGAGATGGTGATGGTCGAGACCGATTTGGAGATCTTGAGCTCGCTGAGCCTGGTACTGGAGCGGATGTACGTCTCGTCGTACCGCGCTGGCCGTTGGTTCGGTGCGGGCTGGTCGTCGACGCTCGATCAGCGGCTGGAAGTTGACGACGAGCACGTCTGCTACTTCTCGCCGGACGGCATGATCCTGGTCTACCCGTTGCCGTCGGTAGCTGCGGAAGAATTGCCGATCGAGGGCCCGCGTTGGCCCCTGCGCGTGCGGGACGACGGCGGTTACAGCATCGCGAAGAC
Organism: Saccharopolyspora sp. NPDC049426; assembly: GCF_040676935.1. Lineage (NCBI taxonomy): Bacteria > Bacillati > Actinomycetota > Actinomycetes > Pseudonocardiales > Pseudonocardiaceae > Saccharopolyspora > Saccharopolyspora sp. NPDC049426. The sequence goes on along the minus strand of NZ_JBFAPZ010000017.1, from coordinate 97,670 downwards.
ACAGGAAGTTCTGCATTTCCGCAGGTTGGGCAAGTTCGAACGGGTGCTGCCGCTCATCGCGGTCGAGGGTGCCGAAGGCCGCCGGATCGATGTCGAGCCGCGGCGGTTCGGCCCTCCCAAGGCGTTGCAACACTCCGACGGGTACCGCGTGGAGATCGACAGCGCGAACGAGCGGGTCACGGCTGTTCGCGTTCTCGACCCGGCCAATAACCTGAACGTTGTGGCCATGAGCTACGGGTATGACGAGAAGGGACGACTCGCCGAGGTCATCAACTCTTCAGGCAAGGCGCTGAAGTACCTGTACGACGATGCGGGCAGGCTCACCGAGTGGCAGGACCGCAACGGTTTCTGGTTCCGCTACGTCTACGACGAGAATGGTCGTTGTGTCCGGACCGTCGGGCAAGAGGGCTACTTCGACTCCGTCTTCACCTACAGCGGAAACGTGACCACGTACAAGGATTCCTTGGGTGGTGTCAAAGAATTCGAGTTCAACGATCGGAAGCAGATCGTTCGGCAGATGGACGCGCTGGGCAACATCACCCGGTCGGCGTGGGACCGCTACGACCGGCTCCTGTCTCGTACGGACCCGCTGGGACGGACAACGCGGTACGAGTACGACAGGCTGGGGCGGCCCAGCGAGATCACACGCGCGGACGGAAGTGTTGTTCGCCTAGTCCTCGCGGATGATGGCACCGTTGAATCGATCGCGGTGAACGACGGTGAACGCACCTGGAACCGCCACTACCGGCGGGGTGAGCGACCGGACCCGTTCGGCGGGAAGATCGGGCTGGCAGCGGAGCTCCATCTCGACACCCATGCATCCGGCCAAGCAGGCGCGGGTGAGCCAAGTGCCGGCGAGGTCAATTCGCCTCACCTGACCCGTGATCTCTTCGGGCGGATCACCGAGTCGGCTACGGCCGACGGTGAGCGCAGCCGGCACGGCTGGACCGTGGAGGGGCGTCCGCTGTGGCAGCAGGACGCTCGCGGTGGTAGGCAGCAGTGGCGTTATGACCCGGAAGGCAACCAGATTGCCAGGGTCAATGCGCTGGGAGCGACCACAGCGAGCGAGTACGGCCCGTTCGGCGTGGTGCTGGCCGATGTCGACGCAACCGGGGCGCGCACGGTGCGCACCTATGACACTGAGCTAAAGCTGATCTCAGTCACCAATCCTCAGGGGCAGACCTGGAGCTACACCTACGATCTCGCGGGTCGAGTGGTGGAAGAGCGGGACTACGACGGCCGGGTCCTCCGGTACGGCTACGACGCGGCCGGTCAGCTGGTGACCTCGTTCAATGGTGTGGGTGAGACGACCGAGTTCACCTACGACGTGCTTGGGAACCTGGTCGAATGGCGCGCACCGTCGGGGCCCACCACCTACGCCTATTCGCCAGTCGGCAACCTGGTGCGAGCGGCCTGCGGGGACGCGATTCTCGTGCGTGAATGGGATGATCAGGGGCGAATCACAGCTGAGCGAACCAATGACCGCTCGATCGTATTCAGCTACGACGATGCCAACAACGCCGTGCGGCGAACTACGCCGTCGGGCGCGGAAAGCGTGTGGTCCTACGACGAGAGCGGCTCTCCTCGTGAGTTGATCCTTGGTGCTCACGCGATCGAGTTCGAATACGACGGAGCTCGCCGTGAGATCGCGAGGTCGATCGACAACTCGGCGAAGCTCGTTCACGAGTACGACGCGAATCTGCTCGTCTCTCAGGTGCTCACCCCCCGGTCCGGACGGGACGTCATGCGACGTCGATTCGAGTACCGGGCTGACGGAAACCTCGTTGGCCGGACTGACGACCTGTTCGGTCAGGCTCGGTTCGAGCTTGATTCCGCGGGGCGTGTGGTCGAGGTGGTCGCTCCAGGCCGGAGAGAGCAATACTCCTACGACGGGTTGGCCAACGTCGTCGCTGCGGATGGGCTTGCCAGCGCGGAGTCTGGAACTCGGCGCTACCAGGGCAACACGCTGGTCGAGGCCGGTTCTGTGGGTTACCGGTACGACTCGCAAGGCAGGATGGTCCTTCGTTCCGTCCGAAACGAAGGAAACTGGCGTTACGAATGGGATTCCTACGATCGCTTGGTCGCTGTGACGGCTGCTGATGGCACGGTGTGGCGCTACCGGTACGACGCGCTCGGTCGCCGGATCGCCAAGCAGCGAATGGCTCCCGGCACTGCGGGGGCCCCGCCCGTTGTCGCAGAGCAGACCGAGTTCGTGTGGGACGGAGGCACGCTGGTCGAGCAGCTGCACACCTACGCGCAGGGGAACTGGCACGTGGTCACATGGGAATACCACCCTGATACCGAAGTTGTCGTTGCGCAGCTGGAGCGACTCGGTGCGGCTGAAGTTTTCCACTTCGTAGTCACCGACTCGCTCGGAACGCCCACTGACCTCGTGACCGCCGACGGGACCCTCACGTGGCACAACGAGACGAGTCTGTGGGGCAACACGCTGCCCGATCCGCGGGCGAGGGCCACCACCCCGCTGCGGTTCCCCGGACAGTACGCAGACGTGGAAACCGGTCTGAACTACAACGTTTACCGGTACTACGACCCTGCGACGGGCCGCTACCTCAGTCAGGATCCGCTCGGTCTGGCACCGGGCCCCAACCCCGTGGCTTATGTGTCGAACCCCAACAGGGAAACCGACCCCCTCGGACTCATGTGCCCGCAAAGCGGCGGGAAGAGGCCGGCTCAGACCGGGGCAACCGGTAATCAAGCCGGGAACGTCAGAGGCGGGAAGTCAGGCAAACCGAACAAGAGTGAGAACGTGGATCATCCGGATCTGGGGTTGAACCAGGGCAACGTCATCCCGGGCAAGTCCAGCACCTCACACACGATCACCCTCCCGGACGGGAGCGAGCACAAGATCATCAGCACGCCGATGAGCAAGATCGAGGGATATCACGGCATCAAGCCGGAGCACTACGACAGCGTCCTCGACGGGGGTGTGCATCGACCGGACACCGGCACTGGGGGGAATACCGATGCCGACTGGAAGGCCTGGTACCTAGCCGAAGACTCGGGCGGTGCGGGTAACAACAGCTTCAGTGAGAGCACCGGTAAACCAGGCGCTGTCCTCAAGTACGAGACTCCGCCGGCGAATGGTCCGATGACCTTGCACTCGGTGCCCCAGGAACTCGTCGATACCACCAGCGGAAAGAACAGCGATGCGATGTCGGCGCTGAAAGATCATTTCGGCATCGGGCAGGACAAGCCGCTGATGGACGGGTTGGCAGCACAGAACGGTGCCATCCGGACGAGCGATGGTGTGATGAACGAGCTGATCGTGCCTTGGGACAAGGCCAACGGGGGGAAGGTGGAAGTGGCGGGGTATCCAGACGCGATGGACCCCGAGACGATCTCGGACAAGCCTGGGCGGGGAAGTGGGCTCATGGGAAGGGTCTAGGTCGTCAACTGAGAGAGTCACCGCGGTCTCGAGTTCAAGGACTGAGCTGGAGGGTGGCCGACGGTCGGATGTCGCCGGGACTCCGATCGTTTCAAACGGGTCATGAACGCAGTCCTCTCGCGGGCTAAGTCGACGCCGCCGATGGTGGAGCGTGCTTTCCGGCGTCCGGAGCGCCCTGACGGAGCGGATCTTGTTCGAAGGGATTCGCAGAACGGGTGAGAACTCGAATATCGCCCCTCAGACCTCGGCGGCCAGCTTCACGCCGAGGCCGACCAGGACCGTTGCTGTGACGCGGTCCATCCAGCGGCGGACTCGTTCCTTCTGCAGGAAGGCTCTGGCTCGCCCGGCCATCCAGACCAGGCCGGGGAGCCAGAGCAGACCGACGGTGAGGTGGATGGTGACGAGGAGGGCGCCCCAGGCCGAGGCGGTCGGGCCCGTGGGGAGGAACTGGGGTAGCAGGCTCATGTAGAAGACGCCGACCTTGGGGTTGAGCAGGTTGGTCATCAGGCCTGCGCGGAAGGCGGAACGCCCGGCCGGGACCTGAACGTCTTCGCTGGCCGGTTTCCTGTTTCGGGGCAACGTCTTCCACAGCGCGGTCGCGCCGAGCCAGATGAGGTAGGCGGCGCCGAGGGTGCGGACCACGTTGTAGGCCACCTCGGACGCCGTGAGCAGTGCCGTCAGGCCGACGATGCTGGCCGTGCCCCAGACGAGGCAGCCCGTCGTGATCCCGAGGACGGCGGTCAGGCCCGCTTTGCGGCCTCCGAGGAGGGCGTGGCGCAGGGCGAGCATCGTGTCCAAGCCCGGTGTGATCACGGCGAGGACCGCGACGACGGTGAACCCCCACAGCGCTGCGCTCGTCATGCCCTCTCCCGCAGATCGTCCGGACGGTGTCCTCGGGGAGTGCATCACGTCGGCGGTGCGCGGCGAGGGAGATCTCGAACACCCGGGCAAGGGGCGGTTTTGGTCTGAACCGTCCATGATCGATGTCGTTCTCGTCGGGTCGGTTCGGACCAAAACCGCCGACGTGTGAGCGCTGCGCCCGAGTTCGCTCAGGTTGCCCCGATCTCGACTGCTCTTACGCTCGTACGCGGACCGCTGGATCGAGATTGTGGAGGATTTCTCTCATGGGTGATCTCGCTAGCAAGCTGGACAAGGCTTACGAGGGCAAGAGCGTTGCGGAGCTGGCCGACGCGCCGGTGGCCGCGTTGCAAGGTGTCAGCGACTCCGATGCCGAACACCTCAACTCGGCCTTCGGCGTCAAGACCGTGCGCGACCTCGGCACGAACAAGTACTTCCTGTGGGCCCAGTCGATCGCCAAGCTGGCGGAGTAGCCGGGAGCCCGAAGCGCGGGGGTTGATCTTCGAGGGGACCAACCCCCACTTGCTTTACCTGGGGCGATGCGCCCCCAGCAGGACTCGAACCTGCGACCTAAGGATTAGAAGTCCTTTGCTCTATCCGGCTGAGCTATGGGGGCCGTTTGGTGGGCGGTATGCCCGACGTTGTGCAGCAAGCAGGGTAGCGGTCGGCCGCATCGCTTGTGGGATCTAGGCGGCAACGTTGCCGAGCCGGTACCTAACGGCAAGCTTTTCGACAACCGGCAAGCGGGCTACGCCGGGGGCAGTTTTTGCAGCGCCGCGGTGGTCAGCCCGAAGAGCCGGTCGGCGGTGTCCGCTGCTGAGGCGTCCTTGAGCGACAGCATCGTCAGCAGCGATCTGTCCGATCGGATCGCCGTCGCCGCCGTGCACGTCTGGTAGTCCGTCACTGGTTCGCAGTACAGCCAGCTGGAGTAACCCCGCACGTCCACTTCGACGCCGCGCGGCTGGCGCTGGGCGATCGACGGGAACGGCTCGTGGAAGCCGGCGGCGGCCGTGTTGTCCGGGTGGCCGCCGAGCAGGTGCGCGCACGCGCCCGGCACCGGGTTGCCCGGGTGCGGTGGCCCCGCCACGCCACCGACGGGGACCAGGTCCTCGGGGGAGAGCAGGGTGCACGGGTCGACGTCGCCGCGCGGCGACGGGATGCGGGGTGGTTGCGCGATCGCCGAGCGCGTCTGCGGCGTCTCGGGATGTTCCTGGAACCCCGCCGCGGGGATGGGGCTGCCCACCACGGTGGTCGAACAGCCGTTCAGCGCCGATCCGCCGATCAGGACGCACAGCGCGAGCACCCGCGGTAGGCGGTGACGGACATTCGGCACGGGATAACCGTAGCGGCGCGGAGTGCGCGAGACCACGCCCAGGTGCGCCATCCTGACCGGTGAAGCCGATACGTGGGCCGTTACGCTCGGTGTGTGCCATCCGAGTCCGTCGCCGAACCGAATTCCAGGCGCAGTGCTTCCGGCACGGTCGGCGTGCTGGTCTTCACCGCAGGGGTGCTCGCGGCGCTGATCGCCGCCGCCCTGACCACGCTGTCCGCCGGAGCCAACTACGCCCTGCTCGGACTGCCCGACCCGGGTCCCGTGACCCAGTACGGGCTGCCGGTGGTGCGGGTCATCGCCGAGACCGGGTCCGTGGTGGCCATCGGTTCGCTGCTGCTGGCGTCCTTCGGCATCCCCGCCAACCGCTCCGGCGCGCTGCTCGCCGACGGCTACGCGGCGGTGCGCACGGCCGGCTGGGCCGCTTCGGCCTGGTTCGTCGGTGCCGCCCTGATGGTGCCGTTCATCTGCGCGGACGCCACCGGGCGCCCGGTGAACGAGGTGCTCAGCGCCGACGTCCTGTTCGGCCTGATCGACGCGCTCGAGGAGGCCAAGGCCTGGGCGCTGACCGCGGTGATCGCGTTCCTCGTCGCGCTGGCGTGCCGGATCGTGCTGTCGTGGGGCTGGACCGTGGTGACCTTCGCGCTCGGCCTGGCCGGGCTGCTGCCGGTCATCGCCACCGGTCACTCCGCCAGCGGCGGCGCGCACGACATCGCCACCAACAGCTTGCTGTTCCACCTGGTCGGAGCCGTGCTGTGGGTGGGCGGGCTGATCGCCCTGATCGCCCACGCCGCCCGCGGCGGAGCGCACCTCCCGCTGGTCGCCCGCCGGTTCTCGGTGATCGCTCTGGTCAGCTGGATCGCCATGGCCGTGTCCGGGGTGATCAACGCGCTGGTGCGGGTCACGCCGGAGCAGCTGTTCGGCTCCACCTACGGACTCCTGGTGCTGCTCAAGGTCGCCGGTCTGCTGGTGCTCGGCGCGTTCGGATACGTGCAGCGCAACAAGGTCGTCGCCCGGCTGGAGGCGGGCTCCTCGGGCTTGCTGCGGCTCGGCGCCGTCGAGGTGCTGATCATGTTCGCCACGCTCGGCGTCGCGGTCGCGCTCGGCCGCACCCCGCCGCCCGGCGGCTACACCACCGTGCCCAGCCGCACCGAGCTGATCATCGGCTACACGCTCGACGCGCCGCCGGACACCCTGCGGCTGCTGTTCGACTTCCGCTTCGACCTCGTCTACGGCACGTTGGCGCTGGTCCTGGCCGGCCTCTACCTGTGGGGAGTGCTGCGGCTCAGGGCCCGGGGCGACGAGTGGCCGGTCGGCCGCACCCTCGCCTGGCTGTGCGGCTGCCTGACGATCCTGGTCGCCACCTCCGCCGGTGTCGGCCGCTACGCGCCCGCCGTGTTCAGCGTGCACATGGGGCAGCACATGTTGCTGTCCATGCTCGCCCCGGTCTTCCTGGTGCTGGGTGGACCGACCTCGCTGGCGCTGCGCGTGCTCAAGCCCGCCGGGAAGGGGATGCCCGCCGGGCCCCGCGAGTGGCTGGTGGCGTTCGTCAACTCGCCGCTGACCCGCGCCCTCACCCACCCGATCGTCGCGCTCGTGCTGTTCGTGGGCTCGTTCTACGCGCTGTACTTCACCGGCCTGTTCGACCTGGCGCTGAGCCAGCACTGGGCGCACCTGGCGATGAACGCGCACTTCCTGCTGGTCGGCTACGTCTTCTACTGGCCGGTCATCGGCATCGACCCGTCGCCGCGCCAGCTGCCTCCCCTCGGCAAGGTCGGCATGGTCTTCGCCTCGATGCCCTTCCACGCCTTCTTCGGCATCGCGCTGATGATGTCCGCCAAGCCCATCGGCGGGGACTTCTACCGCAGCCTCGACCTGCCGTGGCTGACCGACCTGCTCGCCGACCAGCGGCTCGGCGGCGGTCTGGCGTGGGCGTCCGGTGAGGTGCCGCTGGTCGTGGTGATGCTGGCGCTGCTGATCCAGTGGTCCCGGGCGGACGACCGGCAGGCGCGGCGGATCGATCGCAAAGCCGACAAGGACGGTGACGCCGATCTCACCGCCTACAACGAGATGCTCAAGCGCCTGGCTGATCAGGACTCGCCGCGCGGCTGAACACCCGGCCATCGCCCGTTCGGGTTCCGGGGGCCCGCATGCGCGGCGCCGTGTGGGACGCAACTACGATTCGTGCCATGGCCGAGTTCATTTACACCATGAAAAACGTGCGCAAGACGCATGGTGACAAGGTCATCCTCGACAACGCGACCATCCAGTTCTACCCGGGCGCCAAGATCGGCGTCGTCGGGCCGAACGGGGCTGGCAAGTCGACCGTGCTGCGCATCATGGCGGGACTCGACCAGCCGAACAACGGTGAAGCGTTCCTGTCGCCGGGTTACACCGTGGGCATCATGCAGCAGGAACCCCCGTTGAACGAGGAGAAGACGGTCCTCGGCAACGTCGAGGAGGGCGTCGGCGAGATCAAGGTGAAGCTCAACCGCTTCAACGAGATCGCCGAACAGCTCGCGACCGACTACTCCGACGAGTTGATGGAGGAGATGGGCAAGCTCCAGGAGGACCTGGACCACGCCGACGCGTGGGAACTGGACTCCCAGCTGGAGCAGGCGATGGACGCGCTGCGCTGCCCGCCGCCGGACGCCGAGGTGACGCACCTCTCCGGTGGTGAGCGACGGCGAGTCGCCCTGTGCAAGCTGCTGCTGAGCAAGCCCGACCTGTTGCTGCTCGACGAGCCCACCAACCACCTCGACGCCGAGAGCGTGCTCTGGCTGGAGCAGTTCCTGGCCAACTACCCGGGTGCCGTCCTCGCCGTGACGCACGACAGGTACTTCCTGGACAACGTCGCCGGCTGGATCCTGGAGCTCGACCGCGGTCGCACCTACCCCTACGAGGGCAACTACTCCACCTACCTGGAGAAGAAGCAGGAGCGCCTCGCGGTCCAGGGCAAGCGGGACGCCAAGCTGCAGAAGCGCCTCAAGGACGAGCTGGAGTGGGTCCGCTCCAACGCCAAGGCCAAGCAGACCAAGTCGCGCGCCCGTCTGTCGCGCTACGAGGAGATGGCCAACGAGGCGGAGAAGACCCGCAAGCTCGACTTCGAGGAGATCCAGATCCCGCCGGGCCCGCGCCTGGGCAACACGGTGGTCGAGGTCGAACACCTCAAGAAGGGCTTCGACGAGCTGCTGATCGACGACCTGTCGTTCAGCCTGCCGCGCAACGGCATCGTCGGTGTCATCGGCCCGAACGGCGTCGGCAAGACCACGCTGTTCAAGACCATCGTCGGACTCGAGGAGCCCGACAGCGGCACGGTCAAGGTCGGCGACACCGTCAAGCTGTCCTACGTGGACCAGAACCGCGCGAACATCGACCCGAACAAGAACGTCTGGGAGGTCGTGTCCGACGGTCTGGACTTCATCCAGGTCGGCCAGGTCGAGATGCCCTCGCGCGCCTACGTCAGCGCGTTCGGCTTCAAGGGACCGGACCAGCAGAAGCCTGCGGGCGTGCTCTCCGGTGGTGAGCGCAACCGGCTGAACCTGGCCCTGACGCTCAAGTCCGGCGGCAACCTGATCCTGCTGGACGAGCCGACGAACGACCTGGACGTCGAGACCCTGGGCTCGCTGGAGAACGCGCTCGAGCAGTTCCCCGGCTGCGCGGTGGTCATCTCCCACGACCGCTGGTTCCTGGACCGCGTCGCCACGCACATCCTCGCGTGGGAGGGAGATGACGAGAACCCGGCCAAGTGGTTCTGGTTCGAAGGTAACTTCGAGGGGTACGAGCAGAACAAGATCGAGCGGTTGGGCGCCGACGCAGCCCGCCCGCACCGTGTTACCCATCGCAAGTTGACCCGCGGCTGAACGGAGGCGCCTTGGCGAGCGTGGCCGCTGTGGCAGAGCCCAGCTCGGTGGAAGGGTTGCTCGACACCGCGTGGCAGATGCGGTGGAGAGTCCCGGAACTGGCATTGGTGCTCAGCGACAGAGCGGTCGCGTTCGCCAGGCGCACCGGCGACCGAGGCGCGCGGTTGCGCGCCGAGGCGCTGGCCCTGTTCGCCGCCAACCGGCTGGGACGCGGCGTCTCGGCCACCGGCCGGGCGCTCGCCGCCGTCCGCGACGCCGAGGCGTCGGGCGGTGACGTCCTGACCCTGCTGCGCATCGAGCTCGGCTGGTGCGCGGTCAGCGCGGGCAGCCACGAGGTGGCCGTCCGCATCCTGCGCCGCGAACTGGCGCAGGAGCGGGTCGAACCCACCGTCCGCGCGCACGCTCTGCTGGCGCTGGCCTCGGCGCTGCCCGCCCATCAGGACGTCGACGAGCGCAGCCAGGCCCTCGACGAGGCCGAGCGCCTCTACGCCGACTGCGACGCCGACCAGGACCTCACCCGCGTGCTCAAGGCGCGCGTGTGGGTGGTCCGGGCCGCGCACTGCCGCAGGCTCGGCGAGTTCGGCGAGGCCGTCGCCGCCACCGACGCGGGGCTGGAGCTGCTGCGGCGGCTCAGCGACCCGGAGGCCGAAGCCGGCGAGATCCAGACCCGGTTGCTGCTGGAACGCGTGCACGCCCTGCTCGACCAGGGGCATCGCGTCGAAGCCGTCGAGACCAGCCAGGCCGTGCTCGCCGAACCCGTGCGCGCGGCCGCCGCCGGACCCACCGGGTGGCTCGGGCTGGCCCTGGCCACCCGCGTGCACCTGCCGGCCGGGGACCACGGGGCAGCCCTGCGGGTGCTGGCCGAGACCGCCGCGATCTCCGAGCGGCACAAGCTGGACGGGTTGCTCGCCGAGGCGCTCAACGCTCTTTCCCGCGCGCACGAGCGCGTGGAGGAGATCTCCGACGCGTTGCAGGCGCTGCGCGGTGCCTACTCCGCCGACCGGCGGTGGCGGGCGACCGTGCACAACGCGCGGGTCAGCCTGCTCAGCGCGTACCCGGCGGAGACCGACGCGCCGCGCGGTCGGCGGGCGGCCGCCGTGGCGGCGGTGCCCGAGCCCGTCGCTGCCGCGCCCGTGGCCGCTGAGCGCGTCGCGGTCGCACCGGTCGAACCCGTCGTTCCCGAGCCCGTCGAGCCCGAGCCCGTCGCTCCCGTGGCGGCTGCTCCCGTCGTCCCCGAACCCTTCGTCGCCGAACCTGTCGTCGCCGAACGGGTCGAGCCCGTCGTCCCCGAGCCCGAACCTGAACCTGCTGAACCCGTCGTGACCGGCCATGACGAGGTCGCCGCTGCCGAACCGGCCGCGCCCGAACCGGCCGCGTACGAGCCGGTCCAGCACGCACCGATCCAGCCTGAACCGGCCGCGCCCGAACCGGTCCGGCCCGAACCGGCCGCTGCCGAGCCGGTCCAGCCCGAACCCGTCGTTCCCGAACCGGCTGCGCTCAGGCGTGGCGGTTACGCCGAGGCCCACGACGCGGCTCGGCTGCTGATGGAGGCGCTGACCAGCCGCGCGGCGGAGGAGACCGAGGCCGCCGCCCCCGCCGAGGACGAGGCCACCGCCGAGCAGCGGTCGATGCCCGAGCCGCGGGTGGCGTTCGGCGCGGTGTCGCCGAGCGAGATGTTCGGCTCCGGCCCGGAGGAACCGGCCGCGGAGGAGCCGCAGCGCTCCACCGGTGCCTGGTGGCCTTCCAGCGAGTCCGAGCAGACCCGTCACGCCGCCGAGGACCCCGAGTTCGACGCCGACCACGAGTCCGGTGGCTACGAGGACGACTACGGCGACGACGACCCGGCGCAGCGGTGGAACGGTGATCCGCTGGCGGCGGCGGCCGACAGCCTGCGGCGCATCACCGAGACCCACGGTCGCCGCGGGCACGAGCCGGAGCCTGAGCCTGCGACCCCGCCGCACGGTTTCCTGGTCCAGGAGCCGCCCGAGGAGATCCCGGAGCAGGCCGCTCACGAGGAGCCGCAGGGCGGGCGGCGGTCCCGGGGCAAGTCGCTGGCCGAGATCCGCGCCGAGCTCCAGTTGCCCGCCGATCACCAGCCCTCCCGGCGCCGCGCCCGGCACGCCGATCCCGATCCGCTCGCCGCGTTCCAGCCGGAGCAGGCGGTTCCGGAGCCCGAGCCTCCGGCTCCCGCGCCGTCGGCGACGACGGCCGAGGACACCGACCCCGGCTTCCGGTTCAGCGCCCCGGAGCCCGACCCCGTGCCGCCGGAGCCGAGCGCGGACGCGAGCCTGGCGGACCTGCTCGCCGACGCGCTCATGGCCTACAACGCCGGCCGCACCGACGAAGCGAAGCAGCAGGTCAGCGAAGGCATCGCTGCCATAGGGTATGGCAGCGATCACAATTCTGGTTACGGTGAGCCGGGCTACGGCGACAGCTACAGCGACAGCGATTCGAAACACACCGATCACGACATCGGCGGTGAGGCCGGGCGCAAGCGTCATCAGTCCACAGAGGATGATCAACGAACGGGCTTCGGAGCCCGCCACCGCGCACCCGGATTCGGTAGTGCGGCAGCGGATCCGTTGCTCTGAGAAACCTCGTGGACATCGATCGTTGCGTCTGTTTTCACTCGCGATCCGCAGTCAGATCCCGGCCCCGTGAGCGGGAACTGGCAGTCTTAGAGTGGAACCTGTTGGCACAACGAGGTGCCGTTAAGCGTGGAGCTGCCTGACATGACCTCGAATCCCGGACACGTGCAGACCGGAACGACCGGCGAGCAGTCCGAGAACCCCGAAACGGCCAAGCGGCGGTTGCTGGACCGAGCCGTCGAGTTCGCTCCCGAACTCGGCGAGCTGCTGCGCACCTACTACCGCCACGTCCCGGCCGAAGAGCTCGTCGACGACGACCCGAACGACCTGGTCGGAGCGCTCAGATCGCACCACCGGCTGGCTGCGAACCGCGCCGCCGGGCGTCCCCTGGTGCAGATCTTCAACCCGACCCTCGCCGAGCACGGCTGGCGGAGCCAGGCCACTGTCGTGCAGACGGTCACCGACGACATGCCGTACCTGGTGGACTCGCTGATCGCCGAGCTCGGCCGCGACAACGCCGACGTGCTGCGCGTCATCCACCCCATCGTCGTGGTCAGGCGCGACCTCGCCGGTGAGCTCCTGGAGGTGCTCCCGGAGGCCGACCCGTCCGATCCGCCCGCCGGTGCCATGGCGGAGAGCTGGATGTTCGTCGAGGTCGGGCAGGTCGTCGACAGCGAGCGCCTCGCGGCGCTCAAGCAGAACCTCGACGGCGTCCTCAACGACGTGCGCGAGGTCGTCGAGGACACCGAGCGGATGCACTCCTGCGTCCGCGCGCTGGCCGACGAGCTGGAGAAGAACCCGCCGCCGCTGCCGACCGAGGAGGTCGCCGACGGGGCCGGCCTGCTGCGGTGGCTCGCCGACGGGCACTTCACGTTCCTCGGGTACCGGCACTACGAGCTGGTCGAGGACGACGGCGAGGCGCTGCAGGCCGTGCTGGCCTCCGGGCTGGGCGTCCTGCGCAGCGACAGCATCGCCTCGCGAAGCCTGACCACCGGTCCGGACTCCAAGGCGCTGTCCAAGGAGCTGCTTGTGCTCACCCAGGCCGGTGCACCGTCCACAGTGCACCGTCCGGTCCACCCGTTCTACGTGGGCGTCAAGACCTTCGACGACTCCGGCCGGGTCAACGGCGAGCACCGCTTCCTCGGGCTGTTCACCACGACCGCGCTGCACGAGGACGTCCTCGACATCCCGTTCGTGGAACGCCGCGTGCGCGAAGTGATCCACCGCGCCGGTTTCCCGCTGGAGTCCTACTCGGGCCAGCGCATGCTGGAAGAGATCCAGAGCTACCCGCGCACCGAGCTGTTCTCCACGGACTTCGAGACCCTGCAGGAGACCCTCACCGGGGTGCTGGCGCTCGCCGAGCGCCGCAAGCTCAAGCCGTTCCTGCGGCGCGACCCCTACGGCCGGTTCTTCTCCTGCCTGGTCTACCTGCCGCGGGACCGCTACACCACCAGCTCGCGGCTGGCCATGCAGGAAGTGCTGCTCGACGAGCTCAGCGGCACCGGGCTGGAGTACAGCACGCGCGTGGGCGAATCCACGCTGGCGCGAGTGCACTTCGTGGTCCACACCGACCCCGAGGACCAGGTCGAGCCGAACCTCGCGCGCATCCAGCAGCGGCTCGACGAGGCCATCCACACCTGGGACGACCAGATGGTCGCCGAGGTCGACGCCGAGCGCTCCGGACGAGGAGCGGGCGGTGTGCCGGCCCGCGCGCTGTCGGAGGCCATCAGCCAGGCCGGTCAGGACTACGCGTCCGGGTTCCCGGAGGCCTACAAGGAGGACTTCAGCGCCGCCGAGGGCTTGCAGGACCTGCGCCGCCTGGAGTCGCTGAGCGGACCCGACGACCTGCGCATGTCGTTCTACGTGCCGCGCGACGCCAGCGCTGGTCAACGCCGCTTCAAGCTCTACGTCGGCGGCCGGGTCACGCTGTCCCGGGTGCTGCCGGTGCTGCAGAGCATGGGCGTGGAGGTCGTCGACGAGCGCCCCTACGAGCTGACGCTGGAGAACTCCGGCGACCGGTTCTACATCTACGACTTCGGGCTGCGGCTGGACCCCGGCCTGCTCGACAGCGCCGATCCGCAGCTGCTGGACTCGCTGCGGCAGCGCTTCGAGGACGCCTTCCGCGCGGTCTGGCTCGGTGACGCCGAGGTCGACCGGTTCAACGCGCTGGTGCTGCGGGCCGGGCTGAACTGGCGGCAGGCCGCGGTCCTGCGCGCCTACGCCAAGTACCTCCGCCAGGTCGGCATCGCCTACACGCAGGACTACATCGAGGACTCGATCCTCGCGCACCGCACCACCACGACCGCGCTGGTGCGGCTGTTCGAGGCCCGCTTCGACCCCGAGCTCGGCGAAGCCGACCGCAAGGCGCGCGAGACCGAGCTCACCGAGTCGGTCACCGCGCTGATCGACGAGGTCACCAGCCTCGACGTGGACCGGATCCTGCGCAACTACCTGAGCCTGATCCGGGCCACCCTGCGCACCAACTACTTCGTCGACGCCAGCGAGCGGGAGCGCCCGTTCCTGGCGTTCAAGCTGGAACCGCGCGAGATCCCCGGCCTGCCCGAGCCCCGGCCGCAGTTCGAGATCTTCGTGTACTCGCCGTGGGTCGAAGGCGTCCACCTGCGGTTCGGTTCCGTGGCGCGCGGTGGTCTGCGCTGGTCGGACCGCCCGCAGGACTTCCGCACCGAGATCCTGGGCCTGGTCAAGGCGCAGGCGGTGAAGAACGCGGTGATCGTGCCCGTCGGCGCCAAGGGCGGCTTCGTCGTCAAGCGCCCGCCGCTGGCCACCGGCGACCCGGCGGTGGACCGCAAGGCATCGCTGGACGAGGGCGTGGCCTGCTACCGGATGTTCATCTCCGGCCTGCTCGACCTCACCGACAACCTGGTCGGCGGGGAAGTGGCCCCGGCGCGGGGCGTGGTGCGCCACGACGCCGACGACACCTACCTGGTCGTCGCGGCCGACAAGGGAACGGCGACGTTCTCCGACATCGCCAACGACGTGGCCCAGTCCTACGGCTTCTGGCTCGGCGACGCCTTCGCCTCCGGCGGCTCGATCGGCTACGACCACAAGGCCATGGGCATCACCGCCAAGGGCGCCTGGGAGAGCGTGAAGCGGCACTTCCGCGAGCTCGACCTCGACACCCAGAGCGAGGAGTTCACGGTCGTCGGCGTCGGCGACATGGCCGGTGACGTGTTCGGCAACGGGATGCTGCTGTCCGAGCACATCCGGCTGGTGGCCGCGTTCAACCACATGCACGTCTTCATCGACCCGGAGCCCGACGCCGCCGTCTCCTTCGCCGAGCGGCGCAGGCTGTTCGAACTGCCGCGCTCGACCTGGGACGACTACGACCGCGGCAAGATCAGCGAGGGCGGCGGCGTGTGGTCGCGGTCGCTGAAGTCGATCCCGCTGAACCCGCAGATCCGGGCGGCGCTGGGCATCGACGAGTCGGTGAGCAAGCTGGCACCGGCCGAGCTGATCAAGCGAATCCTGCTGGCACCGGCCGACCTGCTGTGGAACGGCGGCATCGGCACCTACGTCAAGTCGGCCACCGAGACGCACGCCGAGGTCGGCGACAAGGCCAACGACGCCGTGCGCGTCAACGGTGGTGACCTGCGGGTCAAGGTCGTCGGCGAGGGCGGCAACCTCGGTCTGACCTCGCTGGGGCGCATCGAGTTCGCCCGCAACGACGGCAAGGTCAACACCGACGCGCTGGACAACTCCGCCGGTGTGGACTGCTCCGACCACGAGGTCAACATCAAGATCCTGCTGGACCAGCTGGTCACCGAAGGCAGGCTCACCGGTCAGCAGCGCAACGAGCTGCTCGGCGAGATGACCGACGAGGTCGGTGAGCTGGTGCTCACCGACAACCACCGGCAGAACGCGGTGCTGGGCATCTCGCGCGCGCACGCCGGCCCGATGCTGCCGGTGCACGCCCGGCAGGTCACCGCGCTGGAGCAGTCCGCGGGCCTGGACCGCGAGCTGGAGGCGCTGCCGACCAAGAAGGCGTTCCGCGACATGGAGAAGGCGGGCGACGGCCTGTCCTCGCCCGAGCTGGCGACGCTGATGGCGCACGTCAAGCTCCAGCTCAAGCGGGACGTGCTGGCCAGCGGTCTGCCCGACACCGAGTCGTTCGCCGAGCGGCTGCCGGAGTACTTCCCCCGGCCGCTGCGGGAGCGCTACGGCGACGCGATCTCCGCGCACCCGCTGCGCCGCGAGATCATCACGACCTTGCTGGTCAACGAGATGGTCGACGGTGCGGGCATCTCCTACGCCTACCGGTTGACCGAGGAGCTCAGCGCGTCGACCACCGACGTGGTGCGGGCGTTCGCGGTCGTCACCAACGTCTACGACCTGCGGCGGCTGTGGGCCGACATCGACGCCCTGGGCGGTTCGGTGCCCAGCGCGATCGCCGACGAGATGGTGCTGGAGAGCCGGCGCCTGCTCGACCGGGCGGCGCGGTGGATCCTCACCAACCGGCCGCAGCCGCTGGCCATCGGCGCCGAGATCGCCCGGTTCAGGCCGGTCGTCGCCGAGCTGACGCCGAGCGTGCGGGGACTATTGCGCGGACGCGCGGCCGAAGGCGTGACCGCGCAGATCGAGCGCTGGGTGGCCGCCGGTGTGCCGGATGCGCTGGCCGAGCGGGTCGCGGTGCTGCTCGACGCCTACGCGCTGCTGGACATCCGGGAGGTCGCCGAGCTCGGCGAACGCGACGCCGGGATCTCCGCGGAGCGCAGTCCGGCCGAGAGCGCCGAGCTCTACTACGCGCTGTGGGCGCACCTGGACGTCGAGCGGATGCTGATCGCGGTCAACGAGCTGGAACGCGGCAACAGGTGGCACGCGCTGGCTAGGCTGGCGCTGCGGGATGATTTCTACGCATCGCTGCGGGCGATCACCGTGGACGTCCTGCGGACCTCGGAGCCGGAGGAGAGCTCGGAGGAGAAGATCGCCAGGTGGGAGTCGACGAACGCCGCACGACTGGCGCGGGCCAACTCGTCGCTGGAGCAGATCGTGAGCTCCGGGCGGCTTGACCTGGCCACGCTGTCGGTGGCGGCGCGTCAGCTCCGCAGCATGGTCCGGTGACCATCGTGGTGGGTGGAGGTCGCACTCCACCCACCACGAACACGGCAGAGAGGAAAGGCCCAGTGGGCGCGTACGTAGCCGAGGTAGCCCTGCGCTGGTCCGACATGGACGCGTTCGGCCACGTCAACCACGCCAGGACGATCACGTTGCTGGAGGAGGCACGAGCCGATCTGCTGTTCACCGAAGCGGAGAAGCAGGGCCTGCTGGGCATGGCGGAGGGCATGGTGGTCGCCCGCGTCGTCATCGACTACCACGCGCCGCTGATGTACGCGGCCAAGTCGTTGCAGGTCCGGATGTCGGTGCGGGAGCTCAAGGCGGCCTCGTTCGTCATCGACTACACCGCGGTCGCGCAGGAAGCCGTGTGCACCGCCGAGACCCTGATGGTGCCCTACGACCTCCGCGCCGGACGGCCGCGCCGGCTGACCACCGCCGAGCGGGGTTTCCTGTCCGAGTGGCGGGCCGAGCAGTTGGAGGCAGGCCGTGCCTGAGCTCCGCATGCCCGACCGCGTCGAGCGCGACGACCTGGGCGCTTTCGTCGCCCGCGCCGTCCGGTTGGACAGCCAGTCCATGGTCCGGATGCGCAACCGCCCCGGAACCGACCGCATGGACGTGTGGGCGGCCACCCCGTTCGACGCGCTGTCCACCCGCTCGGTGGAGGGCTCGGTCGACCCGGCCGACCTGACGATCTCCGGCAACGAGCTGCTGGCCACGCTGACCGTCGCCGGCGGCGACGTGATGGATCCCGGCGCGCCCAAGGACCTCCTGTGGCGCTCGGAACTGCCCCCGCCCACCGGCTGGAAGCTCGTCGACGACCTCCCGGCCCGCTTGGTCGGCGAGGTCGCGGAGCGCGGCATCGACGTCGCCAAGGAGAACGTGGGCCCGAAGGGCACGCCCCCGGCGTCGCTGCTGGACCAGGAGGTCTTCTCCGTGCAGGGCTCCGGCCTCGACGTGAAGGTCCCGCTGCGCTGCCTGTTCGTTCTCTCCGGCATGGGGTTCCTCGTCAACGCCCCGGCGGAGGAGGAGATCGTCCGCGTCAGCGCCACCGACTCCTGGCTACGCCTCGACTCCCGCTTCGGCGCGGTGGTCCGCCGCCGCCACGCCCTCCTACCCCTCCTCCTCTGACCCCACCCCACGACGTCCGTCACCCCGAGAACGTCCATCACCCCGGAAACTGCGGTATTCGGCACCCTGATTACTGCGGTTTTCCGTGAGGCACCCCGATTACTGCGGTTTTCGGGGATCCGATTACTGCGGTATTCCGGGGGATGCAGTGACCACCGCCGGTTTCGGGAGTCTGATCACTGCGGTTTTCGGGTGGGGTGGGGTGTGGTGAACCAGCGGACGATGTCGCTGACCAGGGCTTCCAGCGGGCCTCGGCGGAAGAAGTGGCGCCAGGTGTAGGTGAAGGTGAACGTGAAGACCAGGAACACCTCAGGCATGAAGGTGTTCACGAACGCCGCGAGCCCCGTCGGTTGCTGACCGTCGCGCGGGAACCACGGCATGTTCGGGTCGTCCAGCGGCAGCGCCGGACCCATGCTCGCCAGGTGAGCCAGGTTCTCCGGGACGCCGCTCAGCGGCCAGCCACCGGTGACGATCTGCCAGGCCAGCGCCAGCGCGTGCGCCGCGTACAGCGTCAGCGCCATCGAACCGGCCTTGGCCAGTGGCGTCAGCGCTCGCCCGGTCCGGTCCGCCAGCTCCAGGCAGACGGCCAGGATGACCAGCGCGATCCCGCCCGACCCCAGCAGCTCGAAAGTCGTTCCGCTGTGCGCGTTGGCGGCCAGCAGCCACTCCGGGTGCCCGACCGGGATCGTGCCCTCCACCGGGCTCGGCGGGCCGACCGGCACCAGCTGGAACGACACCTGGTAGCCGATCAGCGACATCACGAGTCCGACCAGGCCGACCTGCAGCCGGATCCTCGCCGAGGTCAGGTCCATCCGCCCGACAGCCAGTCCCGCCAGCACCAGCGGCAGGTAGGACGCGGCGGGGTAGAACCCGAACAGCAGCAGGTCGAAGATGCCCTCTTCGGCGATCAGGTGCCCGGGATCGACGCTGTTGACCAGCGTCACGAGACCCGACATGGGCGTGTCGGCGGCGTTCCAGCCGCGCAGCACGAACGACAGCTGCGGCCCCAGCGCCGCGCTCACCGATGCCGCGATGATCAAACCGCGCGCCCGCAGCCGCAGGAACGGCACCGCCAGCAGGAAGTACTAGCCGTAGAACGGGATGATCACGGTCAGCAGGAAACCGGTCGCCTCGGTCGCCTTGGCCAGCGCCAGGCCGAGCGCCAGCAGCGCGCCCGCGCGCACCGCCACCCGCCGGCTCGCGTCGTGCAGCGCCCGGCCCGTCGGCGGCGTCGACCGCCCGGTCATCAGAGCCAGCGACACCCCGGCCAGGAACGTGAACAGCGCGGTCGACCGGCCGGAGAAGAACTGCGCCAGCCACACCTCGGGCCAGCCGCCCGCGAACGGCACGCCGAAGTGGATGCAGAACATGCCGAACACCGCCACGAAGCGGGCGACGTCCACGCCGACGAGGCGTCCCGATTTTCCGGTAGCTCGCGGCGCCCGAGGTGAAGTCCGTTCGGGCGCAACAGCAGTCATGACATCCGGGTGAGGTCGGGGACGTTGAGCGGAAATCTACCGACCGCTTCGACGCCCCCTGGAACCTGCCCGCGTTGGCGAGGTCCCGCTCACACCAGCCAGGCCGCGCTGCCCGGCGGCAACTCACCCGCGACCAACGGCCGAGAGCTCAGCAGCACCTCCCCGGGCGGCAGCGGAACGGGTTCGGCCGAGGTGTTCAACGCGCAGATCAGGCTGCTGCCGACGCGGCGGAACGCGAAGCAGTCCTCCGGGGCGCCGAACCACTCCACGTCGTCCCCGGTGAACGCCGGGTGCGTCGCCCGCATCTCCAAAGCGTGCCGGTACAGCGACAGCGTGGACTCCTCGTCCTCCAACTGCGCCTCGACGGTGAAGTGGACCCAGTCGTGCGGGATCGACGACCAGTCGGCCCGCGCCTCCGAGAACCCGAAGGGCCGCATCAGGCCCTCCCAGGGCATCCGGATCCGCTCGGTCCCCGGCAGACCCAGCTCCTCGCCGTGCCGCAGGCACACCGCTCCCGGCAGCGCCAGCTGCACCAGCGCCATCGCGCGCACCGGCGTCAACGCCGCGTGGTCGCGGATGCGCGTGCTGTCCCGGCTGGCCATCGCCCACGCGGGACGTGGGCCGCGGGAGTCCAGCACCGACGTGATCGCCTCGCGCACCGGACCCGCGGAGAACCCCGCCACCGCCAGGCCCAGCCCGAACAGCAGCTGCCAGTTGCCGGTTCCGCTGCCGATCACGATCCGGTCCGGGTAGTCGGCGAGCACCGCGCCGACCGCGTCCGCCGGGTCGTTGCGCGGCGCCAGGTGGAAGCCGTCGATCCCGTTGTCCAGCCACGGGCGCAGCACCGGACCGGGGTCGGTGCGCGAGGGATCGACGTCGATCGCCAGCAGCACCCGCAACCCGTTGCCGCGCGCCTCGCCCAGCAAGCGGGCCAGGGCGGGGGAGGCCGGATCCGAACCGGCCATGCCCGCCAGCACGATCACGTCCACGCCCAGCAGCTCCAGGTAACCGAGCCTGCCGCGAAGCCCGTCGAGGTCGCCGACCCCGTCACCATCGGCGTCGGCGAACGCGCCGACGTCGATCTGGTAGCACACCGCGTCGAACCACCACGGTCGCTCACCGAGGTAATCCTGCGTGCCCACCTGCTGCATCACCAGGTCCTTCGCTCCTCGATCGGGTCCGCCGGTCAGAACCACGAGTTGATCATGCTGTTGGCGGCCATCTCCAGGTACTGCCAGAGCTGGTCGCGGTGTTCGGGCTTCAACTTGGCCTCGTCCACGGCGATGCGCATGCAGCGCAGCCAGGCGTCGCGCTCGGCCGGACCGATCTTGAACGGTGCGTGCCTCATCCGCAGGCGGGGGTGTCCGCGCTGGTCGGAGTAGGTGTGGGGGCCGCCCCAGTACTGCATCAGGAACAGTCGCAGCCGCTCCTCGGCGGGCCCGAGGTCTTCCTCGGGGTAGAGCGGGCGCAGCAGCTCGTCCTTGGCCACCTCTTCGTAGAAGCGGGCGACGATCTGGTGGAAGGTGGCTTCGCCGCCGACCTGCTCGTAGAAACTCTCCACGGAAGTCACACTTCCATCCTCTCAGGTGGTGTTTCGCCGGTTTCAGTGGTCGGTCGGACGCGATCCGTCGCTGCCGCGCGGCGGGAACCGCTGGCCTCGAACAGATGCGGATCCCCCGGCCGATCGGTTCGGCGCGGGGGATCCTGCTGGTCAGTTCGTCGTGGAGATGGTGTCGGGGGGCAGCGGACGGCCGTTGGGGTACGGCGGCTCGATGGCCGAGTCGTCGTAGGCCCGCTTGACCTCCACCCGGAGCCTGCGCTGGACCGCCCACTGGCGGCCGGGGCGGACCTTCACCGTCAGCCGCAGGGTGACGGTGTCCGAGGTGATCTGGTCGACGCCCAGCATCTCCGGCGACTCCAGGACGTCGCTGGACAGCGGCTCCTTGGACGTCGCCTCCGTGGCGACCTTGCCCGCGACCTCGATGGCCTTCTGCACGTCGGAGTTGTGCGAGATCGGGAAGTCCACGACCGCGACCGCGAAGCCCTGCGACGAGTTGCCCACGCGCAGGACCTCGCCGTTGCGGACGTACCAGACGGTGCCGTTGATGTCGCGCAGCGTGGTGACCCGCAGGCCCACCGCCTCGACCGAACCGCTGGCCTCGCCCAGGTCGACGACGTCGCCGACGCCGTACTGGTCCTCGACCATCATGAACATGCCGGACAGGAAGTCCCGCACGAGGTTCTGCGCGCCGAAGGCGACGGCCACGCCCAGCACACCGGCCGAGGCCAGCACCGGGGCGATCTGCACGCCCAGCACCTGCAGGACGTAGATGATGGCCAGGCCGAAGATCAGGAACGAGGTCAGCGACTTCAGCACCGACCCGATGGTCTTGGCGCGCTGCCTGCGCCGCTCGGAGAGCAGCTCGTAGGTGAGGCTGTCACCGCGGCGCTCGCGCAGCGGTGAGAGCAGCTTCGGGGGCTTGCCGTTGCCGCGGGTGAGGCGGTTGATCGTCCGGTGCAGCAGCCAACGCGCGACGAAGGCTATGAGCAGCACCAGCACGATCTGCAGGGGCTTGGCGATGAGCAGGTCTGCGTAGGACGCCAGCCACGCGTTCTGGGTCCAGTCGAAGACCGCCTGGCACCAGCGTTCGTTCGGGTCGCACGTCGGCGGCTGGGATAAAAGCGGCAGATTCATGGGTACGGGGGTTTCTCCATGGGCTGTCGTTCATGGGGTCGCGCCGTGAGGCGTCGGGTACCGACCGGCCCGAGCGTCGTGCACGCCCCGCCGCGCACGATGATCGAAAACCGGTCGGGCAGAACCGAGTTCGGGGCTCAGTCCAACACGAGACCGGTTGCCTCCGCGAGGAAGGTGAGCTGGTCGGTCGTCAGCCCCACGGTACGTGACACCGAACGGGCGGCGTGCCCCACCTCGGTCTCCCGGCGGATCAGAATGGGCCTTTTGCCCGGATCCGAGCTGGTCGCGCGCTGCAGCGCCGCGCACATCTTGCGGGCGTGGTTGGGGTCCACGCGCGAGTCGGACTCGAAGACCGTGAACAGCACCGACGGGTAGGCCGTGTGCTCGGTCACGTTGTGGTACGGCGAGTAGGACAGCAGCCAGCCCAGCTCCTCCGGATCATCGGCCGTGCCGTACTCGTCGTTCCAGGTCCGGCCGAGCAGGAACCGCTCGTAGCGCACCATGTCCAGCAGCGGAGCCGAGCACACCACGGCTCGGTACAGCTCCGGCCGCTGCGTCAGCGCCGCGCCGACCAGCAGGCCGCCGTTGGAACCGCCCGAGATCGCCACCTGGTCCGAGGTCGTCCAGCCCTCGTCGATGAGGTGCTCAGCGGCGGCGTGGAAGTCGTCGAAGGTGTGCTGCTTCTGCTCGCGCATCCCGGCGACGTGCCACTCCTCGCCCTCCTCGCCGCCACCGCGCAGGGACGGCAGCGCCCACACGCCACCGGCCGCCACCCAGGTCAGCGCCGAGGGCATGTAGGCGGGCTCGCGGGACAGCGAGAACCCGCCGTAGCCGGTCAGAAACACCGGGCGCGGGCGGTCCAGCTCGGCGACCGGGGCCAGCACGAACATCCGCACCTCGGTGCCGTCGGCCGACCGGTAGGTGACCTGCCGGGTGTGCACCTCGGGTAGCTCGACCGCTCCCGGAGCGCTCGTCTCCAGGGCCACGTCGCCGGTGCTGCGGTCGTAGGCGTGCACGCACGGCGGGGTCGCGAAGTCGGTCCAGCCGATCCACAACCGGTCGTGGTGCTGCTCGGTGGCCGAGTCGACCGTGGTCAGGGCGGTGACCTGGCCCGTTCCGGGCAGCGCGATCTCACCGGTGCGCTCGCCCGTTGCCGGGTCGTGCAAGGTCAGCTCGGAGACGGCGTGCCGGGTGCGCAGCACGACCAGGCGCGGCTGATCACCGTCGAAGTAGCGGACCGCGTCGAGCACCGAATCGGGCTCCTCGCCGATCAGCTCGGTCCAGTTCTCCGGCTCCGGGGCCGCGGGGTCGGCCACGCACAGCCGCCAGCGCGGGGCGTCCTTCGTGGTCATCACGTACAGCCGGCCGTCGCGCTCCACCCAGGCGCCGACCCGGTAGCCGTCCGTGGTGTCCACGATCTGGCGCAGGCTCGGGGCCTCGGCGCCGTCGGAGAGGTCCGCGATCCACACCGAGTCGCGGCGGGCGGTGCCCATGCTGCCCTCGATGATCAGCCAGTGGCCGTCCCGGGAGACGTGCGTGCCGTAGTAGAAGGTGTGGTCCAGGCCCGTGCCGTGCACCAGCACGTCCTGCTCGGGATCGGTCCCCACGCGGTGCCGCCACACGCGGCGGTGGAACTGCTCCTCGCCCTCGGGCACCAGCTCCGGCGACAGCCGGCGGACGTAGAAGAACTCCTCGCCGCCGGGCATCCAGGAGATCGTCGAGTAGCGGCAGCGGTCGATCGGACCCTCGACCAGCTCGCCGGTGGCCACGTCCATGACGTGCAGCAACGACTCCTCGTCGCCACCCACCGAGATCTGGTAGGCTAGCCGGTCGCCCTCCAGGCTCGGCACCCAGCTGTCCAGCGTCGTCAGCCCCGACGGGTCGAGCTCGGTGACGTCCAGCAGCACCCGCTCGGTGCCGTCGGGCTCGCGCACGTGCAGCACGCCGAACTCCTGGCCCGGCTCGCGGCGAGTGAAGAACGCGCGTCCCGCGCGCCACAGCGGAGCGCCCACGGCACCCGCCGCCAGCAGCGACCGCATCCGCTCGGCGACCGACTCCCGGCCGGGCAGCGCGTCCAGCCAGGTGCGGGCGAGCTCGTTCTGAGCCGCCGACCACGCCTCGGTGCTCGGCGAGGAGGCGTCCTCCAGCCACCGGTACGGGTCGGCGACCTCGCGGCCGTGCAGTGTCTCCGCGATGTCCTCGCGAGCGGTGGCGGGATAGCTCAAGGGGGTTCGAACGTCGGTCACGATCGCGACAATACGTGCCGCGGAGGGGCGTGGAAGGGGGTCCGGCGGCGGTGCGGAGCCGATTCACCCGAGATGATCAACCGTTTTTCCGCTCGGCTGATCGACAATGGTGGACGAAGTGCCGGATAGGGAAGAGGAGCCTACGATGATCGCTCCACGGGGCGTTCACCTGCGAAAACGGGCGGCGTATCTTGCTCACCGGCGTGGCGTGTCGAATCACACGTGCGTTCGGGCCGGGTTCTGTGCTGAACTTTGCCCGACACCGGTGGAGGTGGTCGCGTGCCAGACCGACAACCGATCCGACAACCGGCGCTGAAGGCAACCGGCCTCGCGTCGCGGGCCCCGTTGTGCCCGACGAGCCGAGGCTCCGGGCCGCCGCAGGCGGATCGACCCCCTGGTCACGCCACCTCGTGGCGCAAACGTCGGGTCCTGCTGCTCAACACGACCTTCGAACCCCTCACCGCGCTCCCGCTGCGCCGAGCCATCGTGATGGTCGTCTGCGGCAAGGCCGAGGTGGTCCACGGCGACTCGGCCGGCATGACCCTGCACTCGGCGAGCGCCGAGGTCGAGATCCCGTCCGTGATCAGGTTGAGCAACTTCGTGCGCGTGCCGTACCGCGGCCGGGTTCCGCTGACCCGTGCCGCGTTGATGCTCCGGGACAGCCACCGGTGCGTCTACTGCGGCGCACGAGCCGAAACGATAGATCATGTTCTCCCGCGCAGTCGCGGGGGGCCGCACACGTGGGAGAACTGCGTCGCCTGCTGCACCAAGTGCAACCACCGCAAGGCCGACAAGACGCTGAGCGAGCTGGGCTGGCGGCTGCCAGTGGCCCCGCAGGCTCCGCGAGGCCGCCACTGGCGGTTGCTGGCGGGCCTGTCCGAGACCGACCCGCTGTGGTTGCCGTACCTGGGTGAGTCGGCGGCGTGATCCTCGCACCGGGCGCGTCCGCGGCGACGAGGATCAGCTGATCCGAACTCCGCGGGCGCGACCGCTGATGCGCACGCCATCGCGTCGCCCGCTGATCCGGACACCGTCGTCGAGGCCGCTGATGCGCACGCCGTCGCGCCGCCCACTGATGCGCACTCCGTCGCGCTTGCCGCTGATGCGGACACCGTCCCTGCGGCCGCTGATGCGGACACCGTCGTCGAGCCCGCTGATCCGGACTCCGTCCTGCTTACCGCTGATGCGGACACCGTCCTGCGTGCCGCTGATGCGCACGCCGTCGCGCCGCCCGCTGATCCGCACACCGTCGTCGAGCCCGCTGATCCGGACTCCGTCCTGCTTACCGCTGATGCGGACTCCGTCCTGCTTGCCGCTGATGCGGACACCGTCGTCGAGCCCGCTGATACGGACTCCGTCGCGGCGGTTGTTGCTGATGCGCACTCCGTGATCAGCGAGTGGCCGGCCGCTCATCGGAAGGGTGAGTTCGTTGGTCTGAGTGGCGGCTTCGATGATCGACATTGTGTGCCTCCCGCATACATAGGGTGGTTTGAGCGCATGTGATCAAATATGCAAGACCCATACAGGTGAAAAGCTATGATCAGAAACCGCTCAGAACAAGCCGCCAACCTGCCCCGCATTGCCCCCTTCCGGTCCGACTCCGTTCGGCCGCAAATATTGCCCCGAACGAGTTATAGAGGGTGATTTGAGTCACACGTTAGCCCTAATATCGGGCAGCAGGTGAAAATCCGGGGCGCTGAGCGCCTCGATGATCGTGAAAACCGGCTTCGCGGGCGACGCGAGCGAGCCCGCCGCTTCGGGCGAAATGCCGGGTGATCACCGCGCCGGGCGCGGCTCGTGGCCGAGGCGCCCGCGAGGACGCGCGCACGAAACCTTGGTCATCGGCTACCGTACTGGGCGTGACTGTCGTGGAGAGTGTGCTGTACCTGGCGGTGGTCCCAGCGGCCATCTATGGCGTGATCGTGCTCATCGCGATGTGGCCCAAGCTGTCCCGCGTGCGCTACGGCGCCGGGCAGGACTGGGACTTCGCCCCGGTGTTCTGGTCCGCCAACCCGCAGGGCGTGAACACCGCGGTGTCGGCGGACGGCGAAGGAGAGGTCGTGCCGGACGACGCACGGCCCGTCACGGCTCGGGGAGGCGCACGTGGCAACTGGTGAGATCGTGGGTCGGACTGCGGATGCCGACGAACTCGGCACAGGTGAGGCGCGCATGCCGACCGGCCGCGTGTCCGTGGCGCGACGCGTCGAGCCCGAGCGTCCGCGACTTCCCTTCAGCGCCGGTGAGCTCGCCCGGCTCGACGAGGCGATGGCGGTGGCCAGTCGCAGCACCGGGCTGGAGTTCGCCGTCTACCTCGGTGACCTCGGTGAGGACACCCGCAAGCAGGCCGAGGAGCTGCACGCCAACCTCGGCGCGCAGGCGTCCGAGGGCGTGCTGATCGCGGTGTCGCCGGGGCAGCGCAAGTTCGAGATCGTGACCGGGGAAGAGGCCCACCGCCGCATCCCGGACCGCACCTGCCAGCTG
The DNA here is from genome assembly GCF_040676935.1 of Saccharopolyspora sp. NPDC049426. NCBI lineage: Bacteria > Bacillati > Actinomycetota > Actinomycetes > Pseudonocardiales > Pseudonocardiaceae > Saccharopolyspora > Saccharopolyspora sp. NPDC049426. Next base: position 70,524 of record NZ_JBFAPZ010000017.1, on the reverse strand, counting down.
GCAGCGATGAGCATGGTCGCCTCCTTCAAGGAGGACGAGCTCATCGACGGACTCGTCAGCGCCGTCCGCATGCTCTCCGACGCGGCGGGCACCTCCTTCAAGAAGCCCGACCACTGATCACAGCGCCTGCGCCCGCTCCGCCTGGCGGGTGCGGGTTGCGAGGGTGGCCGCACAGCTCGTGGCCACGCCTCTCGCGGATCTCACGACGAAGCCGCCCCGGTCCATCTGGACCGGGGCGGCTTCGTCGTGAGATCAGGAGTTACGAGCGGTCGAACTCCCGGGCCGCGAGGGCGCGGACGATGCCCGCGCGGCCCTCGGAGACCAGCCGGCGCAGCGCGGCCGGGCGCTCACCGGCCAACCACTGGTCGGCGGCGGTGACGGTCTCGTCGGTGACCGCCCAGGACGGGAACAGCCCGATCACCGTCGGCTGAGCCCGCTCGCTGGAGCGGCGCTGCCAGACCTCGTCGATCGACTCGAAGTACCGCTGCACGTACGGCGCCAGCAGCTCGCGCTGGGCGGGGTGCTGGAACCCGGCGATGATCGAGTCGCTGACCGCGTTCGGCAGCTGGTCGTCGTGCACCGCGCGCTGCCACGCCTTCTCCTTCGAACCCGCGGTGGGGATCAAGGCGCGGGCCCGCTCGGCGCGGCGGCGTCCGGTCGCGGTCTGGTCGGACTCCAGCTCCGCGTCGATCTCCGCCTCACCGGCCGCGCCGTGCGCGACCAGGGCCTGCAGCAGGGCCCAGCGCAGGTCGGTGTCGACCGTCAGGCCCCGCAGCGGAGCGGAACCGTCGAGCCAGCCGCGCAACTCGGCGACCTGCTCGTCGGACAGCACCGAACCGGCCAGCGAGTTGACGAACGCCAGCTGGTGGTCCGAGCCCGGCTCGGCCGCGCGGGCCAGCTCGAACAGCCGCGAGCTGAACCGCCGCCAGCCCTCGGCCTGCCACGACGGGTCGACGTAGGAGTTCAGCGCGGTCTGCGTCTGCAGCAGGACCCGCTGGACCACGCCGATCTGGCTCTCCGCGCCGATGCCGCCCTCCGCCGAGGCGCCCAGCACCAGGGTCACGAAGTCGCGGGCCTTCAGCTCGGCCTCGCGGGTCATCTCCCACGCCGTCGACCAGCACAGCGCGCGCGGCAGCGACTCGTCGATGTCGCCGATCCGGTCCACCAGGGTGGCCAGCGACTCGGGGTCGAAGCGCAGCGAGCAGTAGGTCAGGTCGTCGTCGTTGACCAGCACGAGCTTCCCGCGGTGCACGCCGACCAGGTCCGGGACCTCGGTGACCTCGCCGGTGACGTCGAGCTCGACGCGGTGCTCGCGCACCAGCTTGCCGCCCTCGTCGTCGTAGACGCCGATCGCCAGGCGGTGCGTGCGCATCTCACCGGCACCGGGCCGGGCGCCGTTCTGCACCACCGAGAACTGGGTGAACCGGCCCTCGTCGTCGGTGCTGAAGCGCGGGCGCAGCATGTTCAGGCCGGTGGTCTCCAGCCACTGCGCGCTCCACCAGGACAGGTCCCGGCCGGACGCCCCTTCCAGCGCCTTGAGCAGGTCGTCGAGGGTGGCGTTGCCCCAGGCGTGCCGGTCGAAGTAGACCCGCAGCCCGGCCAGGAAGTTGTCCAGACCGACGTAGGCCACCAGCTGCTTGAGCACCGAGGCGCCCTTGGCGTAGGTGATGCCGTCGAAGTTGACCTCCACGGCCTGCAGGTCCGGGATGTCGGCGGCCACCGGGTGGGTGGAGGGTAGCTGGTCCTGGCGGTAGGCCCAGGACTTCTCGACGCTGGCGAAGGTCGTCCAGGCGGCGTCGTACTCGGTCGCGCCGACCTGCGCGAGGACGCTGGCCCAGGTCGCGAAGGACTCGTTGAGCCACAGGTCGTTCCACCAGCGCATGGTGACCAGGTCGCCGAACCACATGTGCGCCATCTCGTGCAGCACGGTCTCGGCGCGGCGCTCGTAGAGGTAGCCGGTGACCTTCGACCGGAAGACGTAGTCCTCGAGGAAGGTCACGCAGCCGGCGTTCTCCATCGCGCCCGCGTTGAACTCCGGCACGAAGCACTGGTCGTACTTGCCGAACGGGTAGGGGACTCCGAAAGCCTTGTGGTAGAAGCCGAATCCCTGCTTGGTCTCGGTGAACAGGCGCTCGGCGTCGAGGTGTTCGGCCAGCGAGGCGCGGCAGTAGATCCCCAGCGGGATCGCCTCCTGCCCGTCCTCGCCGGGGAAGGTGTCGCGCCACTCGGCGTAGGGACCGGCGACCAGCGCCACCAGGTAGGTGGACATCGGCCGGGTGGTGTCGAAGGTGTGGCGCTTGCCCGCACCGGTCTCGGTGACCTGGCCGGCGGCGTTGGAGATGACCTTCCAGTCGCCGGGGGCGTCCACCGTGATCTGGTAGGTCGCCTTCAGGTCGGGCTGGTCGAAGCAGGTGAACATCCGCTTCGCATCGGCGGTTTCGAACTGGCTGTAGAGGTAGACCGCGCCGTCGACCGGGTCGATGAAGCGGTGCAGACCTTCGCCGGTGTTGGTGTAGGCGCAGTCGGCGCGCACCACGAGTTCGTTCTCGGCGGCCAGGCCCGGCAGGCGGATTCCGGTGGACTCGTCGTAGTCGGAGACGTCGAGCTCGACACCGTTGAGCACCGCGCCGTGCACCTTGTCGGCCACCAGGTCGATCCAGGTGTCGGCGCCGGTCTGGTTGCTGCGGAAGCGAACCGTGGTCGTGGAGCCGAAGGTCTCCACTTCCACACCGCCCGCGCCGGCGGAGAGGTCCAGTTCGATCACATAGGACTGGACCTCCAGCAGCGCGGCGCGCTGCTCGGCCTGTTCGCGGGTGAGGTTCGGCGGTGCCACGGATCACCTCGTAGTTCGTAGGGGATGGATCATGGCCGGTTGCTGCCCGGCGCAGGCATCAAATCACGTCCGGGCGGACGCGCGCTGCCGGGCAGGCACCTCCGCGATCATCGGCGTGTCGGCCTGATCGGGAAGACAAACGGCCGTACCGGGGTTACTACTCCTAGACGTGGTGCCGCGCGCAGGCACCTGGACGATTTCGACTGATGGAGGCACGGATGACCACCGCTGCCCGCCCACGGGTGGACTTCTACTTCGACCCGCTGTGCCCGTTCGCCTGGGTTTCCTCGCGCTGGATCCTGGAGGTCGACAAGGTTCGCGACATCGACCTGAACTTCCGGGTCATGAGCCTGTCGGTGCTCAACGAGGGGCGTGACCTGCCCGAGCAGTACCTCGACCTGATGGAGCGGGGCTGGGGACCGGTGCGCGTCTGCATCGCCGCGGCCAAGCACCACGGCGACGAGGTCCTCGCTCCGCTGTACACGGCCTTGGGCACCCGGATCCACGACCAGGGGATCAAGGACTTCACCGAGGCCATCGAGGGCGCCCTGGCCGAGGTCGGCCTGCCCGCCGAGCTCGCCGAGGCCGCCACCAGCACCGAGTACGACGACGAGCTGCGCGCCAGCCACCACGCGGGCATGGACCCGGTCGGTGACGAGGTGGGCACGCCCACCCTGCACGTCGACGGCGTCGCCTTCTTCGGGCCGGTGATCACCCGCGTTCCCAAGGGCGAGGAAGCCGCGAAGATCTTCGACGGCGCGGTCGCGATGGCCAGCTACCCGTACTTCTTCGAGCTCAAGCGCAGCCGCACCGAAAACCCGCAGTTCGACTACTGATCCTCCACTTTCGGGAAAATTCCGACTGTTCCCAGAATTTTCCCGAAAGGGCGCTTTGACCTGCGGTGATACCTCGCGGTCAGTTTTTCCCGATCATCACGGTTCATGACCGTCCACAGAGGCCGAAGCCGCCGGGAGACGGCTTCGGCCCCCGGGACGGCTCAGGTCCGCTGCAAGCCGGACATGACCTCGGCGACCGGGCGGTCGTCGCGCAGGTCCCACAACGACGCGACGATCTCGGCGGCGCGGTCCGCTCCCACCGCCCGCCCGGCGTTGCCGGTGAACTTGGCGGCGAGCTCGTCGGCCGACAGCGGTCGCTGCGGCCCGCCCCGGTTCTCCCGGACGCGCTCGGTCACCACGGTGCCGTCGGTGAGCTCGGCGGTGAGCACCGCCGGGAACTGGCGCGGGAAGCCGGCGGTCGCCTCCTCGTCGGCGACGACCCGCACCCGCCCGGCGAGGTCCAGCCGCGCGGGATCGGCCGCGGCGGCGTCGGTGAAGTCCTCGTGGAACACCCCCAGCCCGCCGCCACCGAGCAGCGCCGCCGCCACGGTGTAGGGCCCGGAGAACGCCGCGTGGTACCCGGAGCGGGGCCGCCGCTTCTCCTCGGCGGGCTCGGCGATCGTGCGCAGCACGGGGGCGGGAACCCCGAGCACCAGCTCGCGGACCTGGTCGGCGGTCACCCCGCGCTCGCGCAGCCGCAGCGCCGCGTCCACGCCCGCGTGCGTGAAGTGGTTGCACGGGTAGGGCTTGAAGAACACCCCGGGCGTCTCCCACTGCTCGCCGAGACCGTCGGTGACCCGCTCGGGGTGCGTCCGCTCACCGCAGAACGCGCGCAGGAAGCCGAAGCGGCCCTCCACGACCGTCGGTGGCCCGGTCAGGCCGTGCCGAGCCAGGTCGGCGGCGGCCACGCCCGCGTGCGCGGCCCAGCCGCAGTGCACCCGCTTGATCGTGCCGCCGGTGCGGTTGGCCTCGATGACCCCGGCGCCCATGCTCGCGGCGATGCCGATGACCGAGGTCAGCTGCTCGGCGTCGAGTCCCTGCAGCATCCCCGAGGCGACGGCCGCGCCCACGGCGCCGCAGATCGCGGTCGCGTGCTGGCCGTGCTCGAAGAACACCGAGTTGCCCAGCTCCTCGTCGTAGCCGGCCATGCCCAGCCGGCAGGTCACCTCGATGCCCATCGCGGCCGCTGCCAGCAGTGCCTTCCCGCCTGCGCCGGTGCGCTCGGCGGTGGCCAGCGCCGCCGGGACGACGGCCGCCGAGGGGTGCAGCACGGAGGGCAGGTGCGTGTCGTCGAAGTCCAGGCTGTGCGCCAGCGTGCCGTTGACCAGTGCCGCCGAGGGGGCTGGAAGTCGTTGCGCCAGGCCGATTCCGGTCGCCTGCGGCGCGCCGCCCCACTCGGTGGCGACCGCGCCCGCGATGCGAGCCGGTTCCTCGCGAGTGGCGGCGAGGGAGTTGCCGACGACGTCCACGATCCGCCGGACCAGGTCGTCGGCCAGCCGGTCGTCGACGCCGTCGGCGATCAACTTCGCGCCGACCTCGCCGATCCGCTGCGCGGGGGTGCTCATGCCGGAACCACCGCCAGCGGGCGCACCGGGGCTCCGGTGGCGCCGACGATCCGCAGCGGGGCGAACACGGCGAGGAACTCGCCGAGACCGGCTTCGGAGGCGTCTTCGCACGCCATGTGCTCGACGATGTGGATGCCGCTGTCGACCAGCAGCACGCGGTGCACCGGGAGCACCCGGTGACCGGCTCCGGCCGGGATCTGCTCGTAGGCGGTGGTGTCGGAGCCGGTCGCGACGATCCGCCGCTCGGCCAGCCAGTTCGCGCCGTCCACGGTCATGCCGGGAACGCCGGTCTCCTTGCCGACGTAGGCCTGCGGGTCGCCGAACAGGCGGCCCCAGCCGGTGCGCACCACGGCGATGTCGCCGGGGCCGGGCTCCGCTCCGGCTCGTTCCACGGCCTGCTCCAGGTCGTCGGCGGTCACGCCGTAACCGGGTTCGAGGACGTCCACCCCGTGCGCGGCGGCGACGTCGAGGAACACGCCCCGGGTGACCATCGGCGGGATGGTCTCCGCGCCGTGCACGGTGTGCTTGCCCCCGCGCTGGGCCTCGGCGGCGTCGACCCCGCCGTGCAGCAGCCCGTCGTGGCTGACGTGGGCCAGCGCGTCGACGTGGGTGCCGGTGTGCCCACCGGTGACGATGACCTCGTTGGACGCCGAGCCGCCGTCCGGGCGGACCGCGTCGCCGTGGCGGCGTTCCAGCGTCATCCGGAACCCGGGGTGGTTCGGCGAGCCCGCCATCCCGGTGTAGAGGGGGTGTCCGAGCTCGATCACCCGGGTCCCGGCGCGGACGGCGTCGAGCAGGTCGGGGCCTGCGGAGGTGGTGGTCACGAGTTGCTCCTTCCCGGCCGTGCACCGGCCGGTTCGTCGTGATCGTGCGGGGAGTCGCCGAGCGCGTCGGCGAGCTCGGTCACCCAGCGGGCACCGGCGACGACGGCCGGGTCGACGAAGCGACCGCGGTCGTCGACCCACGCCGCGGAGTCACCCGCGACGTCGAGCGCGTCGAGCAGAGCGCGGGCCCGCTCGACCTCGTCGCGGTCCGGGGTGAAGGCGTGGTGCACCGGGTCGATCTGCCCCGGGTGGATCACCGAGCGGCCGAAGAACCCCGCGTCGCGCAACGCGGTGCTGTCCTCGGCGAGCCCGGTGCGGTCGGACAGGTCGGTCCAGACGCTGGCGATCGGGCTGGGCAGCCCGGCCGCGCGGTTCGCGGCGACGATGCGGGCGCGGGCCCACGACAGCTCGCGGCGGTCGCGGATCCGCAGGTCGGCGGCCAGATCCGTCTCACCGGGGGAGGCACCGGCGACCAGCGGGTGGCATTCGGCCAGGTCGAACGCCTCGCGCAGCCCCCGCGCGCTCTCGATCAGCAGGTGCAGCGGGAGGCCGGTCCGCTCGGCCAGCGCCGCGACGGCCGCCGGGTCCTCGGCCTTGGGGACCCGCAGACCCGCGGCGCCGCTGCCGGTCAGCGCCGAGGCGTCGTCGTCGGACCAGTCGGTGCCCGCGCCGTTGACGCGGACCCAGACCTGCTCCGGCCGGGAACGGCAGGTCTCCACGGCCGTGTCCCTCGCCCGCTGCTTCTGCGCGGGCGGTACCGAGTCCTCCAGGTCCACGACGACCGCGTCGGCCGGTCCCGCGAGCGCCTTGGCGACGAGCTCCGGGCGGTGCCCGGGGACGTAGAGCCAGCTCCTGGCCAGGCCGATGGTGGTCACAGCACCCCCTGGGCGCGCAGCTGTTCCAGTTCCTCGGCGTCGACGCCGAGCCCGGCCAGGACCTCGGCGGTGTGCGCGCCCAGCTTCGGGCCAGTGGTGCGGACCGATCCGGGGGTGTCCGACAGCCGGAACGGTGTGTTCTGGAAGCGGACAGGGCCGAGCTCGTCGTCGTCGATGGTCACGATGCTGCCCAGGGCGTTGAAGTGCGGGTCGGCGAGCACGTCGGCGGCGGTGTAGATCGGCGCCACCGCCGCTTCTGCCTTCTCGAAGGCCTCGACGACCTCGTCCCGGTCCCGGGCGGCGATCCAGGACCCGACGGCCGCGTCGAGTTCCTCGACGTGCTCCGCCCGGCTCGCGCCGCTGGCGAACCACGGTTCGTCGATCAGCTCGGGTGCTCCGACCAGCCGCATCACGCGTTCGGCGATGGAGTGGGCGCTGGTGGACACGGCCACCCACTGGCCGTCGGCGCACTGGTAGGTGTTGCGCGGGGCGTTGTTGGTGGAGCGGTTGCCGGTGCGCGGCTGCAGGATCCCGAGCTGGTCGTAGGCGATCAGCCCCGGTCCGAGCAGGTGCAGCAGCGGTTCGATGATCGCGGTGTCGAGGACCTGCCCGCGGCCGGTGGTCTCGCGGGCGCGCAGCGCGGTCATGATGCCGAACGCCGTGGTCAACGCGGCGACGCCGTCGGCGAGCCCGAACGGCGGCAGGGTGGGCGGGCCGTCGGGATCGCCGGTCATGGCGGCGAACCCGCTCATCGCCTCGGCGAGAGTCCCGAAGCCGGGGCGGCTCGAGTACGGCCCGGTCTGCCCGAAGCCCGTCACCCGCGCCAGCACCAGCCGCGGGTTGCGGGCCGACAGCTCCTCCCAGCCGAGCCCCCAGCGCTCCAGCGTTCCGGGCCGGAAGTTCTCGATCACCACGTCGGCGTCGGCGGCGAGGTCGAGGAACAGCTCCCGCCCGCGCGGAGTGGACAGCACCAGCGTGATCGCTCGCTTGTTGCGGGCCAGCATCTTCCACCAGAGCCCGACGCCGTCCTTCTGCGCGCCGTGGGTGCGGGCCGGGTCGCCGCGCGGGTGCTCGATCTTGATCACCTCGGCCCCGTGGTCGCCGAGCAGGGTGGCGGCCAGCGGGCCCGCGAACAGGGTGGAGGCGTCGAGGACCTTCAGGCCCCCCAGCGCAGCCGGGTGGTCGTGGCTCATCGTGTCCTTCCGGTGGGGGTGGGGACGGCGCGCGCGGGTGCGGTGCCGCCGAGGCGAGCGGTGATCCGGTCGGCGGTCTCGATCAGTTCGGGCGCGGTGGCGGAGACGAACTCCGCGGTGACCCGGAATCGCGGTCCGCACACCGAGACCGCGCCGACCAGCCCGCCGGGCCCGAACACGGGCACGGCGACCGAACCGGCGTCGCCCTGGCGCTCACCGGCGGAGGCCGCGTAGCCGCGCTCGCGGATCCGGTCGAGCTCGGCCCGCAGCGCGTCCGGATCGGTCGGGGTGGCGGGGGTGAGCGCGGTGAGCTCGCCGGCCAGCAGCCGGTCGACCTCGTCGGGGTCGGAGTGGGCGAGCATGCACTTGCCGGACGAGCCCGCGTGCAGCGGGAATCGCCTGCCGAGCTCCACCGACATGGTGATCTCGTGGTTGCCCACGACCTGGTCGAGGTAGACGCGGCCCCCGTGCACCTTCGCGCTGATCGTGACCGTCTCGTGCAGGCGGTCGCGCAGCTCGGCCAGGAACGGCAGGGCCGCCGCTCGCAGGTCGGAGTCGCGCAGCGCCCGGCTGCCCAGCGCCGCCGCCGCGGGCCCGAGCCGGTACTCGCGGCTCTCCGGGTCGTAGGCGATGAGGTTCCGGCTGGTCAGAGACTGCAGGATGCGGTGCACGACCGCCTTGGACAGGCCCAGCTCCCGGGACACCCGGCTCACGCCGAGGGTGGGAGGCCCGTAGGTGAACAACAGCAGGACGTCCGCCACCCGCTCGGTGGCTCCGGTCCCGCCGCTCGACTCCGACACGCGATCCTCCTCGTGCTGATGCATGTACCGCTAGACGGAACAAGATTGTGGGTCGCTGCTGCGAGTGTCAAGGAATTTACATCGCAAGTATTGCACTTATCCAGGCCACCTGGTGTTATCGACCTCACCGAACGGTCGGCGCGGTGTTCCGCTTAGCGAAACGCTCGTGTCTGGCTGGGATGAGGAGGAACGATGACGTTCGACGTGGACCTGGTGGTCGCGGGTGCCGGTGGCGGGCTGACCGCCGCGATCCGGGCCGCCGAACTCGGTCTCGACGTGCTCGTGGTGGACTCCGACCCGAACTTCCGCCGCGGCAACAACACGTCGATGTCCACCGCGATGATTCCCGGGCCCGGATCGCGCTTCCAGGCCGCGGCGGGCATCGACGACTCGCCGGAGCGCTTCGTCGCCGACGTCGAGCGCAAGACCGGCGGGACCGCCGACGCGCGGATCGCCTCGGCGCTGGCCCACGTCGGCGCCGAACTCGTCGAATGGCTCGCCGACCACGTCGGGATGCCGATCGAGCTGCCCACCGACTTCGCCTACCCCGGGCACTCCGCGCGCAGGGTGCACAGCCTGCCCGGCAGGCACGGCTCGTCCCTGCTGCGCCACCTGCTGGAGGCCGTCGACCGCAGCGAGCGGATCGACCTGATGGTCCCCGCCCGGCTGACCGCGGTCGAGGGAGGCGGCAGCGGCAGGATCGCCGTCGTCGAAACCCCGGACGGCGGGCGCGAGGAGATCAGCACCCGCGCGGTGCTGCTGGCCACCAACGGCTACGGCGCCGACGCCGCGCTCGTCGCGACGCACCTGCCCGAGATCGCCGGTGCGCACTACCACGGCGGCGAGCACTCGCGCGGTGACGCACTGCGGATCGGCGGTGAGCTCGGCGCGGCCACCGGATTCCTGGACGCCTACCAGGGGCACGCCGCCCTCTCGGCGTCCGCGCAGACCCTCGTGACCTGGACCGCGGTGATGCACGGCGGTGCGGTCGTCGACACCGGCGGACGGCGCTTCGGCGACGAGACCACCGGCTACTCCGAATACGCCGCCGCGCTCGCGGCCCGTCCTGGCGGGCGCGGGTGGCTGGTGTTCGACGAGCGCATCGACGGCCTGTGCCGGTCCTTCGGCGACTACCAGGACGTCCTCGCCGCGGGCGCGGTGCGCAGCGCGGACTCGGTGCCCGAGCTGGCGGCGCTGATCGGGGTACCGGCGGAGCCGCTGGTATCCGAGCTCGACGCCTTGGCCCGGGTCGCGGCGGGGGAGCAGGCCGACCGGTTCGGCCGCACCACCGCCACGCCGCTGCGAGCGCCGCTGCGAGCCGTGGAGATCATCCCGGCCCTGTTCCACACGCAGGGCGGGTTGCTCGTCGACGAGCACGCGCGCGTTCTCGACACCGCTGGGGAGCCGATTCCTGGGCTGTACGCATCCGGCGGTGCCGCCGCCGGCATCTCCGGCCACGGCGCGGCCGGCTACCTGGCCGGCAACGGCCTGCTGCCCGCGCTGGGCCTCGGCTACCTCGCCGCCGGGCACCTCGCCCGGTCGGTCTCCACCACTCGATCCCTCACTGCGGAAGGTGCCAGATGACCAAGCCCGACCTGATCATCCGCGACGTGCGCGTCGTCCGTCCCGGCGGCGGGGAGCCCGTCGCCGCCGACATCGCGGTCACCGGCGGCGTCGTCTCCGAGGTCGGCCCCGGGCTGGCCGTTCCGGAAGGCACCGAGGTGCACGAGGGGCGCGGCCGGCTCGCGTTCCCCGGCGTCGTGGACGCCCACCAGCACTGGGGCATCTACAACCCGCTGTCCGACGACACGGCCACCGAGAGCCGCGCGTGCGCGCAGGGCGGTGTGACGACCTCGCTGACCTACATGCGCACCGGGCAGTACTACCTCAACCGCGGCGGCCCGTACTCGGAGGTGTTCCCCGAGGTGCTGGCCGCCGCCGAGGGACGGTCCTACGTGGACTACGCCTTCCACCTCGCGCCCATGCAGGCCTCGCACATCGACGAGATCCCCGCGCTGGTCCGCGACCATGGCGTGACCTCGTTCAAGATCTTCATGTTCTACGGGAGCCACGGGCTGCACGGCCGCTCCACCGACCAGAGCGACTTCCTGATGATCCCCGAGGGCGAGCGCTACGACATCGCCCACTTCGAGTTCGTCATGCGCGGCATCCAGGCCGCTCGCGAGGCGAACCCGGACATCGCCGACCAGATCTCGCTGTCCCTGCACTGCGAGACCGCCGAGATCATGACCGCCTACACGCGGCTGGTCGAGGAGGATGGGGAGCTGTCCGGGCTGGAGGCCTACAGCGCCTCGCGCCCGCCGCACTCGGAGGGCTTGGCGGTGACCATCGCCTCCTACCTCGCGCACGAGACGGGTCTGCCGACCATCAACCTGCTGCACCTGTCGTCGGGCAAGGCGATGGAGGCCGCGATGCTCATGGCCAAGACCTTCCCGCACGTCGACTTCCGCCGCGAGGTCACCATCGGGCACCTGCTCGCCGACGTGACCACGGCCGACGGGGTCGGCGGCAAGGTCAACCCGCCGCTGCGCCCGAGGGCCGACGTCGAGAAGCTGTGGGAGCACCTCCTCGCCGGTGACGTCAGCTGGGTCGTGTCCGACCACGCCTGCTGCCGCGAGGAGAAGAAGTTCGGCGAGGACCACGACGACGTGTTCGCGGCGAAGTCCGGCTTCGGCGGAACCGAGTACCTGCTGCCCGGTCTCGTCGGCGAGGGCCGCAAGCGCGGGCTGTCGATGTCGACCGTCGCCGAGCTCGTGTCGACCAACCCCGCCCGGCGGCTCGGCCTGCCCACCAAGGGCGACATCGCCCCGGGCTTCGACGCCGACATCGCGCTGGTGAACCCGGACCGCTCCTTCGTGGTGGACCCGGCGGACTCCGAATCCACCCAGGAGTACACGCCCTTCCGCGGACTGGAGATCGGCTCGACCGTCGAGACCACGTTCCTGCGGGGACAGCGGATCTTCGACGGCGGCGAGGTCCTCGGCGAGCCGCGGGGCAGCTACCTGCACCGCCCGACGGGCCGCTGACGTGCCCGTCGCCACGACCAACTCCCGCGTGAAAGCAGTGCCGATTCAAGGGAAACCAACATGAGAACACGGTTCCGCTTCGTGACGCTGGGGCTGATCGTCAGCCTCATCGTCATCAACTACATCGACCGGAGCGCGGTGTCCTACGCGGTCGAACCGCTGGAGCAAGCCTTCGGGATCACCACCGCGCAGTACGGGATCATCAGTTCTGTCTTCTCCGTCGGCTACATGGTCGCGGCGTTCCTGTCGGGGCCGCTGGTGGACCGCTTCGGCTGCCAGCGGGTGCTGTTGGTCGCGGTCGCGCTGTTCTCGGTGACCACGGCGCTGATCCCGGTCGCCGGATCGTTCGCGGGTCTGCTGGTGATCCGCCTGCTGCTGGGCGTCGGTGAATCTCCGGCGTTCCCGGCCGCGACCAGGACGGTCAGCCGCTGGCTGCCGATCCGCGAACGCGGTGTCGCCCTGGCCCTGTGCGGTGGTGTCGCGGTCTCGGGCAGCCTGCTGATCTCCGGGCCGCTGCTGACCCGGCTGATGGACCTCGTCGGCTGGCAGGGCATGTTCTGGACGCTGGCGATCCTCGGTGTGGTGTGGGCGGTCGTGGCGATGGCGCTGCTGCGCGACCTGCCGGAGGAGTCGCCGCGGGTCAACGACGCCGAGCGGGCGCTGATCGCCTCGGACCAGGAGGCGGAGGCCGGTTCGGGCCGGGCGTCGGTGCGGTGGCGTCCGCTGCTGACCAACCGGAACCTGTGGGTGGTCGCGGGCGGCTACTTCGCGTGGGGCTTCATGTTCTGGGGCTTCATGTACTGGCTGCCGTCGTTCCTGTCCGGCGCGTACGGGCTCAGCGTCAAGCAGGCGGGCGCGTTCTCGATCGCCCCGTGGGCGTGCGGCATCGTCGGAGCGCTGGTCGGTGGCGTCGTCGTCGACCGCGTCTACCGGCGCAGCCCGAAGATCCGCAGTCGGTTCGCGGTGATGGGCGTGGCGCTGCTGCTGGCCGGGTGCTCGCTGGTGCCGCTGGCGATCGCGCCGACCCTGACCGTCGCCCTGATCTCGATCTCGCTCGGCGTGGGCTTCGGGTTCATCACCGGCGGCATCTGGTGGGTCGCGTCCATCGACGCGGCTCCGGACCAGCCCGGCAGCGCGGCGGGTTTCGCCGACGCGGCCTTCGCGGCGTCCGGGATCGTGGCGCCTTCGGTGATGGGCTTCATCGTGTCCAGCACGGGCAGCTTCACCAGCGGTTTCGTCGTCATGGCAGGGCTGGCGGTGCTCGGTGCGCTGCTCATGCTGCTGGTGCCGCGCGAACGCGCTGTCGCGCCGGAGGCCACGACCGCCGTCGCGGGCGCTTGAGGAATGGCGGAGCGGGAAGCCCGGCAGGACGCGGTCCGGGACGCGGTCGGCCGACTGGGCGAGTGGGTGGCCGAGCTGCGCTGGTCCGACGTCCCGGCCGAGGTCCGGGAACGGGTGCTGACGGTGCTCGTCGACGCGGTCGCGGTCACCGCGCTCGGCTCGCGCGAACCCGCGCAGCTGGCGCTGGTCGAGCAGTGGGACGCGCCGGACGGCACGGCACCGCTGTTCGGGACGGACCGCGCGGTGGCGGTGGACGCCGCCGCGTGGTTGAACGCCACCGCATCGGTCCGGCTCGAACTCGACGACGGGCACCGGCTCGCGGGCGGTCATCCGGCAGCGCACGGATTCCCCGCGGTGCTGGCGCTGGCGTCGCGCGCGACGACGACGGGCGCGGACCTGTGCAGCGCGCTGCTCGCCGCCTACGAGGTCGCCGCCAGGTTCGGCCGCGCGACGCGGCTCCGGCCGGGCACGCACCCGCACGGGAACTGGGGCGTCGCCGGTGCCGGAGCGGGCTGCGCCCGAGTCCTGGGACTGCGTCCTGAGGACGCGGCGGTGGCGATCGACGCCGCCGGCGGTCTGCCCGTCGCCGGGCCGTTCTCGGCCGCGCTGGACGGAAATCCGGTGCGCGACGCCTGGGTCGGCGCGGCCAACCAGTCCGGTCTGGCCGCGGCTCGGCTGGCCGCGTCCAGGACCGGGCACCTGACGGGCGTCGCGGCGGATTCGCTCGGGGACCTGCTCGGCGTGCTCGCCCCGGCCGCGCTCGACGACGGCCTGGGGGAGCGCTGGGAGGTCGTCGGCGGCTACTTCAAGCAGCACTCGTCGTGCTCGTTCACCCACGCCGCCATCGACGCGGCGCTGTCGCTGCGCGACCACGTCGACGAGGACCCGGCGGAGGTCCTGGTCGAGATCCACTCGCTCGGCGCGCAACTGGATCGCACGAGGTGGCCGACGCCGCTGGCCGCGATGTTCTCGCTGCCGTTCGTGGTCGCGACCGCGCTGCGCCGAGGGCACGTGGTCCCGGCGGACCTGTCCCAGGAGGCGCTGGCCGATCCGGTCACGGCGGAGCTCGCCCGGCGCGTCGTGGTGCGCTCGGCGCCCGACCTGGACGCCCGGATGCCGGCCGAGCGCCCGGTCCGGGTCACCGTGGACTCGGCTCGCGGCCGGTTCGTGGCAGAACGCCCGAACCCGGTCGGCGACGCGGATTTCCAGCCCTTCACCGCCGACGACCGGGTCCGCGTCCTGGGCGATCTGCTCGGCGCCCCCGAGGTGGTCGCGGCCATCCGGGAGCACGTCGCCGAGCTCCCCGGCGCGGCCGACGCGGGGGAACTGCTGCGCTCGCTCGGTTCGGCGATCCGCTTCCGATGAGGAGGAACCGCATGCTCGTCCACGCCGTCACCCCGATCACCGTCGGACCGACCGAGGTGGCCCGCCGCCAGGCCAGGTACGACGCGCTCTCCCCGGCGGGGATCGAGGTCGTGCTGACCGACCTGCACCCCGACGGCCCTCGCGCCCTCAACACCGCCGCCGACGTCCGCCGCTCGGAAGCCCTGGTCGCCACGGCCCTTTCCGAAGCACCGGACTGCGACGCCGTGCTCCCGGACTGCGTGCTCGACCCCGCGGTTCCGGCTGACGGCGGCACGATCGGCGGCAGGCCCGCCCTCGGCCTGCTGCGGCTGACCATCGGCGCGGCGGTCGCCGCCGGGCATCGGATCGGCGCGATCACCCGCAACGAGGCGATCGCGGCCGAACTCCGCGACCGCGTCACCGCCTACGGCTGGAACTCCTCGTTCCACGATGTCAGCGTCCTGGACCTCGACGTGGAGGACATCACCGACCCGGACCGCTGGGCCGCCGCGATGCGCCCCGCCCTGATCGCGGCCCGCGACGCCGGGGTCACCGCAGTGGTCAACGGCTGCTCAGCGGTCGAGACCGCCGACCAGGACCCCGACCTCCCGCTGGTCCTCGACCCGATCCGCACCGGCCTCGGAGTCCTCGCCACCCTCGGCTCAGGACTACGATCGCGGCTGTGATCGAGGTGCGCGACCTCCACGACTGGCCGACGACCGAGGCCGAAGCCGTGGCCATCCAGGAACGACTGCGGCCGCTGGTCCGCACGGACGGCGAGCCCGCCGAGGTGCGCACCGCCGCAGGACTGGACGTGGACTACCGCGAGTCCTCGGACGAACTCGTCGCCGCGGTCACGGTCCTGGACGTGTCCACAGCGTCCGTTGTGGACAGCGCGGTGGTCCGAGGCCGCGCCGATTTCCCCTACGTACCAGGCCTGTTCACCTTCCGCGAGGCCCCCGCGCTGATCCGGGCGCTGCAGGAGCTCACGGTCGTCCCGGACGTCCTGGTCTGCGACGGCCAAGGCCTGGCCCACCCCCGCCGGTTCGGACTCGCCTGCCACCTCGGCGTCCTCACCGACCTGCCCGCGATCGGCGTCGGCAAGACCCCCATGGGCCACTACGACCCACCGGGAGAGCAGCGAGGCTCCTGGTCACCGGTGACCATGGACGACGAGGAGGTCGGCAGAGCCCTCCGAACCCGAACAGGCGTGAAGCCGGTCTTCGTCTCGATGGGCCACCGCTACACCATCACCGGAGCCTGCGACCTCGTGCTCCGCCTGACCCCCAACTACCGCCTCCCCGAAACCACCCGAACCGCAGACCACCTCGTCCGCCAATCCGGCTGACCCGCGCGCCTCGTTGGCGCGGAAGAGGTGACGCGCCAACCAGTCCGGAGTGCCGATATCGGTCGGGGAAGGGTTTCAACGTCAGCACCGGAGGTCCAGGGTGTGCGGCGAGATCTCGATCACCGCGCCCTCGATCGAAAACCGGACAGCTCCGGCTCGGAGCGCTCGTACGAGTTGATCGCAGACGCGCAAAAGGCTCTCCAGCTCATCGGACCAGTGACGATCGACCCCGATTACCGCCGTAATCAGGTACCCGATTACCGCGGTAATCCGGGTGTACCCCTGACTACGGCCGGATTCGGGGTCCTGATTACGGCGATGTTCGGGCGGCCACCACTTCGACGTTGCGGGCCGTGGAGACGATGGCGATCATGGCCGGTCTCGCAGTCGAGTTCGGGGAGCATGGTTCAAATTTCGCGCGAAGTTCGAACCACGCTCCTCGGGCGACAGATCGGCGCGCAGGAGGGAAACATGGCGAGGCCAGGTGGCCGCGTTGGAGCTGCAGGTCGATGGCGGACCGTGCGGATCGGCCCGAACGCACGTGATTCGGCACCGTTTCATTCACAGTGTCGTCTAGCCAGCCTCGTCCGATTGGTTCATCCAGTACCCGGTGATGAAGTTCCGGGGTAGGTATTCGGACTCCACGTCGATGGCGACTCCTCGGTCATGCGCGACCGCTGCCAGAGCGGTCGGTGCCAGGGCGAAGAAGCCATCTGGGTGGCGTGCTCGCTCGTCGTTCGCGGTCCAAAACCGCTGGTGTAGCTCCACCGCTTCGCGGAGATCTTCGTTGAACTGCGTCGCTTCTCCGCTCGCCAGGCTGAAGAGAAGTTTCATCGAAGGGTAGTAACGCAGCAGCGCGATCTCTGGTGTCGAGTTGGCAAGCCGTGACGGATCGGTGAGCTCGAGACTGCGATTGATCTTCGGGTACAGGTCCTCGCCGTTGGTGAAGAACGTCTTAAGTGCGTCGATCCATGAGTAGACGTACTCGTCGTACTGTCCCGCAGCGCGGAGCGTTTCCTCCGGAGTGCTGCAAAGATCGTCCACGATGTTGCGCGCCCGGCAAATTGCAGCGGTCCACAGCGATTCCAGCCAGGCTGCCGGACTGTGCTTGTGGGTGGGGCCCGTTGCCTTGAGTGAAATGCGGCCGCGGATGATGTATTCGAACTGCTCTTCAGTCGTATTTGCGCTCTCGAAAAGCGCCGCACCGGCCCTGGAGGCGACGAGCAGGCTGGAATAGGTGTCAAAACGATCCGCGTTCGGATCCAGGAGAAGCTGGCGCTGCACGATCTGCAGCGCGTATTGGGCGACGTTGAGGGTCAGTCCTGGAGCTTCGCCAAGATTGTCGTAGAACCGGTCAATGTTCTTGGACAGGGCCGCGATCCTCTTCTCGAGGCCGTCGACGTTCTGCGGGTGTCGTTTGATGACCGTCATGGCTGGTCCTCACCTCGGCCGAAGATCGAAGTTACGCCGATTGTATCCGCCGTACCTCTCCTTGGTGTCATCACCCTCTGGGTACTTCTCGACCTTTGGCTTGACTTCCTCGTAGATGACAGTTGGTTCGAAATCGGGGTCGTTGCGCCTTGCATCATCCAGCTCGAGCTGGGTCTGAATGCGTCCGACCAGATCGAGATCGTCCGTGTTTGCCGTGTCGCTCATGTTGTCGAGGATGGAGTCCGCGTACGGGCGACTGCCTTGCTGTGATCGTTCTCCAGCGAGGTCGATTCGTGAACCGAGTTCGGCATTTGGGCCCTTGGCCTCGATGATGACAATGCGACCATCGGGCGTTTCCCCGACGACGTCGAAGACCCCAGCGCCGTGGAAAACACGAATTGTGTCCGGATCGCATCCGTGATCATGGACCAGCGAATCGCGTGCGGACATCTCGCCGAAGGTCTCACCGGTGTCTCTCACATCGGTGTGCGCCTGGCGGAGGTCGTCGGCACTCTTCGCTGCCTCTTCTGAAGTGTCGCGCGGGATTTCGTTCCCGTGCTCGTCCTTTCTCGCCGCGAATTGCTCGTCGTGCTTCTTCGCTTCAGCAAGTTGTTCAATTTGTTGACGTCGCTCGTCGATCACGCTCTGGTAGCGGTCGACATCGCCGGGGCGAGGTTGTTGGGTACCTAGGTTGTCGAACTCGGCCTGGTGCGTGATCCGGTTGTCCGGAACGTAGTAGTTCTTCGTGCCGTCCGGGTTTTCGGTGTACCGCAGAGGTGGGACTGGTTCGCTCGTGGCGTCCTTGGCGTCCGTGGACCTCCGGTTGCACACGCCGTGCCCGTCTGGGGCGTTGTAGTAGCGGTTGCGGTAATCCGGATCGATTGTTGCCCGTTGTTCCGCAGTCGGCAGGTACTTCGGGTTCTGACTTCCGTCGGGAAGGAACTCGTGCTCCGATGCGGCATGAGTGTCACGTGGCGGACGGCCCCGAGCCTCGGCGTCCTCCGGCCTTTGGCCTGGGTCCTCCCCGTCTCTGGTCGGGTGGAAGCCGTCGTTGCTGGCCGGCGTGGTGGTGCCGTCGGGGTTGTGGGTGTCCCAGCCTCCGTTCGGGGGCCAGCCTGGGCGGCCGTCGGGGCCCATGTCGGAGGCGAAGACCCGGCCGTTGCCGTCGGTCCAGGCGAGGCCGCGGGGAGCGGTGACCGGGGTGCCGAGTTCGTTGGCGAGGTCTCCGGCCAGGCCGCTGGTTCCCGCGTCGCAGGAGAGGAGGCGGACCGGTTTGCTGCCGTCGAAGTTGGGGTCGCGGCGGAGCATGTCGGCGAATTCCTTCGCGGAGAAGGTGTTGTCGCCGATGCGGACGCGGCCGTCGGGTAAGGCGTGGACGTCGACGGTGTGGTGGACGCCGTCGTCCGGGACCCGGTTGGCCAGGTCCCGCATGTTCGGGTCGTCGTGGAACGACGAGCCTGCCGGGGTTTCCTGCCGGTTGGACTCGGCGGCGTCGATCTGCTCCTGGCGCTCCGGCGTGCCCGGTTCGGCGTCCTGCGGCTGGTCGGAGTCGTCGTGGCGGTCCGGGCCGTCCTGGTTGCCGTGGGAGTCGTCGGGTCGGGGGCTGCTCGGGTCCGAGCCGTCGGGGCGCTGGGTCTCCGGGCTCGTCCCGTCGGGGCGGCCGGCCTCCTGCGGGGTTGACCCGTTGGGCCGCTGACCTGGTCCTTCCGGTCGTGGTGCCGTTCCGTCGGGACGCTGGCTCGGCGTGTCCGGGCGTGGAGGCGTCGTGCTCGGGCCATGCTGGGTGCGCTGCTGCGGGACACCACCGTCCGGCCTGGTGGTCGGGCGCGACGGGGCGTCCGGGGTTGCCGGGCCCCGGGAGGCGGGCCCCGGGCGGGAGGTGTCCGGGCGCGGACCCGCGTCGCCGCCCGCCGGTCGTGCTGCGGCTCCCGGCGAGCCCGCGGTGCCGGTCCAGCCACCGCTACCACCGGGACGACCACCGCCACCGGAAGGCGTGGGGCCGCCGCCGGTCGCACCGGGAGCGCCACCGGCCATGCCGCCCATCGGGCCACCCGACGAAGGTTGGTCGGCGCGAGGTGCGGGACCTGCCGCGGCTGGGGCGCCCGAGGCCGCGGGCGCCGGGGGAGCGTCCACGTTGGACGATGCGGTCGTGCTCGCCGGGCTGCTCGGCGAGCGGTCCGAATCACCGTTCAGCGTGCCGCTGAAAGAACCGCCGCCGGAACCACCCGAAGGCGAGCTCGGCGAGGACCCACCGCCACCGGAATGCGCCATGCCCGCGCCGGAAGTGCCTCCACTGCCGGAGGATTCGCGCGGACCCGAGTCGCTGTTCCCGGCCGAGGACGTCGAATCACCACGGCTGGGACCGCCGCCGTCGCCACCGGATGGCGAGCCGCTCGAATCCGAAGTGGAGGGGCGGCTTGAATCGCCGCCGGACGACGGGGAGTCGGCGCTCGACGTGGAACGGGCATCGGAGCTCGAAGAGCCGCTGTCGGACGAGGGCGAATCGGACGAAGCGGAACGCGCCTCAGGCGCCGAGGGGCCACCGGACGACGAACTGCTGTCTGCAGCGCTGGAACCGCTGGAAGACGAGTCAGCGCCACCGGACGAGCGGTCCGAGGAGCCGGAGCCACCGGATCCGTCCGAGGAATCCGACGTGCTCGCGGTCGAGGCACCGGAACCCGAGGACGACCCGCCGGAGTCCGACGTGCCGTCAGAACCCGAATCCGACGACGAACTGCGCGAACCCGACTCCGACGAGCCGCCGGAGTCGGAAGAGGAACCGCCCGAACCCGACGACCCGCTGTCTGAGGACGACGCGGACGTGCCGGAGTCCGAGGACGAGCTCCCCGAATCCGAGGAGGAAGAGCTGCTGGAATCGGACGAAGACCCGCCGGAGTCCGAGGACGAACCCCCCGAGTCCGAGCCGGAGCTGCTGGAGTCGGACGAAGACGAGCCTCCGGAGTCCGACGAGGAACCCGTGCCCGACGAACCCCCGTCGGTGTCGGGCACGTTGACGTCGCCGCCGAAGTGCTCCTTGCCCGCGCCGAGGCCGCCCATGCCCGCGCCGGTGGCCCCGCCGGACATCGCACCGGTGCCGACGTCGCCCCAGTCGATCTTGCCTTCCATGATCGCCTGCTCGGCGACGCTGCTCACCGCTCCTTGGGCGGCGCCGAGGGCGCCTTCCTTCACGGCTTCCTTGCCGATGGACTTCGCGGCGCTCTCGGCGGCCTCACCGGCCGCGTCACCTGCGGCGTCGCCCGCCGCGCGTCCGGCGGCGGTGCCCGCGTTGCCCGCAGCGTCACCGGCCGCGTCGCCGACGGCGTCTCCGGCGCCCCTGCCGACGGACTTGCCGACGCCCTCGAAGACGCCGCCCACGGCACCGCCGATGGCGCCGCTGATGGCGGCTTCCTTGAACTTGCCTCCGTCGAGCCCGTCGCGGTTGCCCATGGCGACCTGCGTGCCCTGCACCGCGAACTCGATGGCGACCGAGGTGGCGACCTCGATGGCGACGTTCTTCAGGATGCTGAAGACGAGCTGCTTGAAGATCTGCAGCACCACCGCGCGGGTGATGCCCTGAGCTGCGGCGATGCCGGCCGTGGAGGCGCCGAAGGTGGCAGGCGCGGCGGCGAGCATCGCGGCGATCTGGATCGCCAGCGCGATCAGCGAGGCGATGATGGTCAGCTTGGTGTGCTCGACGTCCAGCGCCGCGTCATCGCACGACTTGGCGAGCTTCTCGCACGCCTCCTTGAGCTTCGGCAGCGCTGATTCGCCGCCGTCGCCGATGTCCTTCCACAGCTTGGTGAACGCCTCGCCGGTCTTGCCCTCCATCGCGGACTTGACCTGCTGCGCGCCACCGTTGGCGGAGTTCTTGACCCCGTCGATGCCGTCGGCGGCGGTGCGCCACGCGTCGGCCATCCGACGCATGGCGTCCTCGTCACCTTCGGGCCAGGATTGTCCGACGACGATCGGCAGCAGCCATTTGACCTCGTCGGGCATCTCGATGCTCAAGTGAAGTCAACTCCCTACCGGGGCATGTCCGAGCCGGCTTTGCCGATGCCGCCTGCGGACTGGGCGTCGCCGGACTCGGTGTCGTCGGCGGTGGCTTTGAGGTTGTCGTCGATGTCGCCGAGCGCTTTGACGACCTTCTTCAGGCTGTCCAGCACGCTGTCGCGGCCCTTGGTGTAGTCGCCGCCGAACTTCTGGCCGGCCTCATCGTTGCCCCAGCACTCACCCTCACCGTCCAAAGAGGACTTCAGGGTGCTCAGGACCTGATCCAGGTCGTCACCGGAGTCGCCGATCTTCGTGCCGCCCGAGCGGATCTCCTCGGGCTGCATCCGCATCTTCCCGCTCATCGGCGGCCCCCTCTGCGGTTGCTCTCCCAGTCGTCGTCCCAGTCATCGGGTGCGGCCTGCACCTGCGGCGCGGCCGCGGCACGCCCGGGCTGGGACTCCTCGCTGCGGCGCCGGGCCCGTTCGGTCTCGGGATCCGGCGGTTCGACCAGCGGTCCGCTGTTGAGCAGGCCCTGCAACGACGGAACCCCGGGAACCTCCGGCACGTTCGACACGTCGGCTTCCGCCGCGAAGGTGCTCTGCAGCTGTCGCTGCGCAGTCCCGGAGGCCTCGCGGATCACGCTGGTGATGCTGCGCGCCAGCTTCTCCGGGTTGGTGCGCTCGAAGGCCTTGTCCGACAGGCGAACTTCCTGCACGGTCCCGGTCGCGTCCACCCGGACGTTGACCATGCCGTCGTCGGACGAAGCCTCGAAGGTCTGCTGAGCGGCAGCGGCCTGCTTCTCCTGGAGATCGGCGGTGCGCTTGCGCAGGTCGGCGAGCATGTCGTCGATCTGGTTGCGCAACGCGGAGTTCCGCGCGGCCTTCTCCTCGCTCGACGCGTCGAAGTCCCGTCCAGACATGTCCAGCCTTCCCCCGGCTCACAGCACGTGCATTGCGGATCTTATGGCTCCGGTCAGTTTGACGTGTGCCTCGCCGCCTCGGTGCCACCGTGCAGCACAATGCGGCCGAACGATGCATTTCACTCGACCGAACGGCCTAGCGCGATGCGAGTGGTGTCGTCCGGGAAGGGCGATCTCGCGGCCGGAAGCCGCCCTCGGCACACCTCGGCGAGGAGGGCCAGGTCAGCCTGCTGGCCCCGCACGAAGTCCGGGGTGACCGGGGTGCCGTGGCCCGGGACGACGGTGGTGGGGTTCAGGGCGAGCAGAGCCTCCACCGCGGCGGGCCAGTGCTGGGGGTGGGCGTCTTCGAAGTCCGGGGGAGCGCCCTGCTCGACGAGGTCGCCGGCGAAGACGACCGCGGCGTCGGGGACTTCGATGACCAGGTCGTGATCGGTGTGTCCGAGGCCGGGGTGGTGCAGGCGCACCGCGCGTCCTCCTAGATCCAGCTCCGCCGTGTCCGTGACGAGGTGGTCCGGGGGTGCCGCGCTGGAGGCGGCGAGGGCGTCGGCCGTGTCGGGATCGCCCTGCTCCCGGTAGTGCTCGACCCAGCGTTCGCGCTGGGCGGAGGCGGTTCGGTCGAGGAATCCCGGGCATCGGTGGTGGGCCCAGACGGGTGCGGGCAGGAACGCCGAGGTGCCGAAGCAGTGGTCGAAGTGCCCGTGGGTGAGGACGACCCGCAGAGGTGCGCGAGTGATCTGGCGGACCGCCTCGGCCAGTTCGGCGCCCTGGCGGTGATCGCCCCGGGTGTCGATCAGCAGCGCGGACTCGTCACCGACGACGAGACCCGTGGTCAGGTCGAGTTCCGCGTGGCGGCGGGCGAAAACCCGTTCGGCCACCTCGATCCACCTGTTGCTCACGGGTGGATCGTAGTGCGGCCACCGGATGAGCTCTGGGAGACTTCGGCGATGCGTCTCTACGTCGCCCTCACCGCACTGCTCGCGACCGCCGTCGGAGTCGGCGTGCTGTTCTTCGCCAACAGCCTCCTGTCCCCGGTGCTGATCGGCGGACCGGGTTCGACCTGTCCTGAGCCGGACTGCGGGCTGGGCGCAGGGCTGTGGCTCATCGCGGGCGCGGTGGCGGTGGTGCTGGTGGCGTTCCTCGCCGGATTCCTCCGGCACGTCGAGCGCCCGATCCGCCGAGGCCTGTGGATCGCCCTGTGGTGCACGGTGATCTACCTGCTGGAATCGATCGTGGTCTGGGTGCTGATCTGAGGCTCCCCTGGCAGGGTCTTCCGGCGGCGTGTGCTTGACTTTTCTCCCGCGCACGACGAGTTCGGGAGGACGGGTTTTGCCGGAAGGCCACACGCTGCACCGGCTCGCCGGGGTGCACCACGAGCTTTTCGCGGGCACCGCGGTTCGGGTCAGCAGTCCCCAGGGACGTTTCGCCTCCAGCGCGTCGGTGCTGGACGGGGCCGTGTTCGAGCGGGCCGAGGCGCACGGCAAGCACCTGTTCCACTCCTACGACGGCGACCTCGTCGTGCACGTCCACCTCGGGCTCTACGGGACGTTCACCGAGACCGAGCTGCCGGTCGCCGAACCGCGCGGCCAGGTGCGGATGCGCATCGTCGGCCACACGCACTTCACCGATCTGCGCGGACCCACCAAGTGCGAACTGCTCACCCCCGACGAGGTCGCCGCCGTGCGCGACCGGCTGGGACCCGACCCGCTGCGCACCGACGCGGAACCGGAGCGGGCGTGGGCGCGGATCTCGAAGTCGCGCACCAGCATCGCCGCCCTGCTGATGGATCAGAAGATCCTCGCCGGCGTCGGCAACGTCTACCGCGCCGAAGTCCTGTTCCGGCACGGCATCCCGCCCATGACCCCCGGTCGCGACCTCGGCAGGCAGCGCTGGGACCTCATCTGGGCCGACCTGGTGGAGCTGATGGCCGACGGCGTCAAGGTCGGCCGCATCGACACCGTCCGCCCGGAGCACCTCCCCGAAGCCACCGGCCGGGCCCCGCGCCAGGACCGCCACGGCGGCGAGGTCTACGTCTACCGCCGCGCGGGAATGCCCTGCCTGATCTGCGGAGACGGTGTCCTCACCACCGACCTCGCCGCCCGCAAGCTCTACTGGTGCCCCACCTGCCAACCCGAGTAGTCGCGCCTGCCGGACGAGGTTGCTCGGGGGCAGTTTTGGCCCGAACCGTCCATGATCAATGTCATTTTTTGCGCGGACAGTTCGGACCAAAACTGCCCGGCGTTAAGGACTCAGAAGCCGAAGCCGCCGAAGTCGAACCCGTCCATGCCTCCGCTGTCGCCCGCTCCGGGGGCGTCGCCTGCGGAGCCGTCGGCGAAACCGTCCGCGTACGCGGCCTCGGCCGGGACGCTGGTCATGCCCACGAACATCGCGGACATCATCACGTACGAGCCCGCGGTCCACATGCCCGCGGCCATCGCCGGCTTCCACCACGGGTCGCTGTACCAGCCCTGCGGGACGGGTTTCCCGGCCACCCTGCCGCCCGGGTAGTAGTGCGGGGTGCGTTCGCTCGGCTCCGGTGAAGCCATCTGCAGCTGGCCGTCGACCTCGACCTCGCGGTTCTCGCTGACGCGACCCGCGTAGCGCTGACCGGACAGCGCGGGCAGCTCGGGCCCCGGGTCCATGTCCATCGCCACGCGCGCGGCGCGCACGTAGTAGAGGCCTTCCATCGCCGACTCCGAGGTCAGCCGGGCCTGCGTGGAGGTCGTGGCCTGGTCGAGCTGGGAGAGCGCGGCGCCGTGCCGCTCGGACGCGTCGGCGATGGCCTGCTTGGCCGCCTCGTTGGTGCCGATCAGGTTGAGGACCTGACCGCCTAGCCGCTCCACCCAGCGCCTGGCCTCGGCCTTGTCGTCCTCCAGCTGCTTGCGCTGGTGGGACAGGATCTTCTGCCGGGACCACCACACGGCAGCGCCCAGCACGACGAGCACGATCAGCAGGACTACGAGTGCACTGGTCATCCCTGCCTCCCCGGGGCACCGATACCTCCGACGGTACCCGCGTGAGGGGAACGCTAGAAGGCGTCCGGGCAGCTCGGCGCCTGGTCGGTCGCCAGAGCCCGCGACACGGCGCTCAGCGCACCCGGCTCCAGCTCGCGGACCCGCCCGGCGGCGGCGAGCCGGCGCAGCGTGCTGCCGCCCAGGTACGCGGCGGCCAGGTCGGCGACGTCCAGCGCCAGCTGCGCCGGGGCCGTTGTGGATCCGCCGTCGAGCCGCCAGCGGCCGTTGTTCCACTCGCAGAACGAGTCGTTGACCTCCACGACGACGTCGGAGCCCGTCTCGCGGGCGGCCAGCGCCGCGGGCACGTCGACCAGCCGGAGCCACAGCCCGTCGACGATGCTCTGCTCGGCGGCGCGCGGATCGGCCAGCAGGTGAACGATCGGCTCGTCCGGGGCGGCCTTGCGCCACCGCACCTCGCGGACCAGGGCGAACTCCATCAGGTACCGCCACAGCGCGGAGTAGGCCTGCGGGGTCTCGGCCATCAGGTGGGTGATCTCCAGCTGGAAGACCGGGCCGCGCTCCGTCCACTTCCGCGTCGGCCGGTAGATGACGTGACCGTCGGGGTGCAGCGCGTAGCGGGACCGGGTGCCTCCGTTGCGGGACTGGCGCATCAGCTCCAGCGCCTCCCAGGCCCCGTCGCCGCGCTCGATCCACCCGGGCCTGCTCGCGGCGAGGCGCGCGTGCTGCTCGTGGATGACCGGCAGCGCGCTGTCCCGGTCGACCTCGCGCACCGGCCGCTCGTCGACCTCGACGCCGGGGCGAAACCGGGTGCGGGAGGGCAGGGTGAGGTGGTTCTCGAAGGTCGCCGTGCCGTAGCCGTAGCGGCCGTAGATGCCGCCCTCGGAGGCGTACAGCGCGGCCAGCGCGACACCCGATTCGCGCAGGCCGTCGAGCTGCTCGCGCATCAGCGAGGTCAGCACGCCGCGGCGGCGGTGCCCCGGCTTGACGCCGACGAGCGTGACCCCGGCCAGCGGCGACGTGCGCCCGCCGGGAAGCGTGATCGCGGTGCTGTAGTGACCGGCGGAACCGATCATCTCCGCGCCGTCGAAGGCTCCCAGAGCCGTGACGAACGGGATCGCCGGCCGGAACCTGGCCATGTCCTCCTCCGCGTCCTCCAGGAACGCGGACGCGAACACCGCCACGAACTCGTCCAGCTCGCCGGCCTCCGGCTCCCTAGCTTCAAGATTCCCCATGCAGCATTGGTACAGCGCGGGTGATCGGGAAGCGACCGGTTTTCAGCCGCCGAGCGGGACCTCGGCGATCGTCTCCCACTCGGTGCTGGAGTGGTCGCGGCTCATCTTGACCAGCGACAACGCCGAGACCTTCGCGGTGGCCGACTCGACGATCGTGGCCTGCAGGGTCGCGATGGCGAAGATCGCCGGGCCGTCGGTGGTGGAGTGGGCGAGGCTCACGTGCTTGTCGATGTCCTCGGGCTCCGACGGGACCGCGTCCGCGCCCAGCACCTCGGAGGTGGCCTCGCGGACGGCCGCGCGCAGGTCGAGCACGCTGGACTGCGGCTCGGCGGGCAGCGACAGCGACTCGGGCAGCACGACGGCGTGGTGGAACGCCAGCGTCAGCGGCAGCACCCCGGCGAGCTTCGGGCGAGTGGCCTCCAGCAGCGGTTCGATGCGGGAGGGGTCCACCTCGTCGGTGAAGCCGATCTCCTGCACGAGGATGTGCATCCATTCCAGCGGGACCAGGTCGAAACCGGGCAGATCGCGCAGCGCGTACTGGTAGTCGTTGACCAGTTTGCGCAGGCCGGCTTGGTCGGCCAGCGGCAGCACCCAGGCGTATCCGGTGCGGCCCGCGTGCCAGTCGGTGCGCCAGCGCGTGTGATTGCGAACCTGATCGGCATGTGGCATGTCGGTCACCCCTCACATAGTGCCCGGACGTGTCCGGAAGTGGGGCGCGCTTGACCTATCTCACGGTTCCGACGGCTCGGGTTCACCCTGCCGTGCTGCGGCTTTCGGGCGGTCGAGAGTGGCCGCGGCATCGGCGTCGCGCACCCGCAATGCCAGCACAATACCCAGCACCGCGAAGACCACCGAGACCAGGAACGCGCCGTGGAAGGCGCTCATCTGAGCGTCGGCCACCATCGCAGGCACGGTGGGGTCCACAGTGGATTCACCGTGCTGCATGAGCACGGTGAGCACGGTCGCCACGACCGCGGTGCCCAGCGCCGTGGCGACCTGTCGGGTGACGTTGAACATCGAGCTGGCCATGCCCATCGCCGGTCCGGAGATGGCGGCGAACGTGGCCGTCTGCACCGGCGTCATGAGCAGGCCCATCGCCACGCCCTGGGTGGCCAGCATCAAGGCGAAGACCCACAGCGGGGTGCTCAGGTTCTGCAGCTGCAGCAGTCCGCCGATGATCAGCTGGACGACGAACCCGGCGATGACCAGCCGCTTCGGGCCGATGCGCCCGTAGGCCCGGCTGACCACCTGCGTCGTGGCCAGCATCGCGATGGCCTGGGGCATCATCGTCAACCCCGTGAACATCGGCGACACGCCGCGCAGCGTCTGCAGGTAGAGCGGGACGAGGAACAGCACGCCGAACATCGCGCCGGTCATGCACAGCAGCAGCAGGTTGCCGGTGCCGAACAGGCGGTCGGCGAGCAGCCGCAGGTCCAGCATCGGCGACCGGACGGTGAGCTCGCGCCACACGAGACCGCCGATGAGCAGCACCGACGCGGCGAGGCTCAGCCACACCGCAGGCGAGGTCCAGCCGATCTGCGCACCCTGGTCCAGCCCGACGAGCAGGGTGGCCAGGCCCGCGCCGGCGAGCACGAAACCGGGGACGTCGAAGCGGCCCGGATCGCGGGTCGACTCCTCCTTGAGGAACAGGATCGTGAACAGCAGTGCGAGCGCCCCGACCGGCAGGTTGATGAAGAAGATCCACCGCCAGCTCGCGTACTCGACGAGAACGCCGCCGAGCAGCGGCCCGAGCATCGGCGCGACGGTGATCGGGATGGCCAGCACCGCTCCGGCCTTCGCGCGCTCGTTGGCCGGGAAGGCGCGGAACATCATCGCCTGCCCGACCGGGACGAGCATGCCGCCGCCAACGCCCTGGAGGATGCGGGAGCCCACCAGCATCTCCATCGACATCGCCATCCCGCACAGCATCGAGGCGAGGGTGAAGATGATCACCGCGGCCTGGAAGGTCTTCTTGCTGCCGAAGCGGTCGGCGATCCAGCCGGACGAGGGGATGAAGACCGCGAGGCTGATCATGTAACCGGTCAGCACCCACTGGAGCTGGGCGGGCTCGGCCTGGAACTCGCGCCCCAGCGTGGCCAGCGCCACGTTGAGGATCGTGACGTCCAGAATCTGCATGATCAGCGCCAGCACGAACGTGATGCCGACCAGCCACTTGTACTCAAGCCGCCGCACGTAGCCCCCTGCTCGAAATCCGGAATCGCTTCCAGCATCCCCCACCCGGCGGCCAACCCCCAAAGGGATTCTCCTCCTGGTCACAGGGGTCTCGGGGCCCACAACCGCCTCACGCGTCCGGGCCCGGACAAGACGAAGGGCGGAGTCCCGGTGGGCTCACCGGGATCTCCGCCCTGCTCGGAGCGGGCGACGGGAATCGAACCCGCGTAGCCAGTTTGGAAGACTGGGGCTCTACCATTGAGCTACGCCCGCGTGCCGGTTTCACCTGGTCCTCGCGGGGTTGCCGCGATCCGTTGGTGACCTTGCGTGCCCTAGCTTAACCGGTCGCGATAGGCTCTTCGCAACGCACCCGGTCGTCCCGGGTGCGTCGCACGTCGGACGGGGTGTGGCGCAGGTTGGTAGCGCACTCGCTTTGGGTGCGAGGGGTCGTGGGTTCAAATCCCGCCACCCCGACGTGTCGGCCGGCCGCTCGCAGGTTTCGCGAGTGGCCGGTTTCGCTTCTCAGCAGAGCCCGCGCGGGAGTGATGCGCACCGCAACGGATGACCGGGTTCGGTAACGACCTGGTGAACCGGGCCGATTTCCCCTGCGTGCGTGATGCGATTCTGGCCGGGCCCGGCGTTCAGCGGTCGGCAGCCGTGGTGTGCGCGGTGCTGTGCGCCGCCGTGGTGGCGCTGATCGCCATCTCCCTGTGGGTCCCCGGCCCGCCCTCCGCTCCCGCGTCGTCTCCGGCGGCGGGCATAGTGACGGCGTCGACGCCGTCTGATCTCGGTGGTCCGCCGGTTCGCTGAGCGGCTCGGCGACCCATGCCGACCCCTTTCTCGCAACCCCGGACCGTGTCCCCGGGTGGGAAGCAATAGACTCGGTGGTCAGCCCGGCATTGGACGTGGTGTTTGGCCGCGCCCTGAAGCCAGCGCCGGGGAATCAAGCACGTTCGCACTAGGAGACCACGTGAAGAGCACCGTCGAGCACCTGAGCCCGACGCGCGTCCGGATCAACGTCGAGGTGCCGTTCGACGAGCTCAAGCCGAACTTCGACCGCGCGTACAAGGCACTCGCCCAGCAGGTCCGCATCCCCGGCTTCCGGCCGGGCAAGGTCCCGGCGCGGGTGCTGGAGAGCCGCATCGGTCGTGGGCCCGTGCTCGACGAGGTCGTCAACGAGGCGGTTCCGGCCAAGTACCTGGAGGCTGTCAACAGCGACGAGCTGCGCACCCTCGGTCGCCCGGACATCGAGGTGACCAAGATCGAGGACGGCGCGGAGATCGCGTTCACCGCCGAGGTCGACGTCCGCCCCGAGATCACCGTGCCCGCTTTCGGCGAGCTGTCGGTGAGCGTTGACGACGTCGAGGTCGCGGAAGAGGACGTCAACGAGCAGCTGGACTCCCTGCGCGCTCGTTTCGGCACCCTGGCCGGCGTCGAGCGCCCGGCGCAGGAGGGCGACTTCCTCAGCATCGACCTGTCGGCGACCGTCGACGGTGAAGAGGTCGAGGACGCTCAGACCTCCGGCTTGTCCTACGAGATCGGCTCGGGTCAGCTCGTCGAGGGCATCGACGACGCGGTGATCGGCGCGACCGAGGGCGAGACCAAGACCTTCACCACGAAGCTGGTGGCGGGCGAGTACGCGGGCAAGGACGCCGATGTCTCGGTGAAGGTGAACTCCATCAAGGAGCGCCAGCTCCCGGAGGCCGACGACGAGTTCGCGCAGATGGCCAGCGAGTTCGACACGATCGACGAGCTGATCGCCGACCTGCGCGAGCGCCTGGGCCGGGTCAAGA
The DNA here is from genome assembly GCF_040676935.1 of Saccharopolyspora sp. NPDC049426. NCBI lineage: Bacteria > Bacillati > Actinomycetota > Actinomycetes > Pseudonocardiales > Pseudonocardiaceae > Saccharopolyspora > Saccharopolyspora sp. NPDC049426. The sequence continues at coordinate 40,009 of NZ_JBFAPZ010000017.1, read as the reverse complement.
AGATGGAGCAGGGCATGCAGGCCCGGGACAAGGTCCTGGACGTGCTGCTGGAGACCATCGAGGTCCCGCTGCCGGAGAAGGTCGTCGAGCAGGAGATCGAGGTGCGCCAGCACGACGCGGTGCACCCGTTCGACCACGACGAGAAGGCCTTCGAGGCTTGGCTCGAGACGCAGGACAAGAACCGCGAGCAGTTCGACACCGAGACCCGCGAAGAGGCTGAGAAGGCCGTCCGCACCCAGCTGGTGCTGGACACCATCGCCGATGAAGAGGGCGTGTCGGTTTCCGACGAGGAGCTGACCCAGCGGATCATCTACCAGGCGCAGCGCTTCGGCATGAGCCCGGACCAGTTCGTCCAGCAAGCCCAGGAGTCCGGCCAGATCGGCGCGCTGTTCGCCGACGTCCGCCGCAGCAAGGCGCTGTTCTCGGTGGTCCGCCAGGCCACCGTGACCGACTCGGCCGGCAACGCGCTGGACATGGACGAGCTGTTCGGCCCGCAGGAGGGCGAGGAGATCCCCGAGGTCGTCGAGGGCGAGGCCGCTGAGGCCGAGGCCACCGACGCGAAGGCGGAGTCCCCCAAGGAGTGACCCGGCTCTCGCCGAACAACTTGATACGCATGCTCTAAGCGAACGTGGGCGGTACTGGGAAGCTGGTGCCGTCCACGTTCGTTAGGGTCGGTTGTAGCGGATCACCCGAGTAGGGAAGCAGGACATCACCTGCGGTCACCGAGGACACCCGGTGGTTCGTCGGGTCCACTTTGGAAGGACTGCGACGAGCTCCGGCAAGACCCGACTGACCAGGGTGGACAAGGGCCCATTGTGGGAGAAGGCAGGGGAGACGTGACGCAGCACCTGACTGTTCCGGCGTCCGACGCGCAGGCGCCGTCCATGCGGACGGGCACGAACGGACTCTCGCTCAACGACTCGGTTTACGAGCGGCTGCTGCGGGAGCGGATCATCGTCCTCGGCTCCCAGGTCGAGGAGAACATCTCGAACCAGATCTGCTCGCAGCTGCTGCTGCTGGCGGCCGAGGACCCGGACCGCGACATTTCGCTGTACATCAACTCGCCGGGCGGTTCGGTCACCGCCGGCATGGCGATCTACGACACGATGGAACTGGTCAAGCCGGACGTGGCCACGGTCGCGATGGGCATGGCGGCCTCGATGGGGCAGTTCCTGCTGTCCGCAGGTGCCAAGGGCAAGCGCTTCGCGCTGCCGCACGCGCGGATCATGATGCACCAGCCCTCGGCGGGCCTCGGTGGTACCGCGGCGGACATCGCCATTCAGGCGAAGATGTTCACCAAGCACAAGGAAGAGATGGCGGGCCTGATCGCCGGGCAGACGGGCAAGTCCGTCGAGACGATCATGACCGACTTCGACCGGGACCGGTGGTTCACCGCCGAGGAAGCTCGCGACTACGGGCTCGTGGACTACGTGGCGAGCGCGGCGAACCTGCCGACCAGCTGATCACCCCTCCCGCACCCGGACCTAGTTACGAGGAGTCACCAGTAGTGAACCCTTACCAGTCTCTTCAGTCCCGGTACGTGCTGCCGTCGTTCGTCGAGCGCACCGCGTACGGGGTCAAGGAGTCGAACCCGTACAACAAGCTGTTCGAGGAGCGCATCGTGTTCCTCGGCGTCCAGGTCGACGACGCGTCGGCCAACGACGTGATGGCGCAGCTGCTCTTCCTGGAGTCCGACGACCCGGACCGCGAGATCCAGATGTACATCAACTCTCCCGGTGGCTCGTTCACCGCGATGATGGCCATCTACGACACCATCCAGTACGTGCGTCCGGACGTGCGCACCATCTGCCTGGGCCAGGCAGCCTCGGCCGCTGCGGTGCTGCTGGCCGCGGGCACCGAGGGCAAGCGCCAGGCGCTGCCCAACTCCCGCGTGCTGATCCACCAGCCGTCCGTGGAGGGCATCTACGGTCAGGTCTCCGACCTGGAGATCCAGGCCAACGAGGTCCAGCGGATGCGCGACCTGATGGAGTCCTCGCTGGCCAAGCACACCAAGCGCTCCAAGGAGCAGGTGCACGAGGACGTCGACCGCGACAAGATCCTCACCGCCGAGCAGGCCAAGGAGTACGGCATCATCGACGAGGTCGTGCCGTACCGGAAGCTCTCGGCTCAGCAGTCCTGAGGCTTCGTGGTTCTCGCACCTCGCGGCTGCGCCGCTCGCGCGCGGTTTCAGGAGCAGGAGCTCGAGTGTTTCCCGGGGGCTCACGGGTCCCCGGGAAACGTTCCGGCTGGGTGAGTTCCGGTCGGTGGTCCTGAGGTGGACCGGGCGCCACGCCCGGCCACCGGGACCGCGACACGCCGAACGCGACGCTGGTCACAGCACGCTCGGCGATGGCGGACACTGTGAGTCTCCCCGAACTCGGGGAACGACAGGTACCGTCGGAGGCACATACGGTCAGGCGCGCTACTCGGAGGGCGCGCCGGAGGGGACGGGGTCAGCGGTCATGGCACGTATCGGTGACGGCGGCGACCTGCTGAAGTGCTCCTTCTGCGGGAAGAGCCAAAAGCAGGTGAAGAAGCTCATCGCCGGCCCCGGCGTGTACATCTGCGATGAGTGCATCGATCTCTGCAACGAGATCATCGAAGAGGAGCTGGCCGAGGCCGGTGAGGTCAAGCTCGACGAGCTGCCCAAGCCGGCGGAGATCCACGAGTTCCTCGACCAGTACGTCATCGGGCAGGACCCGGCGAAGCGCAACCTCTCGGTCGCGGTCTACAACCACTACAAGCGCATCCAGGCCGGTGAGCGGCGTGAGGCGCGTGGTGAAGAGGCCGTCGAGCTGGCCAAGTCCAACATTCTGATGCTCGGTCCGACCGGCTGCGGCAAGACCTACCTGGCGCAGACGCTGGCCAAGATGCTCAACGTGCCCTTCGCGATCGCCGACGCCACGGCGCTGACCGAAGCCGGGTACGTGGGCGAGGATGTCGAGAACATCCTGCTCAAGCTGATCCAGGCCGCCGACTACGACGTCAAGCGCGCCGAGACCGGCATCATCTACATCGACGAGGTCGACAAGATCGCTCGCAAGAGCGAGAACCCGTCGATCACCCGCGACGTCTCCGGTGAGGGCGTGCAGCAGGCGCTGCTGAAGATCCTTGAGGGCACCACGGCGAGCGTGCCGCCGCAGGGCGGTCGCAAGCACCCGCACCAGGAGTTCATCCAGATCGACACGACGAACGTGCTGTTCGTCGTGGCCGGTGCCTTCGCCGGGCTGGAGAAGATCGTCGAGGAGCGGGTCGGCAAGCACAGCGTCGGGTTCGGCGCGGAGCTGCGCTCGAAGTCCGAGATCGACACCGCGGACCACTTCTCCGACGTGATGCCCGAGGACCTGATCAAGTACGGCCTGATCCCGGAGTTCATCGGCCGGCTGCCCACGGTGGCCAGCGTGACGAACCTCGACAAGCCGTCGCTGGTGCAGATCCTCACCGAGCCGCGCAACGCGCTGGTGAAGCAGTACAAGCGGTTGTTCGAGATGGACAACGTGGAGCTGGAGTTCACCAAAACCGCGCTGGAGGCCATCGCCGACCAGGCGATCCTGCGGGGCACCGGGGCGCGCGGTCTGCGCGCGATCCTGGAGGAGGTCCTGCTGCCGGTCATGTACGACATCCCGAGCCGCTCGGACGTGGCGAAGGTCGTGATCACCGAGCAGACCGTGCGGGAGAACGTCAACCCGACGATCGTGGCCCGTCAGGCGTCGCGCCGGGAGCGCCGCGACAAGTCCGCCTGAGCAGTCATTCCGCGAACGCCCCGTGCCGGCCTCGGCACGGGGCGTTTTCGCGGCCTTCACCCGACACGGTCATTTCGGTCACGTCGTGCACACCCGGTGCCACGTTCTGCGGTGGCGCGGTGAATAGTTGATATTGGACGGGGTGGCGACGACGAGTCCGGGAGTGCCTGCCATGAGCGAGATGCACGTTCTGCTGGTCCACGGGATGACCGGTGCGGGTCCGTGGCACTGGCAGCAGTGGCTGGCCGGACAGCTCCGGGACCACGACGTCGAGGTCCACGCACCGCTGCTGCCTGACCCCGACCGCCCCGATCTGCGGCGTTGGCTGCCCGCGCTGCGGGACGAGCTCGCGGCGGTGCCGCCGGAGGCGGAGCTGGTGGTGGCCGCGCACTCGTGCGGAGCGGCGCTGTGGCTGCACCACGCCGCCAGCGTGGGCCCCGAGCAGCGCAGCGCGGACCGGGTCCTGCTGGTGGCCCCGCCGGACGCCGACTGGGACCACCCGGACTCCCACGACATCACCCCCTACCCGGCCGATGCGACGTCGCTGCGCCGCGCGGCGGGCATGACCCGCCTGGTGGTCGGCACCGGGGACACCTACCTGCCGATGCACCGCGCCCACGCCCTGGCCGAAGACCTGCAGGTCGAGATGGACGTCATCCTCGACGGCGGTCACCTCAACACCGACGCCGGCTACGGCCCCTGGCCCGCGATCTTGCGCTGGACCCTCTACGGCACGGCGCCCCTCCACGACCGCTTCGACACCGACGCCTACACCGCAGGCCGCTCCCAAGAACAACTCCGCCTCGTCTGACCCGCCCACCCCACCAGCGCCGATCCCGATTACTGCGGTATTCGGAGCCCCGATTACTGCGGTATTCGGGGTTGGCGTTGGCCGGGTGTTGATCGCCGCTGGGGCGGGGTGCGGTTCAGGGGCGGAGGTGGCCGCCGATGAAGTCGACGAGCTCGGGGAGGGCCTTGCGGAAGTAGGTCTTGTTGTGGCGGCCCGGAGTCGTGGAGGCGTAGGTGGGCCTGGCGAGGCGGATGAAGCGGCGGGTGCCCTCGATGAAGCGGTCGCCGTTGCCGCACCAGACGCCGACCGGCAGGTCACCGAGGCTGTCGATGTGGCGCAGCGGGTCGATCGCCTTCCACTCCGCCTCGTTGGTGAACGCGCGTCGCTTGCGCATCTCGCGCCAGTTGGTGTGCAGCGCCGGGGCGATCGCGCCCGCCGCCTGCAGCGGGTCGCCGAGCTCGCGGCGTCGCCGCGCGTACACCAGCGCGCCGAACCCGCCCATCGAGATGCCCGCGGCTGCGACCGGGGCGCTGAGCCCGCGCTCGTTCAGCCACTGCGGGACCTCGTCGAGCAGCATGCTCATCGCGTCGTCATCGGGACGGCGGTGCCAGTAGTTGTTCGGACCACCGTCCACCGCGAGCAGCATGAAAGGCGGAATCCGCCCGGCCGCAACGGAGTTCGACAGGTACACCGGCAGACCGCTGACCGAGTCCATCGCGTCGCCGAACCGCCCGTGCAGCATCAGGCAGACCGGAAGCCCTTCGGCCGGAACGTCCCTGGGGCGGATCGCCACCACGTTCACGTTCTCCTTGCGGGCGTGGGAGTAGAGCCGCTCCACGGAGACGTTCTTGGCGAGCGACACGCGCTGCTCGACCGGATGGCCGGCGCTGTCGGTGCTCAGCCCGAGCCCGACTGCCGCCAAACCGGCGACACCCGAGGTCAGCAGCGTGCGCCGGGCCAGCGGGGCGCCGATCGATCGTCGGTGGGGCAAACCAGTCCTCCTCGAACACCTCCGGACATCATCCCAACCGCATCGGGTGTTCGTCACGCGGATTCGGTGATCTCCACGCGCTCCGCTCCGGTGTAGACGTTCATCGAAGACCCGCGGAGGAAGCCGACGAGCGTCATGCCCTGCTCCTCGGCCAGGTCCACGGCCAGCGAGGACGGTGCCGAGACCGCTGAGAGCATCGGCACGCCCGCCATCGCCGCCTTCTGCACCAGCTCGAACGACGCTCGGCCCGACACCATCAGCACGCAGCTGGTGAGCGGCACGCGACGTTCCATCAGGGCCCAGCCCATCACCTTGTCGACCGCGTTGTGCCTGCCGACGTCTTCGCGCACCACGAGCAGCTCGCCCCGCTCGTCGAACAGGCCTGCCGCGTGCAGGCCGCCGGTGGAGTCGAAGACGCGCTGGGCCGAGCGCAGCGCGTCGGGCAGTCCGATGAGGGTTTCGGGAGCGATGCTCAGCGGGTCGGTGGCGGGGGAGTGGCGGGTCCGCAGCTTCACCGCGTCCAGCGCGGCCTTCCCGCACACCCCGCACGAGGAGGTGGTGTAGAAGTTGCGCTCCACGGAGGCGTCCGGCATCGGGACGCCGGGCGCCAGCGCGATGTCGAGCACGTTGTAGGTGTTGCGCCCGTCGGGTCCGGGGCTGTCGCAGTAGCGGGCGGTGGCCAGCTCGTCGCGGTCGGCGATGACGCCTTCCGTCAGGAGGAATCCGTGCGCCAGCTCCACGTCGTGACCGGGTGTGCGCATCGTCACCGACAGGGGCTTGCCGTTGACCCGGATTTCCAGCGGCTCCTCGGCGGCGAGGGTGTCCGGCCTGGTCCGGTTGCCGTTCTCGGCGATCCGGAGCACCGGCCGCCGCACCGTGACCCGTCCCATTGCGCCTCCTCGGAACTTTGTTTCATTTTGAAATTGGACGACTCGTTCCGGCCGTTGGCAACAGTATGCTCGGCGCGCTGATCAACGTCGCGAAGCCGGGAGGCCCAATGGTTTCAGGGCTGCTGTCACCCAGTCGAATCGCCGCTCCACCGGACTGGAGCCGCTGGCTGATCCCACCGGCGGCGCTGGCGGTGCACCTGTCGATCGGGCAGGTCTACGCGTGGAGCGTGTTCAAGCCGCCGCTGGAGGAGGCCCTGGGGCTGTCGGGCACCTTGAGCGCGCTGCCGTTCCAGCTGGGCATCGTCATGCTCGGGCTGTCGGCCGCGGTGGGCGGCACGCTGGTCGAGAAGCGCGGTCCGCGCTGGGCCATGACCGTCTCGGCGGTCTGCTTCTCGCTCGGGTTCCTGATCTCGTCGCTGGGCGTCGCGCTGGGCCAGTACTGGTTGGTGGTGCTCGGCTACGGCTTCGTGGGCGGCATCGGTCTGGGCATCGGCTACATCTCGCCGGTGTCGACGCTGATGAAGTGGTTCCCGGACCGGCCGGGCATGGCGACCGGCATCGCCATCATGGGTTTCGGCGGCGGTGCGCTGATCGCCTCGCCGTGGTCGACGCAGATGCTGGACACCTTCGGCGAGGACCGCTCCGGCATCGCGCAGACGTTCCTGGTGCACGGCGTGGTCTACGCGGTGTTCATGTCGCTGGGCGCGCTGCTGGTGCGGGTTCCCGCGCCGGGCTGGCGTCCCAAGTCGATGCCGAAGCAGGCCGTCAAGCCGATGATCACCACGGCAGAGGTGACGGCCAACAACGCCTTGCGCACTCCGCAGTTCTGGCTGCTGTGGGTGATCCTGTGCTGCAACGTCACCGCGGGCATCGGGATCCTGGAGAAGGCGTCGCCGATGATCGTGGGCTTCTTCTCCGGCAGCGCGACTCCGGTGGCCACCGGAGCGGCGGCCGGTTTCGTGGCGCTGCTGTCCCTGACCAACATGGCCGGCCGGTTCGTGTGGTCGTCGGCATCGGACGTGGTGGGGCGCAAGAACATCTACCGCCTCTACCTGGGCGGCGGAACGCTGCTGTACCTGGGCATCCTGCTGTTCGGCGCGACCGGTGTCCCGGTGTTCGTGCTGTGCGCGATCCTGATCCTGTCGTTCTACGGCGGCGGTTTCGCCACCGCGCCCGCGTACTTGAAGGACCTCTTCGGCAACCTGCAGGTCGGCGCGATCCACGGCCGGTTGCTCACCGCGTGGTCGGTGGCCGGCGTGCTCGGACCGCTGATCGTCAACGCCGTCGCCGACGCGCAGGAAGCGGGCGGCGCGAAGGGTCCTGACCTGTACGCGGTCTCGCTCTACATCATGATCGGGCTGCTGGTCGTCGGCTTCATCGCCAACGAGCTGATCCGCCCGGTCGCCCCGAAGTTCCACGAACCGGCGAAGGGAGGAGACAAGTGACGACCGCGAACCGCCGAGTCCTCCTGGTCATCGCCTGGCTCTGGGTAGGCGTCCCGTTCCTCTACGGCCTCTACGAACTCATCACCAAGGTCACCAAGCTCTTCACCGGCTGACCTGGTGGCCATCGCGAGAGGGGCGCGGCTCGACGAGTCGCGTCCCTCTCGCGCGCGCGTGCCGCGCGTCACGCTCCTGCTGGTCGTGGCCGGTGGTATGCCCGGGTAAACCGCCGTTCGGGCACTCGTAGAATTCGACGTGTGACACAGACCCATGCAGCCGCAACCCGTGAACTCCCGTCGACCTGGAATCCGGCCGACGTAGAGGCCGAGCTGTACGAGCGCTGGGTAGCCGCCGAGTACTTCACCGCCGATCCGAGCAGCGACAAGCCGCCGTTCTCGATCGTCATCCCGCCGCCGAACGTCACCGGCAGCCTGCACATCGGCCACGCCTTCGAGCACACGCTGATGGACATCCTCACCCGGCGCCGCCGGATGCAGGGCTACGAGGCGCTGTGGCTGCCGGGCATGGACCACGCCAGCATCGCGGTGCAGGCGCTGGTCGAGAAGCAGCTGCGCGAGGAGGGCATCGACCACCGCGAGCTCGGCCGCGAGAAGTTCCTGGAGCGCGTCTGGGGCTGGAAGGAGAAGCACGGCGGGGCGATCCTGTCGCAGATGCGTCGCCTCGGCGACAGCGTCGACTGGTCCCGCGAGCGCTTCACAATGGACGACGGCCTGTCGCGCGCCGTCCAGACGATCTTCAAGAACCTCTACGACGACGGCCTGATCTACCGCGCCGAGCGGCTGGTCAACTGGTCGCCGGAGATGCGCACGGCGATCTCCGACATCGAGGTGGAGCACAAGGAGGTCGAGGGCGAGCTCGTCTCCATGCGCTACGGCGACGGTGACGACGCGATCGTGGTGGCCACCACGCGGGTCGAGACGATGCTCGGCGACACAGCCATCGCGGTGCACCCGAACGACCAGCGCTACCAGCACATGGTCGGCACCGAGGTCGAACTGCCCCTGACCGGCCGCAAGATCCCGATCGTCCCTGACGAGCACGTCGATCCCGAGTTCGGCACCGGTGCGGTCAAGGTGACCCCGGCGCACGACCCGAACGACTTCGAGATCGGCAAGCGGCACGACCTGCCGATGCTCACGATCATGGACGAGCAGGGCCGCATCGCCCACACCGGAACCCGCTTCGACGGCATGGACCGCTTCGAGGCCCGGGTGGCGGTGCGCGAGGCGCTGCGCGAGCAGGACCGCATCGTCGCCGAGAAGCGCCCGTACGCGCACAGCGTCGGGCACAGCTCGCGCTCCAAGGAACCGATCGAGCCCCGGCTGTCCCTGCAGTGGTTCGTCAAGGTGGGCCCGCTGGCGCAGGCCGCCGGCGACGCCGTCCGCGACGGCCGGGTCGCCGTGCACCCGCCGGAGATGGCCAAGCGCTACTTCGACTGGGTCGACAACCTGCACGACTGGGCCATCTCGCGGCAGCTGTGGTGGGGCCACCGGATCCCGATCTGGTACGGCCCGAACGGCGAGGTCGTGTGCGTCGGACCGGACGAGGAGCCGCCGTCGGGCGACGGCTGGCACCAGGACGAGGACGTCCTCGACACCTGGTTCTCCTCCGGCCTCTGGCCGTTCTCGACCATGGGCTGGCCGGACTCCACGCCGGAGCTGGAGAAGTTCTACCCGACGTCCGTGCTGGTCACCGGCTACGACATCCTCTTCTTCTGGGTCGTCCGGATGATGATGATGGGCCTGTACGCGATGAAGGACCGGGACCCGGCCGAGGCCGTCCCCTTCAAGACCATCGCGCTGCACGGCATGGTCCGCGACGCGCACGGCAAGAAGATGTCGAAGTCCGCGGGCAACACCGTCGATCCGCTGGAGTGGATGGACACCTACGGCACCGACGCGCTGCGGTTCACCCTGGCGCGCGGCGCGAACCCGGGCACCGACTCGCCGATCAGCGAGGAGTGGGTCTCGGCGTCGCGCAGCTTCGGCACGAAGCTGTTCAACGCCACCAAGTTCGCGCTGATGAACGGCGCTCGCGTGCCGGAGTCGCCGCTGCGGCGGGAGTCGCTGACCGACGCGGACCGCTGGATCCTCGACCGCGCCGACGCGCTCGTGTCCTACGTGGACGACATGATGGAGGACTTCCAGTTCGCCAAGGCCACCGAGGCGCTCTACCACTTCACGTGGGACGAGTTCTGCGACTGGTACCTGGAGCTGTCCAAGGTCCAGATGGACGGCTCGGAGGAGCGCGCCGAGCGGACCCGCGAGGTCCTCGGCCACGTCCTCGACGTGCTGCTGCGCCTGCTGCACCCGACGATCCCGTTCCTCACCGAGACCCTGTGGACGGCGCTGACCGGCCGCGAGTCCGTGGTGATCGCCGACTGGCCGAAGGCCACCGGCGCCGAGGCCGACAGCGGTGCGGCCGACCGGATCGCGGCGACCCAGAAGCTGATCACCGAGATCCGCCGATTCCGCTCCGACCAGGGCCTCAAACCCGGTCAGAAGGTCGCGGCGCGGCTCAGCGGGGTCGAGGAGCTGGGGCTGGCCGAGCACGTGGCCGCGGTCCGGTCGCTGGCGAAGGTGACCGAGCCGGGCGAGGACTTCACCTCCTCGGCGTCCATCGAGGTCGGGCTGGCCGGCGGCAACGTCGACGTCGAGCTGGACCTCTCCGGTGCGATCGACGTCGAGGCCGAGCGCAAGCGCCTGGCCAAGGACCTCGCCGCCGCCGAGAAGGAGCTGTCCGGAGCCGACAAGAAGCTCGGCAACCAGGCGTTCCTGGACAAGGCCCCGGCCGAGGTCGTCGACAAGATCAAGGCCCGCCGCGAGGTCGCCGAAGGCGACATCGCCCGCATCACGGCACGCCTGGAAGCCCTCCCGCAGGGCTGACGCGCATCGAGAAGGGGCCCTCCCGGCGAGGGCCCCTTTCTCATGTCGAGCGGGCCTGGGCGGTCGTCCACCAGGGGCGACGTAGACTTCAACCTCGGCATTTTCGTCGTTGGTAGGGGAGTGGGCACTTGACCGGCATGGATCCCGCCGCGTTGCACGAGCTGCGCGTGGTGGAGGCCGAGCTCAACGAACGCTGGCCGGAGACCAAGATCGAGCCGTCGCTGGACCGCATCCGCGCGCTCACCGACCTGCTCGCCGAACCGCAGCGCAGCTATCCGGTCGTGCACATCGCGGGCACCAACGGGAAGTCGTCCACGACGCGCATCATCGACGCCCTGCTGACCGGGCTCGAACTGCGCACCGGCCGCTACACCAGCCCGCACCTGCAGCTGGCCACCGAGCGCATCGGCGTCGACGGCGCTCCGATCAGCCCGGCCGGCTACGTCGAGGCGTACCGCGACGTGGCGCCGTACGTGTCCATCGTGGACTCCCAGAGCGACGTCAAGATGAGCAAGTTCGAGGTGCTTACCGGCATGGCGTTCGCCGCGTTCGCCGACGCCCCGGTCGACGCCGGGGTCGTCGAGGTCGGGCTCGGCGGCAGCTGGGACGCCACCAACGTCGCCGACGCCAAGGTCGCGGTGATCTGCCCCGTCGCGCTGGACCACGCCGAGTACCTCGGCACCGACCTCGCCGGGATCGCCCGCGAGAAGGCCGGGATCATCAAGCCCGAGTCCATCGTGGTCATGGCCGCGCAGCCCTCGGAGGTGCAGCCGGAGATCATGAACCGGATCGCCGAGGTGGACGCGACCGTGGCGCGCGAAGGCCAGGAGTTCGGCGTGCTGGAGCGGACCGTCGCGGTCGGCGGCCAGCTGCTGAAGCTGCAGGGCCTCGGCGGCGTCTACGACGAGATCTTCCTGCCGCTGCACGGCGAGCACCAGGCCCGCAACGCGGCACTGGCGCTGGCGGCCGTCGAGGCGTTCTTCGGCGCGGGCGCGGAACGTCAGCTCGACGTGGAGCGGATCCGCTCGGCGTTCGCCTCCGTCATCGTGCCCGGCAGGCTGGAGCGCGTGCGCGCGGCGCCGACGGTGCTGGTCGACGCCGCCCACAACCCGCACGGCACCCGAGCCCTGGCCGACGCGTTGAGCTCGGAGTTCTCCTTCCGCAAGCTGGTCGCGGTGGTGGGCGTGCTGGGCGACAAGGACGCGCGCGGCATCCTCGCCGAGCTGGAGCCGGTGGTGGAGGAGCTGGTGCTGACCCGCAACTCCTCGCCGCGCTCGCTGGACCCGGACGAGCTCGCCGGGATCGCGCTGGACATCTTCGGGCAGGACCGGATCATGGTCGAGCCCCGGCTGGACAACGCGGTCGAGCAGGCGATCCAGCTGGCCGAGGAGACCGATGATCCGGGCGAGTCGGTGTCCGGCGGCGGTGTGGTGATCACCGGGTCCGTGGTGACCGCGGGAGAGGCCCGCGCGCTGTTCGGCAAGGAGCCCGCGTGAGCGAGACGGGAGCGGTCGTGGCCGAGGAGTCCCAGCCCGAGAAGGGCCTGCCGGAGGCGCCGGAGGGCGTGCGCGACCCGTGGAAGGGTCTGCGCGGCATCATGGCGGCCACGCTGGCGCTGGAGTTCATCACGTTCCTGCTGGCGCTGCCGGTGGTGTGGAAGTTCGGTGGTGGGGTCTCCAGCGCCGGCTTCGTGATCGTCATCGTGCTGTCGGTGCTGATGCTGGTGGCGGCCTTCGTGCAGCGCCGCCCGTGGGGCCTGGGATTCGCGCTGGGGCTTCAGGCCGCGATGATCCTGTGCGTCTTCATCCACCCGTCGATCGGCATCATGGGTGCGATCTTCGCGCTGATCTGGGCCTACGTGCTGCACCTGCGCAAGGACCTCGCCAAGCGCATGCGCGAGGGCCAGCTCTACGACCAGCTCGGCCACCCGCCGGGCCACCCCGAGGGCACCGACTAGCCCCCACCTGCGAGAACCCCGGGGGATTCGAATTTCGCGCGAAGTTCGAGTCGGGACTTTCGCACTCCAATTTCGCGCGAAATTCGAATTCTTCCCTCGGTCAGGTGAGGTCGACGACGGCTCGGCCCAGGATCTCGCCGCGGTTGAGGGCGTCGAAGGCCTCCTGGACCTCCTCGAACGGGTAGCGGCGGCTGATGGCGTCCTGCGGGCGGAGCTGGCCCCGGGCCACCAGGTCGAGCAGGACCGGCATGTCCCGGCGGGGCTTGGCTCCGTAGGAGCCCTTGATCTGGAGCTTGCGCCGGGCGATCGTGGCGAGGTCGAACTCGCCGGTGATGCCCCGGGCGGCGATGCCGACGATCACGACCTGGCCGCCTTCGACGACCGAGTCCCTGGCGACGTTGAACGTCGGGACCGCGCCCAGCGCCTCGAAGGCGACGTCCACGCCGCGCCCGCCGGTCAGCTCCCGGATCACCGCGGGAGCGTCCACTTCGGACGAGTTCACCGTGTGCGTGGCGCCCAGCCGGCGGGCGCCTTCGAGCTTGTCCTCGTTGATGTCGACCGCGATGATCGTCGACGCGCCGAAGATCGACGCCAGCTGGATCAGCGCCGAGCCGACCCCGCCCGCCGCGACCACCGCCACGGTGTCGCCGACCTGCACGTTCGCCGCGTGCCGCAGCGCGCCGTAGGCCGTCATCGTCGAGCACCCGACCGAGGCGACGTCCGACAGCTCGACACCGTCCGGAACCCGGTACACCGAGGTCACCGGGGTCACGCAGCGCTCGGCCATCCCGCCCTGCGAGTACATCCAGACCGGCTCGCCGCCGGGCCGGTGCAGCCGGGTGTCGTCGTCGTAGAGCTTGCCCTGGCCCCGGTTGAAGCGGAAGAACCGCTCGCAGATCTCCTCGTTGCCGCGCGAGCACTGCCCGCACTGCCCGCACGGCATGATGAAGCTGGTCACGACCGGGTCGCCCACCGACAGCCCGCTGACGCCCGAACCGAGTTCGGAGACCACACCGGCCACCTCGTGACCGAGCACGGCGGGCGTGGGGAACGGCAGCTCGCCCTTGATCACGTGCAGGTCGCTGTGGCAGGCGCCGCAGGAGCGCACGTCGATGGCGACCTCACCGGCCCTCGGCGTCGGATCGTCCAGCTGCTCGATCCGCAGCGGCTCGTTGGCGGCGATGTGCACGGCGGCGCGCATCGGGACCTCCTCGTCTCCAGCGGCCAGTCGGTTCGGCCGTGAAGCTAGCGGTCCGACCGGTCTCACACCAGGGTCCGCGCGGTGCGGCGATTGAACACCGAAGTTTCACCTGCCCGTTCACCTGTGGTGAGCGCGGCGCGGCCTGGCCCGATTAGAACCGGGGACATGACCCCCGAGAACCTGACTCGCCGCGAGCTCCTGCGCCGCGGTGCCACCGGCGCCGGTCTGCTCGCGGCCGGCGCGCTGCTCCCGGGCACCGCCTTCGCGCGTTCCGGCCGCCCCGTGCTGACCCACGGCGTGCAGCTCGGCGACCCGCGCCCGGACGGCGCCGTGGTGTGGACCCGGGCCGACCGCCCGTCCCGCATGTTCGTCGAGATCTCCGCGCGCGAGGACTTCCGCGACGCACTTCGCGTCCCCGGCCCGGACCTGACGCCCGACACCGACGGCACCGGTGAGCTGCGGCTCACCGGTATCCCGGCGGGCCGCGAGGTGCACTACCGGGTCACCGCCGAGGACCTCGACGGCCGGGTGGCCAGCGAGGGCCTGACCGGCACCTTCCGCACGGTGCCGCAGGACCGCAGCGACGTGCGGTTCCTGTGGTCGGGTGACGTGGTGGGCCAGGGCTGGGGCATCAACCCCGACATCGGCGGCATGACGATCTACCGCGCGATGGCTGACCGCCGTCCTGACTTCTTCCTGCACAGCGGCGACACGGTCTACGCGGATGGGCCGGTGAAGGAGTCGGTGACGCTGCCCGACGGCCGGGTCTGGCGCAACATCGTCACCCCGGAGAAGTCGAAGGTCGCCGAAACCCTCGCCGAGTACCGCGGCCAGTTCGCCTACAACCTGCTCGACGAGAACGTGCGCGGTTTCGCCGCCGACGTCCCGCAGCTGATCCAGTGGGACGACCACGAGGTCACCAACAACTGGTACCCCGGCGAGATCCTGGACAACGACGCCTACACCGAGAAGCGCGTGGACGTGCTGGCCCAGCGCGCGTTCCAGGCGTTCCACGAGTGGCAGCCGGTCCGCCGGCAGGACGCGGTCGACGGCCGGGTGTACCGAAAGGTCTCGCACGGCCCGCTGCTGGACGTGTTCGTGCTGGACATGCGCTCCTACCGGGACGCGAACTCCA
The DNA here is from genome assembly GCF_040676935.1 of Saccharopolyspora sp. NPDC049426. Lineage (NCBI taxonomy): Bacteria > Bacillati > Actinomycetota > Actinomycetes > Pseudonocardiales > Pseudonocardiaceae > Saccharopolyspora > Saccharopolyspora sp. NPDC049426. Next base: position 24,954 of record NZ_JBFAPZ010000017.1, on the reverse strand, counting down.
CGGGAACCGAGCCGGAGAGCATCCTCGGCGAGGAGCAGGCCCGCTGGCTGGTCAGCGAGCTGACGAAGTCCCGCGCGACCTGGAAGGTCATCGCCTCGGACATGCCGATCGGCATCATCGTCCCCGACGGCGACAAGATCGAGGGCGTCGCCAACGGACTGCCGGGAGCTCCCAACGGCCGCGAGTCCGAGCTGGCGCGGGTGCTGCAGGAGATCAGCCGCCGCGAGGTGCGCAACGTCGTCTGGCTGACCGCCGACGTGCACTACTCGGCGGCGATCAATTACTCGCCGCAGCGCGCGGCGTTCACCTGCTTCGACGAGTTCTGGGAGTTCGTCTCGGGACCGCTGCACGCGGGCGCCTTCGGCCCCAGCAAGATGGACCCCACCTTCGGCCCGGAGGTCGCCTTCGTCAGCGCGCCCACCCGCCAGGGCGCGTCCCCGATGGAGGGCTTCCAGCACTTCGGCGAGGTCAACATCGACGGCGAAACGGAACAGTTCACCGTCGACATCCGCGACCAACAGGGCAACGCTCTCTGGAGCGCCACCCTCGACCCCCGCCGCTGACCGGATTTCAGTGGAAATCGGAACCCTGGTTTCCACTGAAATCCGCCGGTCGCCGCGTAGGCGTGATCGATTCGGGCCCCGGGAGAGGTGGGTTCACCTGCGTCGATACGCTTGCAATCAATTCGGGCGCTGGGTCTTCGCGCCTGGCGCAACCGTGAAGTGAGGAGAGAGAACGTGAGCGAGCGCACTCTGGTGCTGGTCAAGCCCGACGGCGTCGAGCGGGGCCTCGTCGGCGAGGTGATCAGCCGGATCGAGCGCAAGGGCCTGAAGCTGGTCGCGCTGGAGCTCAAGAACGTCGACCGCCAGCTCGCCGAGCAGCACTACGCCGAGCACGACGGCAAGCCGTTCTTCGAGAGCCTGATCGAGTTCATCACCGGTGGCCCGGTCGTGGCGGCCTGCGTCGAGGGCCCGAAGGCCATCGCGGCGTTCCGCCAGCTGGCCGGTGGCACCGACCCGGTCGACAAGGCCGCCCCGGGCTCGATCCGCGGCGACTTCGGCCTGGAGGTCCAGTACAACCTGGTCCACGGCTCGGACTCCACGGAGTCCGCGGCCCGCGAGCTCAAGCTCTGGTTCCCGGACCTCTGATCACCGGTGGTCGTTGTGCGTTGCGGTGCGGGTAGCGGAACCTGACACGCCGCCTGGACTCCGTGCGCCACTCCTGATGCATGCCAATGCACGGCGTCGCGGCGTACTCCCCAGACGACGTGTCAGAACCCGCGGCGGTGCGGGCTGCGAGGTGCTTTCAGCCTCGCGGTTTCGCCGCTCGCACGCGCTTCGACCGACGACTCGAGATGACTGTGAGGTGGGTTTCAGCCGGGTCTTGCCCGGCTGAAACGCCCCCGCTCGGCGCCCGGTCGAGGGACCTCTACCCTGGTCGCGTGGCTGTGGAGTCCGTTTTCGACAGGTTGGAACCCTTGCTGCCGCGGGTTTCCAAGCCCGTGCAGTACGTGGGCGGCGAGCTCAACTCGACCGTGAAGGCGTGGGAGGACGCCACCGTTCGGTGGTGCCTGATGTATCCCGACGCCTACGAGGTCGGGTTGCCCAACCAGGGTGTTCAGATCCTCTACGAGGTCCTCAACGAGCAGCCGGACGTGCTCGCCGAGCGGACCTACGCGGTGTGGCCGGACCTCGAAGAGCTCATGCGCGAGCACGAGATCCCGCAGTTCACCGTCGACGCGCACCGCCCGGTGGGCGAGTTCGACGTCTTCGGCGTCAGCTTCGCCACCGAGCTCGGCTACACGAACCTCCTCGGCGCGCTCGACCTGGCCGGAATACCGCTGCACGCGGTGGACCGCACCGACGACCACCCGATCGTGCTGGCCGGCGGTCACGCCGCGTTCAACCCGGAGCCCATCGCCGACTTCGTCGACGCGGCGGTGCTGGGTGACGGCGAGGAAGCCGTCCTGGAGATCACCGAGGCCGTCCGGCGCTGGAAGGGCGAGGGCCGTCCGGGTGGCCGCGACGAGCTGCTGCTGCGGCTGGCCGAGTCCGGCGGCGTCTACGTCCCCAAGTTCTACGACGTCTCCTACGGCGAGGACGGCGCGATCGCCGAGGTCGTGCCCAACCAGGAGCGCGCCCCCTACCGGGTGTTCAAGCGCACCACGATGGAGCTCGACGACTGGCCGTATCCGAAGCAGCCGCTGGTCCCGCTCGCGGAGAGCGTGCACGAGCGGATGAGCGTGGAGATCTTCCGCGGCTGCACCCGGGGCTGCCGCTTCTGCCAGGCCGGGATGATCACCCGGCCGGTGCGCGAGCGCTCGATCGAGGGCATCGGCGAGATGGTGCAGCGCGGCCTGGAGAACACCGGGTTCGAGGAGGTCGGCCTGCTGTCGCTGTCCTCGGCCGACCACTCCGAGATCGCCGAGGTCACCAAGGGCCTGGCCGACCGCTACGAGGGCACCAACACCGGTCTGTCGCTGCCGTCGACCCGGGTCGACGCGTTCAATATCGACCTGGCCAACGAGCTGTCCCGCAACGGTCGCCGCTCCGGGCTCACGTTCGCGCCTGAAGGCGGCAGCGAGCGGATCCGCCGGGTGATCAACAAGATGGTCTCCGAGGAAGACCTCATCCGCACCGTCTCGGCGGCCTTCGCCAACGGCTGGCGGCAGGTCAAGCTGTACTTCATGTGCGGTCTTCCCACCGAGGAGGACTCCGACGTCCTGCAGATCGCCGAGATGGCCAAGGAGGTCATCCGCGCAGGTCGCGCGGCGTCCGGGCGCAAGGACATCCGGTGCACGATCTCCATCGGCGGGTTCGTGCCCAAGCCGCACACCCCGTTCCAGTGGGCCTCGCAGACCGATCCGGAGACCGTGGACGACCGGCTGCGCAAGCTCCGCGAGGCGATCAACACCGACCGCTCGCTGGGCCGCAACATCGGCATGCGCTACCACGACGGCAAGCCCTCGCTGATCGAAGGACTCCTCTCGCGCGGTGACCGCAGGCTCGGCCGGGTCATCGAGCGGGTGTGGCGCGAGGGCGGCCGGTTCGACGGCTGGAACGAGTACTTCTCCTACGAGCGCTGGGTGGACTGCGCGGAGGCCGAGCTCGCCGAGCTGGGCGTGGACCTGGCCTGGTTCACCACCCGCGAGCGCACCGAGAACGAGATCCTGCCGTGGGACCACCTGGACTCCGGGCTGGACAAGGAGTGGCTCTGGGCGGACTGGCAGGACGCCCTGGAAGCCCGCGAGCAGGACGACTGCCGGTGGACCCCGTGCTTCGACTGCGGTGTGTGCCCGACCATGGGCACCGACATCGAGGTCGGCCCGACCGGGCGAAAACTGCTCCCGATCTCGCCGGTCGGACAGGGCTCTCCGGTGCGGAATCCGGCGTTCACGAAAGGCTGACCTGCATGTTCGTGCGCGTTCGTGCGATCGCGCACGAACGTGCGTGCAGCCGTCGGCCAGGTACGGTCTGGATCGAAAACTTCCCGCTGGGTGTTGTCACCCCGCGGTTGAGCAAGCAAGCATCGTCGTCGACAGCGGTCCGGGGGGACCGGCGGTGACGATCATGGTCGGGGAGGCATTCTGAGTCGGCGAGATCACCCCAATCCTTCGGCGCCGCCGGTGCAGAAGCTGCGCCTGCGCTATGCCAAGAGGGGCAGGCTGCGGTTCACCTCGCACCGCGACGTGGCGCGCACCTTCGAGCGCGCGCTGCGCCGGGCCGGCGTACCGATGGCCTACTCCCAGGGCTTCAGCCCGCACCCCAAGGTGTCGTGGGCGGGAGCCGTGCCCACCGGTGTGTCCAGCGAGGCCGAGTACCTCGAGCTGCAGTTAGTCGAACGCGTCGAGCCCGAGTCGCTGCGCGCCGAGCTGGACGCCGCCCTGCCGGACGGGATCGACCTGCTCACGGCTGTGGAGGCGCGTCCGGGACCGCTCGCGGACCGGCTGGTGGTCAGCAAGTGGCGCATCGACATGCCCGGCACCGCAGTGGCCGAGCTGCGCCAGGCGGCCGAGCAGCTGATGGCCGCCGACAGCGCGCTGGTCGAGCGGATGACCAAGGACGGTCGCCGCACCATCGACGCGCGCGCCGCGCTGCTCAGCGCGGAGGTCTGGGAAGGTCCTCGGCCGATTGCGCAGCGTGATCAAAAACGCCGCGCGACCGCCCAGGTGGACGATTGGCCCGAGGCGTCCGCACCGTATGGGATACTCGTAACGGTCGTGCGGCAGACAACACCCGTCGTACGGCCCGACGACGTACTGAGCGCCCTGCGTGTCGTCGCCGGTCTGGAACCGTCGGCCGCCGCGAGCGCGACCCGGCTGGAACAGGGTCGGCTCGATGACGGGGGAGGCATTGCCGACCCGTTGGCCCAGGACTCAGACGGCGACCGGACTCCGGCGGGAGAGCCCGCGGCCGGGTGACGGACGGCGTGACGTCGTCGACCCGCCGTACGGCTTCCCGGCCTGCAGGTCCGGGGCGGAGGGACCACGAAGAATTGCCGTCGCCCGCGGGCGGCGGAAACTAAAAGATCGCACATGCCTCTGTGCGGCCGCGTCCACCCGGACGCGCCCGGGGGCGGAGGAGCTGGATGTTGAACATGGATACGCCCGCTGGGAACAACGCCAGCGGGCAATCGCCCACACCCACCCAGGATGCGCAGGGCACCATCGAGTTGCCGGCGAAGCTCAGGGTGCACGCGCTCGCCAAGCTGCTGGGAGCCAGCAGCCGGGAGATCATCAAGGCGCTGGACGAGCTCGGCGAGCCCGTTCGCAGCGCCCAGTCGAACATCAACCGGGATCTGGCCCTGCGCGTCGTGCAGACGCTCAACCCGGAGCTGGTCGCCGAGGAAGGCGAGGACGCGGCCGAGGCCGCCCCGGCTTCCGAGGAGCCTGCCGCCGCGTCGAGCGAGGCCGATGAGAGCGAGCAGAGCGCTTCGGTGCCCGCTGCGGACTTCGCGTCTCCACCGTCGGAGTCGGAGGAGTCCTCGGTCGGCCTGACGCCGCTGTTCGCGGCTCCGGAGGCCATGTTCCTGGCCCCGCAGCCGCCGGCGCAGCGCCCGGCCGTCGCCGAGCCGGAGCCCGCCGAGACCGCACCCGCCGCGCCGGCCGCTGAGCCCGCCGCCGAGACGACCTCCGACGAGGGGGAGTCCGAATCCGACTCCGCCTCGGACGGCGATGACGACTCGGGTGACTCCGGCAGCCGCCGCCGTCGCCGTCGTGGTCGCCGGGGTCGCGGCCGTGGTCGCGGCGCCGACTCCGACAACGAGTCCGGTGGCGAGGACGGTTCCGAGGACAACCAGTCCGAGGCCGCCCAGACCGAGACCTCCGGTGAGAGCGCCGAGGAGTCCTCCGACGAGCAGTCCGGTGACTCCGAGGGCCAGTCCGAGGGTTCCCGCCGCCGTCGTCGCCGTCGTCGCCGCAAGGGCTCGTCGGACGACGAGAGCGGTAATCGCGAGGACGACCCGCCGAACACCGTCGTGCACGTGCGCGAGCCCGCCCCCGAATCCTCGCGGCAGGACTCCAGCGACGACGAGGTCCGCGCGGTCAAGGGCTCGACCCGCCTGGAGGCCAAGCGCCAGCGCCGCCGGGACGGCCGCGAAGCCGGTCGGCGTCGCGCGCCCGTGCTGTCGGAGTCGGAGTTCCTGGCCCGCCGCGAGTCGGTCGACCGCAAGATGGTGGTCCGCCAGAACGGCGACCAGACCCAGATCGCGGTTCTGGAGGACAACGTCCTCGTCGAGAACTTCGTGACCTCCTCGGGCACCGGCTCGCTGGTCGGCAACGTCTACCTGGGCCGCGTGCAGAACGTGCTGCCCAGCATGGAAGCCGCCTTCGTCGACATCGGCCGGGGCCGCAACGCGGTCCTCTACGCCGGTGAGGTCGACTGGGACGCCGCCGGGCTGGCGGGCAAGGCCCGCCGCATCGAGCAGGCCCTGCAGACCGGCGACAGCGTCCTGGTGCAGGTCACCAAGGACCCGGTCGGTCACAAGGGCGCCCGGCTGACCACCCAGATCAGCCTGCCGGGCCGGTTCCTGGTCTACGTGCCGGGCGGCGGCGCCACCGGCATCAGCCGCAAGCTGCCCGACACCGAGCGCAAGCGGCTCAAGGAGATCCTCAAGCGGATCGTGCCGGACAACGCCGGCGTGATCATCCGCACCGCCTCCGAGGGCACCAGCGAAGAAGCGCTGGACCGCGACGTGCGGCGGCTGCAGGCGCAGTGGGAGGTCATCAAGGAGAAGGCCGAGACCCCCGGCGCGAACGCCCCGCAGCTGCTCTACGAGGAGCCCGACCTGCTGATCAAGGTCGTCCGCGACCTGTTCACCGAGGACTTCTCGTCGATGACCGTCCAGGGCAACGACGCGTGGGAGACCATCGAGGCCTACGTCCAGCACGTGGCGCCCGACCTGGCTTCCCGGCTGGACAAGCACGTCGGCAAGAACGACGTGTTCCACGAGAAGCGGATCAACGAGCAGATCTCCAAGGCACTGGACCGCAAGGTCTGGTTGCCCTCCGGCGGTTACCTGGTCATCGACCGCACCGAGGCCATGACGGTGATCGACGTCAACACCGGCAAGTTCACCGGCTCCGGTGGCAACCTGGAGGAGACGGTCACCCGCAACAACCTGGAGGCCGCGGAGGAGATCGTCCGCCAGCTCCGGTTGCGCGACATCGGCGGCATCATCGTCATCGACTTCATCGACATGGTGCTGGAGTCCAACCGGGACCTGGTGCTGCGTCGCCTCACCGAGTGCCTGGGCCGGGATCGCACCCGCCACCAGGTCGCCGAGGTGACGTCGCTGGGTCTGGTGCAGATGACCCGCAAGCGGGTCGGCACCGGTCTGCTCGAGGCGTACAGCAGCACCTGCGAGCACTGCCGCGGGCGCGGGCTGATGGTGTCCACCGAGCCGATCAACCACCAGCACGGTGGTGGCGGCAACGGCGGCGGCAACGCCCAGAGCGGTGGTGGCAACGGTGGCCGCCGCAACCGCAACCGCGGCAAGCAGCAGGACACCGACCAGCAGGCCCCTGAACCCAAGGCCGAGCAGAAGACCGAGTCCAAGCCGGAGCCGAAGGCCGAGGTCAAGGCGGACACCAAGCCCGACACCAAGCCCGAGCCGAAGCCGGAGCCGAAGGTCGAGGCGAAGCCCGAGGAGCGCAAGCCCGAGCCGGCCCCGGTCGAGCCGAAGGCCGAGGAGCCGAAGGCCGTCGAGCCGAAGCCGGAGCCCGAGCCCGTCGAGGCCGCCAAGCCCGTCGAGCCGGTCTCCGAGCCGAAGCCGCAGGTCGCCGAGCCCCCGGCCGCTCCGGTCGAGCCGAAGCAGCCGGACCCGGCCGAGTCGCAGGCGGAGTCCAACGGGGCCCGTCCGCGCCGCAAGGCCGTCCGGTCCGCCGGTAGCGCCGGCGCCCCGGCCCAGCCGCTGGTCGTGTCCAAGCCGGAGCCGACGCAGTCGACCGACGACGGCCTGGCCAACATCGAGCCGGCCGCCCCGGTCCGCAGGGTCCGCCGCCGCGCGGTCTCGCGCCCGTCCGGTCCGCCGGTCGAGGACTGACCCGATCAACACCGGAAATGGCCGATCCGTTCAAGAACGGGTCGGCCATTTCCGCTTAACGTCGGTGGCATGACTCGTTGCACACCGCAGCGCCTGGCGGACGCCGAGCGCTTCATCTGGCTCACGGCCCGCGTGCTGGAACAACGCCGCTTCGAACACCTCCACGCCGACGGCTCGGCAGCGGCGGTCCACACCGCGCTGGAGGCCTACCGCTGCTCCGACGGCGGGTACGGCTACGGCCTGGAACCGGACGCGCGCGGCCCCATCAGCCAGCCGCTGCAGACCTGGACGGCGCTGACGATCCTGGACGAGATCGGCCGCTGCGCCGAGGCCGCTCCGGCCATCTGCGACCACCTCGCCACCATCACCCGCCCGGACGGCGGCGTGCCCGGCGGTGACGTGCGGCTCGGCGACTACCCGCACGCCCCGTGGATCCCGGTGGTCGAGGAACCCGAGGGGTCGTTGCTGTCGACCGCGCTGCTGGCCGGGGTGCTGCACAAGAACGCCGTCGAGCACCCGTGGCTGTCGGGCGCGACCGACTTCTGCTGGAAGCGCGTCGACGCGCTCACCGAAACCCACCCCTACGAGGCCATCGCCTCGGTCGCGTTCCTCGACCAGGTGCCTGATCGGGAGCGGGCCGAGCGAGCGGCTGAGCGCATCGGCGGGTTGATCCGCGAGGCCGGTTACGTGCTGCTCGATCCCGAACGCCCGGAGCTCGCGCGGGTGGCTCCCGGCTACGCGTCCGGCGAGATCCCGGGGGTCTGCGACTACGCGCCGAACCCGGCGAGCCTGGCCCGGCGGTGGTTCAGCGACACCGAGATCGAGCGGGGGCTGGATCACCTGGCGGCGCAGCAGCGCGAGGACGGCGGCTGGCCGATCCACTGGCTGGAGTGGTCGCCGAGCACCGCCCTGGAAGGCAGGCCGCGGGTCACGCTCGACGCGCTGCGCGTCCTGAGCGCCTACGACGCGGCCTGATCCCGCGCGAAGTACTGCTTCGGGGTCAGGCCGGACAGCCGGCGGAATTCCCTGGTCAGGTGGGCTTGGTCGGCGTAGCCGCAGCGGTGGGCGAGGTCGGCGAGCCGGTGCTCGCCACCGCTGCGCACGGTCCGCTGGAACCGCAGCACGCTCACCAGCGTCCGCGGCCCGTACCCGACGGCGTCGCCGATCCGGCGTCGCAGCTGACGTTCGGACACCCCGATCTTCCCGGCCAGCGCGCGCACCGACGGCGGTCGTGGATCGTCCAAAGCGGCGACCGCGACCGCCACGGCGGGGTCGGGTTCCCACTCGGCCAGGCGCTCCCGCGCGAAGCGCTCCAGCAGCGCAGGGCCCTGCTCGGGATGCTCGTCGACGGCGTCGGCGAGATCGCGTCCCCGGGACCCCCAGAGCTCGGTGGCGTCGACCCTCAGGTCCTGCAGCTCAGCTGCGGGGACGCCGAGCAGCAGCCGGGCCATCCCCGGCCGGGCGCGGATGCCGAACATCGGCACCCCGGCGTCCAGCCCGGAGACCCACGCCCCGGTGTCGGGACCGACGGCCTCGACGCGTCCCGCTCGCCAGATCAGGTCGACGCACCCGTCGGGCACGACCAGCTGCGAGCCTTCGACCGGAGCGGCGCCGTGCCCCCACAGGCACGACACGGAGCTCCGCAGCTCCGCTGAAGGTGAGGACTCCCAGTACCGCACATCCAGCAGTATGCGATGCCACCCGGACAGGACCACCTGCCGGCCAGGAACGCGCGAAGCCCCGGTCCCTCGGGACCGGGGCTTCGCCTGGGTGGGTCAGTTCTCGTCCGAGTTGAAGGCCGGGATGTCGGTCCTGTCATCGGAGCTGGGCATGTCGCCAGGCAGGTCCAAGCCTTGCGCGGGCGGCCCGGGGGACCACAGTCCGGAGTGCGTCTCGGTGTGCAGCTCCAGCGCCGCCGAGGCGGGCAACGCGTCCGGCGTGTAGGGGTGCACCTGGTACAGCGAGCCCCAGTCCTTCTGCGGGTCGTTGGTGAGGTAGGTCGGCAGGTTGCGCACGCTCGAGGCCACCGTCATCCAGCCGAAGGTCCCACCGGCGTCCGGCGAGGACCATCCCTCACCGGTGCCCCGGACCTGCTCGCCCCCGCTCACCCGGAACTTCGGGATCTCCGCGATGCCGTTGTACAGCCCCGAGATCTCCAGGCACGGGTGCACCAGCCCGGCCGGCCACTCCACGAACGTCGGGTCGTTGCCGACGAACTGCGTGAGCTGGGTCAGCTTCGGCACGCGAGGTGCCGACACGGCCAGCCAGCCCGACTGACCCAGGGACTGGTCGACCAGCACCATCCGCAGCTTCGTAGCGCCCTCGGCTTCCCCGCCGAGCATGTAGCGGTGCTCGCGCCATCCCGGCGGCGGGCCCTGCTGGACCGGGTACCGGTTGGTCAGCTGGAAGCCCTGCGGGGTGTCCTTGCCCAGTTCGAAGTAGACCTGGTTCGCGCCCGTCTCCGAGCCCGCGACGCTGATCGCCACCGGCAGCTTGCCGGACCGGGCCTCCTCCGGGATGTCGAACCACGGAGTGCGCAGCTCGCCGGTGCCCTGCCCCTCTTCGTCGTAGCTGCCCCACACCGGGGCCTCGGGTCCGCCGAACTGGTTCGGCGGACGCCAGCTCGGCGCGTCCGGGGAGGACTCGTCGGTCGGCGGCACGCCCGGGTCGTTGAAACCGACCTGCTTGGGCTGCAGGTACTGCTGGGCGTTCTCCTGGTTGGCCAGGCGCTGCGGCGGCAGCTTCAGATCGGGCTGCTTGGCCGGGGCCGGAACCGTCGGCTGCTGCGCGGACGCCTTGAGCACGCCCTCGCGCGGATTGGTCTCCACCCCGACCGAGTCGGACAGACCGCAGCTCTGCTGGGTGAGCTGCTTGATGTTGTCGGTGGCCAGCGTGTAGCTCGGCCCCTGCTCGACGATGCCCTTGCCGAACGCGGCGAGCTCACCGAGCACCATCAGCGCGCACAGCACCGACAGCGGCGCCGTGCCCCAGCGCAACGCGAGGTTGCGCTTTTCCTTGCTCTCCCAGCTCTCGTCGACGATCTTCGGGTTCTTCTCGTCGATCCGCAGGTGCTCGACCACGGCGATGATGCCGGTGATCGCGGCCAGGACCAGGATCATCGTGCTGGCCCTGTAGCCCTTGATCGACGGCGGCTTGTCGAACCACGGGACGCCCCAGCCGGACACGTACCACCAGGCGTTCGGGCCGGTGGCCGCGAAGGCCAGCATCACCAGCAGACCGGTCACGAACGCCATCCGGTTGCGTCGCGAACGCAGCACCGTGGTGCTGGTGGCCAGCGCTGTGAGCGCCGCCAGCGCGCCGCCGACCGCGGCGAAGATGCCGAAGTGGTGGGTGTGCTTGGTGGGCGTCAGCGCCAGCACCGCGAAGGACATCGCGGCCACCGCCAACAGCCGCCGGCTCGGGCCGAGCGCCGCACCGCGGATCCGGCCGCGGCGCAGCAGCACCACGCCGCAGGCCGCCACGCACAGGACCACCAGCAGCACCGGGAACCGGCGGCTCAGCGAACCGTCCGGGCTCTCGCTGAACAGGAGCAGGTAGCGGCTGAGCTCCTCGTACCAGTGCCCGTTGGGGCCGAAGGTCGTCTTGAGCTCCATCGCGTCCATCACCGAACGCCACGTCTGGTCGTAGAACACCAGCGTGAGGATCACGAACCCGGACGCGGCCAGCGGCGCCAGCACCGGCAGCCAGCCGAACTGCTGCGCTCGCTTGCGCACCATCCGGTGCAGCGGCTTGAACCCGGCGACGTAGGGGAGCACGGCGATCAGGCCGTGCGGGTTGACGCCGACCGACAGCGCGGCGGCGACCAGGCCCAGCGCGGCGGGCGTGAGCCGCTCGGTGCTCACCGCGCGCTCGACGGCGCACAGCGCGAGCAGCGAGAACAGCACCACGACCGGCTCGGCGCGCAGACCGTTGTTGTAGGGCAGCCAGAAGGCGAGGAAGACCGCGGCCGCGGCCCAGCCGGCGGCGTTGCTGCGCCGGACCTGCTGGCCCAGCCGGGGGAGCACCTCGCGGGAGATCAGCAGCCAGCTGATGATGCCCATCAGCAGCGCGGGCAATCGGACCCACGGGGTCGCGGTCGACACCCTCACCCACAACGAGTAGACCTCGTAGAACCAGCCGAACGGCGATTCCGGGTTGGCGAACCAGCGGTAGTAGTTGCTGACGTAGCCGGCGCTCTGCTCCGAGCGCACCATGCTCAGCACGTAGCCGTCATCGGAGGTCATCGCCCCGATCAGCCACCAGATCCCCAGCGCGGCGAACACCGAGATGTCGCGCAGCGTCGGCTTCCACCATCGCTTCGGCGCGAGGCGTGGAGCGCGCCGACCGGCGAGGACGTCCAGTCGTCGCAGGCACAGCACGGAGCCGATGAACGAGGCCAGGGTCAGCACGATGACGGTCGTCTTCAGCGGCGTCGCCCACGAGCTGAACCGGTTGTCCACCCTGGCCTGGAAGTCCAGCCCGCGCACGTCGTCGCGAGTGTTGTCCAAAGTGGAGTAGATGCCGGTCAGTTGGGGACGCTGGTCGCCGGTCAGGTTGACCCAGCGCTCCTTGCCGATGCTGGCGGTGGTGCCTGCTGCGTCGGCGTGCACCTTCAGGGTGCAGTCACCGGCGGGCAGCGGCGTGGTGCCGATCTGCTGGCCCTTGGAGTAGAGCAGCGCCTGCCCGTTGTCGACCTGCAGGACGAGACCGGTGAGCTGTCCGGAGTCCGAATCGGGCGAGTTGGTGCTCAGCAACAACCCCGGGCCCTCGGTTCTCGCGTCCAGGCTCCGCGCCGAGGCGCACGGGACCTTCGCGTCCAGCCACACCGGTGCGTAGGTCACCAGTGGGGCCGAAACCGACTTGGTCCCCTCCGCTGTCGGCCACCGCAACGTCCCCACCTTGTGGTTGACGGGGAGGAACGGGACCAGTAGCGCCAGGACGGTGCCCACCAGCCCGAGAAGCGTGGCGAGCAACCGCAATTTCTTCGCCGACTCTTGCTGCACGGGGGAGACCCTACGGGCGATGACAGGGTGTGTTCTGCCGCCCCCCGGCCTATTTCGCATTTGCGTCAGGTAATGCGCAATCGCTTTGTCAGGAGCTCGTTACCGCGCTGTGTTCCGCGTTGAAACGTTTGGTCACGAAGCGTGTTGCTCTGAATTCGCGGTTCGCGTGGTCTCCTCCGCGACCAGCACCGTCACGTCGTGCTCACGTCCGGTCCGGTGCAGCACGAGTTCGGCCAGAAGACCCAGCGAGATCATCTGAACTCCGAAGATCTCCAGCAGAATCCCGAGGGTCAGAAGTGGACGAGTTCCGATCGATTCCTCGGTGAACAACCACACCCCGGTCAAGTACAGCAGCACCAGAGTTCCCAGCGTTCCCGCCAGCATCCCGAGCCCGCCGAACAGGTGCGCCGGACGACGTCCGTAGCGGGTCAGCGCCATCACCGTGAGCAGGTCCAGCGCGCCGCGCGCGTAGCGCTCCAGCCCGTACTTGGACACCCCGTGCTGCCGTGACCGGTGGTTGACCGTCCGCTCCACGACCCGGTAGCCGAGCTGGTGCGCCAGCGCCGGGATGTAGCGGTGCAGCTCCCCGTACAGCGGAACTCGCCGGTACACCTCGGTGCGCGCCGCCTTCAGCCCGCAGTTGTGGTCCGACAGCCGCAGCCCGGTGATCAGCCCGGTGAACCAGTTGAATACCTTCGACGGCAGCCGCTTGCCCAGCGGATCCTTGCGCTGCGCCTTGTGGCCGCTGACCAGATCCGCCCCGGAGTGCAGCTCGGCCAGCAGCCGGGGGATCTCGGAGGGATCGTCCTGCAGGTCGGCGTCGAGGGTGACCATGAGCTCGCCGCGCAGCTCGGCGACCCCGGCGGCCAGCGCGGCGGCCTTGCCGAAGTTGCGGCGCAGCCGGATGCCCCGGATGCGGGGGTTCAGCGCGGCGTGCTCGGTGATGACCTGCCAGCTGTCGTCGGTGCTGCCGTCGTCGACGATCAGCAGCTCCCACTCGCGGTGCTGGCCCGCCATGGCCTCGCTGATCTCGGCGAAGAGCTTCGGCAAGCTGTCGCGCTCGTCCTTGGCGGGAGCCAGCAGCGAGACTTCCGGGACCTTCATCGCGCCACCTGCGGATTCTCGGTGAGCGGCCGGATCCACCAGCCGTCGGGGAACTGGAACGCCACGCGCAGCGGACCTGGCCGGGCGGGGGCGACGGCTTGGAAGCCGAGCCCGCTCTCGATGCCGGGCGTCGCGGCCTCGGCGTCCGGGCGCGGGAGGTCGACCACGCCGCCGCCGACGACCGTGCCGGTCTGGTCGAGCACGGCCACGCAGCGCGCGCGTTCGATGCCGGAGATCGCCCAGCCCTTGAGCATCCGCGCGCCGCCCTGTACCTGGTCTGTCTCGGCGTTGAGCACGACGTCGCGGCCGTCCGGTCGCGGTTCGCGCAGCGAGTCGACGCTGGGCGTGCGCCAGGTCGCGGTGCTGACCCGGTCGCCGACGTCGAGCCCGTCCGGGCAGCCGAGGGAGAACTCGGGGGAGAAGGGGTAGTGCCCGAGCGCCTGGAGGCGGGGCAGCAGCTGACCCGGCGAGGGGAAGCGGTCGGTGAAGGCGTCGGGATGCCCGATCCGCGCGGCCACCGCCAGCAGCTGCTGGTTGGGCGCGTCGGCCCGCACGCTCTGCGCCATCGGAGCCCCGAGCGCGACCGTGGCCAGCGCAGTGGCGCCCACCGCGACCGCGCGGAACCGCGGCCAGCGCGCCCAGGCGACCACGATGACCAGCACCGCGATCCACAGCGCGGCGGTCATGCTGTTGTAGCGGCTCTGCAGCCCGGCCGACTCGCCGAACGCCGCGCGCGAGCCGGAGATCATCACCGCGCAGCCCAGCGCGTACAGCGCCAGCCCCCACCACGGCGCGGCGATCCGCCGCTCGGCGGTGGTCTGGTTCGCGTGCAGCACCAGCACGCCGAGCCCGGCCACACCCGCCAGCAGCGCGACCGAGGGTTCGGTGCCGGTCCACACCATGCCGAGCATGCTCAGCCCGGCCAGCATCGCCTGCGCCGGATCATCGGTCGGCGAGCTCCCGCCGCCGCCCTGCGGGCCGCGCAGCACCAACCAGGTCGCGACCACCACGAACCCGACCACCATCGGGGTCGCGATCCACTTCCGCCGGTCGCCGCGCAGCCAGGCCACCAGGGCCAGCGCCGGCCACACCGCGAACGAGGTGCCGTAGCTGATCGAGGCCAGCAGGCCCAGCACCACGGCGATCGCGCGGTGCTCCCGGTGCATCGCCAGCAGCGCCCCCAGGACTAGCAGCATCGCCAGGATCCACGAGGTGCCGCTCATCGAGCGCACGTAGTTGTGGATGCCGTGCGGGTTGAACACCAGCGTCGAGGTCGCCGCGAGGAGTCCCGCCCGCTGCCAGGGGTCGAGGTGCTTCGGCAGCATCGCCTGCACCAGCAGGACGCAGCCCACGCCCATCGCGAGCACGGCCAGGCCCAGCGGTTGGTTGAGGCCGTGCCCGAAGCGGGCGCTGAGCCAGAACAGCAGGCTCGGTAGCACGAACGGGTGCTCGTTGCGAAATCCCAGCAGCGCTTCGGGGCGCAGCGAGCCGTCGACGTCGGTGATGTCGAGCAGGACCCACCAGTAGTCGTAGAAGTGCATCTGCGGGTAGCGCAGGATCTCGCGCAGCATCATCAGCGGCGGCACGACGGCCGACAGCCCCAGCAGCAGCGGACCGAAGCGGCGCACCGGGCCGGGGGCGGCTGGTGTCGTGGGTGCGGCGGCCTGGCGGTCGGTCTCCGAAGCGGTGTCAGTCACTCTGCGTTTCCCTAGATCATCACGAGCAGCCACTGACGGTAGCAAGGGCAGGTCACGATGGTTGCGGAACGGGGGAATCTGGCCGGGATGCGCCATGACCGCGGGGGCGGTTCGCCGGTGCGCGGCGAGCTCGCTTATGCTGTTCCGGCTCGCCCGTCAGCGCGTGATCCGCGGATCCGCACTGGTGGTACCGCCCCGGTCGATCGGGGACGGAAACCTGGTCTGTATGATGGGTGAGAACTTCTCGCCGCCGGACGGGCGGAGAGATTAAACGCCTGTTTCGAGTGCGGTCGCTCGCGCGGTCCTCGCTGCTGAGACAGGAACCCACCGAGACGCTGCACCAGCGGCGTGGTAGGAAGCCCCGGTCCTCGTGATCGTGGCGGACGTCCGCCGCAACCTGGTGAATTAGCGAAACCGAGCAGCAGGAGACTTCCGACTCATGTACGCGATCGTCAAGACCGGCGGCAAGCAGTACAAGGTGGCTGTCGGGGACGTCGTCGAGGTCGAGAAGCTCGATGGCGAGCTGGGCTCCGAGGTCGCGCTCCCGGCGGTTCTGGTCGTCGATGGCTCCGAGGTCACGACCGACGTCGACGCGCTGACCAAGGTGTCGGTGACCGGCGAGCTGGTCGAGCAGACCAAGGGCCCCAAGATCCGCATCCACAAGTTCAAGAACAAGACCGGCTACCACAAGCGCCAGGGTCACCGTCAGAAGCTGACCCGGGTGAAGGTCACCGGCATCAACAAGTGAGGACCTGAGTAGTCATGGCACACAAGAAGGGCGCATCCAGCTCTCGGAACGGCCGCGACTCGAACCCCAAGTACCTCGGGGTGAAGCGCTACGGCGGCCAGGTCGTCAAGGCCGGTGAGATCCTGATCCGTCAGCGTGGGACCAAGTTCCACCCGGGTCTGAACGTGGGTCGGGGCAACGACGACACCCTGTTCGCGCTGTCCGCCGGTACCGTCGAGTTCGGACGTTACCGCGGCCGCAAGGCCGTCAGCGTGCAGCCCGTCGAGGCCTGATCCGGCTCTCGACGCAGGCCAGCAACTTCCCGGCGAGGGGCGGAACCGGCATGACCGGGCCGCCCCTCGCTTTGTGTTGTCCGGGGTGACCCGCGTCGCGGCCGGGAAGCGCGCCGGTCGCGCCGCTGTTGCAATCGAGACAAAGAGCTCTACCCGCCGGGCTGCCGCTCGGCTTGATCTTCCTGGAGGCATTCGTGTCGCGGTTCGTTGACCGCGTGACCATCAGCGTCGCCGCGGGCGACGGTGGAAATGGCTGCGCCTCGGTGCACAGGGAGAAGTTCAAGCCGCTGGGCGGTCCGGACGGCGGCAACGGTGGCAAGGGCGGCGACGTCCGCCTCGTCGTCGACTCCGGCGTGCACACCCTGCTCGACTTCCACTACCGGCCCAACGCCCGCGCGGTGAAGGGTCAGCCCGGCAAGGGCGGCCACCGCAACGGCGCCCAGGGCGAGGACCTGGTGCTGCCGGTCCCGGACGGCACCGTCGTGCTGTCTCCCGACGGTGAGGTGCTGGCCGACCTGGTCGGCACGGGCACCACGTTCATCGCGGCGGCCGGCGGTCGCGGCGGCCTCGGCAACGCCGCGCTGGCCTCCAAGGCCCGCAAGGCGCCGGGCTTCGCGCTGCTGGGTGAGCCCGGCGAAGAGCTGGAACTGGTGCTGGAGCTGAAGTCGGTCGCCGACGTCGGCCTGCTCGGTTTCCCGTCGGCGGGCAAGTCCTCGCTGATCTCGGTGGTCTCGGCCGCGAAGCCGAAGATCGCCGACTACCCGTTCACCACCCTGGTCCCCAACCTGGGCGTGGTGACCGCGGGCGAGACGGTGTTCACCGTCGCCGACGTGCCCGGCCTGATCCCCGGCGCCAGCCAGGGACGCGGTCTGGGCCTGGACTTCCTGCGGCACATCGAGCGCTGCGCGGTGTTGGTCCACGTGGTCGACTGCGCGACGCTGGAGCCGGGCCGCGACCCGATCTCCGACATCGACGCGCTGGAGAACGAGCTCGCCGAGTACACCCCGGCGCTGGCCGCCGAGCAGGGCGGCGCCGACCTGGCCGACCGCCCGCGCATGGTGGTGCTGAACAAGATCGACGTGCCGGAGGCCCGTGAGCTCGCCGACTTCGTGCGAGCGGAGGTCGAGGAGCGGGGCTGGCCGGTCTTCGAGATCTCCACCGCCTCCCGCGAAGGCCTGCGCGAGCTGAGCTTCGCGATGGGCGCCGAGGTCGAGCGCTATCGCGAGACGCTGCCCGAGCCGGAACCGGCGCGCGTCGTGGTCCGGCCGACCGCGGTCGACGACGGTGGTTTCACCGTCGAACCCGACCCGGAGGACGAGGACGCCTTCATCGTTCGCGGCGAGAAGCCGGAGCGCTGGATCCGGCAGACCGACTTCAACAACAGCGAGGCCGTGGGCTTCCTCGCCGACCGGCTCGCGAAGCTGGGCGTGGAGGACGCGCTGGCCAAGCAGGGCGCCGAGCCCGGCAGCCAGGTCACCATCGGCACCATGACGTTCGACTGGGAGCCCTCCACCCCGGCCGGGATGGCCAACCTGCTCGGTCGGCGCGGTCACGACCTGCGGCTGGAGTCCGACGAGCGGGTTTCGGCGCACGACCGCAAGATCGCCAAGCAGGCGCGCCGCGGCAGCGGGCTGGACGAGTTCGGCCGCTACGTCGGGGGCGAGGAGGAGGACGACGAGTGAGCCTCTCGGCGACTCGGCAGGCCGTCGCGGCCGCGCAGCGGATCGTGGTGAAGGTCGGTTCGTCCTCGTTGACGACCACCGAGGGCGGCTTGGACTCCGAGCGGCTGTCGATCCTGGTCGACACGGTCGCGAAGCGGGTCGCCGCAGGGGGACAGGTCGTGCTGGTCTCCTCGGGCGCCATCGCCGCCGGGATCGCGCCGATGGGCCTGCGTCGCAGGCCGAAGGACCTGGCGACGCAGCAGGCCGCGGCGTCGGTGGGGCAGCTGGCGCTCGCGCACGCCTACGCCGAGTCGTTCGCCCGCTTCGACCTCACCGTCGGCCAGGTGCTGCTCACCGCCGATGACGTGGTGCGCCGCAGCAACTACCGCAACGCGCAGCGCACCCTCAACCGGCTGCTCGGGCTGGGCGTGGTGCCGGTGGTCAACGAGAACGACACGGTGGCCACCACCGAGATCCGCTTCGGCGACAACGACCGGCTGGCCGCGCTGGTCTCGCACCTGATCGGAGCCGACGCGCTGATCCTGCTGTCCGATGTGGACGCGCTCTACGACGGTGATCCGCGCAAGGGCGGCGCGAAGGTGATCCGCGAGGTCGCCGGTGCCGCCGACATGGCCGGCGTCGACGCGGGCAGCTCGGGTGCGTCCGGGTTGGGCACCGGCGGCATGGCCTCGAAGGTCGCGGCGGCGAAAGTCGCCTGCACCTCCGGAATTCCGGTCCTGCTCACGTCTTCGGCCAACGCCGAGAGTGCGTTGGGCGCGGCGGACGTGGGAACGGCCTTCGCCGCGACCGGGAACCGCCTGTCGGCCCGGCGCTTCTGGCTCGCCCACGCGGCCGGGGCCAACGGCCGCCTCTGGCTGGACGAGGGTGCGGTCACCGCGGTCGTCAAGCGCCGCCGCTCCCTGCTGGCCGCCGGGATCACCGCGGTCGAGGGCGCTTTCGACGGCGGCGACGTCGTCGAACTCCTCAACCCGACCGGCAAGGTCGTCGCCCGCGGTGTGGTCGCCTACGACGCCGAAGAGCTCCCGACCCTCATCGGGCGCTCCACCCACGACCTCCCGCCCGAGCAGCGCCGGGAGGTCGTCCACGCCGACGATCTCGTGCCGCTGCGCTGATCCGGGAGGTTCAGCGCAGTTCGGTGGCCCGGGTCTCGGGCAGCGTGCGGATGACGAAGAACGCGATCACCGCGCCCACCGCGATGTACCAGAAGAAGCCCGTGGCGATGCCGAACTCGGCGAAGGCCTGGATGACCAGCGGTGCCGTGCCGCCGAAGACGGCGACGGTGAGGTTGTACCAGGCCCCGATGCCCAGCCCGCGCAGCTCGGTCGGGAACAGCTCCGACATGATCGCCGGCGCGATCGAGGTCATCGCGGTGTAGAGCCCGACACCGACGCAGAACACGACGAGCAGGCTGCCCAGGCCCGGCCGCACCAGGCTGGACAGCGGCACGATGAGGATTGCGATGGCCGCCGACCACACCAGCAGCTGCGGTTTGCGGCCGTAGCGGTCGGACACCAAGCCCATCGGGTACTGCAGCGCGATGAACAGCGTCGTCGCGATGGACAGCGCGAGGAACACGTCGGTGGCGTCCGCGTCGCGGTTCTTCACCGCGAACGGGGTGAGCGCGCTGAAGAACGTGTAGTAGCACAGCGTCGAGAGCATCGAGAACCCGATGAGCTGCCCGACGGCCTTGGGGTGCTCCCGCAGCGTCAGCATCAGCGGGTTCTTCAGGGCCTTGGCCTTGGTCTTGTTCTCCTCGTACTGCTCGGTCTCGGTCAGCGTGCGCCGCAACCACATGCCGACGAGCCCGAGCACGCCGCCGACGATGAACGGGATCCGCCAGCCGTAGGAGGTGAGCTGGTCCTCGCTGAGCACGGAGGTCAGCAGGAACCCCAGCAGCGAGGCGATGAGCAGCGCGGCACCCGTGGAGATGTAGAAGAACGACGAGTACCGGCCGCGCCGCGACGGTGGCGCGATCTCGGCGAGGTAGGCCGAGGCGTTGGAGACCTCGCCGCCGAGCGAGAGGCCCTGCCCGATGCGGGCGAGGATGAGCAGGATCGACGCCAGCCACCCGATGGACTCGAAGGTCGGCAGGATGCCGATGATCAGCGAGCCGCCTGCCATCAGCGAGATCGTCACCAGCATCGCGGTCTTGCGGCCGCGCAGGTCGGCGAACCGGCCGAGCATCCAGCCGCCGAGCGGGCGGAAGAAGAACGCGAGCGCGAAGGTCGCCAGCGTGTTGATCAGCGCCCATTCACCGGGGAAGAACGCGGACGCGAAGTACACGCTGAACGCGGTGTAGATGGTCCAGTCGTACCACTCGATGGCGTTCCCGATGCTCGCAGCGACCAGCGTTCGGACCGGGAGCTTGTGGGCCACGGCTTCGTCCTGGGACATCGCAACCTCCGCGTCGCGCCCGAGAATGGGGTGCCGACACGTTATGCGCTCGACCGCATGGGCGAAAGGTCCGAGTCCTAACTGGAATCGAGAAATCCAGGTGAGTGGGACGCATCCGCTGGTGCAGACTGCCGGGATGGTCACGGTGCCCGAAGCGGCCGACGAGCTGGTCGAGGTGCTCGTCGAGGAGAACCCGCTGAACGAGTTGCTGCTGGGCTTGCCCGGAACCGCGGATCGGCTCAACGATCCGGACGAGCAGGCCGAAGCCGACTTGCGCGAGCGAGCTCTGCGCATCGCCTCGACCGCTCGCGGCCTCGACGGCGACGACCTCACCCGCGAGGTGGTGATCGCCGAAGCGGAGGGCGTGGCCACGCGCATCGCGTCGCGCCTGGTGGAGCACACGGTGCACGACTCGGTCGTCTCGCCGCTCGCCAAGGTCCTGGAACTGATCCCGCAGCAGCGCCCCGAAAGCTCTGACCAGGAGCGCGAGCACCTGAGCATGCTCGCGGCGATCCCGGAGTTCCTGGCCAGGTGCGGTCTGCGGCATCGCGCCGGGGCGAGCGCGGGTCGACTGCCGGTCGCCCGCCGGGTCCGGGTCGCGATCGAGCACCTGGACGCCCACCTCGCCGCGCCGCACGACGATCCGCTGCGCAGGCCGCGGCTGAGCTCGGACGAGGAGCGAGACCGCTTGCTGGTGGAGGAGATCCGGCCCGCGCTCGCCGCCTACCGCCAGGTCCTGAGCGAGCTGCCCGGCAGGTCCGACGACGAACCCGGGCTCTGCTTCCTGCCGGACGGCGCCGGCACCTACACGGCCCTCGCCCGGATGCACACCACCACCGATCGCACGCCCGAGGAGCTGCACCGGACCGGTCGCGAGCTGCTGGCGAACCTCGACGCGGAGTACGCCGAGATCGGCTCCCGCGTCTTCGGCCTGCGCGACGCAGCCGAGATCCGCGACCGGATGCGCACCGCCCCGTGCTGGTCGAGCGGCGAGGAGCTGCTGAGCGCCGCGAGAACGGCCGTCTCCCGGGCCGAGGCCGCCGCGCCCCGGTGGTTCGGGCGGATGCCCGCGCACCCCTGCCGCGTCGAGCCGTTCCCGGCCGACCAGGCTTCCGACGCCGTCGGGGCCGCGTACCTGCCGGGCCCGGTCGACGGGTCCCGGCCCGGCACCTACTTCGCCAACACCCACGCCGCCGAGCAGCGGCCGCGATTCCTCGCCGAGGCGTTGGCGTTCCACGAGGCCGTGCCCGGTCACCACTTCCAGATCAGCCTCACCCAGGAGCTCACCGACGTCCCGATGATCCGGCGGATCGCCGGTTTCAACGCCCACATCGAGGGCTGGGGCCTGTACGCCGAGCGGTTGGCCGACGAGATGGGGCTCTACAGCGACGATCTCAGCCGCCTGGGGATGCTCGCGATGGACTCCACGCGCGCCGCCCGGCTGGTCGTCGACACCGGTCTGCACACCTTCGGCTGGACCCGGTCGCAGGTCGTGGACTTCCTCCGCACCCACACCCTCATGCCCGAGGTGGAGGTCCAGAGCGAGACCGACCGCTACGTCGAAGCTCCGGGCCAGGCGCTGTCCTACATGGTCGGACGGCTGGAGATCCAGCGGCTGCGCCTGCAGGCCGAACGCCACCCGGCGTTCGACCTGCACGCCTTCCACGACCTGCTGCTGGCCAACGGCCCGCTGCCGATGTCGGTGCTGGCCGAGGTGGTCGCCAGGTCCGGGCCCTAGCTGGTCGAGGCGAGGGTGAACGGCAGCACCGCGGGCGCACCGGCTCGGCGGATCATGCGGCCGACGACCGTTGCGGTCCAACCGGTGTCGGCGTAGTCGTCCATCAGCAGCACCGGACCGTCCAGGGCCGCCAACTTGCCCGCCAGCTCCTCGTCGATCTTGAACTGGCGCCACAGCGAGGCCACCCGCTGCGCGCTGTTGGTGGCGCGGTTCGGCGTCGTGTTCGGGTTGGTCAGGACCTCACCGAGCAGCGGCAACCGGCCGATCCCGGCGATGCGCTCGGCCAGGCTGCCCACCAGCTTCGGCCGCGTCCGCGAGCCCAGGGCCACGACACCGACCGGACGCTGCTCCCACTCCCAGGAGGCCAGCACCTTGATCGCGGCCTGGAACAGGTCGTCCGGCAGCTCCTGGTCGGGAGCCCCGGTGGCCAGTAGCTCCCGCAGCCGGTTGCCCCAGCCGATGTCGGTGAGCCTGCCGATAGCGCGACCCGTGGTGGCTTGCTCGTCGGCGGGCAGCTTGCCGGAGGCGTCCACACCCAGCGCGGACATGCCGCTCGGCCACATCTTGCGCGGCGCGATGTCCACGCCCGGCCGCTGCAACCGCTCCTGCGCCTGCTGCACGGCCTGCTCGTCGACCTCGGCGGAATAGCCCGACCCGGTGCAGTTGTCGCAGCGCCCGCAGGGTTCGGCGTGCGGGTCGTCGAGCTGGCGGCGCAGGAACTCCATCCGGCAGGACGACGTGGTCTGGTAGTCGATCATCGCCTGCTGCTCGGCCTGGCGTTCGGCCTCGATCCGCCGGTAGCGGTCGGCGTCGTAGTGCCACGGCTCGCCGGTGGTCTCCCAGCCGCCCTTGACGCGCTGGACCGCGCCGTCGACGTCGAGGACCTTGAGCACCATCTCCAACCGGTTGCGGCCCAGCTCCACGTGCGGTTCCAGGGCGGCGGTGGAGAGCTTGCCCTGCTCGGCCAGGGTGTCGAGGACGGCGCGCACGGTGTGCTCCGGCGGGAACGCCAGCGAGGCGAAGTAGCTCCAGATCTCGCGGTCCTCCGGGCCGGGCAGCAGCAGCACCTCGGCGCGCTGCACACCACGACCGGCACGACCGATCTGCTGGTAGTACGCGATCGGCGAGGACGGCGCGCCCACGTGCACCACGAAACCGAGGTCCGGCTTGTCGAAACCCATGCCGAGGGCGGAGGTGGCCACCAGCGCCTTGACCTTGTTCTCCAGCAGGTCGGCTTCGGCCTGCTCCCGCTCGGCCGGGTCGGTGCGGCCCGAGTAGGCCGCGACCTCGTAGCCCTGCTCCCGCAGGTAGGAGGTGATCTCGTGGGCCGCGGCGACGGTGAGGGTGTAGATGATGCCCGAGCCGGGCAGTTCGTCGAGCCGCCCTGCCAGCCAGCCCAGCCGGGCCTGCGCGGTGGGCAGCCGAACCACGCCGAGCCGCAGGCTCTCGCGGTCCAGCGTGCCGCGCAGCACCAGAGTCTCCTGCGGATCGGTGAACTCGCCGCCGACGCCGAGCTGATCGGAGACGTCGGCGACCACGCGGTCGTTGGCGGTGGCAGTGGTGGCCAGCACCGGAACGCCCTCGGGCAGTTCGGTCAGCAGCGTGCGCAGCCGCCGGTAGTCGGGGCGGAAGTCGTGGCCCCAGTCGGAGATGCAGTGCGCCTCGTCGACCACCAGCAGCCCGGCGTTCTGGGTGAGCTCGGGCAGGATCGTGTCCCGGAAGTCGGGGTTGTTGAGCCGCTCCGGGCTGACCAGCAGCACGTCGATCTCGCCGGCGGCGACGCGCTCCTCGATGTCGGTCCACTCCTCGGGGTTGGCCGAGTTGATGGTGGCGGCGTGCACCTCGGCGTTGGCCGCGGCGGCGACCTGGTTGCGCATCAGCGCCAGCAGCGGCGAGACGATCACGGTCGGCCCCTCGCCGAGCTCGCGCAGCAGCGCGGTGGCGATGAAGTAGACCGCCGACTTGCCCCAGCCGGTCCGCTGCACGACCAGCGCGCGACGGCGTTCGAGCACCAGCGCGCGGATCGCCGCCCACTGGTCCTCGCGCAGCGCGGCCTCGGGGCCGGCCAGTGCTCGGAGTCGTTCTTCGGCGAGTTCCCGCAGCGCTTCTTCGTCCACGTCCCGAATTCCTACCGGACGCCGCTGACGCCACGCGTCCGGGGCGGCGCGGGCGTGTCGGGGCCTTGCTCGGACCCGCAGCGCTTCGCGCAGCCGTTCGACCCCGGTGTCCTGAGGGGCGGGAAATGCGTTGCCGGGCGTGTGCGGGCACGGATTAGTCTGGTGGGGTGACCGTCATCGAGTTCCCCACCTCTGACAAGGCGACCGGCGACGACCTGCGCGACCAGGTGCGCGAGGCCGCCCGCCGCGCCCGCGAGGCCTCCGCCGAGCTGGCGCAGGCCACCCGCGGTGCCAAGGACGCGCTGCTGCAGGACATGGCCGACGAGCTGGTCAAGCGCGCGCCGGAGATCTTGGAGGCCAACGAGCGCGACGTGGCCGCCGCCCGCGAGTCCGGGATGACCGAGGCGCTGATCGACCGGTTGATCCTGAGCACCGGCCGCGTCGAGGCGATGGCCGACGGTCTGCGCACGGTCGCCGGACTGCCGGACCCGGTGGGGGAGGTGCTGCGCGGCCAGGTGCTGCCCAACGGCGTCCAGCTGCGTCAGGTGCGGGTGCCGCTCGGCGTGGTCGGCATCGTCTACGAGGGTCGCCCGAACGTGACGGTCGACGCCGCCGGTCTGACGTTGAAGTCGGGCAACGCGGTGCTGCTGCGCGGCT
>NZ_JBFAPZ010000016.1:0-170050 GCF_040676935.1 Saccharopolyspora sp. NPDC049426 | reverse complement strand
CTACATCGGCGTCGACGTCGAGGGCCCCTACAAGCCCGAGCACTACCGCTACTGATCCGGTCGGTGGTCACCGCTCCCCGCGAGCGGTGACCACCCCCGGTTCCGCGATAGCCAGGCGGCCGTCCGCGATGAGCCGCCGGTCGCGTCGAAAAACCTTCTCCTTGAAAGAAAACGGTCCCTGTCGCACACGCGCAGGTTCGCAGGCGAATCCACTACAAGCGCTGCGGTGACCGAAGTCGACAGAAGGAATACCTGAGGCCGACATGACCACCATCGCACTCGAACTGGTTCCGCCCGACCTCGACGGCGGTGTGCAGAGGGCCGTTGAAGAGGGTCAGAAGATCGCCGAGCTCAGCCGCAACTCGGGGCTGACCGGCCGCATCGGACACGTGATGATCCCGGGGATCATCCAGGAAGACGGCGACCGCCCGGTCGACTTCCGGCCCAAGATGGACACCATCGACTTCTGGCGCACGATCCGCCCGGAGCTCGGCGACCTGCGGGGTCTGTGCACGCAGGTCACCGCGTTCCACGACGAGCGCGCGCTGGCCGAGCGGCTGCAGGCGCTGCGCGACGCCGACATGGACGGCATCGCCTTCGTCGGCGTGCCCCGGAACATGGCCGACGGCGAAGGCCCCGGAGTACCGCCCACCGACGCGCTCACCAAGTTCCAGGACGTCGTCCCGCACCGCGGGTCCATCCTCATCCCGACCCGGGAAGGGGAGCAGGGCCGGTTCGGCTTCAAGTGCGAGCGCGGCGCCACCTACGGGATGACGCAGCTGCTGTACTCGGACGCGATCGTGGACTTCCTCGAGGAGTTCGCGCGCACCACGCCGCACCGCCCGGAGATCCTGCTGTCGTTCGGGTTCATCCCGGGCGTGGAGGGCGACAAGAAGCTCATCCAGTGGCTCATCCAGGACCCGGGCAACGAGGCGGTCGCCGCCGAGCAGGAGTTCGTCGCACGCACCGCCGGGCTCGGGTTCGAGCAGCGCAAGCAGGCGGTCGTCGACCTCTACAAGCGGGTCGTCGACGGCGTGCACGACCTCGGCTTCCCGATCAGCGTCCACCTGGAAGCCCCCTACGGCTACAACGCTCCCGCGTTCGAGACGTTCGCGGCGATGCTGGAGCACTGGGAGCCCGGCAAGTAGGCAGACCACCCGGCTGGGAATCACGAGACCCCGCCTCCGCAGCGCGACACGCCTGCGGAGGCGGGGTCTCGTGCTTTTCCGAGGCAGCGTTCGAGTGAGAATCCGGCGGCTTCGCCGGTTCCGCTCCAGTGCTCGGTGTCATCGCTTCGTCCGTCGGGGCCTGATCATCCGCGCTGCTGCATGCTTTCGGGTGATCGCCTGAGCGCCAACGGGCACCGAACGAAGTGATCAAAACTCTTCCGGGGTTCAGCGTGCGCGATGTCGGTCGTTCTCAACCGATCATTTCTTCGCTAAGGTCGATGCACTCGTCAGCGGTTACGATGACGAATCGTGCAACGGCGCACCGGTATGTGAATAACGCTCGTGCGCCCAACCGAAAACCCTCACCGCTGCGGTGATCGGTGCGCGCACACCGATCGCCGACAGCACCGGAAGGAACCCGTCGATGTCGTCGCCACCAGCATGTTCGTGCTCGCTCGCAGGACTGCCGGTTCACCAGATCGTCGGATTGCGAACCGGTTTCGGCTTGGTCTGCAAACGCGCCTCGCGGACCATTCGAGAAATGATTTGTAACATGAATGACCAATTTATTGTTGACGGGAAATAGGCGATGAGCGCAACCGAGACGCCATCCAGAAGTGAACTCACGCCACTCGACTGGGCCTTTTTGTGCATGGAGCACGAGGACACGCCCATGCACGTCGGCGCCGTCGCGGTCTTCCGCCCCGAAGGGGCGGTCGACCGGGACCGGTTGCGGCGGGTGCTGGCCGAACGCGCGCAGCGCATCGCCCGGCTGCGCATGCGGCTGGAGCGCTCGTGGCTGCAACCGCACTGGCGCGAAGCCCGCGACTTCGACGCCGCCGAGCACGTCTACGACCACGAGATCCCCGCGCCCGGCGGACGCGAGGAACTGGCGGTCCTGGCCTCCGAGCTGATCGCCGATCCGCTCGACCAGCGTCGCCCGCTGTGGGAACTGCACCTGATCACCGGGCTGGCCGACAACCGGTTCGCGGTGCTGATGAAGTTCCACCACTCGCTGGTCGACGGGCACGACGCGGTCGAGGTCGGGGTCCGGCTGCTCGACGAGTTCACCGACCTCACCGACAC
Source organism: Saccharopolyspora sp. NPDC049426 (assembly GCF_040676935.1). Classification (NCBI taxonomy): domain Bacteria; kingdom Bacillati; phylum Actinomycetota; class Actinomycetes; order Pseudonocardiales; family Pseudonocardiaceae; genus Saccharopolyspora; species Saccharopolyspora sp. NPDC049426. The sequence goes on along the minus strand of NZ_JBFAPZ010000016.1, from coordinate 167,795 downwards.
CCCCGCGACCCCGCCGCCGAACCCGCTGGACGAGGCGTTCGGGCTGATCCGCCGACCGGAGAAGCTGGTCGGGGCGCTGCGCGGCACGCTGTCGAAGTCCAGCGAATCGTTGGGGATCGCGGCATCGGTGATGCGCAACATGCGGATCCCGGTGCAGTCCTCGCCGATGCACGCCTCGACGTCCCCGGCCCGCCGGCTCGCGCTGGTGCCCATCGACCTCGCCGACATCCGCCGCATCCGCTCCCGCCACGGCGGCGGCACCAACAACGACGTGGTGCTCGCGGTGATCGCCGGAGCGCTGCGGCGCTGGATGGCCGCGCGCGGCGAGGACTCCGGGGAGGTCCCGGTGCGCGCGCTGATCCCGGTGTGCCGCAGGCGCAGGAACCAGCCGCGCAGCGGCAACAACCAGCTCTCCGGCTTCCTGTGCGAGCTGCCGGTCGACGAGCCCGATCCGGCGACCCGGCTGGCGTCCATCCGCGACGAGATGAGCAGCAACAAGAGCGCCGGACCGCTGCGCGGACCAGGGGCGTTCCCGGTGCTGGCCGGCCGGTTGCCGCAGGTGCTGCACCACGTGGCGACCCCGCTGGTCGCGCAGGGCGCGCCGCTGCTGTTCGACACCATGATCACCAACGTCCCGCTGCCGACCTTCCACGCCGCGCTCGACGGCGCCGAGGTCGCCGAGCTGTTCCCGCTCGCCCCGCTGGCCTCCGGGCACTCGCTGTCGATCGCGGTCTCGCAGTTCCGCGGCACCGTGCACATCGGCGTGCAGGCGAACCGGGCGGCGCTGCCAGACTTGGAGAAGCTCGCCGAGGCGCTGCCGCAGGCGGTCGCCGAACTCAGCGACGGGACGTGAGACGTGGACGCTGACACTCCGCCTTCCTTATCGACCTTCGGCTGGTTGTATGGAGGCGTGGACCTCATCGTTCGAACCGAGCACGGCGCCGTGCGGGGAACCTCCGAGGGCGATGTCATGTCGTTCAAGGGGATTCCCTACGCGGCGCCGCTGGACGGCCAACGCCGGTTCCAGGCGCCAGTGGCGCCGCAGCGCTGGGACGGGCTCCGGGACGCCTCGGGCTACAGCGCCTCGGTGCCGCAGGCCGCGCTGGACCCCGCGCTGCCCTCGTGCTGGCGGCCCGGTGACTCGACCGACTGCCTGACCGTGAACGTCTGGACTCCCGATCGCGGCGGCCACCTGCCGGTGATGGTGTGGTTCCACGGCGGCGCGTATCTGGGAGGCACCGCCTCGACGGACGGTTTCGACGGGGCGCAGCTCGCGCGCGACGGCGTGATCGTGGTGACGGTGAACTACCGCGTCGGCTACGAGGGCTTCGGCTGGGTGGACAACGCCCCGTCCAACCGCGGGATCCTGGATCAGCTGGCCGCGCTGCGCTGGGTCCGCGACAACATCATCACCTTCGGCGGGAACCCGGACAACGTCACGATCTTCGGGGAATCGGCCGGCGCGGTGTCGGTGGCGACCTTGGTCGCGGGCTCCGCGCGGCGCGGGCTGTTCCGCCGCGCCATCGCGCAGAGCCCGGCTGCGATGTACTGCGACGAGGACGAGCACCGCAAGATCGGTGAGCTGATCACCGGGCGGCTCGGCGTGCCCGCGACGACCGCCGCGCTCGCGGAGGTCCCGCCCGAAGCCCTGCACCTCGCGCAGACCCACGCGATGGCGGAGATCGGCCGCAACCGCGCGGCCTGGACCAACAGCACGCCCTACAACGTCGTCCTCGACGGCGAGGTACTCTCCGAGCTGCCGTGGGTGGCCATGCGCGGCGGTGTGGCCAACGGCATCGACGTGATCGCCGGGTTCAACCGCGACGAGGCGACCGGGTTCACCATCGACCTGCCTGCCGAGGCCCGCGACGTGTGGCGATTGGCCGACGACCTGCACCTACCGCCGACGACGGTCGCCGAGTACCGGTCGGCGCATCCGGGCGTGCCCGATCCCGACCTCTACACCGTGCTGCTCGGCGACAGGCTGTTCCGGATGCCCGCGGTGTGGATGGCCGAGGCGGCTGCGGCCGCGGGTGGGCGCGGTTTCCTGTACGAGTTCACCTGGGAGACCCCGCAGCGCGACGGCCTGCTCGGCGCGACGCACGGGCTCGACGTCCCGTTCACCTTCGGCAACCTCGACGACCCGTTGGCGCTGGCGATGCTCGGTGCCTCGCCCGCCGGGTTCGACGAGCTGTCGGCCGCGATCCGCGGGTCATGGACCTCGTTCGCCGCCACCGGCGATCCCGGCTGGCCCGGTTACCAGCTCACCGATCGGCAGACGCGGATCTTCAACGTGCCGGTGTCTCTGGCGTCCGATCCGATCAGCGGGTCCCGGCAGATCTGGGCGCACCGCTTCCCGGAGCTCGGTTGAGACCTCGAACTCCACGTCCTGTTCACGGAGTTACTGTGTGGGCGGTTCGTGAAGTGGGAGGTAATCGATGGTGGACAACTCGGACAACGCAGCGCTGCGGGCATTGCGCTCGGCCTTGCCGGACGAGGTGGTGCTGACCGATCCGGACTCCACCGGACGCTTCTCCCACGACGAGGCGGAGTGGGCACCGTGCGGGAAGCCCTTGGCGGTCGTGCGCGCGCGCAGCACCGAGGACGTCGTCGCCGCGGTCGAGGCCTGCGCCGAGCACGGGGTGCCCGTCGTGCCGCGCGGAGCCGGGACGGGCCTGTCCGGCGGCGCGAACGCCATCGACGGATGCGTGCTGATCTCGCTGGAAGGCATGAACGAGATCCTGGAGATCAACCCGCGCGAGCAGCTGGCCGTGGTCCAGCCCGGCGTCGTCAACGACGACCTGCGCGCCGCCTGCCGCGAGCACGGCGCCTGGTACCCGCCGGACCCGGCGAGCTCGCCGTGGTCGACCATCGGCGGCAACGTCGCCACCAACGCGGGCGGCGTGTGCTGCGTGAAGTACGGCGTGACCCGGGACTACGTGCTCGGGCTGGAGGCCGTGGTCGGCTCGGGTGAGGTCGTGCGACTGGGCCGGCGCACCGCGAAGGGAGTCGCCGGGTACGACCTGTGCGGTCTGTTCGTCGGTTCCGAAGGCACGCTCGGAGTGGTCACCGAGGTGACGGTGAAGCTCCTGCCGGGTCTGCGCGCACCGGAGCGCACCGTGGTCGGCTACTTCGACTCGCTGGTCGCCGCGGGGGAGGCGGTCGCGGCCGTCGCGGCGGCCGGGGTGGTGCCCTCGGCGCTGGAGCTGCTCGACCAGCACTGCCTGCGCGCGGTCGACGAGTGGAAGAACATGGGCCTGTCCGCCGAGGCCGACGTGCTGCTGCTCGGCCGGTCGGACGCGCCGGGACAGGCGGGGGAGCAGGAGGTCGACGCCCTCGTGCGCTGCTTCGACGAAGCGGGTGCGACCTGGAGCGCGCGCTCCACCGACCAGCAGGAGGCCGACGCCCTGTTCTCGGCCCGCCGCCTGGCCTACCCGGCGCTGGAGCGGCTCGGCCCGCTGCTCACCGAGGACGTCTGCGTCCCGCGCGCCCTGGTGCCCGACATGCTCGCGCGGATCGAAGCCGCCGCGCAGCGGCACGACACGCAGATCGCCAACATCGCCCACGCCGGCGACGGCAACCTGCACCCGCTGATCATCACCCCGCCCGGCGACGACGAGGCCCGCCTGCGCGCCCAGCGCGCCTTCGACGACATCGTCGCCGACGCCATCGACCTCGGCGGCACGGTCACCGGCGAGCACGGCGTGGGCCTTCTCAAGCGCAAGGGCCTGCACGCGGAGCTGTCGCCGAAGGTGATCGACATGCACCACGACATCAAGAACGCCCTCGACCCCGCCGGAATCTTCAACCCCGGCAAGGTCTTCGGCGACCCGTCCTGACCCTCGTCCGCGACCCGGGTTCGGGTCTTCGGTGGGTCAGGTCTTGCGGCGGGTGCGGACCGAGAGGGCTGCGCAGGTGATCACCGCCAGGGCACCGAGGGCGGTGGGCCAGGTGAGGGGTTCGGCCAGGAGGAGGGCGGCCCAGAGGATGGTCATGACCGGCTGGGTGAGCTGGATCTGGCTGACCTGGGCCATCGGGCCGATCGCCAGACCCCGGTACCAGGCGAGGAACCCGAGGTTCTGGCTGATCACCGCCAGGTAGGCGAAGGCCGCCCACCCCACCGGGGTCGCGCTCGGGGGATGTTCGGCCACCTCGATGCCGGTGATCACGATCATCACGGGTGCGGCCAGCACGAGAGCCCAGGAGACCGTCTGCCAGGCGCCGAGCTCCCGCGCGAGCAGTCCGCCTTCGGCGTAGCCGATCGCGGCGGCGACGACGGCGCCGAACAGCAGCAGGTCCGCGAGGTGGAGCCCGCCCAGGCCCTGCAGCGAGGCGAAGGACACTGCGGCGATCGCCCCCAGCGACGCCATGATCCAGAACGCCTTCGGCGGCCGTTCGTGCCCGCGCAGCACCGCCATCACGGCGGTCGCCGCGGGCAGCACGCCGATCACGACCGCGCCGTGACCAGCCGGGGTGCTGGCGAGCGCGTACGAGGTGAGGAACGGGAATCCCACGACCACGCCACCCGCGACGACGGCGGCGCGCGCCCACTGCGTGCCGCGCGGCAGCGCCTGCCGGGTGGTCAGCAGCGCGACGACGGCGATGATCCCGGCGACGGCGCCGCGGCCGGCCCCGATGAACAGCGGCGAGAGCCCGTCGACGGCGATGCGGGTGAGCGGGAGGGTGAACGAGAACGCCACGACGCCGAGGAATCCCCAGGCCAGTCCGGCGCGAGGCGGGGATAGCACCGGTTCTCGAAGAGCAGTAGCGCTACTATTGCCTGTCATGTCGGACGATAGCAGCTCACGGATTGTCGCGGAACTCCGCAAGTGGATGGCGACGGCTCGGCCGGGCGCGAAACTGCCGTCCACGCGCGAGCTCGTCGCGGAACACGGGGTCAGCCCGGTCACCGTGCAGAAGGCGCTGCGCACCCTCGCGTCCCGGGGTCTGGTCGAAAGTCGGCCAGGTGTGGGGACGTTCGTCCGATCGGTTCGGGTGGCCCGGCCGAGCGACTTCGGCTGGCAGACCGCCGCGCTGGGGTCACCGAAGAACAGCCGCCCCACGCTGTCCACCGCCATGCGGCCCGCGCCCAACGACGTGATCGCGCTGCACTCCGGGTACCCGTGCCGCGAACTGCTACCCGAACGGCTGGTCCGGTCCGCGTTCACGCGAGCGGCCCGCAGCGACGCGGTCATCGACCGGCCCGCCACGGCCGGCGTCCCGGAACTGCAGGCGTGGTTCGTCACCGAGCTCGGCACGGCGGTACCGGGCGACGTGGTGATCTTCCCGGGCAGCCAGAGCGGGCTGAGCGCGATCTTCCGCGCGCTGGTGGGCGCGGGTCGTCCGCTGCTGATGGAATCGCCCACGTACTGGGGGGCGATCGTGGCGGCCGCCCAGGTGGGAGTGCAGACGGTGCCCATCCCGAGCGGACCGGACGGTCCCGACCCGGAGCAGCTCGCCCGCGCCTTCGAGCGCACCGGTGCGCGCGCCTTCTACGCCCAGCCGAACTACGCCAACCCCACCGGCGTGCAGTGGTCTTCGCGCCTGGCCGAGGAGGTGCTCGACACCGTTCGCCGCCACGGCGCCTTCCTGATCGAGGACGACTGGGCCCGCGATCTCGGCATCACCACCGACCCGGTTCCGGTGGCCGCCCGCGACGAGGACGGGCACGTCGTCTACCTGCGTTCGCTGACCAAGACGGTGTCGCCGTCGGTGCGCATCGCCGGGATCGTCGCCCGGGGTCCCGCGCGGGAGCGGATCCTCGCCGACACCCAGTCCGAGGCCGTCTACGTCAGCGGCATGCTGCAGGCCGTGGCCCTGGACGTGGTCACCCAACCGGCCTGGCGCACCTACCTGCGAGACCTCCGCAAGCAGCTGGCCGCCCGCCGCGACCTGCTGGCCGGTGCCGTGCGCGAGCACGTTCCCGGCGCGCACCTGGACGTCCCGGCAGGCGGGCTCAACCTCTGGGTGCGGTTGCCGGACACCACCGATCTGGCCGCGCTCGTGCGGGACTGCGAAACCGCCGGGGTCGTCGTGGCCCCGGGCGACGAGTGGTTCCCCGCCGAACCGACGGGCCGCTTCCTGCGCCTCAACTACGCCGGGCCCAACCCCGGTGCCTACCCGCAGGCGGCTCGGATCATCGGTGAAGCCCTCGTCAGGTAACCAGCTTGAGCGCGGCGGTTTCGATGGTGTCCTCGTCGAGCAGCACGTGGTAGGCCGCCGCGCCGAGGGGGATGAAGCTGTCCTCACTGGTCACGCGGCTGATCCGGCCGCTGAACCCGGCATCGACCAGCGCGGTGACGACCGGCTCGGAAACCCCTCCGCTGCGGCGGGTCTCGTCCGCGACCAGCACGGTGCCGGTCGCTTCGGCGGCCTGGAGCAGGTCCTCGACCGGCAGCGGGGCGAGCCAGCGCAGGTCGAGGACTCGGGCGTGCACGCCCTGGTGCCGGAGTCGTTCGGCGACGCGCAGGCTCATCGGGACGCCGTTTCCGAAGCTGACCAGCGTCAGGTCGCTGCCGTCGCCGTAGAGGCGGGCGCGACCGATCGGCACGTGGTGTTCGCCCGGCGCGGGATAGCGGGCCAACCAGCCGTCGTCGCCGGATTCGTGCAGGTCACGGGTGTGGTAGAGGGCGATGGGTTCGAGGGAGGCGCAGACCCGGCCGTCTTGCCGGGCGGCGGCCACGCAGGTGCGCAGCATCGCCGCCGCGTCATCCGGCCGGGACGGCGAGGCCAGGACGACACCGGGCAGGTCGCGCAGGGCGGCGACGCTGTCGTCGTTGTGGAAGTGCCCGCCGAAGCCCTTCTGGTAGCCGTAACCGGCGATGCGCACGACCATCGGGTTGGTGTAGCGGCCGTTGGAGAAGAAGCTCAGCGTGCTCGCCTCGCCGCGCAGCTGGTCCGCCGCGTTGTGCAGGTAGGCCAGGTACTGGATCTCGGGGATCGGCACCAGACCCGCCAAACCGGCGCCCAGCGCCGTGCCGAGAACGCTCTGCTCGTCCAGGAGCGTGTCGAAAACCCTGCTGCCGCCGAACTTCTTGCGCAGACCCCGGGTCACGCCGTACACGCCGCCCTTGCGCGCGACGTCCTCGCCGAAGACCACGACCCGGTTGTCGCGCCCGAGCTCCTCGGCCAGCGACCGGTTGATCGCCTGCGCCAGCGTCAGCGGCCCCTCGTTCTCGGGTGCGGTGCCGAAGGTCGTGGCGCGGCCGGAGGGGATTTCGGCGGTCCGCGCGGCGATGGCGTCGGGGGAGTGGGCGTGCACGGAGGCCATGACCTCCGCGGCGCTGCCGAGCTTGCGTCGGCTCAGGGCGTCCTCGGCGAGGGCGGCGACCTCCGCCCGTATCGCCTCGTAGCGGGAGAGGACCTCGTCCGGAGTGAGAACGCCGCGGGAGATGAGGGCTCTCGCGGTCGCCAGCAGCGGGTCGCGCTCGTGGTCGGCGGTGATCTCGGTGCGCGACCGGTACGCCGATTCGACGTCCGAGCCGGCGTGGCCCATCAGCCGCACCGTGCGCAGGTGCAGGAACGCCGGTGCGCGGTGCTCGCGCACCCAGTCGGCGGCCTCCTGGGACACCCGCAGGCACTCGACCGGATCGGCTCCGTCGGCGGTGAAGTACCGCAGGCCGGGCCGGTCCCGGTAGGTCGAGGCGATCCAGCCCGCCGGTGTCCGCACGCTGATCCCGACCCCGTTGTCCTCGCAGACGAACAGCAACGGCAGCGGGAGCCCCTGAAAACCGCAGTGCAGCGCGGAGTTGATGGCGCCGGTGGTGGTCGAGTGGTTCGCCGAGGCGTCACCGAAGCTGCACACCACGACCGAATCGGCGGGCCACTCCGCAGGTACCCCGAGCTTCGCGCCGCGCTCCAACGCGAACGCCAGGCCCACCGAGCGCGGCAGGTGCGAGGCGATCGTCGAGGTCTGCGGGATGATCGACAGGTCGGCGTTGCCGAAGACCTTGTGCCGCCCGGCCGAGATCGGTTCGTCCGCCGATGCGACGACGCCCAGCAGGACGTCCAACAACGGGGTGCTCCCGGCGACCGCGCCGGCCCGCTGGAGGTAGAACGCCCCGGACCGGTAGTGCAGCAGCGCCGGATCGCTCACCCGCAGGGCCGCCGCCACAGCGGCGTTCGACTCGTGCCCGGACGACCCGATGCTGTAGAAACCCACTCCGCGCTTCCCCAGCTCGCGGGCCTTGAAATCCAGGTGACGGCTCCCCGCCTGGGAGTCGAACAACCCCATCAGGTCCTCACCCGATGCGGCGGTCGACCGGATTTCAGTGGAACTCGGGGTTCCGATTTCCACTGAAATCCGGTCGCCGAGGTGGGCGATCGACTGCAGGAAGTGTTCGTCGACGGGTTCGGTCATGGTGTCTCCATAAGATTATTGGTGTTCAGGACGTGGTGTTCTGGATGCCCAGGGCGGCGGGGTGTGGCTGATGGTTTCTTGCCGTTGGGTGGCTTATTGGGAGTGGCCGCCCTGTCGTTCTGGACGCCCTGGCCGCTGATTGAAATCTGTGCGCGTGGTCGCTGTTTATGGAGCTGCAGGCGGGGTCGTCCACGGGGTTGTACTGGGATGACGGGAGGTCGGGACCGGTGAAGGTCCGCGAGAGGGTCTGGGTCGGTATCGATGTCGGCAAGCACGCCCATCGCGTGTGTGGTGGATGAGACCGGCAAGGTCGTGTTTGCGCAGAGGGTGGTCAACAGTCAGGCTGCGATCGAGGCGTTGATCGCCCGCGCCGATAAGAAGGCCGGTGCGGTGGTGTGGGCGGTGGACATGACCTCCGGAGCCGCAGGCTTGCTGATCACACTGCTGCTGGCCACCGGGCAACCGGTGATGTATGTGCCCGGCAGGCTGGTCAATCGGATGGCCGGAGCGTTCGCCGGCGAGGGCAAGACCGACGCCAAAGACGCCCGCACCATCGCCGAAACCGCCCGGATGCGCGGCGATCTGACCCCGGTGACCAGCCCGAACGACATCGTCTCCGACCTGGGGGTCCTCACTGCCCGCCGCGATGACCTCATGGCTGACTGGGTGCGTGGTGTGAACCGGATCCGCGAGATGCTGGCAAGTATTTTTCCCTCGCTGGAAAGGTCTTTCGACTTTTCCACCCGCTCTGCGCTGATCCTGCTGACCGGTTTTCAAACCCCCGACGGCGTCCGCGCCGCCGGGCCGGAGGGGATGCGGTCGTATCTTGTCGAACACCAGGCCCACGCCCGCAGCATCGCCTCCATCGTGGATAAAGCGTTGGCCGCCGCTGCGGAGCAAACCGTTGCGCTGCCGACGGAAACGATCACAGCCCCACTGATCGCCCGGCTCGCTCACCAGCTTCTGGACCTGGATCGGGAGATCAAGGACCTCGATAAGCAACTCGCCGAACGTTTCGCAGAGCATCCCGACGCCGAGCGCATCACCAGCGTCGACGGTTTCGGCCCGATCCTCGGTGCCCAGCTGCTGGCCGACACCGGCGGCGACCTGCTCGCCGCTTTCGGCCGGCCGAGCCGTTTGGCCGCCTACGCCGGACTGGCCCCGGTCCCGCGCGATTCCGGGCGTATCCGCGGCAACCTGCACCGCCCTCAGCGCTACCACCGCGGACTGCGGCGGGTGTTCTACCTCGCGGCCCTGTCGAGCATCAAACGCACCAACAGCCCCTCCCGCGCCTTCTACCAGCGCAAACGCAGCGAAGGGAAGCTCCACACCCAGGCCTTGATCGCGCTCGCACGCCGCCTGGTCGACGTCATCTGGGCACTGCTGCGCGATGGCCGCACCTTCCAGATCACACCACCGATCCAGGTCAACGCGGCTTGACACGATCATTGAAACTCCCACTCGGATGCGACCGCTGTGCAGGACTTGGCGAGGAATTCCAGGGCGACCGGGAGCAGCGGGTTGGTGTTCTGCTTGCGGTAGAGCACCTTGACCCGCCGGCGCGGTTCGAAGCCGATGATCCGGGCCACGCCCTGCTGCTCCCGGGGGATGGCGAGCGCCGGCAGGACGGCGACGCCCAGGTCCCGCCGCACCAGGTCGCGGATGACGGAGTAGTCGTTGCTGCGGAAGGTGATGCGCGGTGCGAAACCCGCCGCGGCGGCCAGCCGGACCAGCGAGCGGGCGCCCGCGGTGTCCTGGCGGGTGCAGATCCAGTTGTCGTCCGCCAGATCCGGCAGCTCCACCCGGCTCCGGCCTGCCAGCCGGTGCGACGAGGGCAGGACCACGCGAAGGGGTTCGGCCAGGAGCTCCTCCGCGCACAGCTCGATCGGCCACTGACGCGGGTCGAGGTCGTACTCGAAGACCAGGGCCGCGTCCAGCACTCCCTCCAGGACGCCGTCGACGACCTCGTCGGGTTCGCCCTCGTCGAGCTGCACCTCGGCGTGGGGCCGCTGCGAGATCACGGCAGCGAGCACGTCGGGCAGCACGCGGGAGTTGGCGGTGGCGAAGGACGCCAGGCGGAGACTGCCCTCCTCGCCGACCACCATCGCCCGCACCTCGCGTTCCAGCGAGTCCAGCGCGCCGAGCGCGTCCCGGCTCCGGTCGGCCAGCCGCAGCGCGAGCGCGGTGCTGCGGGCGGACCGGGCCGAGCGCTCGAACAGCGGCGCACCGATCGCCCGCTCCAGCAACACCATCTGCTGCGACACGGCCGAGGCCGTGTAGCCCAGCACCCGCCCGGCCTCGGCGAACGAGCCCGTGCGCACGCACTCCTGCAAGGTCCGCAGGTGAATGGGGTTGAGCACGCCGACTCCTCAGGTGGTTCAGGCCGGGACCGGCAGGCGGCCGCGCAGCCGCATCGCCTCGCGCACCCGCTGCTGGGCCATCTCCAGGGCCGCCGCGTGCGGGAGCACCCCGGTCTCCGCCGCGGTGTCGAGTACCAGCAGGGTGTTGCGCCTGGTCCGGTTCGCGACCTCGTCGAGGATCCTGGCGGGCTCGGGCCGGAACGCGGAATACCGCGCGTCCATCGCGAATCCGGCCGCGATGGCGCCACCGGCGTTGGCGATGAAGTCCGGCACGACCTCCACCCCGCGCGCGGCCAGCGCGGCGCGCGAGGCCGGACCGGTGGGCAGGTTGGCGCCCTCCACGACCAGCCCGGCGCGGATGCGGGCCGCGACCGAGGAGTCGATGACGTCCTGGCGGGCCGCCGGGATCAGCACGTCGCAGTCCACGGTCAACTCCTCTCCGTGCGCGATGCGTTGCGCCGGTGCGGCTTTCGCCACGCAGGTGTCGCCGAACTCTGCCCTGGCGGCCAGCCACGCGGGCACGTCGAGACCGTCGGGGTCGTGCACTGAACCGTCCGCTGTGGACATCGCGACCAGCTGCGCCCCCAGCTCGTGCAGTCGCGCGGCCGTGGCCGCGCCGACCGCCCCGAAGCCCTGCACCGCGATCCGAGCTCCCGGCACCGGCGTGCCCGCCCGCTCCAGCGCCGCCACCGCGGCCTCGGCGACACCGTGCCCGGTCACGCCGAGCTGGTCGTAGGGAACCCCGCCCAGCGCCTCCGGAACGCCGACGGCCGCACCGCGATCGCCGAGCTCGTCCTGGATGATGGCCGCGTCGTGCTCGGTCATGCCCATGTCGAGCCCGGCGACGTAGCTGGCCGGGATCTGGTCGGCCAGGCGCCGCGCGAACGCGCGCACGACCGCTTCCTTGTCCGGCGAATCGGGATCGGCCACGATGCCTGCCTTGGCCCCGCCGTGGAAGAGGTCGACCGCCGCCCACTTCCAGGTCATCACCCGCGCCAGCCGGGCGATCTCGCCGATGGTCACGCTCGGGGCCATCCGCGTGCCGCCCTTGCCGCTGCCGCGCGCGGTGTTGTCGATGACCAGCACGCCGCGCATCCCGGTGCGCGCGTCGGAGACGCAGACGACCTTCTCCGGGCCCCACTCGTCGATCTCCTGCAACAGATCAACCACGGTTGTCCCTTCCTACACGCAGTTGTGCTCGGGCCGGACCTCGGCGCCGTCGAATCGGCGCACGTCGAGACCGGAGACGTCGATGGGCGGTGTGCGTCCCAGGACCAGGTCCCGCATCACCTCGCCGATCGCCGGGCTCTGCAGGAAGCCGTGCCCGGAGAAGCCGGTCGCGTAGAAGAACCGGCCGACGTTGCCGACCAGCGCGTTGTGGTCCGGAGTGACCTCGTAGAGCCCGGCCCAGCCGTGCGCCACGCCGGCGTCGGCCACCCGGGGTGCCCGTCGCGCGACGGCCTCGCTGAGCCGCCCCAGCCAGCGGTCGTCGGTGCCCAGCCGGAACCCGAACTCCTCGTCGGGATCCGACATGCCCACCAGCAGGCCGGGGCCTTCTTCGTGGAAGTAGAAGCTCGTGGCGAAGTCGATGGTGAACGGCAGCCGAGGCGGCAGGTCCGGCATCGGCTCGGTGACCAGGATCTGCCTGCGCAGCGGCTGCACCGGCAGCTCGACACCGGCGAGCTCACCGACCGCCGCGGACCACGCCCCGGCCGCGCACACCACCGTCGAGGTGCGCACGGTTCCGGCGTCGGTGCGCACAGCGCTGATCTCCCCGCCGCGGGTGTCGACGCCGGTGACCTCGACGCCGCGCCGCAGCACCGCGCCGTGCTCGCGGGCCGCCCGCGCGTAACCCTGGACGACGCCTTCGGGAGTGCAGTGCCCGTCGGTGGGGGAGAAGGCCGCCGCCAGCAACCCCTCGGGCGAGACCAGCGGAGACAGCTCGCACGCCTGCTGCACCGTCAGCATGCGGCTCGGCACGCCCAGCGAGTTCTGCAGCGCCACGCCACCTTCGAAGGCGGCGACATCAGCGGGATCCGACAGCAGGAACAGGTACCCCTGCTGCTTGAGGTCGATGTCGCCGCCCGGCCGTCGTGCGAAGTCCTCGAAGGCCCGCAGGCTGCGCTGCCCGAGCTCGATGTTGACGGGATCGGAGAACTGCGCCCGGACACCTCCGGCCGCCTTGCTGGTGCTGCCCGAACCGAGTTCGCCGCGTTCCAGCAACAGCACGTCCGCGCCGGCTTCGGCGAGGTGGAAGGCGGTGCTGACACCCACCGCCCCGCCGCCGACGACCACCACCTCCGCTGCGGCCGGGAGCACTAGTTGCCGCCCAATTCCGGCGGCAGTCGGAAGTCCATCTCAGGTTCAACGGTGTCGACGTCCATCTGGGCCTTCTGCAGCTTGCCGGAGAAGTCCCAGTTCAACGACTGCCACCGGGTGAACTGGTCGAGCACCCAGATGCCCGACTGGCGGCTTCCGTTGCCGGACTTGCCGTTCCCGCCGAACGGCAAGTGCGCCTCGGCCCCGGACGTCGAGTTGTTCACGCTGACCATGCCCGCCCCGATGCCCTGCCGGAACCGGAACGCCTTGGCCGGGTCGGTGGTGTAGATCGCCGCCGAAAGCCCGTACCCGGGCGCGTTGCCGAGCTCGATCGCCTCGTCGAGGCTCTCGTAGGGGGTGACGCCGACGATCGGCCCGAAGGTCTCGTGGCGGAAGATGTGGTCGTCGGTGCGCATCCCGTCCACCAGAACCGGGTGGTAGTACAGGCCCGCGCCCGCATCGCCGTGAAAACCCCTGCGCGGCTTGTCGTTGGTGATGCGTCCGACCGAGTCCGAGCCGAGCGGCGTGTGGTGCGGCTGCAGGGTGTCGAGGATGGATTCGAAGTTGTCGGCGAACTTCTGGTCCAGCATCGGACCGTAGAGCACGTCCCCACCGGGCTCGCCCACGGTGGCCGCGCGCAGCGCCGCGTCCAGTCGCGAGGTGAACTCGTCCTTGATGTCGCGGTGCACGATGAGGTTGCCCAGCGAGGTGCAGCGCTGACCGGCGGTGCCCCAGCCGGAGAACAGCGCGCCCTCCACGGCCAGGTCCAGGTCGGCGTCCTCGGTGACGATCATCGGGTTCTTGCCGCCCAGCTCCAGGCACGGGTTCTGCAGGTGACGGCCGCACAGCTCGCCGACCCGGGTGCCGACCGCGCTGGACCCGGTGAAGCCGACCTTGTTGACCGTGCCCGCTTGCAGCGAGGCCTCCAGGCCCTTGAAGGTCGCTTCGCCGTCGGTGTAGACGAGGTTGAGCACGCCCTTGGGCACGCCCGCCTTCCACGCGAGCTCGGCCACCGCGCGAGCCGCCCCGGCGGCGTACTCGGCCGGCTTCCACACCACCGCGTTGCCGCACAGCAGGGCCGGGACGAGGTACCAGGACGGCACCGCCACCGGGAAGTTGCCCGCGGTGATCACCACGGCGACCCCGACCGGCACGCGGAAGGTGAACAGCTGCTTGTCCGGCATCTCCGAGGGCACCGTCTGCCCGTAGAGCCTGCGGCCCTCGCCGAGGAAGAAGTCGCAGGTGTCGACGATCTCCTGCACCTCGCCGAGCGCTTCGGCGTAGGGCTTGCCGATCTCGCGAGTCACCAGCCGGGCCAGCGATTCCTTGTTGGCCTCGACCAGCCGTCCCAGGCCCGCGATGACGCGGCCGCGCACCGGGGCGGGGACCTGCGCCCACTCCTTCTGGGCGCGGTGGGCCTGCTCGGTCGCGGCCACCAGCGTCTCGGGGGTGCCCAGCGCGACCTTGGCGACGACGTCGTCGAGGTTCGCGGGGTTCTTCGAGAGGTACTCGCCTCCGCCGTCGATCACCTCCGGGGCGTCCGGACCGATCACGGAGCTCAACGTCGCCTGCACCGACATGCACCTCTTCCTGCTCGGGACCACGCTGAGATCACCGTAGAACGACGGAGCTCGCTCTGTTGAGAATCAGAAGAGTGATTTCTTGTCGCGCTGAGACCCAGCGTCGCTGGGGCTGCCTTCCGGTGGGCGAACGGATGTGCCAACGTCGGTGCGCATGGACCTCCTCAGCGACGCCGACGTGGCCGCCTCCCTCGACTACGACGCGGCGATCGCCTCGCAACGCCTGGCCTTCGAATCCCTGGGCCGGGGAGAGGCACAACAAGCTGCGAAGACAGCGATCCGCACGGGTGAGGACACGGTCCTGTCCTACTTGAGCCGGATCTCGCCCCGGCACGGCCCGGTCGCCAAGCTCGTCTCGGTCAACCCCGGCAACGCCGATCGCGGCCTGGCGTCGATCAACGCCACGGTCCTGGTGCTCGATGCCGAGACCGGCGCGCTCACCGCGACGATGTCCGGCACGACCCTCACCGAGATCCGCACCGCCGCAGGCAGCGCGGTCGCCCTCGACGCCCTGGCGCCCGCCGACGCGGACGTGCTGGCGGTGATCGGCTCCGGCGTCCAGGCCCGCGCGCACGTCCGGGCCCTCTCCCGCGTCCGCGCGCTCACCGAGGTCCGGATCCACAGCCGCGACGCGGCCCGGCGCGAGTCGACGGCCGTTGAGCTCGCCGCCGAGCTCGAACTCGACGTCCGCGCGGTCGGCACCCCGGCGGACGCGGTACGCGATGCGGCGATGGTCGTCGCCTGCACCCTCAGCCCTGACCCCGTCGTCCCGACCGCCGACCTCGCCCCGGGCGCCACGGTGGTCAGCGTCGGGAGCTTCGAGCCCCACCGGCGAGAGGTCGACCGCGACCTCCTGCGCACAGCGGACGCGATCGTCGTCGACGACGTCGACACGGCCGCCCACCACGCAGGTCCGATCATGACCGCACTCGAAACCGGCGACCTCGACCGGGACGGCCTGACCCCGCTCGGCGCGATCCTCACCGCCCAAGCCCCGGGCCGAAAGTCCGCCGAGGACCGCATCTTCTACAACAGCGTTGGAATCGGAGTCCAGGACGCAGCAGCAGCCCTCGCAGTCCTGGGCCTGCTCTGAAGCGTCCCGTGTTGCTCATGCGGGTGATGGGTTACCCAACATCGTGCATAAAGCTGTCTGGAGCTTGATCGACCGCTTCGGCTCGACGAATCATGGAGCCATGAAGCTATCCAAGGTGTCAGGGTGTGAGAATGACAACTGTCCTGCTGTGTACGTCTCGGATGCGGGAACGGCAGTGGTGCAGGGGTTTCCGGTGCACATGGCTGATGGCCTCGTGCTCGGGAAGGGAGAGGCCGCCGTCGAACTGCCTCCGGAAATCGTCCTCGCGTCGGTTGAAGCACTCCAAGGAGCCAAGAAATGATCCTTTCCGACCTGCTGCAAAGCTTTGAGGACTGCGAACGCACCGCATGGCGGTTCGAGTGCCAGCCGTCCTATGCAATTCCCAGGGAGAACACTGGCTTCGCCCTCTGGAAGGCGGGGGAACCCAAACCCGAGGACCACAACTCTGCGTGGCACGAGCGCGTCCGGGGCTACCTTGGAGCTGGGAAGACCCTTGGTCGCGTCCGCGTGGTGCGCCGTCCTCTGACCGTCTACCAGCAGTACCAACTCGACTGGGGAATCCCCGGCAACATCGAGGCGGGGGAAGACATCCGCATCCTCGACATGACTGAGCTCGACCTGGACCTGCCGAACCAGGACTTCTGGCTCTTCGATGACGAGACGGTCGTCCATCTCAACTTTGAAGCAGACGGCACAATGATCAACGTGGAACAGCTGGAAGATCCAGACCTGCTGCAGTACCGGAAGTGGCGGGATACGGCACTTGCTCACGCAATGCCGTTCAGAGAGTTTGATGCTCGAACCTGACGATGAGCGGCGTGGTCGCAGGGATCTGGCGGACACGCTGAAGCAGCTACGGAAGGCAGCCGGCCTCTCGGGGGAGAGGCTGGCCGCTCGTGCTGCGATGTCTCAGTCCAAAATCAGTCGGATTGAATCCGGCAGGTCGTTACCCAGCGTCTCCGACGTCGAGCGGATCATGAAGGCGCTGGACGTGCCACCGGACGCTCAGCAGGACATCCTGACTGTCGCCAGGGCTGCCAACGTTGATTATGTCTCGGTGCGCGCGTCAGCCCGCAAAGGCATCTGGCGGCGTCAGGCTGAAATCAAGGCGCTTTGCCAGTCATCGACGTCGGTACGGCATTTCCTGCCCATCATCCCTTCTGGGCTTATCCAGACAGCCGAATACGCTCGTGCAGCACTGACCCCAGTCATCGAAGGCAACCCCGCGCGTGACATCGACCGCGCGGTGAGGACCCGGTTGGATGCTCAGAGTGTGCTGGATGACGAATCCAGGCAGTTTCACTTCCTGCTGACCGAGCAAGCGATCAGGATCAAGCGCGCCCCGTCGGCGGTCATGGTCGAGCAGCTCAGGCACCTGGGCGAGGTATCGCGCCGGCCGAACGTCGACCTGGCGATCGTTCCCAGCTCAGAGCTGGTTGGCGCCAGCCCGCTGAACATCTTCGTGGTTTACGACGAGCGTTTGGTGACCGTTGAAATCTTCTCCGGAAGCGTGGCGCTTCGGGACTACCGCGATATTTCGTATCACTTGAACGTGTTCGACTACTTTCGGGAGCGAGCCGCTTCGGAAAATGATGCTCGGCGGCTTCTGAATTCGGTGGCCGACGAGTTTATGCGAGGTCCTGACTAGAACTGGAATTGCGGTCTCCGCTGCGTTTAATTTCGCGTCATGGTGGTGTTGAACGAGGGGCGGCGCGATGCCGAACAGCCCCCGAAGTCGCCGGTTCGATGCAAAACGCAGGAGCGCACAACGGTTCTCGTCGACGGTCGCAAATGGCTGGTGTGCCGGTCGGTGGACCGGCCTGCTTCCGGGTCGTCGCGGACATGGATCAGATCGCGAAGGACGCCGTCGACTTCCACGCGGAGAACCACTTCCTCGCGTGCGGCTGCCCGTGCTGCGGGCGGTGAGCGGTGGCCCGCATTCCGTGCCAGTGGTTGTTCCTCGGTGGGTTCACATTCCGGTGGGGGAGAGGTGATCCGGCGATCGACGTGCTCCGAGGCGATACGGGACCCGTTCACGGAAACGGGCGGCGAGTCGCCGTGATCCCCGTCGATCAGTCCTGGAAGGACGTCCAGGACCTGCAGCAACGAGCGCGAGCTTGGTTGCGGGCGACCGCGGCGAAGCGAGCCGGGGTTCGCGAGTGAGCGCGCGCGGTGTGCTTTCCTTGGCGGGCGAGGACGGTGTCGAGGAGGTTTGCGGGTGGGCTACGCGGCGAGGTTCGAGGCAGAGCTGGCGGAGTTGGAACTCCCCGGGCGCGTGGGCATCGCGAGCTGGGACCTCCGCGAGAACGCGCCGGTGCTGCGAGGTGCCGAGGTCGAGGTGCACTCGGCCAGCACCATCAAGGTCCTGGTGATGATCACCGCGTTGCGGGCCGTCGCCGACGGGCGGCTCGACCTGGACGCGCCGGTGGAGCTGCCCGCCGAGCGGACCGGAGGGACAGGCGTCCTCTTCGAGGTCCCCAGCGTGCCCAGGGCGTCGCTGAGCGACCTGATCAACCTCATGATCGTGGTCAGCGACAACGCCGCCACGAACGCCGTCATCGACGAGGTGGGCTTCACCGCGATCGCCGCGTGCACCGCCGACCTGGGTTGCACCGGGACCCGCATCGAGCGCCACATCATGGACACCGAAGCTCCCGGCGTCCTGCGGACCACGGCGCTCGACCAGGCGCGGGTCCTGACCGCGCTCGCCGAGGGCACAGCGCTGCCGCCCGCGCTGACCGCGCACGCCCTCACCGTGCTGTCACGGCAGCAGGTCGTCGACCGGATCCCGTTGCTGCTGCCCGAGAACGCGCGCTGCTGGAACAAGACCGGCGAGATCAAGGGGCTGCGCCACGACGTCGCGCTGCTGAGCACCGACGACACCCCGCAGGTCGTCCTCGCCGTGCTCGTCGACCAGCTCACCGACGCGGTGTCCACCAAGGGCTACCGAGGCGGCGATGGCGTCGAGGCCATCGCCGCCGTCGGACTGGCCGCCTGGCGGGCGATGACTCAGCCCAGCACCGGATCCCACGGAGTCGAAGGCGCGTAGGGCGCGCGGAATCCGCTCAGCGGCGCGTTGTGCCGGAGTTCGGAGTCGTGGTACCGGGCCACCTTCTCGTGCCAGTTGAGGATGCCGATGAGCCAGTCCTTGAGCTCCTCGGCGTGCTGGTTCAACGCCTCCTGCGCCTCCGGTGCGACCTCCCGCTCCTCGTACAGGACGGGCAGTTCCACGTTGATGACGTGCAGGAACTGCTCCATCCGGGCGTTGAACAGCCCGTGCACGATCTCGAAGGCGCGGTCCTGGTCGCAGTCCAGGAAGTTCTGCACCACCAGGACCGCGTTGTGCACCTCGCCCTCGAACTCGATCTCCTTGCGGTAGGAGAAGACGTCGTTGATCATCGTCGCGCAGTCGATCGCCGAGTTCTCCAGGTTCTGCACCGCACGCGTCTCGTACAGCTCCGGAGGCACCACGTCACCGTGGGCGAAGCGCGCCAGGCTGATCGTCATGTCCGAACCGAAGGTGGCGCGGCGCATCTCGACGTAGTCCACCGGGTCCGGAACGTGGTTGTGCGCCTGGTTGTCCAGCTCCCACACCCAGCTGTCGATCATCACCTCCACGGCGCTGCGCAGCGACTGCCTCTCCCGGGCGTTCATCGGAGCCGTGGTGCGCCGCCACAGGTCGGCCAGGCCGCGCTCCATCATGTTCACCGGCACGATCCCCGGTTCGCCCGTGTCGGTCATGACCTGCTTCAGCCGCTCGTTCTGCGCCTTGGCGCCGGCCACGTCACGGGCGTGGCCGTAGCGCTGCGGGTAGAGGTCGTCGCCGTAGGTCCCCCACACCAGCCAGTGCGAGCCCAGGTCCAGCTCCTCCAGCGAGGCGTCCGGATCCAGCCCTGCGGCGCACAGCGGCAGGTCGTTGAACCGCACCGCCTCCTCGTCCCACACCGGTGGGGAGTCGGCGAACATCCCCATCTCCCGCGCCCACTCCACCGCGTGCTCCCGGGAGGCGTCCAGGTGAGGGCACAACCGCAGCTCGAACGGTACCTCCAACTGGGGCTTCTGAATCGGGCCGACCGGCTGGAAGGGCACCCTCGTGAAGCTCCGAAGGCGTTGCGGCGCGGTCGAGATCAGCGACTTGGCGATGTAGGCGCCCGCGGTGCCCAGACCCGTGGGGCCACCCAGGACCGACGAGTTGCCACCGCCCTCGGGATACCGCCCCGAGGCCATGTGCCACTCGTGCCCGCCGGACTGCCAGTCCTGCAGGCCCTTGGCGTAACCCAGCACCGCCAGCCGTCCGACCGGGTCCACCGCGTGCTCGTCGAGCAGCCTCGGCACCTCCGTCAGCGCGGTGTGCTCGAACTGGTGCATCCGCGAGGTCAGCAGGTCGTTGACGGTCTCGGCGGCCTGCTGCGTGTCGCAGCCCAGGAACCGCTCGAAGACCAGGACGCCGTTGCTCAGCTCGCCCTCGTCGGCGACCTCGCGCTCGTAGGAGAAGAGGTCGTTGCGCAGGTGCACCGCGTCGGAGAACGTGTCGCGCAGGACCTTCAGCGGCCGGGTCGCGGCGAGCTCGGCCGGGACCTCCATCCCCACGGCGTGCTCGACCAGGTTCGCCGACCACGGAGCGCCGCCGACCTTGCGGCGCATCTCGATGTACTCGATGGGATTCGACAGCCGGTTCTCGCTGATGTTGTGCAGCTCCCACAGGGACTCGTCCAGCAGCGCCTTCGTGCTCTCGGCGAACCGGCGCCGCCAGTCGGCGCTCATCGACGGCACCGTGCGGCGCCACAGATCCGCCAGCCCGGCCTCCACGGGGTTGGTCGGCTGCTCGGTGATCGGTCCCTCGACCGGCATGAAAGCCCGCAGCCGGTCGAGGTGTTCGCGGGCGGCGGTGAGGTCCGGGTCGCGCTTGTAGAGCTCGACGAAGTGGTCGTCGAAGTAGAACACCCACACGTACCAGTCGGTGACCAGGTCGAGCTCGTCACCGTCGCAGTCGGGGTGGGTGTAGGCGCACAGCAGCGCGTAGTCGTCGCGGTCCAGATCCGCCTCGGACCAGATCTCCTTGCCCTGCTGCGGGACGTCGATCATCTGCATGCTGCGGGCCCACACCTTGGTGTGCTCGCGGGCTCGCTGCAGGTTCGGGTTCAAGCGGGCGGGGTAGGACAGGTAGAACTCGGGCAGTCGGAACGACATGGGTCAGCGGCCTCCCAGAGGTGTGCACCGTCGCCAGCTGACGGAACCAGTCACCCGCGCCCTCGCCAATGCCTCACCGGAGTTGGCACACGATCGGGACACGACATCGCCCGCCCGGCCCAGCGGCGAGATCACTGCTGGTGCACGAACTCCCCGTCGACGACTGTCAGATCCACTCCGCACCCGGCGATCTCCTCCGGCGGCAGGGTGAACGGGTCGGCGTCCAGCACCACCAGATCGGCCGCCTTGCCGACCTCGACGGAACCGGTGTGCTGCTCGACGTGGTTCACCCAGGCGCTGCCGACCGTGTAGGCCGCGAGGGCGTCGACGAGGTCCAGCGCCTCGTCCGGGCCCAGCGGTTCGTCCGAACCGCTCTCCCGGCGGTTGACCGCCACGTGCACGCCCAGCATCGGATCGGCCTCCGACACCGGCCAGTCGCTGCCGGCCGCCAGCACCACCCCCGCCGCGCGCAGCGAGCGGAAGGGGTACTGCCAGGACGCCCGGGTGTGCCCGAGCTTGGGGACCGTCAGCTCGGTCATCGCCGCGTCGTTGACCGCCCAGCGGGGCTGGATCGTCGCCGCCACCCCGAGCTCCCGGAACCGCGCGATGTCACCCGGATGCACCACCTGCGCGTGGGCGATCTGGTGGCGGAGCTCGGGTCCGCTCCCGCGCACGGAGTCCAGGGCGTCGCGCACCGCGCGGTCGCCGACGGCGTGGAAGTGCAGCTGGAAGCCCTCAGCGGTCAGCTGCGGCACCAGCTCCGCCAGCTCCTCCGGGGACACGAAGGACAACCCCCGGCCGGCGGGACCCAGGTAGGGCAGCCGCAAGGCGGCGGTGGCGTTCTCGCACACCCCGTCCTGCATGATCTTGACCGTCTCCGCGCGGAACCGCCTCCCTCGTGCCCGCTTGCGGCGTTCCAGCAGGTCCGGGATCTGCTCGACGCCGCGATCGCGGTCCCACCACAGCGCTCCGCGGACCTTGCCGGTCAGCAACCCGCGCTCGTCGGCGGCCAGGTAGGTCGACAGCAGGTCGTCGTAACCGAGGTAGCGACCGACGATGGCGTCGTGCCAGGACGTGACACCGCGCGCGTGCAGGTGGCGCTGCCCCGCCGCCAGGGCGTCGAGGTACTGCTCGGAACCGGCGGCCGGGAGCACGTGCTCCATCAAGCGAGTGGCTCCCTCGTGCAGGGTGCCGTCGGGACGCCCGGCCGGATCGCGCTCGATGCGTCCGTCCGTCGGATCGGGCGTGTGCCGGTCGATGCCGGCCAGCCGCAGCGCCACCGAGTTCACCCACGCCCCGTGGTGGTCGCGGTTGACCAGGTAGGCGGGCCGGTCGCCGGTCACCGAGTCCAGCGCTCGCCGGGTCGGCGTCCCGCCCGGGAACTGGGCCATGTCCCAGCCGCCGCCGAGCAGCCACGGCGAGTCCGGGAACTCGGTGAGGTGCTCGGAGATCAACCGCAGGCAGTCGCCACCGTCGGTGGCCTGCGAGAGGTCGCAGCGCAACTTCAGCATGCCGCCGAACACCGGGTGCACGTGGGCGTCGTGGAAGCCCGGCAGCAGCAGACGTCCGCGCAGCTCCACGACCTCGGTGCGGGGACGGATCCGCTCGCGCACGGCCTCGCCGCCGACGGCCGCGATCCGGCCGTCGCGCACCAGCACGGCGTCGCTGAACGAGCGCGCGGCATCCATGGTGGCCACCGGGCCGCCCACGAACGCCACGTCATCAGCCATGAGCTGATTGTCGCAGGCGCCGGGCCCGCGATGACCGAGCAGTTCCGGCCACATCGACCGGCCTGAAGGGACGAAGGGGCGGGACGAACCGTCCCGCCCCTTCGGAGCGCCCGAGGCCGGCACGCGTGAGGAGTCAGGCTCTCCTACCGGCAGCGCTAGGCGAAGTGATCCCCCTGAGAGCTCCTAGCGGCGTTCTCCCGTTATCACCGACACCGCCAGCTCGCGCTGAGGTTCGGTGACCTCCGGGAGCTGGAAGCCCAGCGCCCGGATGTGGTTGAGCAGTTCGGGCTCCGGAGACACCCCGTGCAGGCGCAGGTAGTAGGCCACCGCACCCGGCCAGATCCAGCTGCCGTCGGTGTGGAAGGTCATCGGGACCGACGCGGCGCGCTGGGGGTCCAGGCGATCGTTGTCGTAGCTGCGCGCGGCCAGCACGACCGGTGCCTTCTCCAGGTACTCGGCCACCCGCTCGGCCTCCGCGCGGCCGATCTCGGGGCGCTCGGTGATCGGGTTGCCCCGGTCGTCGAAGACCTCGGCGGTGCGCAGCGACGGCCTCGGCTGCTCCTGCTGCGCGGTGCCCGCGGCCAGCCACTGCGGCGTCGCCTCCGCGGGCCGGGGGTGCCTGCGCAGCTCTTCGGCGTAGGCCGAGGGCGGGGGAGGGCTCTGCCAGTCCGGCTCGTTGTCGCCGTTGAAGTCGACCGCGTAGCTCCCGGGACGCTGCAGCCGGTAGACCGCGCTGATCCAGGTCCCCCGATCGGGTTGGTGCATGCCGGCCCGCAGCCGTCCGAACAGGTCGGAGGCCTCCGGAGGCGCGGCGAGCGGGATCGCGCTGCCGTTGGGCGCGATCAGCCGGCACACCGTCTCGACGTGATCGCCGAGCGCGCGGTACTCCGTGGTGGACTCCTGCCAGCCGGGGGGCAGCGCGCGCACGATCACCCGGCCGATCTCCTGGATCAGCTGCTGCTGCGTGGCCTCGTCCAGCGATCCCGGCGGGTCAGGTTGACTCATGACTCCCATCCTTCCAGTCGTGCAGCGTGGGCGATGCACGCCGTTCCCCCTGCTCCGAGCGGCCGATTCTTCTGGAATGACGGTTTTCGGAGCGGCGGTGAAGGCTCACGAGCGCCTTCACGCTGAAGCTTAGGACCAACGCGTCCCCGGCGGGGCCGGGTGAGTTGATCTCGTTACGCACCAACCGGATAGGGCCGTTTTACCTGCCGTCATCCACCCGTTCCGACGTCTTAACGGTTGTCCGAACCGACGATTGTTGACAATGTCACTTCCCCGGCCTTAGCTTCGAGCCAATCCGGCCAACGCGGGAGGTGCCCATGCGAACCGAGTTGAATCACCTCCCGCGTCCGGCCGGATCTGTGGATCTTCTTCCTCGAATCGGACTCTTCGAGTTAGCACATATCTGATCGGGCTATTCCGGCAACCAGGGCGGGTTATCCGCCCTATGTCGGCATAGCCCGATCGACTTACCCCACCTCGTATGCGCTCTGAAAGGAGGTTTTCGCCCATGGGACTCGTCGGCGGCGAACCGCTCATGAAGGTGACTTGGACGGATCCGGTGACGGGAAGCAATGGCTTCCTGGTCGTGCACACCCTGGTGTCGGGTCTTGCCACCGGTGGGACGCGGATGCGGGCCGGTTGCACGATGGAAGAAGTCGAGCACCTGGCGCGCGGCATGGCCCGCAAGACCGCTGTGTTCGAACTGCCCGTGGGCGGAGCCAAGGGCGGCATCGACTGCGACCCGAAGGACCCGCAGGCCAAGGGAGTGCTCCGGCGCTACCTCCAGGCGATGCGTCCGTGGCTGGACGCGCACTGGGTGACCGCCGAGGACCTGGGCGTGCCCCAGCACCTGATCGACGAGGCCTTCGAAGAGCTCGGAATGCACCAGTCCTACCACGCGGCGATCCGCCGGGCGCCGGACGCGGAGCGCACGCTGCGCCGGGTCCGGGCCGGGCTCAACGCCCCGGTGCCGGGTGGCCTGCTGCTCGGTGACGTGGTCGGCGGCTACGGCGTCGCCCAGTGCTGCCTGGGCGTGGTCCACGCCCGCGACTGGGCCGCGGAGGAGACCACCGTCGCGGTGCAGGGCGTGGGCACCATGGGCGGCGGCGCCGCCTTCTACCTGCACGAGGCTGGCCTGAAGGTGGTGGCCCTGGCCGATGCCGCCGGAACCCTCTACCACCCGGACGGCCTGGACGTCCCGGCTCTGCTGGAGATCCGCGACCGGTTCGGCGAGATCGACCGCGAGCAGGTCCCGGCCGACGTCCAGCGGCTGCCCCGCGAGGCGGTGCTCTCGCAGGAGGTCGACGTGCTGATCCCGGCGGCGGTCTCCTTCGCCATCGGCACCAACCAGGTGCCGGACGTGGCGGCGCGGGTGATCGTCGAGGCGGCCAACAACCCGGTCACGCCCGAGGCCGAGGAGATGCTGGCGACCCGCGGCATCCCGGTGATCCCGGACTTCGTGGCCAACGCCGGTGCCGCGGCCTGGGCGTGGTGGCTGCTGCTGGGCAGGGTGGACGCCGACCCGGTGCTGTCCTTCCAGGTGCTGCGCGAGGAGATGCTGGCCAAGATCCCGCTGCTGCTGGCGGCGTGGGACACCGAGGGGCACACCCCGCGCGACGCGGCGCTGATGCTGGCCGAGCGGCGCACCGAGCAGAACCGGGTCGCCGAGGAGAGCGGGCAGGCGCTGCTGAGCATCCCGTGATGGCGGGTCGTGGTCCCCGGGTCGTGAACCGGCCCGGGGACCACGACGTCCGGCGGCCGAAAAGCGCTGCGGCGGACCGGATACGGTCTCATGTTGACTGGCTGCGATCAACGTGTGACAACCCGCAACTGCGGTGCTAGCGTGACTCGTGGTTGCGGTTTTGGTCCTTGCAGTACTGGAAAGAGTGCCTGCCAGAACGCAGGCGCTTTTTTTGTGCCGTGGTCGCTCCGCGGGCTGCCGGTGATCAGCTCTGGCAACCAGGGGTCGGCGCAGTGTTGACCCTGGTCAGCAGGAACGGGAGAACAAGGAATGGCAAGCGGTACGGTCAAGTGGTTCAACGCCGAGAAGGGCTACGGGTTCATCACCCCCGACGGCGGCGGCTCTGACGTCTTCGCCCACTACTCCGCCATCGATGCCACGGGTTTCCGCACGTTGGAGGAGAACCAGCGCGTGGAGTTCGAGATCGCCCAGGGTCCCAAGGGTCCGCAGGCGGCCGGCATCCGCACGGTGTGACACTCCTCCGTCTGGACGGGTGGCGGGTCGTGACCAGCCGGCCCGCCGCTCGTCGCAGATGATCTTCCTCTCGTCGATCACCGGTGAGTTTCACCCGATGGGGCAAGGAGTTCCGGGGTAGCCTCAGGGCTCGCTGACGTTTGACCAGATGCGAGGTTCTGGGGAATGCCCCTGCGTGTGGTTGTCGCCGGTGCGACAGGTGTGATCGGGAGAGCGCTGCTGCCGCTGCTGCGGGAGCGCGGTCACCACGTGACGGCGCTGGCGCGCAGGGCTGACCGGTTGGAAGAGCTGTCCGTCGACGAGATCGCGGCGGTCGATCTCCTGGATCCCGATGCGCTGCGCATACACCTGCGCCGCGCCGCTCCCGACGTCGTGATCGACCAGAGCTCCGCCTTCGGTGCCGCCGACCCGCAGGAAGCCCTGCAGCGCACCGCGAAGCTCCGCGAACGAGGCACCAAGAACCTGATGGACGCCGCCGTGACGGCGGGTGCGCGCCGGTTCATCGCCCAGGGCATGACGGCCGCCTACCGCCCGCACGGCCACGACGTCCTGGAGGAGGACACACCGCTGTGGGTCGACGCCCCGGGGCGCTGGGGCGACCTGGTGCGGGCTCTGGCCTCTGTGGAGGAGGACCTGTTCAGCCGCTCCGGCATCGAGGGCGTGTCGCTGCGCTACGGCTCGCTGTACGGGCCGGACACCCGCTACGCGCCCGGCGGTGACGTGCACGCCCGCGTGGTCGGCAGCGAACTGCCGCTGGTCGGCGACGGGGTCGGGCTCACCTCCTTCACCCACGTGGACGACGCCGCCGGAGTGATCCTGGAGCTGCTCGAAGGGGGCGATCCGGACGCCTACAACGTGGTCGACAACGAGCCGGCCGAGTCCAGCGAGTGGCTGCCCGCCTACGCCAGGATGGCCGGTGCTCCCGCCCCAGTCACGCTGACCACGGACCAGGCGAACTCCCAGCTGGACTGGCTGACCGTGCACCAGCTCACCGAGCAGCGCGGGGCGAGCAACTTCCGGCTCCGCGAGACCCTGGGCTGGAAGCCCACCTGGCCGAGCTGGCGGGAGGGCTTCGCCTCCCTCTTCGGCCTCTGGCCCGCGTGAGCCGGTGACGGGCGGTTCTGGTCCGAACCGTCCGGACGAACAGGACGGTCCGGACCCAAACCGCCACCTGCTGGGGTCGCGTCACCCGAAGACGGCGTCGTGGAGCAGCTCGACCGGGTGCTTGGCCTCACGGCCGGTCCCGTGGGCGACCTGCTGGCGGCAGGACACCCCGGTGGCGGCCACCGCCGCATCGGCCGAACCCTCGATCGCGGCGAAGAGCCGCTGCCCGCCGATGCGCATCGACAGCTCGTAGTGCTCGGTCTCGAAACCGAACGAACCGGCCATGCCGCAACAGCCCGCGTCGAGCACGTCGACCTCGGAGAGGTGTCCCAGCAGACGCGCCGACGAGGTCGTGCCCAGCACCGCCTTCTGGTGGCAGTGGCCGTGGAACAGGACCTTCTCCGGGCCCGGTGACGGCGTGAGGGTGCCGTCGTCCAAGGCCTCCAGGAGCAGGTCCTCGACGAGGCTCGCGCTGCCGGCCACCCGCGAGTCACCCAGCAGCCTGGGGTGCTCGTCGCACAGCGTCGACACGCACGACGGCTCGCACCCCACGATCCGCACGCCCCGCTCCGCCTCCGGCGCGAGCTTGGCGACCAACTTCCCGGCCACCTTCTTCGCCTGGGGGAGAAGGCCTTTGGAGATCTGCGGACGCGCGCAGCACACCTGCGACTCGACCCGCACCCGCCAGCCCGCGTGTTCGAGGAGGCGGATCGCGGCCCGGCCGATGGCCGGTTCGGTGTGGCTGGTGAACGAGTCGGCCAGGAACACCACATCACCCCGCTCGCCCGGGGCGACTCCCGGGGCGGTCGGCGTGGCGGGACGCGACCGGTTCCAGCGCACCAGGTCGTCCCGGCGGAAACCGGGCAGCGGTCGCCTGCTGTCGATCCCGGCGATCTTCTGCATCAGGGCCCGCACCGGCTTCGGCCGGGCGAGCGCGTTGGTCAGCGGCGCGGCCATCGCGCCCAGCCGGTAGAGCAGTCGGGTGGCACCGAAGATCCGCGTCCGCAGGTCGGTCCCGTGCTGCGCGTGGTGGTGGGCCAGGGCTTCGCTCTTGAGCGTGGCCATGTCCACCGACATCGGGCATTCGTGCTGGCACGCCTTGCACTCCAGGCACAGGTCGAGCACCTCGTTGAGCCGGTCGCCGCCCAGCGCGGCCTTCGGATCGGGCTCGGAGAGCGCGAGCACGAGGGCGTTCGCCCGGCCCCGCGTGGAGTGCTCCTCGTCGCGGGTCGCCATGAACGACGGGCACATCACCCCGCCCGAGGTGTCGGGCTTGCGGCAGGCGCCGATGCGCTGGCAGCGCTCGGCCTCCCCGCGCATCCCGCCGTAGCGGGTGAAGTCGAAGTGCGTGTCCAGCGGCGCTGCCACCGGGATCGTCGGCTCGCGCAGGTTCTCGGTCATCGGCGGAGCGTCGACGATCTTGCCCGGGTTCATGATGCCGTCCGGGTCGAACAGCGCCTTGACCTCCCGCATCGCCTCGTAGACGGTGTCGCCGAAGATCTTCCGGTTGAACTCGCTGCGCGCGTACCCGTCGCCGTGCTCGCTGGAGTTCACCCCGCCGTAGGACAGCGCGAGATCGCAGACCTGCTCGGCGACCTTGCGCATGGTGGCGACCTGGTCGGGCCGGGTGAGGTCCATGAACGGGCGCACGTGCAGGCAGCCGGCCGAGGCGTGCCCGTAGAACCCGGCGCGCAGCCCGTGGTCGTCGAGGATCTCGGCGAACCGGGTCGTGTACTCGGCCAGGTGTTCCGGTGGCACAGCCGTGTCCTCGACGAACGCCACCGACCGCTCGGTGGAGTCGCCCGCGGCCATCAGCAGCCCGAGCCCGGACTTGCGCAGGGCGCGCAGCGGCGCGAGCTCGGCGTCGGTGGCGGCCAGTCGAGTCGCGTAGCCGTGCCCTTCAGCTCGCCAGGCGGCCACGAGTCCTTCGGCCGCGGCGCGGGCCTCCTCGACGGTGTCGCCGTAGAACTCGGCGAACATCAGCGCGCGCGGATCTCCTTCCAGCGCGTCGAAGAGGTGCGCGTGCTCCGGAGAGCGGCGGGCGAGGTCGAGGATGAAGTTGTCCACCATCTCGATCCCGGCGGCACCGGTGTGCATCGCCGCGTCGGTGCCCGCGATGCACGCGGCGGTGGAGTCGAAGTGCCCGACGACCATCACGGTCGCCTTCGGCTTCGGGGTGAGACGCACCAGCGCTTCGGTGACGGTGACCAGCGTTCCCTCGGCACCGACGACGAACTTCGCCAGGTCGAACGGTCCCTCGGCGAGCCGGTCCAGCCGGTAGCCACCGGCCCGCCGCCAAAACTGCTGGGTCTGCTCGGCCAGCCCCGGCCGCGCGGAATCGACGATCTCCGGCAACCGCCGGTGGATCCGGCCCTCCAGCGTGTCCGAAGTGGACTTCGCCGCGAGCTCGGCGGCCGACAGCTCGCCCAACGACACCGGGGTGCCGTCGGAGAGCACGACTTCCAGTCCTTCGACGTGGTCGATGGTCATGCCGTAGCGGGCCGAGCGGGAACCGCAGGAGTTGTTGCCGATCATCCCGCCGAGCGTGG
Organism: Saccharopolyspora sp. NPDC049426; assembly: GCF_040676935.1. Classification (NCBI taxonomy): domain Bacteria; kingdom Bacillati; phylum Actinomycetota; class Actinomycetes; order Pseudonocardiales; family Pseudonocardiaceae; genus Saccharopolyspora; species Saccharopolyspora sp. NPDC049426. The sequence continues at coordinate 138,291 of NZ_JBFAPZ010000016.1, read as the reverse complement.
CGCGGTTGCTGGTGGAGGTGTCCGGCGCGAAGAACAGCCCGTGCGCTCCCGCGGCGAGGTTGAGCTCGTCCTGCACCACTCCGGGCTGCACGCGGGCGATCCCGCGTTCCGGGTCGAGCTCCAGGATCCGGTTCATGTGCTTGGAGAAGTCCAGCACCACGGCTTCGCCGACGGTCTGCCCGCAGTGGCTGGTCCCCGCGCCGCGCGGCAGCACGGCGACACCGGCCTCCCGGCACAACCGGACGGTGGTGGCGACGTCCTCGGCATGACGCGGGAAGACCACGCCGAGGGGGCGGACCCGGTACATGCTGGCGTCGGTGGAGTAGAGGTGGCGGGTGTAGTCGTCGAAGCGGACGTTGCCGTCCAGGCTCCGGGCGAGTTCGGTGGCGATCCCTGCGGTGGCGACGTTGCGCACTGGGTTTCCTTCCAGCGTTTTCCGGCCGATTTCGCGGCCGTGACCAGCTAGAACCGTTGTCAAGGGGGAAGTGAGCCACTTGACATGATCGGCTTGCTGTCTACAGAATTCAACCCACCGAGACTTGGTTTTCACATGCCGGAAGAGCGTCCTCACCGTGGAGGAACGAATGTCCGTTGCCAGCAGTCGTCACTTCCTGCAGATCCCCGGTCCGACCAACGTTCCCGACCGGGTCCTGCACGCGATCGCCAAACCCACCATCGACCACCGGGGCCCCGACTTCGCCGACCTCGCCCTGGAGGTCTTCGACAAACTCCGCGCCGTGGCGCGCACTTCCGCCGACGTCGTGATCTACCCGTCCTCGGGAACCGGGGCGTGGGAGGCCGCCCTGGTCAACACGCTCTCGCCCGGCGACGCGGTCCTGATGTGCGAGACCGGGCATTTCTCCGATCAGTGGTCCGAACTGGCCGCCACGCTCGGCCTGCGGCCCGAGACGATCCCGGGGGACTGGCGCAGCGGCGCCGACCCGGGCGTCATCGAGCAGCGGCTGCGCGCCGACTCCGAGCACCGGATCAAGGCCGTGGCCGTGGTGCACAACGAGACCTCCACCGGCGTGGTCACCGACATCGCCGCGGTGCGCGCGGCCCTCGACGCGGCCGACCACCCGGCGCTGCTGCTGGTCGACACGATCTCCTCGCTGGGCTCGGTGGACTACCGGCACGACGAGTGGGGCGTGGACGTCACCATCAGCTGCTCGCAGAAGGGCCTGATGCTGCCGCCGGGCATCGGCCTCAACGTCATCAGCGCCAAGGCGCTGCTGGCCGCGCAGTCGTCGAAGCTCACCAAGTCCTACTGGGACTGGCAGCCTCAGCTCGACGCCGGCAAGCAGGGCTACTTCCGCTACACCCCGCCCACCAACCTGCTCTTCGGCCTGCGCGAGGCCCTGTCGATGCTGCTCGACGAGGGGCTCGACGAGGTCTACGCGCGTCATGACCGGCACGCCGCGGCCACCCGCGCCGCCGTGCGCGCCTGGGGCCTGGAAGTCCTCTGCCGAGATCCCGCAACCGCACCCGGAACCGACTACAGCAGCGCGCTGACCGCCGTGCTGATGCCGCCGGACCACGACGCCGACCACCTGCGCGAGGTCGTCCTGGAGAACTTCGACACCTCGCTCGGCGCGGGACTGTCCAAAGTGGCCAAGAAGGTCTTCCGCATCGGGCACCTCGGTGCCTTCAACGACGCCACCCTGCTCGGGACCCTCGGCGTCGTCGAAGCCGGGCTCGGCCTGGCCGGTGTGCCGCACCAACCGGGTGGCGTCACCGCCGCGATCGCCGAGCTGACCGGCAGATCGGGGGACTGAGGATGTCGCCCGAACTGATCTCGATCCTGGCGCTGGTGGCCATCTTCGTCATCACCGGCGTGTTCTCGGTCAACATGGGCGCGCTCGCCTTCGCCGCCGCCTTCCTCGTCGGCACCCTCGCCGGCGGGATGAGCTCCGACGACATCCTGGCCGGATTCCCCGGCGAGATCTTCATGGTGCTCGTCGGTGTCACGTACCTGTTCGCCATCGCCCGCGCCAACGGCACCATCGACTGGCTGGTCTACCGGTCGGTGCAGCTGGTGCGCGGGAGGCTGGCGCTGGTGCCGTGGGTGATGCTCGCGGTCTCGGCGCTGCTGACCGCCATCGGCGCGGTGCCGCCCGCGGCGGTGGCCATCATCGCCCCGGTCGCGATGGGACTGGCCGCCAAGCACGGCATCAGCCCGCTGCTGATGTCGGTGATGGTCGTGCACGGCACGATGGTCGGTGGGTTCTCGCCGATCTCGGTGTTCGGCGTCATCGTCAACGGCGTCGTCGACGACAGCGGGCTGCAGGGCAGTCCGCTGTTCCTGTTCTTCGCCAGCTTCGTGCTCAACCTCGTCTTCGCCGCGGTCGCCTTCGTGCTGCTCGGGGGCCGGAAGACCGCCGAAGCCCCGGTGCCGGCCGACGCACCGGGCGCGGCGCGCGACGCCACCCTGCTGGCGAAGGTCGAGATGAGCTGGGACAAGGCGCTGACCCTGCTGGGCATCGTGACCATGGTCGTGCTGACCCTGTTCCTGGAGCTGGACATCGGGCTGGTGGCGATCACCGTCGCCGTCGTGCTCGGCGTCATCTCGCCGCAGGCGCACCGCGACGCGGTCAAGAACGTCACCTGGCCCACCGTGCTGCTGATCTGCGGTGTGCTCACCTACGTCAGCGTGCTGCAGGAGCTGGGCACGGTCGACTACGTCAGCAAGGCGGTCAGCGGCATCGGCGTCCCGCTGCTGTCGGCGTTCCTGCTCTGCCTCATCGGCGCGGTCGTGTCGGCGTTCGCCTCGTCCACCGGCCTGCTCGGCGCGCTGATCCCGCTGGCGGTGCCGCTCATGGCCGCGGGCGAGGTCGGCATCGCGGGCATGGTCGCCGGACTGGCGATCGCCTCCACGGTGGTCGACATCAGCCCGTTCTCCACCAGCGGCGCCATCATGCTCGCCAACTCCCGCGAGCCCGAGCGCGACTCCGTGTTCAAGGGCCTGGCCCTCTACGGCGGAGCCATGGTCGTCATCGCCCCGATCGTCGTCTGGCTCACCATGATCGCCCCAGGCATCAACTGACCCGCGAGGTGGAGGATTTCAGTGGAACTCGGGGACCGGATTTCAGTGGAAATCAGGGACCCGAGTTCCACTGAAATCCGTTCTGAGGAGTGCGGGAGGAGGGAGAGGGGAAGAGGGGAGAAAATCACTCGGGGTGGGATCGGGGTGTTCGGCGGGCTAGGTTCGCGGTGGTAGGACCAGTGTTCGAAAGCCTGGGAGAGACGAGGCGATGATCTCCACCGACGCGCTGCGGGAGCTGCTGCCCGAGGGCCGTGTGTTCGACGATCCGGACGTGCTGGCGGCGCACAGCCGTGACCGGGCCACGTTCTGCCCGGCCGGAACCCCGGCCGGGCTCGTGCGGGCCTACGACACCGGTGACGTGGCGACGGTGCTGAAGTGGGCGCACGAGAACCGGGTCCCGGTCGTCCCGCAGGGCGCGCGCTCCGGTCTGTCGGGTGCGGCCAACGCCCTCGACGGCTGCGTGCTGCTGTCGCTGGAGAAGATGGACGCCATCCTCGACATCGACCCCGACGAGCAGCTGGCCGTGGTGCAGCCCGGGGTCGTCAACGGGGTGCTGGCCGCCGCCGTCGCGGCGAAGGGCCTGTTCTACCCGCCGGACCCGGGCTCGCGCAGCATCTCCACCATCGGCGGCAACGTCTCCACCAACGCGGGCGGCATGTGCTGCGTCAAGTACGGCGTGACCGGTGACTTCGTGCGCGGTCTGGAGGTCGTGCTGGCCGACGGCAGGGTGATGCGAGCCGGCCGCCGCACCGCCAAGGGCGTCGCCGGCTACGACCTTACCCGCCTGATGGTCGGCGCCGAGGGAACCCTCGGCGTGGTCACCGAGGTGACCGTCGCGCTGCGCCCCGCCAGCGCCCAGCCGCTGACCGCCGTCGCGTTCTTCCCCGAGGTCGCTGGCTCGGCCCGCACCGTCTCCGGCTACCTCGCGGAGGGCTACCAGCCGTCCGTGCTGGAGTTCATGGACGCCTCCTCGGTCAAGGCCGTCCAGCAGATCGCCGACCTGGGATTTCCCGAGGGCATGGCGGCGATGCTGCTGGTGCAGTCCGATCGCGGGGCCGACGCCCCGGCCGATCTCGCGGCCTTCGAGCGGGTCGCGCGCGCGATGGGCGCGGCGGAGGTCGTGGTCTCCGACAGCGCCGCCGAGGGCGAGATGCTGATGCAGGCCCGCCGCCTGGTCGGCGACGCGCACGAGAAGCTCGGCAAGGCGCTGCTCGTCGACGACGTCTGCGTGCCCCGCCGTCACCTGGTCGACCTGGTGGAGGGCTTGCAGCGCATCGCCGACGAGCACCGCGTGCAGGTGCTGTGCTCCGGGCACGCCGGTGACGGCAACATGCACCCGGTGGTCGCCTTCGACGACGTCGACGCCGACGAGACCGCTCGCGCCCAGCAGGCCTTCGACGCGATCATGCAGCTCGGTCTGGACCTGGGCGGCACTATCACCGGAGAGCACGGGATCGGGCAGCTCAAGCGCGACTGGCTGGGCCGGGAGCTCGACGAAGCCGGCCTGTGGGCCTCGCGCGCGATCAAGGCCGCACTGGATCCCCACAACGTCCTCAACCCCACGCGGGTCCTGCCGTGACGACGACGCCGGGCCCCTGACCAGCAGGGACCCGGCGTCATCGCACCGGTCAGCGGTCGTAGTCCTCCTCGACCGGCACCGCTCTGGACTGCTCGGAGAAATCGGCCGGATCGGCGTCGAGCGGCACTTCCGCCGGCACGGCCTCGTCCTCATCGGGCAGGTCCTCGGCTCGGCGCGACTGCTCGACGGCGTCGGCCTCGGGCGTCTCGGGATTCATCGAACCTCCAAGATGATGGGCTCGGGCACCATCGACCGTAGCGCCGATCCGGCCCTCCTGTCGGTCAATCCTCGGCCGGCTGAACGCTGCGCCGACCCAGGTGCGCGTGCCTGCGGCCGTAGCCGAAGTAGATCACCAGGCCCAGCGCCAGCCACACGGCGAACCGCAGCCAGGTCACCACGTCCAGGTTCGACATCAGGTACAGGCACGCCAGGGCCGTGATGACCGGCAGCACCGGCGACAACGGCATCCGGAACGGGCGGGGCAGATCGGGCTTGGTGCGCCGCAGCACCGGCACCGCCAGCGCCACGATCAGGAACCCGGACAGCGCGCCGATGCTGACCATGTCCGACAGCTCCGAGATCGGGATGAACCCCGCCAGCAGGATGATCACCACCGCGCCGCCGATGGTCATCCGGTGCGGGGTGCCCCACCTCGGGTGCACCTGCGACAGCTTCGGGGGCAGCAGGCCGTCGCGGCTCATCGCGAACCCGATGCGGCCGATGGTCACCAGCTCCACCATCATCACCGAGGTCAGACCGGTCACCGCGCCCAGCGAGATCAGCGCGGCCACCCACGGCTGGCCGACCGACTGGAACGCCGCCGCCAGCGGGGCGCCCTCGTCGATCTGCTGGTAGTCGACCATCGCGGCCAGCACGAACGCCACCAGCACGTACAGCAGCGTGCAGACGATGAGGCTGCCCAGCAGGCCCACCGGCAGGTCGCGCCGGGGGCGCTTGGTCTCCTCGCCGAGGTTGGCCAGCGCCTCGAAACCGGTGTAGGCGAAGAACACGATGGCCGCCGCGGTGAGCACGCCTCCGAAGCCGTAGACCGACTGCTCCATGCCCAGCAGCGCCGACACCAGCGGCTGCTCCAGGGCGCTCGACCCGGTCTCGGCGGGCTGGGCCGGTGGGACGAACGGGTCCAGGTTCGCGCCGTTGACGAAGAACAGGCCGGCGACGATGACCAGCACGCACACCGCGACCTTGACCACGACCAGCGCGTTGGTCAGCCACGAGGACTCGCGGATGCCGATGACCGCCACCGCGGTCAGCGCCGCGATGATCAGCATCGCACCCACGTTGACGGTGGCGTCCTCGCCGAACCACGCCTGCGGCAGGCCCAGCAGGTTGGCGATGTAGCCCGACCAGCTCCGCGACACCACCGCCGCGCCGAGGGCGAACTCCAGCAGCAGGTCCCAGCCGATGATCCAGGCGAACAGCTCGCCCAGCGTCGCGTAGGCGTAGGTGTAGGCGCTTCCCGCCGTGGGCACCGATGAGGCCAGCTCGGCGTAGGCCAGTGCCGCCAGCGCCGCCACGATGCCGCCGATGATGAAGGACAGCACGACGGCGGGACCGGCGTGGTCCTTGGCCTCGATCCCGGCGAGGGTGAAAACGCCGGTGCCGATGATGATTCCGATGCCGAACCCGACGAGTTCCTTACCGGTGAGACGGCGGACCAGGCCGCTGCGCTCACCCCGGGTGAGGATGTCCTCGACGGGCATCGTTCGCAGAATGTTCACGGAGCCGCACGTTAGAAGATGTCACCCGCGGCGGCTCCCTCGGGCTCGCGGAGTGTGACACTACCGGTACCCAAAGTCACCCTCGGTGCACGGCGGGGGCCTGCGGGTGATCGTCGCAGACCCCCCGAACGGTGCGAAAAGGACTGATCAGGCGGGTATCGAGGCGGTGTCGCGGTCCCACTCCCGGTGCTTGCCCAGAGCGGCGGCGAACTGCTCGACGAACTGGTCCGGCAGCGAGCCGCCGGTGTTCGCGGCCAGCACGACGCCCCGGTCGGTGCCCTCGCCGTCGGTGCCAATGCCCGCTCGCCGCAGCACCTCCAGCCCCTCGTCGCTGGCCGCGACGGGCTTGTGGTGCTTGTAGGCCTCGGCGACGAAGTGCACGGCGTGCCCGTCGGCGGCCAGCGTCCGCGCGCTCTCGCTCCCGCCGGGCACGATCACCCCGTCGTAGACCACCGACATCGCGGTGCGCGCCGCCACGTCGATGTCCACTTCGGAGCCGTCGGCGCCGCGCGCCCGCCCGTCGTGCCCGGCGCCCAGCACCTCGGCGGTCGCCCCGCGCTCGGACAGGCCGCGCCGGATCTGCTCGACCTCGGTGGCGTCGACCCCGTCGGCGACCAGCACGGCGACCTTGCGGGTCGCGATCGAATCGGTGGGGGAGTTGGCCAAGCTCAGCGCCGGGGAGCTGCGGCCGTGGTTCTCGGTGCCGCCCTCCGGCGGCTCGAGCCCGAGCCCGTGCGCGACCGCCACGGCCAGGTCGCCGTCGACGTGGACGAGCTCGGCGAGGACGCGCTCGCGCACGTGCTGGTGGCCGACCTTGCCGAGCTCGAAGCGGAAGGCGTCAACGATGTGGTCCTTCTCCCAGTCGGACTGGCTGTTCCAGAACAGCGTGGCCTGACTGTAGTGATCGGTGAAGCTCTCGCTGCGCTTGCGGATCTTGTCGCCGTCCACCCGCGTCTGGTAGTGGCGGAACACCTCCGAATCGGCGATCGCGGGACATCCGCCGCCGAGGCTGTTGGGCGTGTAGTTCGTCTGCCCCCTGTGGATGCGCTGCTGGCCGTAGCCGTCGCGCTGGTTGGTCGAGACCTCCGCGACCGGCCGGTTGATCGGGATCTGCGCGAAGTTCGGCCCGCCCAGCCGGATCAGCTGGGTGTCCAGGTAGGAGAAGTTGCGGGCCTGCAGCAGCGGATCGTTGGTGAAGTCGATGCCGGGCACCACGTTGGCGGTGTGGAAGGCCACCTGCTCGGTCTCGGCGAAGAAGTTGTCCGGGTTGCGGTCGAGCACCATCTTGCCCACCGGCCGCACCGGGACCTGCTCCTCGGGGATGATCTTGGTGGCGTCGAGCAGGTCGAAGTCGAAGGCGAACTCGTCGGACTCGTCGACCAGCTGCACGCCCAGCTCCCACTCCGGGTACTGGCCCGCCTCGATGGCGTCCCACAGGTCGCGGCGGTTGAAGTCGGCGTCCGCGCCGGCGATCTTCTGGCACTCGTCCCACACCAGGGAATGGCTGCCCAGCAAGGGCTTCCAGTGGAACTTCACGAACGTGCCCTTGCCCTGGGCGTTGACCAGCCGGAAGGTGTGCACGCCGAAGCCCTGCATCATCCGGTAGCTGCGCGGCAGCGCCCGGTCCGACATCAGCCACATGATCATGTGCAACGTCTCCGGCTGCAGCGAGACGAAGTCCCACAGCGTGTCGTGCGCGGAGGCGGCCTGCGGGATCTCGTTGTGCGGCTCGGGTTTCACCGCGTGCACGAAGTCGGGGAACTTGATGCCGTCCTGGATGAAGAACACCGGCATGTTGTTGCCGACCAGGTCGTAGTTGCCCTGCTCGGTGTAGAACTTGGTGGCGAACCCGCGCACGTCGCGCACGGTGTCGGCCGAGCCGCGCGAGCCCGCGACGGTGGAGAACCGCACGAACAGGGGAGTGCGCACGTTCGGGTCGGTCAGGAACTTCGCGACGGTGTGCTCGCCCAGCCAGCCGTCGTAGGGCTGGAAGTGCCCGTAAGCACCCGCGCCTCGCGCGTGCACCACCCGTTCGGGGATCCGCTCGTGGTCGAAGTGGGTGACCTTCTCCCGGAAGTGGAAGTCCTCCAGCAGCGTCGGACCGCGCTCACCGGCCTGCAACGAGTCGTCGGTGTGGTCGACCCGCACGCCCTGCTGCGTGGTCAGCTCGGTGTCGGTGAGGTCGGCGCGGACCCCGTCCAGCTGCTCGTGCTTGGCGTCGCCGTTGGCCATCGAGATCGGCTCCCCTCGTGTCGAAACGCGGACCGATCTGTGGTTTCCCCTCACGCGGCCGAACTATGCGCGCGCCACCGGTTCGGGTCAGGAACCCAGCCAGCTCACCACTTCGGGCGCGCCTGCCACGATGAGGAAGTGGCCGATGCGCCCGACCAGGCTCGCGGCGAGGTAACCCAGCAGGGGGAGTCCGGCGGCGCCGGAGAGCAACGACATCAGGCTGAACGGCGGGATGCCGGGAACGGCGCTGACCGCCAGCACGGTCATGCCCCACCAGGGGTGCTCCTGGGTGCGCTGGTGGAACCGCTCCACCCAGGCCGCCCAGCGCCCGGTGCGCTCCTTCTGGACCCGCTTGCTCAACCGCTCGCCGAGCGCGAAACCGCCCTTGCCCGCGAGGTAGAACAGCGTCTTCGCGGCGACCTGGCCGATCGCGGCGGCCAGCGCGAAGGCCCACCACGGCACGCTCTGCACGGTGGGGACCACTCCGAGCAGGTAGAGCTCGATGTTCACCAGCGGGAAGACCGCGCCCAGGGCAGCGGTGCCCGCCGTGCCCAACAACCACCCGATCACCGAAGCGCTGACCCCCACGAGAGAAACCTGCGGCAGCCTATCGGGTGAAGCCGCGATCAGCCCTCGGGGTCCCAGTCCAGCAGCCGCACCCGGCTGACCGTGCGCAGGTGGCGGGCCATGGCCGAGGCGGCGGCCCTGGCCTCTCCGTTGCGGATCGCCTCGGCGATGCGTTCGTGCTGGGCCAGCGACTTGGGAGGCCTGCGCGGCTGCCGCAGCGACTCGTTGCGGCTCTCGGCGATCTCCGCGGCGATGGTGCGCATGAACTCGGCCAGCAGCGCGCTGTGCGCGGCGGCGGTCACCGCGGCGTGGAACCGCCGGTCGCCGTCCTGGCCGATCTCGCCGTCCTCGATCTCGGCGCGCATCGCGGCCAGCGCGGCGTCGATCTCGGCCATGTCCTCGTCGGTGCGCCGCTGGGCGGCCAGCTCCGCCAACTTGGTCTCCATGCCCTCGCGGGCGTCGAGGACGTCGGGCAGTCGCCGCTTGCGCTCCACGAGCTCCTCGACCGGCTCGACCTCCAGGGACTCGCGCAGCAGGTAGGTTCCGCCGCCGTGGCGAACCTCGACCAGGCCCTGCACCTCCAGCACGACGATCGCCTGCTTCACCGACGCCCGGCTCACGCCGAGCTGCTCGGCGAGGGTGCGTTCCGGGGGCAGCCGGTCGCCGGCGCGCAGGCCGGAGTCCGCCACGTGCTCGCGCAGCCGCTGGACGACCTGCTCGTAGAGGCGCGGTCGGTTCAGCGGACGGAGGGATTCGGACACCGGCGCGCTCCTGAATCGGAAAGAGGCAAACTGGCTGAGCCAATTCTGCCACATTCCCTTGACTCGTTTCGTCCCAGACGGCAAAAGTTGGATCAGCCAGTGGACCACTGCCGACCCGGCTCGCCGGGCGGTGCGGGTCTGCCGGTGAGAAATTGCCCGGTGAGGACCCGGAGGTGGCCATGGCCGACCAGGTGCTGTTCCCGAAGTTGCGCGAACCCGACGACTCCGAGGCGCTGCGTTTCGGCGCACGAGCCCTGACATACCGGGAACTGGCCGGTCTCGCCGGTGCGATCGCCGAGCGCGTCGCCGGGAAGCGCCGCATCGCGGTGTGGGCCACCAACACGCTGGAGACCGCCGCGGCCGTCATCGGCGGACTGGGCGCCGGCGTCGCCGTGGTGCCGATCAACCCGAAGGTGGGGGAGCGGGAGCTCGCCCACATCCTCGGCGACAGCCGGCCCGAACTGCTGCTCGCCGAACCCGGCTTCACCCCGCCCGCCGGACTCGGCGACGTCGAGGTCGCCGAGATCGACGTGACCGCGCGCGGCGGCGACCTGCCCGCCGAAGCCGGCGCCGACGCGCCCGCGCTGATCGTCTACACCTCCGGCACGACCGGCCCGCCCAAGGGCGTCGTGCTGCCCCGCCGCGCGCTGAGCGCCAACCTCGACGCCCTGGCCGAGGCGTGGGAGTGGACCTCGGCCGACGTGCTGGCGCACGCGCTGCCGCTGTTCCACGTGCACGGCCTGATCCTGGGCACCCTCGGCCCGGTCCGCCTCGGCGGAACCGTGCACCACCTGGGCAAGTTCTCCTCGAAGGCGATCGCCGAGGAGCTCTCCGGCCCGGCCACGATGATGTTCGGCGTGCCGACCATGTACCACCGGCTCGCCGAGGACGCCGAGAGCGACCCGCAGATCGGTCAGGCCGTCGGCAAGGCCCGCCTGCTGGTGTCGGGCTCGGCGGCGCTGCCCGCGGTGGAGCACGAGCGCATCGAGCGGCTCACCGGCCAGCGCGTCGTCGAGCGCTACGGCATGAGCGAGACGATCATGAACTGCGGTGTGCGCGCCGACGGCGACCGCCGCCCCGGCTACGTCGGCAAGCCCTTCGCGGGCGTCGAGCTCAAGCTCGTCGATGAGCAGGGCGCGGAGATCACCACCAGCGATGACGAGACCGTGGGCGAGATCCTGGTGCGCGGCGCCAACCTGTTCAGCGGCTACCTCAACCGCCCGGACGCCACCGAGGCCGCCTTCGCCGACGGCTGGTTCCGCACCGGCGACATGGCCACCCGCGCCGCCGACGGCTACATCCGCATCGTCGGCCGCAAGGCCACCGACATCATCAAGAGCGGCGGTTACAAGATCGGCGCGGGCGAGATCGAGAACTGCCTCCTGGAACACCCCGCGGTGGCCGAGGTCGCCGTCACCGGCGAAGCCGATGCCGACCTGGGCGAGCGCATCATCGCCTGGGTGGTGCTCGCGCCCGGTCAGCAGGTCGCCGACGCCGAACTGGTCGACCACGTGGCGCGGCTGCTCACCCCGCACAAGCGCCCGCGCGAGGTCCGCTTCCGCGACGCGCTGCCGCGCAACGAGATGGGCAAGGTCCAGAAGAAGGCCCTGCAGAAGGGGCCGGGAAATGGCTGAGCATAGCGCGGTTCGCGCGCTGGTCGACAGCATCGGCCAGGGTTTTGTGGAGTTCGAGCCGCCGTCGCGGCGCACCAGCGCCGACGGTCCGCTCGACTGGCCCGGCTACGCCGACCAGCGCGCCCGCGCGTCCGGCCGCTCCGGCACCGACGAATCGGTGCTGTGCGGCCGGGCCGGGATCGGCGGGCGCGAAGCCGTGCTGATCGCGTTCGACTTCGCCTTCCTCGGTGGCTCGGTCGGCGAGGACACCGGTGCGCGCATCGTGGCGGCCTTCGAGCACGCCCGCGAGCAGCGGCTTCCGGTGATCTCGCTGATCGCCTCCGGTGGGAGCCGCATGCAGGAGGGCATCCGCGCGCTGCAGCAGCTCCAGGCGATCACCCGCGCCTGCCGGCTGGCCGGGCAGGACCGCATCCCGCACGTCGCGGTGCTGCGCGACCCGACCACCGGTGGCATGTGGGCGGCGATGGGTGCCGCGGCCGACGTCGTGCTGGCCGTCCCAGGCGCCCGCATCTCCTTCGGGGGCGCCCGCGTGCGCTCGGCGGAGGAGGACGGCGAGGACTTCCGCGCCGAGGGCAAGCTCGCCCACGGCCAGGTGGACCGCGTCGTCGAGGAGGCGGACCTGCCGCGGGTGCTCGCCGAGCTGGTGTCGCTGCTGCACCCGGCCCGGCTGACCCACGCGCCGGAACCCGCGCCGCTGCCCGCCGCGCTCGGCGCGGCACGGCTGCCCGAGACGGGCATGCAGGCCGTCGAGCGAGCTCGCGCGGCCGACCGGCCACGCGCCGGTGACTACCTGGACGCCTACTTCAGCGCTCGGTTCGAGATCAGCGGTGACCGCGCCGGTGGTCGCGACGAGAACATGATCTGCGGTTTCGGCGATCACGACGGTCGCGCGGTGGCCTTCGCCGCGCAGATCGGCGGCCGCAACTCCCCGGCCGGGTTCCGCACGGCGGCACGCCTGATCCGGCTCGCCGACCAGCTCGGCATGCCGGTGCTCACGCTGGTCGACACCCCCGGCGCCGCCAACGATGCCGAGGCCGAGCGAGGCGGTGTCGGTCCGGCCATCGCCGAGGTCTTCGGCGCCGTCGCCGACGCCCGCGTGCCGGTGACGACGCTGGTCATCGGGGAGGGCGGCTCCGGCGGCGCGTTGGCGCTGGCGGCTCCGGAGAACACCTGGGTGACCGCCGACGCCTACTTCGCGGTGATCGCCCCTGAGTCCGCCGCGGCGATCCTCAAGCGCGAGCCCTCCGAGGTTCCCGAGCTCGCCGACCACCTCAGGCTGCGCCCGCAGGACCTGCTGGAACTCGGCTTCGCCCGCGGAATCGCCCGCTGATCCGCTGCACCGTCCGGCATGCGCCGTTGCTCCCATGTGAGCAGCGGATTCGCCCGATTACCGTGCGTAATCGGTGATCAATGCCACCTCATTGGCGGGAGATTCGATTCCGGTTCATGTTCTAAACTCAGGCTCGCCTGACGAAGGTTAGGCTAGCCTCAGTTGAGTGAAGGGCGAGATGAACCGTACGGGGATCAGCGGCAAGGTTTCCATCGTGACCGGTGCCGGCCAGGGGATCGGTGCCGCTGTGGCGAGAGCGCTCGCCGAGCTGGGGGCCGACGTCGCGGCAGTGGACCGCAACGGGGACAAGGCTATCGAGACGGCCGAGAAGCTCGCCGCCGAAGGGCACCGGGTGCGCGCCTACCGCGCCGACGTGGCCGACCCGGCCGCGGTCACCGAGGTGGTCACGCGCGTCGAAGCCGAGCAGGGCCCCATCGACGTGCTCGCCAACGTCGCGGGCGTGCTCCAGGTCGCCACGGTGCAGGAGCTCACCGACGCCGAGTGGCAGCGCACCTTCGCGGTCAACACTACCGGTGTGTTCAACGCGTGCCGGGAGGTGTCGAAGCACATGATCTCGCGGCGAAGAGGATCCATCGTCACCGTCGGCTCCAACGCCGCGGGCGTGCCGCGCCACTCGATGGCGGCCTACGCCGCGTCCAAGGCCGCCGCCACGATGTTCACCAAGTCGCTGGGCCTGGAGCTGGCCGAGTACGGCATCCGCTGCAACATCGTCGCGCCCGGCTCCACCGACACCGACATGCAGCGCGGGATGTGGACCGACGGCAACGGCCCGGACCGGGTCATCGCCGGCTCGCTGGAGACCTACAAGGCCGGCATCCCGCTGCGCAAGCTCGCCACCCCGGACGACATCGCCAACGCGGTGGTCTTCCTCGCCTCCGACGAGGCCGGGCACATCACGATGCACGACCTGTACGTCGACGGCGGCGCCACGCTGCGCGCCTGACCTCCGCGATTCGCCGAAAGGTTGTCATGACCACGATCGAGACCGACGGGCGCATCGACGCCGTTGACGACGCACTCGCCGACGACGCCGCCGCCCGCCTGCTGGCCGCCTACGAGCAGGGCCAGTCCTTCCTGTTCTCCAGCCCGCGCGGGGTGCTGCTGACCCGAGGCGTGGCCGCCACCATGTCCAAGACCCAGTGCGCGCGCTCGGACTTACCCGCCCGGATGCAGGAATTCCTCGACGGCGCGGTCGAATTCGGCCGCCGCAACCCGATGGTGGTCGGGGCGGTGCCCTTCGGCGGCACCCTGCCCGCGCATCTGGTCCTGCCCGAGGAGGTCGTGCGCGCCGAACCGCTGAACGTGCTGGTACCGCAGCAGAAACCGGTCTCCGCGCCCGCCTGCTCGCTGCGGCCGGTCCCGGAACCCGAGGAGTACGAGCGCGGCGTCGCGCGGGCCCTGCGGCGGATGGAGGAGGGTGAGCTCACCAAGGCCGTGCTGGCGCGCAGCCTGGAACTGACCTCGGCGGAAGCGATCGACGTCCGCGAGGTGCTGCGCAACCTGGCGATGGCCGACCCCACCAGCTACACCTTCGCCGTCGACCTACCGCGTCGCGGCGAGGACGGAACCCGCGACACCTACGGCCCGCAGCCCCCGCTGGAGCGCACCTTCCTGGGCGCCAGCCCAGAGCTGCTGGTGTCCCGGCGCGGCAACCAGGTCCGCTCCAACCCGATGGCCGGATCCCGGCCGCGCAGCACCGACCCGGACGAGGACCAGCGGCGCGCCGCCGAACTGGCGGCCTCGGAGAAGGACCACCGCGAGCACGCCGTGGTGGTGGAAGCCGTGGCCGAGGCGCTGCGCCCGTTCTGCACCGAACTGCACGTGCCGCAGGCGCCCACGGTGGTCAGCACCAACGCGATGTGGCACCTGGCCACCGAGATCACCGGCGAGCTCCGCGACGGCTCGACGACCTCGCTGCACCTGGCCGACGCGCTGCACCCGACCCCGGCGGTGTGCGGCGCCCCGATCGACCGCGCGCGCGAGGTCATCGCCGAGACGGAGCCGTTCGAACGCGGCTACTACGCGGGAATGGTGGGCTGGTGCGACGCCGCCGGTGACGGCGAGTGGGTCGTGGCCATCCGCTGCGCCGAGGTCGAAGACCAGGAGATGCGGCTGTTCGCCGGTGCCGGAATCGTTCCGGGCTCCGACCCGGCCGACGAGCTCGCCGAGACCTCCGCGAAGTTCCGCACCGCGCTCACCGCGATGGGCCTGAGCCAGGCAGTCTGAGGGGAAAGCAGTCGATCATGATCGCAAATCTGCCCGGCGTGACGCTCTGGCCGGACGAGTTGGCCGAGCGCTACCGCACGGCGGGGTACTGGCAGGGATACACCTTCGGCCAGCTGCTGCGGGTGCGCGCCACCAAGCACCCCGACCGCGTCGCCGTCGTCGAGGGCGAACGCCGGATCACCTACGGAGAACTGGACCGCCGCGCCGACCGGCTGGCGGCCGGGCTGCGCGAGCGCGGGATCGGCAAGGGCGACCGGGTCGTCGTCCAGCTGCCCAACATCGCCGAGTTCTTCGAGGTCTGCTTCGGGCTGTTCCGGCTCGGCGCGGTGCCGGTGTTCGCACTGCCCTCGCACCGGCTGACCGAGATCTCCTACTTCTGCGGGTTCAGCGAGGCCGCCGCCTACATCACCGTCGACACCGAGGCCGGGTTCGACCACCGGGCGCTGGCCGCCGACGTCTCCGCCGAGCACGAGGGGCTGCAGGTGTTCGTCGTCGGCGACCCCGGCGAGTTCACCGCGCTGTCCGATGTGGACGCCGATCCGACGGAGCTGGACGAGCCCACGCCGAGCGACATCGCGTTCCTGCAGCTCTCGGGCGGCAGCACGGGCGTGCCCAAGCTGATCCCGCGCACCCACGACGACTACATCTACTCCTTCCGCGCCAGCAACGACCTCTGCGGCGTCACCGAGGACACCGTCTACCTCGTGGCGCTGCCCGCCGCGCACAACTTCCCGATGAGCTCGCCCGGCACCTTCGGCGTGCTGCACGCCGGCGGCCGGGTCGTGCTCGCCCGCAGGCCCAGCCCGGACGAGGTATTCCCGCTCGTCGAGCGGGAGCGGGTGACGCTGACCGCCGCGGTGCCGCCGCTGGCGCTGCTGTGGCTCGACGCCGCGGCCGACGCTCAGCACGACCTGTCCAGCCTGGAGGTGCTGCAGGTCGGCGGCGCCAAGTGCAGCGAGGAGGTCGCCCGGCGGGTCCGCCCGGTGCTCGGTGCGACGTTGCAGCAGGTGTTCGGCATGGCCGAGGGCCTTGTGAACTACACGCGGCTGGACGACCCCGAGGACGTCATCGTCACCACCCAGGGGCGGCCCATCTCGCCCGACGACGAGGTGCTGGTGGTCGACGACCAGGACGACCCCGTCGCGGCGGGGGAGACCGGGCACCTGCTCACCCGCGGCCCCTACACGATCCGCGGCTACTACAAGGCCGATGAGCACAACGCGCGCGCCTTCACCCCCGAGGGCTTCTACCGCACCGGCGACGTCGTCCGGTTCACCGCCGAGGGCAACATCGTCGTCGAAGGCCGGGCGAAGGACCAGATCAACCGAGGTGGCGAGAAGGTCGCCGCCGAGGAGGTCGAGAACCACCTGCTGGCCCACCCCGCCGTGCACGACGCCGCCGTGGTGTCCATGCCCGACGACTACCTGGGGGAGCGGACCTGCGCGTTCGTCGTCCCGCGCGGTGAGCGGCCGAAGGCGCGCGAGCTGATCAAGTTCGTCCGCGAGCGCGGCCTGGCCGGCTACAAGGTCCCGGACCGCGTGGTGTTCGTCGAGCAGTTCCCGCAGACCGGCGTCGGCAAGGTCTCCAAGCGCGACCTGCGCGAGGCCATCAGCCGCGAGCTGGTGCCGCAACTCGCCCGCTGACACCGACTTTCAAAATGAGAAGACATCGAAGGGGGAGCCGTGGCGCTTCCGAGCATCGCACCCTACACCGTTCCGCAGGACGGCGAGCTGCCAGCGAACAAGGTCTCCTGGCGGCCCGACCCGGAACGCGCGGTGCTGCTGATCCACGACATGGAGCGGCATTTCGTCAACGCCTTCACCCCCGGCGCCGAACCGCTGAACCAGGTCGTGCCCAACATCGCGCTGCTGCGCGAACGTGCCCGCGCCGCAGGCGTTCCGGTGGTCTACTGCGCCCAACCGGGCGGCCAGACCCCGGACCAGCGCGGACTGCAGCTGGAGTGGTGGGGACCGGGGGTCGCCGACCCGGCCATGGAGGCGATCATCGACGAGCTGGCGCCCGGAGCCGGTGACGTCCAGCTGATCAAGTGGCGTTACAGCGCTTTCCAGCGCACGGACCTGCGCCGCCGGATGCAGGAGTGGGGCCGCGACCAGCTGATCATCACCGGCATCTACGCGCACATCGGCTGCCTGATGACCGCAGCGGAGGCGTTCCAGCAGGAGATCCAGGCGTTCTTCGTCGCCGACGCGGTCGCCGACTTCTCGCGCGCCGACCACGACATGGCCGTCTCCTACGCCGCTCGCAACTGCGGCGTCGTCGACACCACCCGCAACCTGTGCCGCGACCTCGTCGCCCACGAGTCCGAAGTCGCCTGAACCCGAACGACCCAGCAGGAGAACCCCGAACCATGGCTGAGAAGCTCACCCTCGAAGCGGTCCGCGAGCAGGTCGCCGAGCTGCTCTACGAAGACCCCTCGGAACTCGCCGACAACGAGGACCTCATCGACTGGGGCCTGGACTCGGTGCGGATCATGACCCTCGTCGAGCAGTGGCGCAAGCAAGGCGTCCAGATCACCTTCGCCGACCTCGCCGAACGCCCCACCCTCGCGGACTGGTGGAAGGTCCTCGAACCCAAGATCAGCTGACCCTCCCGACCCGCAGGATTCGAATTTCGCGCGAAATTCGACCGCCGAAGTTCGGAGTCAAATTTCGCGCGAAATTCGAATCACCCACGCCCAGCGGGAGCCGACGACGTATCGCCCGAAGTCGTCGGCTGCTCCGGGGTGGGGGTGGGCGTTACTGGGTCCAGGGGATTTGGGGGCTTCGGTAGTAGTCCTGGCCTGCGGCCTGCCAGCGGGGGCCTTGGGTGGCCAGGCGGTTCTTGAACGACTCCCAGTTCAGGGTGCCCTTCGGGGACCAGCCGAGTTCGGCGATGGCGGGTAGGCGCGGGAACGCCATGAACTCGATGTGCTGCGAGGTCTCCAGCGTCTCGCTGAACATCGGGGCCTCCACGCCGAGCACCGATTCCTCCGGCACGCCCTGCAGGTAGCTGCCCGGGTCCCAGCCGTAGGCGTCGGCGACCTCGATGAACCCGGCCCACTGCAGGCCCAACGGCGTGTTCTCGTCGTACTTCATGTCCAAGTAGGACTTGTTCGCCGGCGAGGCCAGGACCTTGTTGCCGCGCGCCACGGCTTCGTTCAGCAGCGGGTCGCCGTTCGTGGTGCCCCAGAACTGCAGCACCGCGTCGCCCTGCGGGGCGGCCTTGCCGTACTCGTGCCAGCCGAGCGGCTCCTTGCCGTACTTCTCCACCAGCGGCAGCACCTTCGACATGAAGGCCACGTAGTCCTCGTCGGTGGTGGAGTGCGCCTCGTCGCCGCCGATGTGCAGGTACGGGCCGGGGGTCAGCGCCGCCACCTCGCGGATGACGTCCTCGACGAACCGATAGGTGATGTCCTTGTTGACGCACAGCGAGCTGAACCCGACGTCGATGCCGGTGTAGGGCGGCGGGGCCACACCGTCGCAGTTGAGCTCGGCGTAGGACGACAGCGCGGCGTTGGTGTGGCCCGGCATGTCGATCTCGGGGATGACCGTCATGTGCCGGGACGCGGCGTAGTCGACGATCTCGGTGTAGTCCTGCTGCGTGTAGAACCCGCCCGGCGTGCCGCCGACCTCGGTTTGCGCGCCGAACTCGGTCAGCCGGGGCCAGCTGTTGATCTGGAGCCGCCAGCCCTGGTCGTCGGTCAGGTGCAGGTGCAGCTTGTTGACCTTGTACTTGGCGACCTGGTCGATGTAGCGCTTGACCATGTCGACGGTGAAGAAGTGCCGCGCCGGGTCCAGCTGCGCGGACCGGTGCCCGAACCGCGGCTTGTCGGTGATCTCGCCGCCGGGCATCGTCCACGGACCGGCCTGCGCGGTCGGGCTCTCGATGCCCGCGGGCAGCAGCTGGCGCAGCGTCTGCACGCCGTTGAACAGGCCGTCGGCGCTGGTCGCGTGCACCCGCACCGCGTCGTCGGCGACCTGCAGGCGGTAGCCCTCCGGGCCCAGCGCGGGATCTCCGTCCAGCACCAGTGCGATGTCACCGGTTCCGGGCAGCGCGGGGTTGACCGGCACGGGGAAGCCGGTCGAGGGCCGCAGCACGCCCGCCAGGTACTCGCCGACCCCGGCCGCCTCGCCGGGCGCCAGGATCGCGGTCTGCTCGGAGAGCTCGAAGTCGGCCGCCGGGTTCGGCGCCACCGATTCCGGCGCGGGCACGATGTTGTCCATCGTGGAGGCCGCGGGGGCGGGGTCACCGCCGGCCGGAACCGCGGTTCCGGCGGCCAGCAGAGCTCCGGCGACGACGGCCAGTCCGGCCCTCGCCGCCCTCGATCGAGGTCGTGCGCTCATCGTTGAAGGCTCCATTCTCGGGGGAACGGTGCCAACAAAGGTATAGACCAAAACGGAAGCCGGAAGCCTCCGAACGGACGTATCGGACTGGTCGCGCGACGGCCGCCGGCAGCAGCTCAGCCGGCGATGCCGTCCGCGAGCCGCTCGGCGACGTTTCGGGGTTCGCGTCCGAGGAGTTCGGACAGGAGCGGATCGGCATCAGCGAAGTGGTCGGCGCGGGCGGTCTGGTACCAGGTGAGCATGAAATCGGCCGCCTCCGGCGGCATGCCGCTCGCGACCTGGTCGGCGATCCACTGCTCGTCGTCCACGACGACGCGCTCGACGGTGCGGCCGATGAGGCGGGAGGCGGTCTCGGCGAGATCGTCGAAGGTGACGGCGGTCGAGGCGCTGAGGGTGACCGGGCCATCGTGGTGGTGGCCGGCGGCCAAGACGACCGCGGTGCCTTCGGCCACGTCGGCGCGGTCGGTGTAGGGAACGGGACCGTCGGCCGGCTGGGCGATCTTCCCGGTCCGCGACCACGGGCCGAGCACCTCGTCGAGCGGGCCGTAGGCGGCGTTGCGCAGCGAGGTCCAGGCGATGCCGGAGTCGGCGAGCATCGCCTCCGTGGCGACGTGGATCTGCGACGGCGGGTACGGGTTGCCGGGGGTGGCGGCGTGCTGGCTCGTGTAGATCAACCGCTGGACGCCGGCTGCCGCGGCGGCCTCGATCGCGTTGCCGTGCAGGCCGACGATGTCGGCGGTCGGGTCGTTGCCGGACACCAGCAGCACCTGCTCGGCGCCCTCGAACGATTCGCGCAACGCGGCCGGATCCTCGTAGGAGCCCTGTCGCACGCGCACTCCGCGGTCGGCGAGGTGGCGAGCTCTGCCGACGTCGCGGACGCTGACACCGATCCGCTCGGCGGGCACGCGCTGGAGGAGATGCTCGACGGTGGCGCCGCCCAGCCCGCCGGTCGCACCGGTGACAACGATCATGGTCGCGCCCTTCCGCTCATAAGTTGACCGCGGTGGTCAGCTTTGTCCTGCGCCGCCACCGTAGGTAAGCTGACCGGGGGAGTCAACTTATGGCGCGAGGGGCGGTGCGGGAATGAGCGGGGGAGCACCTGCGGGACCACGCCTGCGCGCCGACGCCAAGCGCAACGCCGACCAGATCCGGCACGCCGCGATCGACGCCTTCCGCGGGCGGGGCCTCACCGTGCCGCTGGAGGAGGTCGCCAAAGCGGCGGGGGTGAGCAAGGCGACGATCTTCAACCGGTTCGGCGGACGGATCGGCCTCATCGACACCGTCATCGAAGAGGTCGTCGCGGTCGAGCTGCACGGCATCATCGACCGCACCCGCGCCATCGGCGATCCCTGGGAGCGGTTCGCGCACTACGTCACCGCGATCCGCGACCTGCAGTACCGCCAACCCGCCGCCAACGACGCGATGCTGCAGGTCTACCCCGATGCGCAGAGCCTGTTGGAGATCTGCCGGGTCGCCGGCGAGATCAACGAGGAGCTCATCGAGGTGAGCCGCGCTGCGGGCGCGCTGCGCGCCGAGTTCTCCGCGGACGACCTCCACGCGCTCCTGCACGACAACGCGCTCGCCCTCAAGCACGGAACCCGCCCCCGCCGGGAGGACTACGACCGCCGCACGACCTTCCTCCTCGACGGGATCCGCGGGCGGGAGGGATCCCGCCGGGCCTAGGTGTACTGGGCCGTCAGGTTGGTGTCAGTCGGCTGGTGGGTGGGTGGCCGTTGAGAGCGGTGTGGGGTCGTTGGGTGTTGTAGTGGTGTAGCCAGGGGCCGAGCGCGTGGGTGCGTTGGGTGTTGCTGGTGAAGACGTGGCGGTAGGCCCATTCGGTTTGCAGGGTGCGGTTGAATCGCTCCACTTTGCCGTTGGTCCAGGGGCAGTGTGGCCGGGTGAAACGCTGGCTGGCGCCGATCTCGGCGGCCGCGGCGCCAAACGCATGGGAGTGCCGGTAGCTGGGGGCGTTGTCGGTGAGGACGCGGCCGATCGTGGGGATGCCGTGTTGGGCGAACCAGCCGGCGGCGCGGCGGAGAAAGCCCGCGCAGGTGGTGCCTTTTTCGTCTGGCAGGACCTCGGCGTAGGCCAGGCGGGTGTGGTCGTCGACGGCGGCGTGGACGTAGTCGTAGCCGACCCCTCGCCCGCGGACTTGTTCGCTGCGGCCGTGGGCGCGCCAGCCTCCGCCGTCGGGGATACGGCCGATCTTTTTGACGTCCAGGTGCAGCAGATCGCCGGGTTGGTCGCGTTCGTAGCGGCGGTGGCTGTGGCGGGACGCGCGGATGGGCTGGCCGGTCAGCGGGTCACACTCGCAGAGCCGGGGCAGGCCGTGGCGGCGCAGGATCCGAGTGACGGTGCGGGCCGGGATCCCGGTGTCGGCTGCGATGGGGTGTGGTCCCTGGCGGAGGCGTTGACGGGAGGTGATCACCCGTTGTTCGGTGACGGCCGAGTGCTGGCCGGGCCGGGTACGCGGGTGACTGGTGCGGTCGTGCAGCCCGGCCCAGCCCTCGTTGTCGTAGCGGGCAACCCAGCGATGGGCACACTGCCGCGAGATCCCCAGTTCCTTGGCCACATGCGCTACCGGGCGATAGAGCCAGCGGACACGCCGCACCAGCAGGCACCGGCCATGAAAGGTCAGCCGAGCGTTACCGTGGGGCACCGAAGACCTCCAAGTGTTGGGTGAAGACGGTCATCTCCACCGCACCTGGAGGTCTTCTTCATGATCAAGCCAACACGCCCAACGGTCACCAACCCCACGGCCCAGTACACCTAGGAGCTGTTTAGGGTTTGCTTTGCGTAGCGGTGCCAGTGGCAGAACCTGAGCGGTTCCGTGGACTCCGTGCGCCACTCCTGATGTATTCCGCTTACCCAGGGGGTGGACATCGGCGTCGCGGCGTACTCGCCACGAAACCGCTCAGAACCTGCGGCGGTGCGAGCTGAGTCCCACACCTGAAGCAACGGCTCCGCCGCATCCCTAAACAGCACTTATCCTGGATCCACCGGTCAAGGCTCGGTAACGGGTCACGGGGTTGGTGACGAGATGCCCTCTGACTTGGGATGATCGATCTTGTCTAGGGATCTTTCAACCGCAGTCGAGAGGGCATCTCTGAGGTGCGATCTTCTCATACTGCCGCGCGTGTGGATGCGGCGTTCGATGATGTGAATCTGGTTTCGCAGGCGGGGTTGGTGCCGGTGATGCGGCTGGCACAGCGAGCCGGTCTGGGTGAGGCTGCGGATCGGCTGGTACGGCTGCCGGGCAGCGTGGGTGCCCATGCTGGTGCGAAGGTGGGTTCGATCGTGGCTGGCATGGTCGCCGGTGCGGACTCAATCGAGGATCTCGACGTGCTACGTCACGGCGGGTTGCCGCGCTTGTTCACCGGGGTTCGGGCGCCGTCAACGTTGGGCACGTTCCTACGGTCGTTCACCTGGGGACATGTGCGGCAAGTGGATGCGCTGGCTCGGCACTGTGTGGCCTCGCTGGCGCAGCTAGCGCCGGGGTTTGCGGCCACAGCGGGAAGAACCGTGTTGGATCTGGATTCCACGATCGCGCGAGTGTTCGGATATGCCAAGCAAGGCGCGGAATACGGCTACACGCGCCAGCGAGGTTTACATCCGCTGCTGGCGGTGGCCTCGACCGAATCGACGGCGCCGGTGATCGTGGGCACCCGGCTGCGGCGAGGTGCGGCCGGATCGGGCAAGGCCGCGGCCGGATTCCTCACCGAAGCCCTCTCGGCGACACGGGCAGCCGGGGCGAGCGGGGAGATCGTGGTGCGGGCGGACTCGGCGTTCTACTCCGCTGCCGTGATCGCCGCATGTTTGCGGGCTGAAGCGCGTTTTTCGATCACGACAGTGCTCAACCCCACGATCCGCGCTGCGATCGCGTCGATTCCCGAAACCGCCTGGATCCCAATCGCGTATCCGCAGGCGATCTACGACGAGCAGACCCGGCAGTGGATCTCCGATGCTGAGGTCGCCGAAACTACCTACACCGCCTTCAACAACCGCACCACGAACATGCCGGTGACCGCCCGGTTGATCGTGCGCCGAGTCAAGGATAAGAACGTCGACCGGCAGCAGAGCGAGTTGTTCACCGCCTGGCGGTATCACGCCTGCTTCACCAACAGCAACGAAGACCTCATCACCGCCGAAGCCCGGCATCGCGGGCACGCCATCGTCGAGCAGGTCATCGCCGACCTCAAAGACTCCGCTCTGGCCCACCTGCCCTCAGGGAAGTTCACCGCAAACGCGGTCTGGCTGACCTGCGCCGCGATCGCCCACAACCTCACCCGCGCCGCCGCTGCCCTGGCCAGTGTCTTTCACGCCAAAGCCCGCACCGGCACCATCCGCCGACACCTCATCAACGTTCCAGCCAGAATCGCCAGATCAGCCCGCCGGATCCTGCTACACCTGCCCGCCCACTGGCGCTGGCAACACGCGTTTACCACCCTGTTCTACGCAACTCACGACCCACCAGCGGCATGACCAGCACCAACCGCACCCCGCAAGGGCCCGACCGAAGGAACCACAGTGGAAAGGCTGGCGCAGGCCAGCAAACCAACCACGCCTTCCGCCACCCGGCATCGGCAACGACTTAACCAAGATCAACCACACTCATCACCGGTGGATCCAGGCTTAGCCGTCCCCGCGCAGCGAGGGGCGCAACTGATCGAGGACCGACGGGTCCTCGATCGTCGAGGGCACGACGGTGTCGCCGCGATCGGCGATCTCGCGCATCGACTTGCGCAGGACCTTGCCCGAGCGGGTCTTGGGCAGACCGTCGACCACCGCGACGTCGCGGAACGCCGCCACCGGGCCGATCTGCTCGCGCACCGCCGTCACCAGCTCCTCGCGCAGCGTCTCGGCCGAGATGTCCACACCGGACTTGAGCACCACGAAACCACGCGGCACCTGGCCTTTGAGCTTGTCGTGCACGCCGATCACCGCGCACTCGGCCACCGCCGGGTGCGCCGCCAGCACCGCTTCCATCGACCCGGTCGACAACCGGTGACCGGCCACGTTGATCACGTCGTCGGTGCGGCCCATGACGAACACGTAGCCGTCGGCGTCGACGTAGCCGTTGTCGCCGGTGAGGTAGTAGCCCTCGAAGCGCGACAGGTAGGACTCGCGGAACCGCTCGTCGTCGCCCCACAACGTCGGCAACGTGCCCGGCGGCAGCGGGAGCTTCAGGCAGATCGCCCCGTCGGTCTCCGGCGGCAGCGGATCACCTGCCTGATCCAGCACCGCGATCTCGTAACCGGGCACCGGAACCGTCGGCGAACCCGCCTTGACCGGCATCGGCTCCAACCCGCGCAGGTTCGCGCAGATCGGCCATCCCGTCTCGGTCTGCCACCAGTGGTCGATCACCGGCACGCCCAGCTGCCCGGCCGCCCAGTGGTAGGTCTCCGGGTCCAGCCGCTCACCGGCCAGGAACAGCGTTTCGAGGCAGGACGTGTCGTGCTCGGCGAGCAGCCGGCCGTCCGGGTCGACGCGCTTGATCGCCCGCAGCGCCGTCGGCGCGGTGAACAGCGCCTTGACCCGGTGCTGGGCGATGACCCGCCAGAACGCGCCCGCGTCCGGGGTGCCCACCGGCTTGCCCTCGTAGACCACCGTCGTCGCCCCGGTCAGCAGCGGCGCGTAGACGATGTAGGAGTGGCCGACGACCCACCCCACGTCCGAGGCGGTCCAGAAGACCTCGCCGGGGGAGATGTCGTAGATGTTGGCCATCGACCAGCGCAGCGCGACCGCGTGCCCGCCGTTGTCGCGCACCACGCCCTTGGGCTTGCCCGTGGTGCCGGAGGTGTAGAGGACGTAGAGCGGATCGGTGGCGGCCAGCGGCACGCACTCCGCCGGTTCGGCTCCCTCGACCGCCTCCTGCCAGTCGATGTCGCGCGGGCCCAGCTCGGCGCGCGCCTGATCGCGCTGGAGCACGATCACCTTCCCGGGCTGGTGCTCCGCCTGCCGCAGCGCCTCGTCGACGATCGGCTTGTACTCCACGACCCGGTTGGGTTCCAGCCCGCAGGAGGCCGCCACGATCACGCTCGGCCGGGCGTCGTCGATGCGCGCGGCCAGCTCCTTGGGCGCGAAGCCGCCGAAGACCACCGAGTGCACCGCGCCGATCCGCGCGCACGCCAGCATCGCGATCGCCGCCTCGGGGATCATCGGCAGGTACAGCACCACCCGATCGCCGGCGGCCACGCCTTGCGCGCGCAGCGCTCCGGCGAAGAGCGCGACCCGGTCGAGCAGCTCGCGGTAGGTCCAGGTCTGCACGACGCCGG
The DNA here is from genome assembly GCF_040676935.1 of Saccharopolyspora sp. NPDC049426. Classification (NCBI taxonomy): domain Bacteria; kingdom Bacillati; phylum Actinomycetota; class Actinomycetes; order Pseudonocardiales; family Pseudonocardiaceae; genus Saccharopolyspora; species Saccharopolyspora sp. NPDC049426. The sequence continues at coordinate 112,541 of NZ_JBFAPZ010000016.1, read as the reverse complement.
TCATCGCCGAGTCCCAGATCAGCGCGGGCTGCTCACCCCGCCCGTCGCGCACGTGCCGGTCCAGCGCGTTGAAGCACGTGTTGAGCTCGCCGTCGGGGAACCAGCGGTACATCGGCGCGGCCGAATCGTCCAGCGCCCGCGTCGGCTCGCGGTCCCACTCGATCGCCCGCGCCGCGTCGAGCCAGAAGCCCTCGCGGTCGTCCAGGCTGCGCCGGTAGTTCTCCGCGTACTCACCCATCGCTGCGACTACCTCCTGCGTCCGCTGTGGCACCGCCTGTGTAGTACCTCAGATCAGATCTCGGCGCCAGGGGCCCGCGCGGCCGTTCGGCCGAAACGCGTTCGTCGCGAGCGAAACACCGGTGTTCGGACGAACGGGGGAACGGAATTCGGTCGCGCTCACATCTGACGCGATTCGGCGACGCCGCCGCGCCGCTGGGCGCTGCGGGTGCGTTTCCGGCGCGACAGTGCGACTCGCAGGCCGCACAATCGGCGACGAGCCGATGGCCGGGCTAACACCGAGGTGTCCCGCGCCGACAAATGAATCGGAGGTGCTACGAACTTATGAGCACGATGGAACCGGCAGAGCCTCCCAGGGCCACAGCGACCGTCGACGAGCCGAACGACCTGCCGACCGCGCCGTGCAGCGTGGTCTGGAGCGGCGGCCACTCCTACGTCCGAGAGGGAACCGCGGGCGCCCGCTGGGCGGGCGTGGACGATCGCGGCAGAGCCCGGTTCCTCACCGATGCCGAGTTGCACCGCCGGGGCTGGAGCCGCACTCGCGGGTGAATCCGCAGCGGTTCTTCCGGAGCCGCAGGCTGTCCCGCCTCCGGCTGGCCGCCAAGTGGGTTGCGCTGCCCATATGAGACCCTGATCGGGTAAGGATGCACAGGTGTGCACCCGTTGCGGGGCAGTGCGCACAACCATTCAGGGGAGGCTCGTGGTGCAGGACGCCGAGCGCACCACGGAAAACACCACGAGCGGGCCGCGGGCCGGAGCGGGGAAGGACCACCCGGGGCCGGGTGATCCCGGCCTGGACCGGATCCGCGAGGTCGCCCGCGACGTGTGGGCGGATCCCTGGTGGACGCTGCCCAACCTGCTCAGCGTGATACGCCTGGCCGGCGTGCCGGTCTTCCTCTGGCTGCTGCTCGGCCCGCAGGCCGACCTGCTCGCGCTGCTGGTCCTGGTGATCAGCGGCGCCACCGACTGGCTCGACGGCAAGCTCGCCCGCTGGCTCAACCAGTACAGCCGCATCGGCGAGCTGCTCGACCCCGCGGCCGACCGCCTCTACATCGTCGCGACCCTGATCGCCTTCGTGCTGCGCGACGTCATCCCGTGGTGGGTGGCGGTCGCCCTGGTCGGCCGCGACGTCGTGCTCACCCTGTGCCTGCCGGTGCTGCGCTGGCACGGCTACGAACCGCCCGAGGTGCACTACCTGGGCAAGGCCGCCACGTTCTGCCTGATGTACGCGTTCCCGCTGCTGCTGCTGGTGCAGGACGACTTCACCGGAGCCGACGTGGTCCGGCCCATCGCCTACGCCTTCACCGCCTGGGGCGGGGCGCTGTACCTGTGGGCCGGCATCCTCTACTTCGGGCAGGTCGCCGCCGCCGTGCGCGGGGCCAGAGCCCGCGCCTGATCCCGGCTGCGCGTCGTCTTGCGGCCCTCGGTGGCCGGTGAATACGCTCGCCGCGCCGATCACTCGGCACGTTGCAACAGCGGACGAAAGGCGGGACCACCGTGGCGGCCCCGGAGATCAAGTACACCGAAGAGCACGAATGGGTCCAGCGCATCAGCGAGGACACCGTGCGCATCGGCATCACCGACTACGCCCAGCAGCAGCTGGGCGACGTGGTGTTCGTCCAGCTCCCCGAGGTGGGGCAGCAGATCGCCGCCGGGGAGTCGATGGGCGAGGTGGAGTCGACCAAGAGCGTCTCCGACATCTACGCCCCGGTCGCCGGTGAGATCACCGCCGGCAACGCCGCGCTGGAGGACCAACCGGAGCTGGTCAACTCGGACGCAACGGGGGAGGGCTGGATGGTGGAGATCCGGCTCGCCGACCCGGAGCAGCTGGCCGGTCTGCTCGACGCCGATGGTTACCAGAAGCTGATCGACCAGGCATGATCGTCCTGCCGGGAGGCATCCGTGGGACGATGACGGGAGTCGCTCGTTCCGAGGCTGTCCAGGCACGGTACGTTGGGTGCATACTTGGCACGATCTATCCGCGTAGAGGAGAGCTCAGGTGAGCCAAAACAGCGGCTTCGGCGACGTTCCGCCGGAGCAGTCACCGGAGACCACCTCGGTCTTCAGGCCCTTCCTCTCGGAGCCGGAAAGCACCGAGAGCGCGGCCCCGGAGCCTGCCCCCGCATCCGGGGTCGATGCGCTGCCGGCGGGTTCCGCCCTGCTGGTGGTCAAGCGCGGCCCCAACGCGGGTTCGCGGTTCCTGCTGGATCGGGAGACCACCAGCGCCGGCCGGCACCCGGACAGCGACATCTTCCTCGATGACGTGACGGTGTCCCGGCGGCACGCCGAGTTCCGCCGCGAGGGCAACGACTTCGTGGTGGTCGACGTGGGCAGCCTCAACGGCACCTACGTGAACCGGGAGCCGGTGGACACCTCGGTGCTCGCCAACGGCGACGAGGTCCAGATCGGGAAGTTCCGCCTGGTGTTCCTGACCGGGCCGATCGATGGGGGCCAGGGCGGCCGCTGAGGCCGTCGAACAGGGCTTTTCAACCCGTCAGCGGGGCGGCGCCACGAGGCGTCGCCCCGCTGACGCATGAGGCAGCTGCGCGGCCCGCGCGCGGATCTCGTCCCTCCTCGCCGGGAATTTCCCGGCGCCACAAGCGGTTTTGACAGCGCAGCAGGGCAGTTCCGGCGGGTTCGACCGGGCTCTGCGCGGTGTATCGTGCTGGGTATTGCTCAACGACGAGCTCGCCAGCGGTCCGGGCCGCGAGCCCCGACTACAACGACCGCGACGGTGGTGGTCCGCCGGGACCGCCGATGGAAGGGCGTGTCCGCCGTATCGCGGGTAGCGTCGGAGGCGTCGGTGCGGGACCCTCGACGGGGATGTCACGCTTCGGCGCGCTGGAGGAGGCGATGTGACGATGAGCAGCGAGATGCGCGTCGTCGGCGTGCGAGTTGAACTACCAGCCAACCAGCCGATCCTGCTGTTGCGCGAGGCTCAGGGCGAGCGCTACCTGCCGATCTGGATCGGATCGGTCGAAGCGACGGCCATCGCCCTGGAGCAGCAGGGCGTGCGGCCCCAGCGGCCGCTCACGCACGACCTGCTCAAGGACGTCATCGGAGCCCTGGGCCGCGACCTGGAGCAGGTGCGGATCACCGACCTGCAGGAGGGCACCTTCTTCGCCGAGCTGGTGTTCGACGGTGATGTGCGGGTGTCCGCGCGGCCGAGCGACTCGGTGGCGCTGGCGCTGCGCATCGGAGTTCCGATCCACGCCGACGAGTCGGTCCTCGACGAGGCCGGGCTGATCATTCCGGACGAGCAGGAGGACGAGGTGGAGAAGTTCCGCGAGTTCCTCGACTCCGTCTCCCCGGAGGACTTCCGCGGTGCCGACACCTGAGGACCGGCGCTTCGGGTTCTAGTCCGAACAGACCACACCGGCCCCCGGGTTGCACCAGCAGCCCGGGGGCCGGGTTCTTGCGCCGGCCAACGAGAGCGCGCCCGGCCCGCGCGTCGCGTTGACCCGCCTGCTGAGCGGGCATACCTTCGGACTTACGCGAATTGCCCCGGTGTGATTCAGCCGGTGTACGGCTTCGCGGCCCTGGACCGCAAACGGTCCGGGCGCTGGTGATCGTCGTCGTCGGCTTCGGGCCGGACGAGGGGAGGCAGGCGTGGTGGAGGAAGCAGCGACCTCGGATGCTGCGGAGCAGGGTGAGCTGTTCCCCGACGCCTCTGCCCCGGACGAACTGGTCGGTTACCGCGGGCCGGCGGCCTGCCAGATCGCGGGCATCACCTACCGGCAGCTCGACTACTGGGCGCGCACCAAGCTGGTCGGGCCGTCCATCCGCGGTGCTGCCGGATCGGGCTCGCAGCGGTTGTACTCGTTCAAGGACATCCTGGTGCTCAAGGTCGTCAAGCGCCTGCTGGACACGGGGGTGTCGCTGCACAACATCCGAGTCGCGGTGGAGCACCTGCGCAAGCGCGGCGTTCAGGACCTGGCGAAGCTGACGTTGTTCAGCGACGGCACCACGGTCTACGAGTGCACCTCCGCGGAGGAGGTGGTCGATCTGCTGCAGGGCGGGCAGGGAGTGTTCGGCATCGCGGTCAGCGGTGCGATGCGCGAGATCAGCGGGACCATCCACGAGTTCCCGGCCGAGCGCGCCGACGGTGGCGAGAACATCGAGTCGGCGATCAACGACGAGCTCGCGGCTCGCCGCCGCGACCGCCAAGCGGAGACCGGCTGAACCACCGGTGCCCGCCATCTGTGCGGTAGGCGACATTGATGGTCTGATAGACGCTGTTGATCGGGTACTCTGAGCGCCATCGCCGACCCCGTGCGGGAGAGTCCGGCCCTGACCAGGACCGGCGCCGAAGGAGCAACTCTCCCCGACAACCTCTCAGGCCACCTGGACCGCACGGGCGAGATACCTCTGGAAAGCGGGCACACCTACTGGTGGGCCCCGCCGACGGTGCAAGCCCGGTCCGCCGGGTGAAGCTCTCAGGCGTTCGCTTCGCGAACGGGGACAGAGGGGGAGAGCAGCATCCGCTGCCGCCCTTTGTTCGCCGCGATGATTGAGGTTTTGGCGATGACCGACGCGACGCACGACCGCATCCCTCTGGCCGCGCTGGAGCACGGCAGGCCGTTCGCTGACCGCCACGTCGGCCCGATGCCCGCCGAGCTGGCCCGCATGCTCGACGTCATCGGCGTCGGCTCCCTGGAAGAACTGGGGCAGAAGGCCGTCCCGGACACCATCCGCGAGGGCGACCTGCAGCTGTCGCTGCCGGAACCGGCCACCGAGACCGAGGCGCTGGCGGAGCTGCGCGACCTCGCCGGTCGCTGCACCCCGCACACCGAGATGATCGGCCTGGGCTACTACGGCACGGTCACCCCGCCGGTGATCCTGCGCAACGTGCTGGAGAGCCCTGCCTGGTACACCGCCTACACGCCCTACCAGCCGGAGATCTCGCAGGGCCGGCTGGAGGCGCTGCTGAACTTCCAGACGATGGTCGCTGACCTGACCGGCGTGCCCGTCTCCAACTCCTCGATGCTCGACGAGGCCACCGCCGCGGCCGAGGGCATGACCCTGGTGCGCCGCGCGGGCAAGTCCAAGTCGCCGCGCTTCCTGGTCGACGCCGACACGCTGCCGCAGACCATCGCGGTCATCGAGACCCGCGCCGAGCCGCTGGGCATCGAGGTCGTGGTCGCCGACCTGACCTCCGGTGAACTGCCCGAGGGCGAGTTCTTCGGCGCGCTGCTGTCCTACCCGGGTGCCTCCGGCGCGGTGCGCGACCAGGAGGCCCTGATCGCCGCGCTCCACGAGCGGGGCGCGAAGGTCGTGGTGGCCACCGACCTGCTGGCGCTGACCCTGCTGCGCGCGCCCGGCGAGATCGGTGCCGACGTGGTGGTGGGAAGCACCCAGCGCTTCGGCGTGCCGATGGGCTTCGGCGGTCCGCACGCCGGGTTCATGGCCGTGGCCAAGGGCCTGGAGCGGCAGCTTCCGGGCCGCCTGGTGGGCGTGAGCGTCGACGTCGAGGGCAACCAGGCGTACCGGCTCGCGCTGCAGACCCGCGAGCAGCACATCCGTCGTGAGAAGGCCACCAGCAACATCTGCACCGCGCAGGTGCTGCTCGCCGTGGTCGCCTCGATGTACGCGGTCTACCACGGTCCGGACGGGCTCAAGGCGATCGCGACCCGCGCGCACCGGATGGCCGGCGTGCTCGCCGAGCAGCTGCGCCGCGGTGGTGTCGAGGTCGTGCACGACGAGTTCTTCGACACCGTGGTCGCCAAGGTCCCCGGCAAGGCCGACGAGGTCCTGGCGGCCGCGCGCCGCGGCGGGGTGAACCTGCGCCGCGTGGACTCCGACCACGTGGGCATCAGCTGCGACGAGACCACCACCCGTGCCCACCTGGCCGCGGTGTGGGAGGCCTTCGGCGTGACCGCCGGTGACGTCGAACAGCTCGACGTCGAGACCGAGGACGCGCTGCCGGGCGCGCTGGCCCGCACCTCGGAGTACCTGACGCACCCGGTCTTCCACACGCACCGCTCCGAGACCTCGCTGCTGCGCTACCTGCGGCAGCTGTCGGACAAGGACATCGCGCTGGACCGCAGCATGATCCCGCTGGGCTCGTGCACGATGAAGCTCAACGCGACGGCGGAGATGGAGCCGATCACCTGGCCGGAGTTCTCCTCGCTGCACCCCTTCGCGCCCGCGCAGGACGCCGAGGGCCTGCTCAAGGTGGTCTCCGACCTGCAGGAATGGCTCGCCGAGGTCACCGGCTACGACGCGGTGAGCCTGCAGCCCAACGCGGGCAGCCAGGGCGAGTTCGCGGGCCTGCTGGCCATCCGCGCCTACCACCACAGCCGTGGTGAGGCCGAGCGCGAGGTGTGCCTGATCCCTGCGAGCGCGCACGGCACCAACGCCGCCAGCGCCGTGATGGCCGGGATGCGGGTGGTCGTGGTCCGCTGCGACGAGCAGGGCAACATCGAGATGGACCACCTGCGCGAGCTCGTCGGCGAGCACGCCCAGGACCTCGCCGCGATCATGATCACCTACCCGTCCACCCACGGCGTCTACGAGGACACCGTGCGCGAGGTCTGCGGGCTGGTGCACGACGCGGGCGGCCAGGTCTACGTCGACGGCGCGAACCTCAACGCGCTGATCGGCCTGGCCCGGATGGGCAAGTTCGGCTCCGACGTCTCGCACCTGAACCTGCACAAGACCTTCTGCATCCCGCACGGCGGTGGCGGTCCGGGCGTCGGCCCGATCGGCGTCCGCGAGCACCTGTCGCCGTTCCTGCCCAACCACCCGCTGCAGCCCGCCGCCGGTCCGGCCACCGGTGTCGGCCCGATCAGCGCCGCCCCGTGGGGCAGCGCCTCGATCCTGCCGATCTCGTGGGCCTACGTGCGGATGATGGGCGCCGACGGCCTGCGCCGCGCGACCCTGACCGCCGTGGCCGCCGCCAACTACGTGGCGCGGCGGCTGAGCGAGTACTTCCCGGTGCTCTACACGGGTGCGGGCGGCCTCGTCGCCCACGAGTGCATCCTGGACCTGCGGCAGATCAGCAAGACCAGCGGCATCACCGTCGACGACGTCGCCAAGCGCCTCGCCGACTACGGCATCCACGCGCCGACGATGTCGTTCCCGGTCGCGGGCACGCTGATGGTCGAACCGACCGAGAGCGAGAACCTCGCCGAGCTGGACCGCTTCTGCGAGGCGATGATCGCCATCCGCGCCGAGATCGACAAGGTCGTCGCAGGTCAGTGGCCCGCCGACGACAACCCGCTGGTCGGTGCTCCGCACACGGCGGCCAGCCTCGCCAAGGAGTGGGTCCACGCCTACTCCCGCGAGGAGGCGGCCTACCCCATGGGCACGGACGCGATCAAGGTGTTCCCGCCGGTCCGGCGCATCGACGGAGCCAAGGGCGACCGCAACCTCGTCTGCTCCTGCCCACCGTTGGCGGCGTACCAGAGCTGAGTCGGCGGGTCGGTTTGCGCGTCCGGTCGCGACGATGACACGGTGGCCCCTTCAACCGACCGGCTCCGAGAGGAGTTGAGCACCATGCTCACCATCAGTGAGAGCGCCGTCGAGGTCATCAAGCTCGTCCTCGTCGGCGGCGACTCTCCGGCCAGCTCGGGCTTGCGCATCGCGCCGGCCGGGCAGGGGCTGCAGGCGTCGATCGCCGAGGAACCCCAGGAGGGCGACGAGGTGATCGAGGAGAACGGCGTCCGGATCTTCCTGGAGAAGGAGGTCTCGGAGCTCTTGGGCGACAAGACCCTGGATGCCGAGAAGGACAGCAACGGCGAACTGGCGCTGGCCGTGCGGGACTGACCTCAGAGGTTCGTTCCGCGTCGCCGTGCGGTCTGGCGTCGCGGCGTCCTCCCCAGACGACGTCTGAGAACCCGCGGCGGCGCGGGTTGCGAGGGCGGCCCTCGCGGCTGCGCCGCTCGCACAACCTCAGAACGCGCTCTTGAGCCGTCGACCCGGGTGGTGCACCCGGGTCGACGGCTTTTTTCGGCCTGATTGCGACGAGTACCTCTTGCCAGGACCTGGTGATAGCGGGTGATCGGCAACTACCCTTGACCGGCGGTTGTTCCACCGGGGAACACCGGTTCGCAGGAGAGGGAGCTCAGTGCCGACCACGACGCTCGCCATGCACATGAGCGACGGGCTGCTCGACGCCCGCACGGCGGTCCTGTTCGCCGTCGTGGCGATAGCCGGCCTGGCGGTGGCGCTGGTGCGCGCGAGGGCCGACCTGGACGACCGCACGGCCCCGATGGCGGGGCTGGTCGCGGCGTTCGTCTTCGCCGCGCAGATGATCAACTTTCCGGTGCTGCCGGGCGTGAGCGGGCACCTGCTCGGCGGTGCGCTGGCCGCGATCCTGGCCGGCCCGTGGGTCGGGGCGCTGTGCGTGGCGATCGTGCTGGTCGTCCAGTCGCTGCTGTTCGCCGACGGCGGCCTGACGATGCTCGGCGCGAACATCACGAACATGGCGTTGATCGGCACCGCCGTCGGTTACCTGGTGGCGCTGGCGCTGCGGAAGCTGGCCACCCGCAGCCGGGCCGGTCTGCTGGCCACCGCGTTCATCGCGGCGTGGGTCAACACCGTGGCCGCCTCGTGCGGGTTCCTCGTCGAGTACGCCATCGGCGGCGCCGCCGGGTTCGGCCTGGCGACGGTCTCGGTGGCGATGATCGGCGTGCACTGCCTGATCGGGCTCGGCGAGGGTCTGATCACCGCCGCCACGGTCGGCGCCGTCGCCAAGGCCCGGCCGGACCTGGTCCACCTGTTGCGCGGTGCCCGGCGCGAGGAGGTCGCCCGATGAAGCGCTTTCTGCTGATCTTCGCCCTGGTCGTGCTCGCCGTCGCCGGGGGTGTCGCCTACTTCGCCGACTCCGATGCCGACGGTCTCGACGCCGTCACCCAGCAGGGCTGCTCGGTAGTGCAGACCGAGCGCGGCGAGTCCTTGGAGGGCAACTGCATCGCCCAGCACGCCGGTGACCACGCCCTGGCCGACGGCCCGCTGGCCGACTACGCCGTCGGGGGTGACGAGAGGTTCACCGGTGTCGCCGGGGTCATCGGCGCGGTGGTGACCCTCCTCGCGGCGGGCGGGCTGTTCTGGGGACTGCGTCGCCGCTCCGGATCAGAGGAGGCGTAGGTGGGCACCGGCCACGCCGACGCCCTGCACCTGCCCGGTGACACGGCGGTGCACCGGCTCGACCCGCAGGTGAAGATCACCGCCGCGTTCCTGCTGGTGCTGTGCGTGGTGGCCACACCGCGCGAGATCTTCTGGGCCTTCGGCGGCTACGCTCTGCTGCTCGCCGCGCTGGCCGCCGTCGCGCGCATCCCGCCGCGCTGGCTGGCCGCGCGACTGCTGATCGAGGTGCCGTTCGTGGTGCTGGCGCTGCTGCTGCCGTTCACCGCGGGCGGCCCGAGCACGGAGGTCGCCGGCGTCGCGCTGTCCACCGAAGGACTGCTGGCCGGGTTCAACATCATGGTCAAGGGCACGCTCGGGCTCGGGACCTCGCTGCTGCTGGCGGCCACCACCGCGCCTCGCGAGATCGTGCTCGGCCTGCAACGGCTGCGCGCGCCGAAGCTGGTGATCACCATCATCACCCTGATGCTGCGGTACGCCGAGGTGATCGTCGCCGAAGCCGGCCGGATGCGCATCGCGCGGATCTCCCGGGGTCACGACCCGAGGTTCCTGTGGCAGGTCGGGGCGACCGCGCGCGGCGTCGGCAGCCTGTTCATCCGCTCCTACGAGCGCGGCGAGCGCGTGCACCTGGCGATGGTCTCGCGCGGCTGGGAAGGCGAGATGCCCGAGCTGGAACCGGCTCGCCGCACCTCGTGGAAGACCTGGAGCACGGGCCTGGCCGCGCCCGCCGCAGCGGCCGTCGTACTGGGGGTGTCGCTGTGGACCGCGTGACCGAGCAGCCCGCCGGGCTCCGCGAAGCGGTGACCGCACCCGCGCTGGAGATCACCGGTCTGGCGCACGCCTACCCCGACGGGCATCGCGCGCTGCACCACGTCGACCTGCGCGTCGAGCCGGGCGAGCGGGTTGCCGTGCTCGGCCCCAACGGCGCGGGCAAGACGACGCTGACCCTGCACCTCAACGGCGTGCTGCGGCCCACGGCGGGCAGCATCTCCGTGGGTGGGATGCCGGTGGAGGCCCGGCACCTCAAGGAGATCCGCCGCCGCGTCGGCCTGCTCTTTCAGGACCCCGACGACCAGCTGTTCATGCCCACCGTCCGGGAGGACGTCGCGTTCGGACCGGCCAACTTCGGGGCGCGCGGCGCCGAGCTCGAACAGCGCGTCCAGGACGCCCTCGACGCGGTCGGGATGACCGAGCACGCCCACCGCTCACCGCTGCACCTGTCAGGTGGCCAGCGCAAACGCGTCGCGCTGGCCGCCGTGCTGGCGTGCCGCCCGGAACTGCTGGTGCTCGACGAACCCTCGGCGAACCTGGAACCGGTCGCGCGCCGCGAACTGGCGGAGGTGCTGCTCGCCGTGGGCGGCACGACGCTGATGGTCACCCACGACCTGCCCTACGCCCTGCAGCTGTGCCCGCGCAGCGTGATCATCGACGACGGCCGGGTGGTCGCGGACGGCTCCACCGCCGACCTGCTCGCCGACGAGGAGCTGCTCGCCGCGCACCGGCTGGAACTTCCGTTCGGGTTCCGAGTGCCGTGACCGCTTGACCCCCGCCATCCGGCGAGTGACCGTGATCACGGTCCGCGCGACGGGGAGGTCAGGCGATGTTCGACAGGTCCGGCATCGAACGCGACGAACGAGGCATCGCCCGCTACACCGGGCTGGCCGAGTCGCTGGTGGACATGCTGCGAGGCGCGGTCGAGCGGTTCGGCGACCGCGAAGCGCTGGTGGAGGTCGGCGGTGGCCGCCTGACCTACCGAGAGCTGTGGGACGGGGCCGCCCGGATCGCCGGCGGGCTGCGCGCGGCCGGGATCTCCCGCGGCGACCGCGTGGCCAACCTGCTTCCCGCCGGCGTCGACTGGGTGCTGGCGTTCCTCGGCACGCAGCTGGCCGGCGCGATCGCGGTACCGGTCAACACCCGCTTCGCCAAGCCCGAGGTCGACTACGTGCTGGCCGATTCCGGCGCGGCGTTCACCTTCCACCCCGGCGCACCGCCGCCGGATGGAGCGCCCTTCGCCGTCGACGACCTCGCCCGCGACGAGGTGGCGGCGATCTTCTACACCAGCGGCACCACCGGGCGCCCCAAGGGGGCGATGACCACCCACGAGAACTTCCTGTCCAATGTGGAGAACGTGTGCCGGGTGAAGGGCATCGACGTCGAGAACGGCTGGCGGACGCGCAATCTCGTGTCCGTTCCGCTGTTCCACGTCACCGGTTGCAACACGCAGCTGCTGCTGCAGCTCTCCTACGGCGGATCGACCGTGGTGATGCCGTCCTTCGACGTGCGCCAGTTCCTGCGGATCATCGCCGAGGAGCGGATCAACCTGTTCACCACGGTGCCCGCGATCTACGCGCTCGCGCTCAAGCAACCGGACTTCGCGGAGTTCGACACGTCCTCGGTCGAGCACGTCTCCTACGGCGGCGCTCCCATGGCCCCCGCGCTGGTCGAGCGCATCAAAGCGGCGTTCCCGCGGGCGCGGGTGGGCAACGGCTTCGGGCTGACCGAGACCTCGTCGATCTCGACGTTCCTGCCGCACGAGCACGCGGTCGCCCACGCCGACTCCGTCGGGTTCCCGGCGCCGGTGGTCGACGTGGCGGTGGACGAGCCCGACCCGGTCACGGGCGTGGGCGAACTGCTGATCCGCGGGCCCAACGTCGTCGCCGGTTACTGGAACAAGCCCGAGGCCACGGCGTCGACGTTCGTCGACGGCTGGCTGCGCACCGGTGATCTCGCCCGCGTCGATGACGCCGGGTTGGTCTACGTCGTCGACCGGGCCAAGGACGTGATCAACCGGGGCGGCGAGAACGTCTACTCCGTGGAGGTCGAGAACGCCCTGGCAGCCGCGCCGGGCGTGGTGGAGGCGGCGGTCGTCGGCGTGCCGGACGACGTGATGGGGGAGAAGGTCGGCGCGGTCATCGTCGCCGACGACACCTTCGACGCCGAACGGCTGCTGGCTCACCTCGGGGAACACCTGGCGGACTTCAAGATCCCCCAGTTCCTGCACGTCAGCGAGCGGCCGCTGCCGCGCAACCCCGGCGGCAAGCTCCTCAAGCGCGACCTGCGCGCCACCTCCACCTGGCAAGGGCCGCTCTGGGGCCGGTGAGCACGGGCACCGGCCGTTCTGGTCCGAACCGTTCATGATCGAGTCCTTTTCGTCCGGTCGGTTCGGACCAAAACCGCCGCCTGGTGCGATGAACGACTCATCGCGAGGGCGCTGCGCCGCGGGTTACCGTTGAGCCGAACTGATTCGCGGTGCGAACGATCGAGGGTGGATGTCAGAGCAGTCGCGCGGGAAGTACGCGCTGATCCTGGGCGGGATGTCGGCGTTCGGGCCGCTGTCGATGGACATGTACCTCCCCGCCCTGCCGGCCATCTCCGGCGAGCTGCACGCGGGCGCCTCCCAGGTGCAGCTGTCGCTGATGGCTTGCACGATCGGGCTCGCGCTGGGGCAGCTGGTGATGGGTCCGCTGTCGGACACCTACGGTCGACGCCGCCCGCTGCTGATCGGTGTCGTCGTCTTCGCCCTCGCCTCGCTGGCCTGCGCGCTCGCGCCCTCCGCCTACGCGCTGGCCGCGCTGCGGCTGGTGCAGGGCTTCGGCGGAGCGGCCGGCATCGTGATCGCCCGAGCCGTGGTGCGCGACCTGTTCTCAGGCGTCGCGCTGGCGAAGTTCTTCTCCCTGCTGATGCTGGTCAACGGTGTGGTCCCGGTGCTCGCGCCGGTGCTGGGAGGACAGCTGCTGCGGGTCACCTCGTGGCGCGGGGTGTTCGTGACGCTGTGCGCGATCGGTGCCGCGCTGCTGGTCGCAGCCTTGCTGGCCCTGCCCGAGACGTTGCCGCCCGAGCGGCGGCGTCCTGGCAGCCTGCCGCAGACCCTGCGCACCTTCGGCGGACTGCTGCGCGACCGGAAGTTCACCGGTTTCGCGCTGTCGGCGGCGCTGGCCTTCGCCGCCATGTTCGCCTACATCTCCGGTTCGTCGTTCGTGCTGCAGGACGTCCACCACCTCTCGCCGCAGATGTTCAGCGTGGTCTTCGGCGTGAACTCGATCGGCATCGTGACGATGGGCCAGATCAACGGGCTTCTGGTCGGCAAGGTCGACTCGCGGAGGTTGCTGGCGATCGGGCTGAGCTGCAACGCCCTCGGCGGTATTTCCGTGGCCGTGTCGACGGTGCTCGGCCTGGGGCTGCTCGCACTGCTCCCTGCCTTGTTCGTGACGGTGGCCAGCATCGGCCTGGTGTTCCCGAACGCCACCGCCCTCGCCCTGTCCGGGCACCGCGAGACGGCCGGGAGCGCCTCGGCGCTGCTGGGCGTGCTGCAGTTCATGATCGGCGGTCTGGTCTCCCCGCTGGTCGGCATCGCAGGCTCGGACACCGCGGTCCCGATGGGCCTGGTGATGGGCGTGCTGTCGGTCTCGGCGGTCGTGGTGTTCGCGGTGCTGACCAGGGGCCGCGCCGAACCTGAGCCGCGCTGACACCACCCCTCCCGGTGAAGGGAGGGCGTCAGCGGCCGACCCGGAGCACGGGTCCGCAATCACGGGTCGGGACGGTGGCATCGCGGTGGTTGATCTCGTCGATGTGGCGCCCGGCGTCGGCGCGCAGAGCCGGGAGCAGCGCGGGATCCGCAATGGCCTCCCGGCGAATCCAGTCCTGGTTGGGAGCCAGGGCTTGGTCCGCGTGGACGAGCACGTAGTCGCGGGCCAGCCGCGGATCGCCGAGGACGCCGGTGGCCGCGCTCCAGTGCCCGTGCGCGTGGATGATCGTCGGGCGTGCGCGGTCGAAGACGTGGTCGCGCAGTCCGCGCATGTCGCCGCGGTGGTGGTGCTCGGCGATCGCGGCATCGGTGAGCCCGGCGAGGTCGACGATGCGGAGCCGGCCGGTCAGCGCCGTGCCGCCGACGTCGGGGACGAGCAGGGTTCCGCTGCGCAGGCCGAGGAGATCGGCGTAGCGGTCGGGCACGTGACCGTAGCGTTCGGCGATCGAGCAGAGCGGTACATCGGGAGCGGCGCGAAACGCCGTGGCATCGCGATGCAGCTGCGGTGCGCCGACGAGTCCGGCGAGCACGACGACCAGCACCAGTGCGCGCCACCGGCTGCGTTGACCGGCGAGGCCGGCTGTGACGACCAGCGCCGTGGTCAGCGCGGCGAGCGTCCAGACCGGGGTGGCGAAGCGGTACTGGCTCATCCAGTCCTCCGGCAGCAGGGTGTAGGCGAGGACCGCGAGGGCCAGCGGGATCAGCAGCGCGGGAAGTGCGGCGCGGTGGTCGCGACGACGCCCCAGCGCGATCACGCCGATCAGGAGGGCGATGGTGGCCGGCCATCCGGGGTAGGAGAGGAGCTCGCGCAGCCGGTCCAGTTGAGGCGCGCCGAGCGCGATCCCTCCCTTGGCGACGGCGGTGTTGGGCACCAGAAGTCCGAAGTGGACGAAACGCCAGGAGAGGAGGAGTCCGAAGGGGATGATGAAAGACGCGCAGGAGATCAAGATCGCGCGTATCGCCGCGCTGCGCGCGCACCAGACGGCGAGCAGGGGGAACGCGGCGGCGAGCAGCGCGCCGTCGGGTCGCGTCATCGCGGCCAGCAGAGCCAGCGCTCCCGACGCTGCGGCGATGCGCGGGTGCAGCAGCGTTCCGGCGAGACTCGCTCGCAGCAGCAGCGTCGCCAGCGCCGCGGTGATGAGCGCGTACAGCGGGTTCTCCAGACCGGAGAAGCTCCAGATCACGAACGACGGCAGCGCCGCGAGGACCGCGCCCGCGACCAGCGGAGCCCACGCGGCCCGGGAGGTCAGCGGCCGGGCGGCGACGTAGCAGCAGACGAGCACGCCCGCGCAGCAGCCGAGCGCCAGCAGCTTCGGAAAGGCGACGTAGTCGGGAACCCCGAAGAGGGTCCCGGAATCGAACAGGCCCAGTACCCGGCCGAGGGTCAGCAGCACCAGCCACGTCGGGTTGGAATAGCCCTCGACCGGCATCGCGCCCGGCTGGAGCACGAGCCCCGCTCCGCTCGCGAGGTTTCGCGCGTAGGCGAACGTGATGGCCGCGTCGTCGATGAGCCAGGAACCGTAGGCGCGCGCGTGCACGGCGATCAACGCGGTGCCGCAGCCGACGGAGAGGATCGGTCCCCAAGCCGATCGGTGCCTCAGCGTCGTGCGGAGTGAGCGTGCCGGTGCGGAGCGATCGGCCAGCGTCTTGGCCATCGATACCCTCTTTTGAGTAGTGAACGGACATGTCTGCGCGGCTGCTTCGTGGCGACGCTAGTTTTGAAGCGGGGTGCGCGCGAACGCTCGATCACTCGTCCGGGCACCGGTTCTGGGACTGCGATCACGACGGCTCTGGTTTAGCTTGCCTGTGCCGTGATCAGAGCCGTCAGCGATTGCGGTGAGTGCGACGTACGCCGCCGGGAGTGACCCGGCGGGCGCAGCCAACGCAGGTGGGACACGGTGAAGACCTTGTGGGTGCTCGCGGTTGCGACGTCGGTGTGGTTCGTCCCCGGCGCGATCGTGCTGCTGGCGGCCCGGGTGAGACAGGTGAGCTGGTTCGCCGGGGTGGCGCCGCCGATTTCGTTGGGGATCGCATCGCTGACGGCGATGGGCTGCGCGCTGATCGGCGTCCCGTTCGGACCGGGTCCGCTCGGCCTGGTCGTCGGGCTGGTGGCGCTGGTCGGGGTGGGGGTGCGGTGGCGGAGTCCTCGCAAGCCGTTGACCGGACCGCGGCGTCGGCCGGTCGAGGTGGCCGGAGCGGCGTGCGGCGTCGTGCTCGTCGCGGGCGCGATCGCGGCAGGCGTGCGGTCGTGGTTGGCGGGCATGGGTTCGCTCCGCACCCTGCCGCAGGAGCACGACATGGTCGTGCACACGACGTTGACGGCCTTCATCGAACGCACCGGGCGGGGCGCTCCCTGGCAGCTGCTCCCGGCCGACCTGCTCACCGGAGCACCCGCTCAGCCGTATCCGGCGGGGCTGCACCTGCTCTCGGCGGTCGTGGCCCGGTTCGCCGGGGATGCCGTGGTCGGGTTGAACGCGGTGTCCATCGTGGTCTGCGCGGTGGTGTGGCCGGTGTCGGTGGCGACACTGGGCGTGCTGGCGGCCCGACGAGCGCGAATGAGCTTCGGAATCGCGATGCTCGCCGGAGGAATGGCCGCTGTGGTGGCGATCGGCCTGCAGCAGCCCATGTTCCTGCTCAACCACGTCGGCGGGATGCTGCCGAACGCGACCGCCCTGGCGATGACGCCGGGCATCCTGGCCGCCCTCGTGACGATGCCGCTGGCAGCCGGCCCGGTGCTGGCGGCCGGGCTCGCGTGCGCGGGCGCCGTGGCGGTGCACCCGAGCGCCGGCGTGACGGTGGGTGTGAGCCTGGTGGCCTGGTGCGCGGGGGAGCTGTTCACCCGGGGCGGAGCGGTTTTCGCCAAGGACCGGGTGCGCGCGGTGGGGGCGGCGGTCGTGGTGGCGGGGGTGATGTCGCTGCCGGGACTCGCCGCGGTGCTGTCGCAGAGCACGACCGTGACCTCGTTCCCGTCGGAAAAACCTGCTGAGACGCTGACGCAGGCTGTGGGACGGGTCTTCGCGGTCCCCTACGACGGGTTCCCGGGTGACACGGTGCCGTTGGGCGCCGGGCAGTTCGCGGTGATGCTGCTGTTGCTGGCGGGACTGGTGGCCATCCTGGTCAGGGGAGGGCCGTGGGGGTTGATCACGACCTGGGGCGCGTGGGCGATCGTCGTCGTGGCCATGTACGTCAGCCCCGGTCGCGGCTGGGAGGCCGGGATCACCCGCTACTTCTACAACGCGACGTTTCGGATCTCCAGCCACCTGAACCTGTTCGTGCCTGTCATCGCGGCGTTGGGCGTCGTGTTCGCGGGCGCGGCAGTGGCGCGGCGGCTGCCTCGGCTGCCGTCGCTGCGCCCCGCGGCGGGGCGGTGGGCCGCGGTCGGGCTGGTGACGGTGCTGGCGGTGACCTACGGCGTGGCCGTTCTGCCGGGATACTTGCGCACCGGCCAGTCCACGGTGGCCAGCCGGTTCAGCAATCCGACTCCGTACGTGCGGGTGTCGCCGGACGACCTCGCCGCGATCCGGTGGCTCGCTCCCCGCGTGCTGCCCGGCCAGCGCGTGCTGAACTCCGCCAACGACGGGTCGACCTACCTCTACGTCCTCGGTGGCGTGCCGGTGGTGAACGTGCTGACGCTGGGCGCGGCCACGTGGCCGCCGAGCTACGCGCTGCTGGAGGACTTCAACCGGTATCGAACCGACCGCGACGTGCGGCGCGCCCTGATCGATTTCGACATCGCCTGGATCTACGTGGACACGGAGACCCCGAAGATCAGTTCGGCGGGAGCGCCCGAGAACTGGGTTTCCGGACAGTCATACGGGCTGGCACCTGGACTGCTGAACCTCGAAGCGCTGCCCGAGGTCCGTCCGGCGTTCCGCAGCGGCACGGTCGCGGTGTACTCGGTGGACCTGAACGCGATTCGCGCGCTCGACGCGGTCCCGCCGGCCGGACGCCTTCCCGTCGTCGTGGGCTCGACGAGGTGACGATGGCCGATGCGTGGTCGCACGAGGTTCCGCTCTGGGCGACGGCGGTGGTGTGGACGTTGCTGGCGGGGTTGCCGATCGCCTCGGCGATGGGACTGCGGGGATGCGCGGCGTGGGCCGCGGCTCCGGCTCTGGCGGTGACGACCCTGTCGATGGCCGCAGTGGCGGCCGGGGCCGCGTCGGTGCGGTGGTCGCCCGTCGTGGCACTGGGCGCGGTCGCGCTCGCGACGCTGCTCGCGATGGCGGTGAACGGGCTGGTCGGCGGACGCCCTGCGCGTGACCCGGGATCGGTGCGGGCCTGCGCTGCCGGTGGCGTGCTGGCCGGAGCCCTGCTGGGCGGGGTCGCGCTCGTGCTGGCGTTGCGAACCCCGGCGGCGTTGTCGCAGAGCTTCGACGCGGTGTTCCACTACACCGCTCTCGCCGCGATCCGGGACTCCGGAGACGGGTCGTCGCTGACGTTGGGCGCGCTGGACGTTCCGGGGGCACCGCCCCGGTTCTACCCGGCCGCGTGGCACGATCTCACCGCGCTGGTGCTCGCCACCGTCGGTGGAGCGATCCCGGCCGGGGCGAACGCGGTCGCCGGGGTGATCGCCGTGCTGGTGTGGCCGGTGGCGTGCGTCTTCTTGGCGCGCCAGGTGTTCGGCCCGAGGCCGGGGACGTTGGCCGTCACCGGGCTCTACTCGGTCGGGTTCACCGCGTTTCCGTGGGGCCTGCTCAAGTGGGGTGTGCTGTGGCCGAACCTGCTGGGGATGAGCCTCGTTCCCGTGGCGCTGGGACTGGTGCTGGCGGTGATGGGCCGAGCGGTCGACGACGTCGTGGGTCGGCCTCGCGCGCTCGTGCTGCTCGCCGTGACGCTCGTGGGGATGGCGTTCGCGCACCCGAACACGGTGGTGTTCCTGGCGGTGCTGGCCTCGGTCCTGATCCTGGTGACGACCGCGCAGCGGGCGGGCGAGCACGTCGCGGACGGCCGCGTCGGTCGTGCGGGGTGGACCGTGGCCGCGGCGGTGGTCGTGCCGGTGGCGTTGCTGGCCGGGTTGCGCATGACGCCGCTGATGCGGGAAGTCGCGGCCGTGTGGTGGGCACCCACCACCACCGCGGCCGGAGCCGTCGGCGAGGTGCTGCTGCACGCCACCCACGGACGCCGAGCGGAGTGGCTGCTGGCGGCGGTGGTCCTGGTCGGGATCGTGCGGTCGCTCCGCGAGCCCGGGTTGCGGTGGCTGGCGGCGGCCCACGCAGTGTCGGCGGCGCTGTTCGTGATGGCCGCGTCGATCCAGTCGCCGTGGACGATGCTGCTGACCGGCTTCTGGTACAGCGACTCGTGGCGGATCGCGGCGATGCTGCCGATGACCGGGGTACCGCTGGCGGCGCTGGGCACGGTCGCGATCGCCGAGTGGCTCCGGGAGCGGATCGACCTCCGGGTCGCGGTGCCGGTCGGCGCGACCACGCTGCTGATCGCGGCGATCATCGCGGGCGCCACGAAGGGCATGCACCTGGGCCGCTCCGCGACGCTGGTGCACAGCACGTTCGCCGCCGAGGACGCCCCGGCGACCAACATGGTCAGCCCGGACGAGGCGGAGTTCTTCGCGCGGATCCGCGACCGCATCGAACCGGACGCCGTGGTCGCCAACAACCCGTGGGACGGCAGCGCGCTGCTGTGGCCGCTGCAGGGCCGTCGCGTCCTGTTCGGACAGCTGGACGGCCGGAAGCAGACCGCCGAGCAGAACTACCTCGCCCAGAACCTCGTCTTCGCCGCATCCGACGCGCGCGCGTGCCGGATCGCGGCGAAGCTGGGAGTGCGCTACCTGCTCGTGGGCGAGGTGCACTTCTGGCCGACCGACCCTAGGGTCGACGACTACCCCGGTGTGCGCGATCCGGGACGAATACCCGGTTTTCGACTGGTCGAACGGCAGGGTGAACTGGCCTTGTTCGCGCTGTCCTCCTGCTCGGAGAACTCCAACCTGGATTCGTCGGCGCCGACGCCCGACGGACGGAGGGGAACGCGATGACTGCACGGGACGACATCTGGGTGATCATCCCGATGTACAACGAGGCGACGGTCATCCACGAGGTGGTCACCGAGCTCAAGCAGGCGTTCCCGAACGTGGTGTGCGTCGACGACGGCAGCGCCGACGATTCGGCCGCTCGGGCACGCGAGGCCGGGGCCGTGGTGGTGCGTCATCCGGTGAACCTCGGGCAGGGCGCCGCGCTGCAGACCGGGGTCGAGTTCGCGCGAACGCGGCCGGGTGCCCGGTGGTTCTTGACCTTCGACGCCGACGGTCAGCACCAGGTGTCCGACGCCCTCCGGTTGCTCGACGAGCTGGCAGTCGGTGATCGAGACATCGTCATCGGCACTCGTTTCGGCGACGGCGCAGCGTCCGTTCCGATCCTCAAACGAGTGGTCCTCCGCACGGTGGTGCGGTGCAGTCCGAGCTTGCGACGCCTGCAGCTCTCCGACGCGCACAACGGGTTGCGGGCGTTCAACCGATCGGTCGCCGACACGATGGAGATCACCTGCGACGGCATGGGTCACGCCTCCGAGATCATCGGCATGATCCGGCGTCTTGGCTGGCGGGTTGCCGAGAGCCCGGTGACCATTCGGTACACCGCCTATTCCATGGCGAAGGGACAGTCACTGCTCAACGCGGTCAACATCGCGTTCGAGACGGTGGTGCGGACCAAGACGGAGCACATCAGATGACAATTCAGGTGATACTGGTCACCGCCGTGACGGCACTGCTGGTGTTCTTCCTCCGGCACCACGGCACGACGTACGTGACCGCCGCTGTCCGAATCGGTTTCATCATGTTCCTGGCGTTCGGCGTGTTCGCCGTGCTGCGCCCGGACATGCTGACGGTGCTGGCCGCCGCCGTCGGCGTTGGCCGGGGCTCGGACCTGCTGCTGTACGGGCTTGTGACGGCGTTCGCGTTCTTCTCGCTCAACACCTACCTGCGGTTCAAGGAACTACGGGTGCGGTTCTCGCGGCTGGCGCGCGCGGTCGCCCTCGACGAAGAGCGCGATCGGACCTCCTGAAGCTTCTCGTGAGACGTCGTCGCATCGGCGGTGTCGGGGTCCTGGAAGCGGGATGTCGCGCTGCGACAGCAGGTGCTCCACGACGCTGCCGATGCCGGTGACGAGGTCGATCTGCGGTTTCCAACCGAGTTCACGGCCGATGAGGGACCAGTCGAGCACGGAATCCCGCACGTCTCCCTGCCGCGCGGGCAGGAACGCCGGTTCGTCGGGAGCACCGGTCGCCGCGGCGACGATGGAGTGCAGTTCCCGGTCGGAGGTCGGCACTCCGGTGCTGACGTTGTAGCGCTTGCCCGATCCCCGCTCTCCTGAGGCGGCGATGAACGCGGCGATGACGTCGTGGACGTGCACGTAGTCGCGGGTGTTGCGGCCGTCGCCGTAGATCGCGGTCGGCGCGCCGTCGAGCATCGCACCGGCGAATACGGCCACCACTCCGGCCTCGCCGAGCGAGAGCTGGCGGGGACCGTACACGTTGGCCATCGCCAGGTGCGTGCACTCCAAGCCGTGCAGCCGCCGGTAGGTGTCGAAGTAGGTCTCGCCCGCGAACTTCGACGCCGCGTACGGCGAGAACGGTTGAACGGGTTCGGATTCGTCCGTAGGAATGGTCTCGGCGTGCCCGTAGATGGAGCCGCCGGAGGTGGCGTAGACCACCTTGCGGGCGCCCGACAACCGGGCCGCCTCGCCGACGTTGACGACGCCCAGGACGTTGGCGCGAGCGTCGGCGAGCGGGTCGGCGACGCTCGCGCGCACGTCGATCTGCGCGGCGAGGTGGTACACGACCTCCGGGCGATGTTGTCCAGCCAGGGCAACGACTTCGGGAGAGCAGACGTCGACGCGATGAAGGCTCAGGTTTTCGCTGTCGAGCGATGCGGCCAGGTTGTCGGCGCTTCCTCGGCTGAGGTCGTCGACCACGCACACCTCATGACCGTCACGAACGAGCTGATCCACGAGGTGCGAGCCGATGAAACCGGCCCCGCCTGTCACCAAAGCGCGCACAAGTTGCCTCCTGAATGACGAAAACGATTTCGATCCCAGGCGCCTGAGGCCACCCGCTGCGGCCTGATACCTGCGAGCGTGGGTGGCCCCGAGCGCGAGTCGCAAACCGGGAGGTGGCACACCACTCAAACACGTGATGCTCCTAACGGCCGGGCAGATTCTCGAACGCTCGTCCTTTGGGGACATCGGAACCGGGGCGGGGCTCGTGCGTTCTGCGGGGGTGTGCTCGCACGCGTAGCGTGCGACTCCGTGACCGGAGGTGAGCAGTCAGGGGCAGTGGCGCTCGCGGTGGGAACCGTTCTGGTCGGAGCGGCGGGCTACGCGTTCGTCGCGTCGGCGGGACATCTGTTCGCCCCGCCCGAGGCGGCGGCGGTGTCCACGTTGTACATGGTCATCAACATCCTCGGCCCGGGTGTCTTCCTCGCCCTGGAGCAGGAGGTGAGTCGCCGCACCGCGCACGCGGTCGCGCTGGGGCGGTCGGTGCGAGAAGCCGTGGTGTGGACGGCGATTCGCGGTGCGGGGTTGCTCGCCGCGGGACTGCTCGCACTCGTGGCGTGCGCGCCGCTGCTGGTCGACGACGCGCTGGCGGGCCACAGCGGGCTGCTCGTCGTGGCCGCGGTCAACACCGCGCTCACCGCGATGATGTCGCTGGTGCGCGGGGTGCTCGCTGGTCTGGACGATTTCGGTGGCTACGCAGCGTCATTGGGTGCGGAGGGGATCGGACGGCTCGTGTTCGTCGGTTCCGCGTGGGTCACGGGTCCGGTTCCGGTGACGTGGTACGCGGCCACGTTCGCGGCCGGGACCGGGTGCAGCGCGCTCGGCGGCGCGCTGTGCGCGGTGAGGCGGAGGCGTCCGCTCGTGCACCCGGGTCCTGGGGATGCTGCTGTGCAAAGCGTTTCGCGTCCGAGCGCGTCCGGCGGGTTGCCGTCGCTGGCGGTGGCGACGCTGCTGACGTACGTGATCGCCAACCTCTCGGTCGTGATCGTGACGACGCGGCTGCACGATGCCGCGCTGGCTGCGGCTTTCGCCGCCGGACTGCTGCTGGCGAGGATGCCGCTGTTCGTGTTCTCGCCGGTGCAGGCGTTCCTGCTGACCGCGCTGACCGATGCTCAGGCGCGCGCGCAACGGCACCGGTTCCGGGCGACGGTCAGGAACGGCATGGCGGTGGCGCTGGCGTTCGGAGCAGCCGGGTTCCTGGGCGTTGCCGGCCTCGGCGGTTGGGCTTTGCGAGAGTTGTTCGGAACGCGGGTTCCCCTGTCGACGCTGACCTCGGTCTGCCTGGTCGGCAGCACGGTGCTGCTGATGGGAGCGCAGGTGCTGCACGCGGCGCTGATCGCGCGCGGTCGGCACCGGAAGGTGGCGGCGTCCTGGTTGGCGGGAGCGGTGGTCTTGGTGGCGGTGCTGACATCACCGGCCGAGCCGGTGGCGGCCGCGGTCGCCGCGCAGGCGCTCGCGGCCGTGACGGTGGTGGTCGGCATGGCCTGGGCGCTGAGCCGGTCCTCGCCGACACCCGGGAGCAGGGCAACCCCGGCGGGCGCTGTCGGCACCCTGGCGGGGGAGCGCTAGGCGAGAACCCGAAGCCCCTTCCGCGGAGGGCGTGTCAGACCGGGCTCGGCGCTGCCCAGGTCAGGATGTCGCGGCAGGTGTCGATGAGCCGTTGCCGCAGCCCCGCGGCTTCCTCGGCGAACTCGCGCTGCCGCCGCGCGTAGTCGGCGCGTCCCTGCGGGGTCTCGATCGGCACCGGCTCGTAGCCGAGCTCGGAGAGGTCGTACGGGCTGGCGCACATGTCCAGCTCCCGGACCCGCACCGCCAGCTCGAAGCAGTCGGCGATGAGCTCGCCGGGCACGAACGGGTCGAGCTTGTAGGCCCACTTGAAAAGATCCATGTTCGCGTGGAGGCAACCCGGCTGCTCCAGTCTCACCTGGTCGGCTCGGGACGGTTGCAGCTCGTTGAGCGGGCGGGCCTGCGGGGTGAAGAACCGGAACGCGTCGTGGTGGGTGCAGCTGATCGGCATCGACTCCACGACCTCGTCGGTGCCGTCGTGCCCCAACCGCAGCGGCCAGCCGCTGTGCCGGACGTCGCCCGGCTCGGTGCGGTAGACCATCGCCCACTCGTGCAGTCCGAAGCAGCCCAGCCGGGCCGGACGGGACGCGGTCGCGCTGAGCAGACCGAGGATGAACTCCGCCGAATCACGCCGCTTGTCGGTCAGCGACGCCGGGTCCAGCGCGACACCGCCGGGCGCCTCGGTGAAGCCCTTGCGGGACAAGAACTCCTGACCGTTCTCCAGCACCACGTCGACGCCGGGCTGCCACCGCTCCAGGCGGGCCGGGCGGAACGAGTAGTAGGTGAACAGGAAGTCCAGCACCGGATGCTTGCGCTGGTGGTGCTGACGCCGCCGGTGCGGCGAGGTCCACCGGGCCACCCGCTCGCGGTGGGCGGTCTGGCGCTCGCGCCACTCCTGCTCGGTCAACACCAACATCGCTGGTCAGGGTATCGGTCCGGGGTTCAGCGGTGGAACTGGACCCAGTCCAGCTGCAACGCCTCGCCGCCGACCTGCGAGCTGATGACCAGGTAGACCGTGTGCTTGCCCGACACACCGCGCTCCAGCTCCACCGGCACGGTCTTCCAAGCGTTGTCGTGGTGGAGGTCGGCTACGTTGATCTGGCCGACCCGCTCGCCGTTGGGGCTGGCCAACCGGACCGCGATCGTCGCGTTGGCCGACGACGGCACCGAGGTGCGGAACCGCGCGGCGACCTCGGTGGCGGGCACGGGCCCGAAATCCACCTGGTCGAACCGCAGCACGTGGCCCGGCAGCAGGGGGCCGGCGTAGGTGACGCCCTGGTAGGTGGTGGTGCCGAACGAGCGGCCCGTCCAACCGGCGAACTCGGCCTGCAGCACACCGTAGGCACTGCCGGCCGGGCGGCTTGGCTGGATGGTCGCTTGGGGGTCTTCTTCCTCGTTGCCGACCGTATAACCGAACACCGCCGCGCCCGCGACCAGCACCAGCGTCACCGCACCCGCGATGATCGCGGTCCGCCCGACGCGGCGCTCGGACGCGGGCTGCTCGGGTGACGGGTGCGAGGGGCCGGGTCCGTGCTGACCCTGCCAGGCGCCGGACTGGGCGGACAGGTTCGGTTGTTCGGCTCGCACCTGCTGCGGCGGGATCCACGGCTGCGGGGTGCCCGCCATCGGCCGGGGGGTCGACGGCGGCGTCGGGGTCACGCGCGGGATCGACTGGCGGCGGTCGGCGGGCCGAGCTGGCGGGCGGGGCACCGCCGCCGGGGCCGCCACCGGGGTGGGGAAGCGCTCGGTCGCATCGGGCGAGCTGGGGTCCAGCAGGGGTTCGAAGGGTTCGTCACCGGCGGACCTGACGATTTCGTGCAGTCTGCGGCGCACCTCGACCAGCGGCATCCGCCGACCCGGCTCCTTGATCAGGAGCCCGCCGAGGACCTCGCCGATCGGGCCGGTCTGGTGGTGGCGGGGCAGCGGCCCGTGCACGATCGCACTGATGATGACCAGCGGGTCATTGGTCTTGTCGTACGGCGGGTGGCCCTCAGCGGCCGAGTAGAGCGTGGCGCCGAGGCTCCACAGATCGGCCTGGGAATCGAGAGCGCCCCGGCGCGCGATCTCCGGGGGCAGGTACGCGGGCGTGCCCAGCAGCATCTCGGACCGGGTCATGGTGGTCTCGGCGATGTTGCGGGAGAGCCCGAAGTCGGCGAGCTTGACCTGCCCGCGCGGGCCGAGGAGCACGTTGCCCGGCTTGACGTCGCGGTGCACGATGCCGACCCGGTGAGCGGCGTCCAGCGCCGCGGCCACACCGTCGATCATGACGGCCAGCTGGTAGTGGTTGAGCGCGCGGTGCTTCTTCAGGATCGCCGACAGGCTCCGCCCCGGCACCAGCTCCATGACCACGAACGGACCGGCGGCGTCCTCGCGGACCACGTCGTAGAGCATCACGGTGTTGGGGTGGCTGAGGGTGGCCATGGCCCGGGCTTCGCGCAGGGCTCGTTCGCGCAGCTCATCGGCGCCTTCTTCGGGCAGGTTGGCAGGCAGGTGGAGTTCCTTGACCGCCACCGGGCGCTCCAGGACCTCGTCCGTCCCGGACCAGACGTAGCCCATCCCGCCCTTGCCGATGGTGCGGTCCAGCCGGTACCTGCCGCCGATCACGCGGCCGGAAGAAGATGTGTCCGCGTGGGACGGCGAGAGCTGATCATCTCGCACGCATGGACACTACCGAGCGCGGTTCCGGGTTCGCGCCGGGGGCATCCCCGGCGCGAACTGGGAAAACGGGATTTTGCGGCCGTTCGGGCAATCCCGTGCGCCCGTCTTTTCCCGTGAAGTTGGGCCATCTGGAGGAGAGCCCTCCGCCCGCGCCTCGTCCGGTCAGTGGACGTGGGTGCCGTCGCGAACGGTGCCCACGTACTCCTCGACCAGGTCCTCCAGCGCCACCACGCCGACCGCCGCACCACCGGCGTCCACCGCAGCGGCCAGGTGACTTCCCGCCCGGCGCAGCGACGTCATGGCCTCGTCCAGGCGCGCGGTCACCGGCACCGTCGGCAGGTCGCGCCGCCGGGCGTCGGAGATCGGCGTCTGCGGATCGTCGCCCGCCTGGTCGAGCACGTCCTTGATGTGCAGGTAGCCCAGCAGCCTGCCGTCGTCGTCGCGCACCGGGAACCGGGAGAAGCCGGTGTCGGCCACCAGCCGCTCCACATCGCCCAGCGTCGGACGACCCGGCAGCGTCGTGACCTCCGGCAGCGGGACCAGGACGTCGGCGACGGTGTGCTCCACCGACGACAGCGTCTGGGCGAGCCTGCGGTGCTCGGAGTGCTCCAGCAGCCCCTCGCGCCGCGACTCCACCAGCAGCTCGGCCAGCTCCGCGGAGGTGTAGGCGGTCTCCAGCTCGTCCTTCGGTTCGATCCGCAGCAGCTTGAGCACCGCGTTGGCCATCATGTTGAACAGCGCGATGAACGGGCGCGCCAGCTGCACGAACCCGACCAGCGCGGGCACCAGCCACAGCGCCATGCGCTCGGGCTCGGCCAGCGCCAGGTTCTTCGGCACCATCTCGCCGACCAGCACGTGCAGGATCACCACGATCGCCAGGGCGATCGTGAACGCCACCGCGTGCGTCACCGGCTCCGGGATGCCCAGAGCGGTGAACGGCGCTTCCAGGGTGTGCGCGACGGCGGGCTCGCCCAGCCGTCCGAGACCCAGCGAGCACAGCGTGATGCCCAGCTGCGCGCTGGTGAGCATCAGCGAGCCCTCCTGGCTCGCCTTGATCACCGTGCGCGCCCCGCCGACGCCTTGGGCCAGCAGGGCCTCCAACCGGTCGCGGCGGGAGGACAGCAGGGAGAACTCCGCGCCCACGAACAGCGCGTTGAGCAGCAGCAGGAGCACGCCGAGCAGCAGTGCGTAGGAGTCGCTCATCGGATCGCCCCCATCGCCTCGGCCTGGGCCGGCTGCTTGGTGAGGCGCAGCTCGGCGATGCGGTGCTTGTCCATGCGCATGACGGTCAGCCGCCAGTCCTCCAGGTCGAGCTGGTCGCCCACCGACGGGATCCGGCCCAGCCGCCACAGCAGCAGACCGGCCACGGTCTCGTAGTCGCCCTCGGGCATCTCGAAACCGGTGGCCTCGGCGAGCTCGTCGGGGCGCAGCAGGCCGGAGATCAGCCACGAGTCGTCGCCGAGCCTGCGCACGGCGGAGATCTCCAGCCGGTCGTGCTCGTCGCGGACGTCGCCGATGATCTCCTCGACCACGTCCTCCAGGCTCACGATTCCCGCGGTGCCGCCGTACTCGTCGACGACGACCGCTAGCTGGAGGCCCGACCCGCGCAGCCGGTTGAGCAGCGCGTCTCCGTCCAGCGTCGCAGGCACCGTCGGCACCGGGCGGGTCAGCGTCTCCACGCGGGTGGACTCCCGGCGGGAGGCCGGGACGCCGAACGCCTGCTTGACGTGCACGACGCCCTGGATCTCGTCGAGGTCGCCGCCGTGCACCGGGAACCTGGAGAACCCGGTCCGGCGAGCGAGGTCGAGCAGGTCCACGAGCGTTTCGCCTACCTGCAGCGAAGCGACGCGCACGCGCGGGGTCATCAGTTCCTCCGCGCTGCGGTCGCCGAAGCGCAACGAGCGGTCCATCAGCCGGGCCGTGGACTCGTCGAGCGTGCCGTGCGCGGCGCTGGAACGCACGATCGAGCCGAGCTCGTCGGGGGAGCGCGCCGAGCGCAGCTCCTCCTGGGGCTCGATGCCGAGCCTGCGCACCACCCAGTTCGCGCTGTTGTTCATGGCGTCGATGAGCCACTTGAACACCTGCGAGAACCCCGCGTGGTAGCCGGAGACGGCGCGCGCGGTCGGCAGCGGGCGGGCGATGGCGAGGTTCTTCGGCACCATCTCGCCGAAGACCATCGACAGCGCGGTCGCCAGCAGGATCGCCAGCGCCAGCGACACGCCCCCGGCCACGCCCAGCGGCATGCCCAGGGCCGTCAGCACCGGCTGGATCAGGTCACCGATGAGCGGCTCGGCCACGTAACCGGTGATCAGAGTCGTCAGGGTGATCGCGACCTGGGCGCCCGAGAGCTGGAACGACAGCGTGCGGTGCGCGCGCTGCACGGCGCGGGCGCGCTTGTCGTCCACGGAGTGCACGTGCGCGTCCACCGTGGAGCGTTCCAGCGAGGTCAAGGAGAACTCCGCTGCCACCGCGAGACCGGTGCCCAGCGTGAGCACTGCGATGAACAGAAGGCCGGCAACGGCCAACAGGATTTCGATCAACCCTCGGCCCACCTCGTGCGAGTGACCGACGATCGGAGGTAGCCGGGTCTACTGCCCGGCTCGGTACTGCTTCCCTCTGGGGATTGTGCCGCTGGCACTGAAGTGCTCACTCCCGTGAATTGAATGGACCAGGTGAAAAGGTCATACCGAGTATACCGGCGTTGACGGGATGCAATCGGTAGCGGCGCGATCACGATTGCCGGGTTTCCCGGAGTTCGACGGCGGCCGGGTGCGCGCGCGGACGTACCTCGGGGAGTGCTCCCACCAGGTGCGTTGGGCGGAGCGGAGTCCGTTGTGGCCGGTCGTTGGCTGCTTCTCGCCCCGATGGTCTGATCCAGTCTACCTGGAAGTAACCTGCGACGGAGTTGTCGCGGTCACCACCGCGCTGAACAATCACGAGAGGACGTGATCGTGAGCACACCCACGGTTGCGGACGCACCGCAGAAGGGTTTCTTCGGGCACCCGCGCGGTTTGTTGACGCTGTTCTTCACCGAGATGTGGGAGCGGTTCTCCTACTACGGCATGCGCGCCATTCTGGCGTACTACCTCTACTACGCCGTATCCGAAGGCGGCCTGGGAATCCCCGAATCGACCGCGCTGTCGGTCGTCGGCGTCTACGGCGCCTCGGTCTACATGACCGGCGTCCTCGGCGGCTGGCTGGCCGACCGGGTCGTCGGCGCCCAGCGGGCGGTCCTCTACGGCGGCGTGATCATCATGCTCGGCCACATCGGACTGGCCCTGCCCGGTGGCATGACCACCGTGCTGATCGGCCTGGTGCTGTTGGTCATCGGCACCGGTCTGCTCAAGCCGAACGTCTCCGGCCTGGTCGGCGGCCTCTACGGCGAGCAGGACACCCGCCGCGACGCCGGTTTCTCGATCTACTACATGGGCATCAACCTGGGTGCGTTCATCGCGCCCTTCGTCGTGGGCACCCTCGGCGAGAAGGTCAACTGGCACCTGGGCTTCGGCGCCGCCGCGGTCGGCATGGCGCTGGGTCTGATCCAGTACACCCTGGGTCGCAAGAACCTCGGCAGCGCCGGTCTGGTCCCGGTCAACCCGCTGCCCGCCGAGCACAAGGGCCGGGTCCTCGGCCGCGCGGGCGGCATCGCCCTGGGCTTCGTCGTGGTGCTGGTCGCGCTCGCGGCGAGCGGCATGATGGGGCTCGACGGTCTGGTCAACCTGATCAGCATCATCTCGGCGGTGCTGCCGATCATCTACTTCGTGGTCATGCTCTCCAGCAAGCAGATCACCAAGGTGGAGCGCGACCGGCTGATCGCCTACATCCCGCTGTTCCTGGCCACCGCGCTGTTCTTCCTGCTGTTCGAGCAGCAGCCGAACACGCTGGCGAACCTGGCCGAGTCCGACACCGACCTCAACGTGCTCGGGTTCGCCGTCCCGGCCTCGTGGTTCCAGTCGGTCAACCCGCTGGCGATCATCATCCTGGCGCCGGTCATGGCCGCGCTGTGGATGAAGCTGGGCGAGCGGCAGCCCTCCACCCCGCAGAAGTTCGTCGGCGGTCTGTTCTTCGTCGGCGTGTCGTTCCTGTGGGTCGTTCTCTCGAAGTTCGCCGCCGGTGACGACGGCAAGCACCTGCCGATCATGCTCGCGCTGGTGTTCGTGATCATGACCGTGGGTGAGCTGATGCTCTCGCCGGTCGGTCTGTCGGTGAGCACCAAGCTGGCGCCGAAGGTCTTCGCCTCGCAGACGATGGGCCTGTACTTCCTGGCCCCGGCGATGGGCCAGGGCCTGGGCGCCCAGGTGGTCAAGCTGTACTCGGTGGACAACCAGCAGGTGTACTTCTCGATCGTCGGTGTGGCCACGATCGCGTGCGCGCTCCTGCTGCTGGCCTCCGCGCGCAGCGTGAAGCGCTACATGCACGGCGTGAACTGACGGTTCAGCGCGCGAAGAAGGCCGGTCCCGTTCCCGGGGCCGGCCTTCTTCGTCGTCGCGGCGAGGATCAGCGCAGGTCGAAGGTGCGGGAGTCGCGCGCGTCCGAACCCGACGGGTCCGGCTCGGGGTGACCCGGGATGGCGACGTCCTCGGCGGGCAGGGCGCCGTGCACCAGGTAGTCCGCGCCGATCCGGTCCGCATCGGCGTTGCCGGACAGCGCCCAGACCCCGTGCTTGCCGGCGTCGCGTTCGGTGACCAGCACCGACGACGGCAGCGAGTGGTGCATCTCGACGGCACCCTCGTACGGGGTCGCGACGTCGTGCTCGGAGTTGAACATCAGCACCGGTGGAAGCTTCTCACCGGTGATCTTGGTGGGCTGCTGCCGGGGCGCGTGCCAGGTGCGGCACGGCGCGACGGTCCAGCTGTTGTACCAGGCGGCGAAAGGGTGCCCGGTCGCCATCTGGCGGGAGTCGCGCTCCCACTCCGCGCGGCGGGTCGGCCAGGGCGCGTCGGCGCACTCGACCGCGTTGTAGATCGCGTTGCCGTTCTCGGCGAGCTCGTCCTTCGGAGTGACCATCGCGGCCAGCGCACGGTCGTCGCCCCGCAGCTGGAAGTCCGCGAGCCCCTGGGCCAGCGGCTGCCAGTCGGATTCGCCGTAGAGCGCGTTGAAGCTGATCTCGATCAGCTCCGAGGGCCCCAGCGGTCCGCGCGGCGCCTTCCGCAGGTCCTCCTGCGTGCGCTGCCAGGCGGCCTTCACCGCCGACCCCTCGGTGCCGAGGTGGAAGACCTGGTCGTGCCGGGCCACCCAGTCGAAGAAGTGGTCGAGCCGCTGCTGCGCGGCGACGTCCTGGGCGAGGTTGTTGCCGTACCAGATCTCCGAGACGTCGGGGTTGACCGAGCTGTCCAGGACCATCCGGTCCACCCGCTCCGGGAACAGCTGCCCGTAGACCGCGCCGAGGTAGGTGCCGTAGGAGTAGCCGAGGAAGCTGATCTTCTGCTCGCCCAGCGCTGACCGTATGAGGTCCATGTCGCGGGCATTGGTGGGCGTGTTCAGGTGCGGCAGGTACTTCCCGGCGCGCTGCGCGCAGCCGTCGGCGTAGGTCTGCGCTCGCTGCCAGTTGGTCTCGCGGGCGGCGGGGGAGTCCGGATCGGGCAGCGGGTTGGCCCAGTAGGTCGCCGGGTCCACGCAGCTGATCGGCGTGCTGTGCGCGGTGTTGCGGGTGTCGAAGCCGATCAGGTCGTAGGAGTCGCGCACCTGCGGCGGCACCCGTCCGCCCAGGGTGCCGGCGAAGTCGGCTCCGGGGCCTCCGGGCCCGCCGGGGTTGACCAGCAGCGAGCCGCGCCGCGCCTGCGGGTCGCGGGCGGGCAGCTTGGTGACCAGGATCTGCACCCGCTCACCGCCGGGGTTGGCGTGATCGAGCGGGACCTCGATGGTCGCGCAGCTCAGCTGCGGGTAGGACGTGGCGATGTCCTTCGGGCACTGCCCGAACTGCAGGGCAGGTCGGGGCGCCGCGATGCTCGCCGCGGGTGGCGCGACGGCCAGTGCCGCGACCGCAGCCAGGCCGAGCGCGATCGAACGCTTCACGTGGGGGGCTCCTCAGACGCGTGGAGGCAGTTGATCTCGCAGCGTAGGAGCGGTGGCGGTGGCGACCTACGCACTCGGTGCCGTGTCGCCGGAAGAGTGGATCAGCTTCGCCCGGCCAGGTGAGCGTCGGTCCCGAGTTCGCGCGGCAGCTCGTCGAGGACCTGCGTCGTGCGGTCCAGCCACCGGATGCTGCGGTGCAACGACGTCGGTCCGTCGGTGAGCGATTCGGCCAGGTCGTGCAGCTCGTCGGAGCGGCGGTGCGCCGCCGCGATCGCCTCCTCGAACGGGACCTGCCCCTCATCGGTGAGGGACTCGGCGGCGTCGGCCAGCGCCCACAGCTGCTCGGCCAGGCGCTCCCGGGTGTCGGCGTCGACCATCTCGGCCGTGTCGCCCAGCGCCACCGAGAGGTTGCGGACGTAGTAGGCGCAGCCGCTGAGCTTGGTCGCCGTGCGCTGCACCTGGCTGCGCCGGGACCGGAACCGGTAGGCCGTGAGCGGGTTCGCGCTGGTGAGCACCTGCTGCAGCGCGTCGTCGAGCGCGCGCGTGGGTTCCTGCAAGCCCGAGGCCGTGCCCTGCTCGCTGAGCTCGGTTCCGGTGCTGCGCAGGAAGTCCCGCAGCGCCTTGAGGAACTCGCCGGTGTTGGTGCGGACCAGCTCGCGGGTGCGGGTCGGCAGCACGAACACCGCTGCCAGCACCCCGGCCAGCGCCCCGACCGCGGTCTCGGCCAGTCGCGTTTCCAGCACCGAGGCGTCGAAGGTGCCGAGCATCCCGTACAGCGCCCCGAGCAGGGTGGTGATGAAGAAGGTCATCGCGGCGTAGGAGTAGCCGACGAAGTAGAACGCCAGGAACACGCACAGCAGGATCACCGACAGCTCGGCGGTGAGGTCTCCGCCGACCTGGGCGGCGACCACGATGCCGGCCAGCACGCCGAGGATGGTGCCCGCCGTCCGCTGCCAGGCGCGCACCAGCAGCTCGCCGCGGCTGTTGGCGCTGATGAACACCACGAACGCGGTGATCACCGCCCAGTACCAGCGGTTCGGCGAGACCAGCTGCCCGAGCACGATCGCCAGGCCCGCGGCCACGGTGACCTGGATGGCGGTGCGCAGCTCCGGTCGTGCCAGCCCGGTCTGCTCGTCGCCGGACTCCTCGGTGTCCTCCTCCGTCGCGCTCTCCTGTTCGTCGCGCTGCTCGCCCAGCTCACCGGCCGCTTCGGCGAGTTCCGCCAGCTCGGTGCCGAGCCTGCGAACCGCCATCGCCAGGTCGACCGACCCGCGGTCCTCGATCTGCTCGGACACCCGCCGGGTGGCCTCCCGAATTTCGCGCGGGCGGCTCTCCAGCACCGACAGCAGCGCGCCGACCGCGTGCGGCACGGCGCCACCACCGCTGGGGTGGTCGACCAGCCGCAGCAGCCGGATCACCAGGTTCTCCGCCGCCAGCTCCACGTCGAGGATCCGCTGCCGGAGCACGTCGCGGCCGGATTCGGAGAGCTCGTCCATCCGGCCGACGGTGGTCTCCAGCATCAGCGAGGTCTCGTTCAGCCGCACCGAGCGGTTGTGCAGCTTGCGCCGCCGGGCCGTCGACGTCGGCTGGTCGGCGACGTCGCGCACCGCGTGCAGCAGGCCGTGCACCTGGGCGCGCAGCGTGCGGCGGCCGCGCGCCAGCACGCCCTCGGGATCGTCGCGCAGCACCAGGAACCGCAGTGCGGCGGCCATGATCGTGCCGATGAGCACCGCCGCGACCAGCGCCGGGAACTGCGCGAACTGCGGGCGCAGGAACATCGCGAAGAAGTAGCCCATGAACGCGACCATGCCCAGCGGGAAGTACCGCGGGCCGAACCTGCGCACGTACACGGCCACGAAGATGACCAGCAGGAAGACCCCGCTGTGCAGCGGCGGTGAGAACTGGGTGGCGATCGCCAGGCCCAGGGCCGCCAGGACCGGCAGCGGCAGCAGCGCGTAGGTGACGGCCTGCTCGCGCCGCTCCGGGTCGTTGACGCCGAGCGAGCCGTTGATCGCCACGACCGCGCCGATCATGGCGCTCGGCAGCGGTTGCCCCCACCAGGCCAGCAGCGGCACGGCGATGGCCAGCGTCAGCGCCACCGCGAGGGTGACGCGCACGGCGGTGCGCAGTCTCCGCAACGACGGATCGGAAGCGAGGAAGCGGTTCCACCACTCGCTGCCCATGCCGCGCGTTCTCCTTCGCCTCAGCTGTCGTTGGCGTGAGATTACGCCGAGCGGGGCCCGCGCTGTTGGATCACCGGCCGCGGTGGCGTCGCACGCTCTCCTCGACGACGTCGAGGACCGAGCCCAGGTGCCTCGCCGGGAGACCCATCGCCAGGTGCGAGACCAGTCCTTCCAGGACCAGTTCCAGGTAGGCGGTCAGCACGTCGACGTCGACGTCGTCGCGCAGGTTCCCGGACCGGCGCTGCCACTGCAGACGCGCCCGGGTGGCGGCGGTGAGCAGCTCGGAGCGCTGCGCCCAGCGGTCCCGGAACTCGTTGTCGGTGCGCAGCCTGCGGGAGACCTCCAGCCGGGTACCCAGCCAGTCGGCGCCGAGCGCTTTCGCCTCGACGCCGGAGGGGGCGTCGAGCAGGTTGCGCATCACCTGCACCAGGCCCTGTTCGGCGACCACGTCGGCCATCCGCGCGGCGTCGTCCTCCGCCAGGGCGAGGAACAGCGATTCCTTGTCCTTGAAGTGGTGGAAGATCGCTCCGCGGGACAGCCCGGTGGCTTCTTCCAGACGACGCACGGTGGCACCCTCGTACCCGAAGCGCGCGAAGCAGGACCGCGAACCGTCGAGGATCTGACGGCGTCGCGCGTCCAAGTGGTCCTGGCTGACCCGGGGCATGGCGTGAATCCTGGCAGGACAGTCCGCGCCATCGCAATCCGTACGTACGTTTTGTTGACTTTTCGGGCCGAATCCGGCGCAACCGCACCGGATCGGGCGGTGTTTCGCGCCGCATCTAACAGGTGTGCGAGCGCAGAACAAGGGTCGCGACTGTCGGGGGCTGCCGGTAGCGTCGGTAACCGGCCAATCACGGGCGGTGATCATCTTGGCGATATCGACCGATCCTGCAACCGGCGAGTTCCCGACCTCACGAGTGCGCACCAGGGCGGAGGCGGAAGCCTACGTCGCGTCGGTGTGCTTCAAGCACGGACCTCCCCGGCTGCTGGGTGTCGAACTCGAATGGACCGTGCACCACCGATCTGATCCGGGACGTGCCCTCGACGCTGCGACTCTCATCACCGCGCTCGGCTCGCACGCACCCCGCTCCCTGGTTCCCGACAGCCCGCAACAACCGCTGCCGAACGGCTCCGTGCTCACCGTTGAGCCTGGTGGCCAGGTCGAGATCTCCAGTCTTCCCACCACATCGCTGCGCTCGCTGCTGAGCGTCGTGGCCGCGGACACCGACTACCTGCACCGCCTGCTGGACAAAGCAGGACTGGTGCTGGGCGACAGCGGAACCGACCCCTACCGGTATCCGAACCGCATCCTGCGCGTGCCGCGCTACCAAGCCATGGAAACCGCGTTCGACCGCATCGGCCTGGACGGCAGGCTGATGATGTGCAGCACCGCCGGCGTGCAGGTATGTCTGGACGCGGGCGAACCGGACCGGATCGCCGCGCGCTGGAACGCGCTGCACGCCCTCGGACCGGTCATGATCGCCGCCTTCGCCAACTCGCCCCGGTTGTTCGGCGAGGAGACCGGCTGGGCCTCCACGCGCACGCGCGTGCTGCTCGACACCGACCCGCCGCGCACCAGACCCGGCCCGACCAAGGGCGACCCGGTCAGCGGCTGGGCGCGGCGCATGCTGGACATGTCGGTCGTCTGCCGACGCCGGGACGGCGAGGACTGGTCGGCGCCCAGCGGCCTGAGCTTCGCCGAGTGGATCCACGGCGGGCTGCCGGAACCACCCACCCGCGAAGACCTGGACTACCACCTGACCACGGTGTTCCCGCCGGTCCGCGCCCACGGCTACCTGGAGGTGCGCTTCCTCGATGCGCAATCCGGATCCGACTGGATGCTGCCCACCGCCGCGCTCGCCGCGCTGTTCGGCGACGAGTCCATCGTGGACAAGGTCGCCGTGATGGCCGCGCCCGCCGCCGGGCGCTGGGTGCACGCCGCCCGCTTCGGCCTCGCCGACCCCGTGCTGGCCCGCTGCGCCCGGGAGATCTTCGACCTGGCCTGCCGACTGCTGGGCGGCACGGGCGACGGGCTTTCCGACCGACTCGCCGAGCACGTCGCCCGGCGCCTGAGCTGAACCCGTCACGACCGGAGGTGTGGACGGTGAAAGACGTCCAAGAACTGGGAACCGAAGAGCTGCGCGAGCACGTCGCCGCCGAACTGGCGCGCACCCGGCAGCGCAGCGCGCAGCTCACCGACGCCGTCGACGACGAGGAGCTCGTCAAGCAGCACTCGCCGCTGATGTCACCGCTGGTGTGGGACCTCGCGCACGTCGGCAGCCAGGAAGAGCTGTGGCTGGTGCGCGACGTCGGCGGGCGCGAGGCCGTCCGGCCCGACATCGACGACCTCTACGACGCCTTCCAGCACCGCCGCTCGGACCGGCCCGAGCTGCCGCTGCTCGGCCCGCGCGAGGCCCGCGACTACATCGCCACCGTGCGCGACAAGGTCTTCGACCTGCTCGACGAGACCCCGATGGAAGGCCGCAGGCTCGTCGAGCGCGCCTTCGCCTTCGGCATGATCGTGCAGCACGAGCAGCAGCACGACGAGACGATGCTGGCCACCCACCAGCTCCGCGACGGCCCACCCGCGCTCACCGCCGAACCGCCGCCGCGCTCCTCCGACGCGCTGCCCGCCGAGGTGTTCGTGCCGGCCGGAGCGTTCACCATGGGCACCTCCACCGAGGCGTGGGCGCTGGACAACGAACGGCCCGCCCACGAAGTGCACGTGGACGCCTTCCACCTGGACACCACACCGGTCACCAACGCCGAGTTCGCCCGCTTCATCGAGGCCGGCGGCTACCGGGATCCGCGGTGGTGGAGCGAAGCCGGGCAGCGCTACCGGCACAAGGCTTCCCTGGAGGCGCCCCGGTTCTGGTTCCGCGACGGGCAGCGGTGGATGCGCCGCCGCTTCGGCCACGTCGAAGAGGTGCCCGGCGACGAACCCGTGGTGCACGTCAGCTTCTACGAGGCCGAGGCCTACGCGGCCTGGGCGGGGAAGCGGCTGCCCACCGAGTCCGAGTGGGAGAAGGCGGCCCGCTTCGACCCCGGCACCGGGCGCTCCCGCCGGTACCCGTGGGGCGACGAGGACCCGACACCCGAGCAGGCCAACCTCGGGCAGCGGCACCTGCAACCCGCACCCGCCGGCGCCTACCCGCTGGGCGAGGCGCCGTGCGGTGCGCGGCAGCTCATCGGCGACGTGTGGGAGTGGACCTCCAGCGACTTCCTGCCGTACCCGGGATTCGCGGCGTTCCCGTACCGCGAGTACTCGGAGGTGTTCTTCGGAACCGACCACAAGGTGCTGCGCGGCGGCTCGTTCGGCACCGACCGGTCGGCCTGCCGGGGCACGTTCCGCAA
Organism: Saccharopolyspora sp. NPDC049426; assembly: GCF_040676935.1. Lineage (NCBI taxonomy): Bacteria > Bacillati > Actinomycetota > Actinomycetes > Pseudonocardiales > Pseudonocardiaceae > Saccharopolyspora > Saccharopolyspora sp. NPDC049426. The sequence goes on along the minus strand of NZ_JBFAPZ010000016.1, from coordinate 74,916 downwards.
CTGGGACTACCCGATCCGGCGGCAGATCTTCGCGGGCTTCCGCTGCGCCCGCACCCCGAGCCCGGACGAGCGCTGAGCATGTGCAGGCACCTGGCTTACCTCGGGACGCCCGTGCCGCTGGACGAGCTGCTGCTCGACCCGGAGCACTCGCTGCTGGAGCAGTCCTGGGCGCCGAACGACATGCGCGGCGGCGGGACCGTCAACGCGGACGGCTTCGGCGCCGGCTGGTTCCGCGACGACGGCACCACCGGCGTCTACCGCAACGGCGCCGCGATGTGGACCGACACGTCGTTCCCCGGGCTGGCCCGGGACCTGCGGTCCTCCGCGGTCGTGGCGGCCGTGCGGTCGGCGACCGTCGGCATGCCGGTGGGCCCCGAGCTGTGCGCGCCGCTGACCGACGGCCGGTGGCTGTTCAGCCACAACGGCAAGGTCGGCGGCTGGCCGGACTCGCTGGCCAAGCTCGCCGCGCGACTGGACCCGGCGGAGCTGCTCACCGCCCAGCCCACCGATTCCGCGGTGCTGTGGGCGCTGCTTCGCCGGAGCCTCGCCGACGGCGCCGAGCCCGGGACCGCGATGGCGGATCTGGTGCGCGACGTGCACGCCGCAGCACCCGACTCGCGGCTGAACCTGCTGCTCGGCGACGGCACCCGGATCGTGGCCACCACCTGGACGCACTCGCTGTGGGTGCGCCGGGAGCCCGATGCGGTGACCGTCGCCTCCGAACCCTTCGGCCGGACCGCTGAGACCGGCGGAACCAGTTGGGTCGAGATTCCCGACCGCTGCCTGGTGGTCGCCGACACCGAACACACCGAGATCGTCTCCCTGGGGGAGGATTCGTGCGAATTCCCGAGCTGACCGTGCGCTTCACCGAAGCCGATGCCGATCGCGAACTGCGCGCCGAGGTCCGAGAAGGACTCACCGACCACCCGAAGTGGCTTTCGCCCAAGTGGTTCTACGACGCGGCGGGCAGCGAGCTCTTCGAGCGCATCACCGAGCTCGACGAGTACTACCAGACCCGCGCCGAGCACCAGATCCTGCGGCGGACGGCGCTGACCATCGCCGAGCTCACCAACGCCGCCACGCTGGTCGAGCTCGGCTCCGGCTCGTCGGAGAAGACCCGGCTGCTGCTGGACGCGCTGAGCAAGCACGGCACGCTGCGCCGGTTCGTGCCGCTGGACGTCTCCGAATCGGCTCTGCGATCGGCGGTCGCCGCCATCGAGGCCGACTACCCGGACCTGGAGGTCTCCGGAGTCGTCGACGACTTCACCACCGGCCGCCTCGACCACGGCGAGGACCGGCTGGTGGCGTTCCTGGGCGGCACGATCGGCAACCTCCTCCCGGAGGAGCGCGCCGGGTTCTTCGCCTCGCTGCACGCCGCGATGCGGCCGGGGGAGTGGTTGCTGCTGGGCACCGACCTGGTCAAGGAGCCGTCGCGGGTGATCCGCGCCTACGACGACGCCCAGGGCGTGACGGCCGAGTTCAACCGCAACGTGCTCACGGTGCTCAACAACCGGCTCGGCGCCGACTTCGACGCCGAGGCCTTCGAGCACGTGGCGCGCTGGAACAGCGATCAGGAGTGGATCGAGATGCGGCTGCGCGCCCGGCGGCCGATGCACGTGCGGGTGCGCGAGCTCGCGCTGGACGTCGACTTCGCCGAGGGCGAGGAGATTCGCACCGAGATCTCGGCGAAGTTCCGGCGTAATCGCATCTCCGACGAGCTGGCGGTGGCCGGTTTCGAGCTGGGGAGCTGGTGGCTGGACGACGCGTCGGAGTACGCGCTGTCGCTGTCGATCGCGCGCTGAATCACCGCTCGAGCTCCTGCTCGGAGGGTCCGGGCAGCCGCGCCATGCACCGCACGCAGGGCATCCCGGCCGGGTGGTCGGACACCTCGGCGACGTACGAGGGGATCTGGATGCCGCACAAGGTGCGCCAAGCGGCTGGGAACGGTCCTTCCGGCTGCGCCGCGAGGTGCGTTTGGCGACGCGACTCGGCCACCACTCCCGCGGCGAACCTCACCGCGACCACTGAGCTCATAGTGCCGCCCCCGGTGGTTGTGCCCGGCCCGGCCGCAGGCTGGTGTCCACCGGGTCTCCCGGCAGACCGCGGGCGGGCAGGGCGATGTGGACTCGGTTGATCATCTGGCACCTCCTGCGAACGGGACTCGTCCGCCGGTGGCACGTGACGCGAGGCTAGGTGTGTTGACCCGTTCGGCCTAGCGACGTTGCGCGAGAACGCCCAACTGATCACCCGAAGGGATTGCCCGGGTGCGGCTGTCCGCACCGCTGAGCACGGGGAGTGGGGCTGATAGGGCCGGCCACGCGGCGCCAGCTACTGGGGGGAGGTGCTGGTGCGGCGTGACCGGCGCGGCACAGGCTACACCCCGTGGGCGCGCGATCATCGGGGGTAGTCGACCAGACGGCCGGTCATGGCCCGCAGGCCTTCGGCGCGGGACACTGGCCTGACCGCACGTGGTCGCAAGAGCAGGAGGAAGCATGTCGGATTCGCTGCTGGCTCGGCACAAAGCCGTGCTGCCGGACTGGCTGTCGCTGTACTACCAGGAGCCGATCGAGATCGTCAGCGGCTCGGGACGGCACGTCACCGACGCCGACGGCAACACCTACCTGGACTTCTTCGCGGGCATCCTCACCAACGCCATCGGCTACGACATCGACGAGATCAGCGACGCGATCCGCCGCCAGGTCGACACCGGAGTCCTGCACACCTCGACGCTGTACCTGATCCGGCAGCAGGTGGAGCTGGCCGAGCGCATCGCCGAGCTGTCAGGGCTGCGCGAGCCGAAGGTGTTCTTCACCAACTCCGGCACAGAGGCCAACGAGACCGCGTTGATGCTGGCGACGCAGAAGCGCCGCAGCAACCAGGTGCTGGCGCTGCGCAACTCCTACCACGGGCGGGCTTTCGCGACGCTGGCCGTGACCGGCAACCGGGGCTGGTCGGCGACGTCGCTGTCGCCGGTGAAGGTCAGCTACGTGCACGGCGGCTACCGGTACCGCAGCCCGTTCGCGGAGTTCTCCGACGCCGACTACATCGCCGCCTGCGTCGACGACCTGCGCGAGGTCATCGAGACCACGACGGCCGGGGACGTGGCCTGCATGATCGCCGAACCGATCCAGGGCGTCGGCGGCTTCGCCACCCCGCCGGACGGGTTGCTGGGCGCGTTCGCCGAGGTGCTCGACGAGTACGGCATCCTGCTCATCTCCGACGAGGTCCAGACCGGCTGGGGGCGCACCGGCGAGCACTTCTGGGGCATCCAGGCGCACGGCGTCACGCCGGACGCGATGACCTTCGCCAAGGGGCTCGGCAACGGGCTGGCGATCGGCGGTCTGGTCGCCGAGGCCGCGCTGATGGACGACATCGGCGCGAACTCGATCTCCACCTTCGGCGGCAACCCGATCTCCACCGGTGGTGCGCACGCCGCGCTGGAGTACCTGCTCGCGCACGACCTGCAGGGCAACGCCGCGAAGCTCGGTTCCCAGCTGCTGCAGGGACTTCGCTCGCACGACAGCGCGCTCGTCGGCGACGTGCGCGGCAAGGGCCTGATGATCGGTGTCGAGCTGGTGGCGCCGGGCGGGAAGAAGCCGGTGCCGGAGGCCGCCGCGCGGGTGATGGAGCTGGCCAAGCAGCGCGGCCTGCTGATCGGCAAGGGCGGGCTGCACGGCAACGTGCTGCGCCTGGCTCCGCCGATGACGCTGACCGAGTCCGAAGCCGCCGACGCGCTGCGGATCCTGACCGACGCGATCTCGCAGGCCGAGCGGGAGCTGTGACGTCCTCTGTGGACTCATCGTTGAGGTGGTGGAGCACGTCCGGTCGGCCCGGTGATTTTCGGGGCTGACCGGACGTGATCGGGGTTCATCTCCTACGCTGCCGGGCATGCCCGCTCTGAGCCCGCAGTCGGTCCTGGAAGGCCGCAACTCCAACCGCGCGCCGGTGTCGCTGATCATCGGCCTGGTGGTCTCCGGCATCTGCATGCTGCTGGCCCTGGCGTCCTACTTCCTGCTCGTCCCCGGCGCCCCCGGCAACGTCGTGCTCGGCATGCTGCTGGCGCTGCCGACCGCGATCGTGCTGGTGGCCCTGTTCTTGCTGGTGGACCGCCTGGAACCCGAGCCGCGGCTGAACCTGCTCGTCGCCTTCGGCTGGGGTGCGGGGGTGGCGCTGCTGGGCGCCTTGATCGTCAACACCCTCGGCGAGTCTGTGCTGGCCGTGGTCTTCGGTCCGGAAACGGCGACGGTGCTGACCGTTTCGGTGATCGCACCGGTGGTGGAGGAGAGCTTCAAGGGCGCTCTGCTGCTGTTCCTGCTGGTGGTCCGCCGCAACGAGATCGACGGCCCGACCGACGGAATCGTCTACGCGGGCCTGTGCGGGCTGGGCTTCGCCCTGGTCGAGAACGTCCTCTACTACATGCAGGGCCTGGCCTCGGTTCCCGGCGAGATCTGGGGCACGGTCCTGATCCGGGGCGTGGTGGCCCCGCTGGGACACCCGATGTACACGGCGATGACCGGGTTGGGCATCGCCTACGCGGCCACGCACCGGGGTGCCGGCCGGATCTTCGCGATCTTCTTCGGCTGGTGCGCGGCGGTGTTCTTGCACGCGCTGTGGAACGGCGGGTCGGTGCTGTTCGGGATCGGCGGCCTGATCCTGGCCTACATCGTCGAGGCCGTCGTGCTGCTGATCCTGGTGATCATCCTGATCCGCGACCGCAGGCGTCTGGTGCACCTCATCGGCCGGTACCTGCCCGCCTACATCCCCAGCGGTCTGGTGGCGCCGAACGACCTGAACATGCTCGGCACCATGCAAGGCCGCAGGCAGGCCCGGCACTGGGCGCGTTCCCAGGCGGGCAACGTCGGGGCGCAGGCCATGGGCGACTACCAGCTCGCCGCGACGGAACTCGCGCTGCTGCACTCCCAGGCCGAGCGCCGCACGATCGAGCCGCAGGCGTTCTTCACCCGCCGGGACCAGATCGTCGGTCTGATGCGCGTGGCCCGGGACGCCTTCTTCCTCCGCAGGCCCCAGCCGGCACCGGCTCCGTGGGCCCGCAACGAGCAGTCGGGCTTCTTCACGCTCCCCAAGCAGCTCAACGAGATGCCGACCCACAAGCTGCGCATCCAGCCACCGTCGCAGCCGCAGCCGCCGCAGCACCCGGGACAGGGTCCGGGGAACCCGCCCCGCCCGGGGCCGCAGCCGCCGATGCCGCCCGGCCAGGCGATGCCGCCTGGACAGCAGATGCCGCCCGGGCAGCAGTGGCCGGGTCAGCCGGGGCCTCAGCAGGGGCCGGGGCAGCAGGGACCGTGGCCGCCGCGGTAGTGGCGGTCTGACGGTCGGTTTTCGGCTGCGGCCTCGGTAAGGTGAGCCATCAATGCAGGACCGGACCTGCTGAGGCGGCCACCGATACTGAGGCGGCATCGATGTTCACCCTGACCCACCTGACCGGTTTTGTCGCGGTGGCCGAGGAGCAGCACTTCGGCCGCGCCGCGCAGCGGCTCCGCATGACCCAGCCGCCGCTGACGCGGCAGATCCAGCAGCTGGAGAAGGAGCTGAAGGTCCAGCTGTTCGACCGCACGAGCCGCACGGTGCGGCTGACCCCGGCCGGACGAGCCTTCCTGCAGGACGCCCGGCGGTTGCTCAGCGAGGCGGAGAACGCGGCGCTGTCGGTGCGGCGGGTGACGGCCGGGCAGGCCGGGATGATCCGCGTCGGGTTCACCGCGACGTCGGCCTACGGCGAGCTCGGCAGGGTGCTGGCGACCGTTCGCGAACACCTGCCGCACGTGGACGTGGTGCTGCACGAACTCGTCACCCGCGACCAGATCGAACGCCTCTCCGGCGGTTCCCTGGACCTCGGCCTGGCACGGCCCCCTGCCGCGCGGCCGGAGCTGGCGTCGCGCCGGTTGCGCGCGGAACCGCTGCTGGCGGCCCTGCCCGAGGAGAATCCGCTGGCCGAGGGCTCGGAACCCCTGGAACTGGCGAGATTCCACGGCGCGGACATGGTGATGTACTCGCCGACCGAAGCCCGCTACTTCCACGAACTGCTGGTCACGATCTTCGGCAACGCCGACGTGCAACCGACCTACGTCCAGCACGTGAGCCAGATCCACACCGCCCTCGCGCTGGTGCAGGTGGGACTCGGCTCCGCCCTGGTGCCCGCCACCGCGGCCCGGCTGCGCCTGGAAGGAGTGTCCTTCCGCCCGATCCACCTCCCCGAACCGGAACCGGTCGAACTCCACCTCCTCTGGCGCCACGCCAACGACAACCCGGCCCTCCGCGCTCTCCTCGACCTGCTCTGAGGCAGGTTCGCCCGCGCGGGTCAGCCCGGGACGTGCTGCGGGAGCTGGATGGAGAGGTCGACGATGTCCTGCGCGATGACGTCCCACGGCCCCGCGGCGTGGAGGTCCTGGCGCTGGCTCGGCCCGTACTCGGTGGGCCGCGGGATGAACGCCGTGCGGAGCCCTGCCTGCTGCGCGGCCTCCAGGTCGGTGTTGTGGGCCGCGCACAGCATGACGCGTTCCGGCGGGAGCCGGAGCAGTTCGGCGGTGCGGAGGTAGGCGGTGGGGTCGGGCTTGTAGGCGCGGGTGATGTCGGAACCGATGATCACGTCCCACGGCAGGCCCGCGTGCTTGGCCATGTTGGTCAGCAGCGCGGTGTGGCCGTTGGACAGCGGGCCGATGATGAAGTGCCGCTTGAGCTCGGTCAGTCCGGGGACGCTGTCGGGCCAGGGCGGAAGCCGGTGCCACGCGCGGTTGAGCCAGTCCACATCGGACGGATCGGCGGTGTCGAGGGGGAGGCCGAGTTCGGCTGCGGTGGCGTCGAGGTTCTCCCGGTGCAGGACGTCGAGGTCGACGAACTCCCGCTCGCCGCTGCGAACCGGCGCCATCGACGGTTGGTAGCGGCCGCGCCACGCCAGCGCGAAATCGTTCGGGTCGACGGTGCCGGAGAACTCCGCCAGCGCCTGCGAGATGCCGGTCCTCCAGTCGACGACGGTGCCGAAGGTGTCGAACAGCACCGCGTCCACCAGGTGCTTCGGTCGCATCGTCGCCCTCCCGGGTCGTGTCCAACGCTCGCAGGTTACGGGCTCGTTGGCACGCCCGGAAGGGCGACGTGGTGGGTCAGCTGCGGGACTTCGGGGCGTTTTCGGCGGTCTTGCCCGGATCGGTGACCGCGACCGGAGCGAGGAGGTCGTTCATCTTCGCCACCAGCTCCCCGTCCAGCTTCACACCTGCGGCGACGGCGTTCTCCGAGACCTGCTCGGGTCGGGAGGCACCGATGATGGCGGCCGAAACGTTGTCGTTCTGCAACACCCACGCCACCGCCAGCTGAGCCGGCGACAAGCCCGCATCCTCGGCCAGCGGCTTGAGCTGCTGGACGCGCTCCAGGACCTCGTCGCGCAGGTAGCGGGCCACGAACGTCGACCCGCGCTCGTCGGTGGCGCGCGAGCCTTCCGGCGGCGCGGCGCCGGGCTTGTACTTGCCGGTCAGCACGCCCTGGGCGATGGGGGAGAACACGATCTGCCCGATTCCCAGCTCGCGGGACGCCGGGACGACCTCGCCCTCGATGACCCGCCACAGCGCCGAGTACTGCGGCTGGTTGGACACCAGCGGGATGCGCAGCTCGCGGGCCAGCGCGTGACCCGCGCGGATCTGCTCGGCGGTCCACTCGGAAACCCCGATGTAGTGCGCCTTCCCGCTGCGGACGACGTCGGCGAAGGCCTCCATCGCCTCCTCCAGCGGCGTCTCCGGGTCGTAGCGGTGCGCCTGGTAGAGGTCGACGTAGTCGGTCTGCAGCCTGCGCAGCGAGTTGTCGATCGACTCCATGATGTGCTTGCGCGAAAGCCCGCGGTCGTTCTTGCCCTCGCCCATCGGGTGGTAGACCTTCGTGAAGATCTCCAGCCCTTCGCGGCGCTCCGACCGCAACGCCCGCCCGAGCACCTCCTCGGCGCGTCCGCCCGCGTACACGTCGGCGGTGTCGAAGCTGGTGATGCCGTTGTTCAGCGCGGCGCGCACGCAGGCCACGGCGGCGTTCTCCTCGACCTGGGAGCCGTGCGTGATCCAGTTGCCGTAGACCAGCTCGCTGATGATCAAGCCGCTGCTGCCCAGATGCCGGTAGTGCATTCGCGTCCTCCTGGTCGCCTCGAAGCGCAAGCCGCCGTTCGCAGCATAAGCCGCTGCTCCACCCGATCGGCTAACTCTCATTCGATCCTCGCAGGTCAGACCTGCATTTACGATCAACTGAGCGTGTTCGCCGATGATGATCTCTTGCGTAAACGCGAGGTAACCGCCAAGGTATCCAGCGCACGCCGCGCTTCGGCCGGGTGTGTGGCCTGGCGAGACAACGGAGTCTTGCCAGGCGTCGAAAGTTCAGGGCCGATGTGCGACGACGCCCGGCCCGACGGATTCGAAGAGGACTTCCAGGTGCGCAACATCCGCCGGCAACCGACCGCCGACGACAACGCAAGTCCCACCCGCCTCCTCCTCCGCGCGGCCTGGCTGCAGCTCTTCACCTCCTTCGTGCGCTGAGTCCGCCCTGCGGCGACGGCCGGTCCTGCGCCCGGGACCGCTCCGGTCCGCGGTGCGGCAGGGCGCCATGATCCTGAGCCGAACCGGACGCTCATCCCGCGAACCGGGGTGAGCGCCAGGATCACGTCAGTACTGCAGGCCGAAGCCGTAGGGGAACAGGGGCTTCTGGCCGTCTCCGTCGTTGATGGGCTGTTGGTCGGCCGAGTTCATCCAGGTCATCGGCAGGGTGCCGGTGGGGTTGTGGTCGCCGAAGAGGACGTCGGCGACGCCCGCGCCTTCGGTGCCCGGCAACCAGGAGGCGAGCAGCGCGTCCCAGTTCGGCAGGTGCTGGCTGATGTCCAGCGGACGTCCCGAGACGGTGACCGCGATGACCGGAACTCCGCTGTCCTCCAGCTTCTTCAGCGTCTCCTGGTCCTCCTGGTCCAGACCCATGCCGGCCGGGCGGTCGCCCTTGCCCTCGGCGTAGGGGGTTTCGCCGACGATCGCGATGGCGGCGCTGTAGGTGTTGTCGATGCCCGTGCCGTGGCGGTCGTAGGTGATCTGCGAGCCCTTGGCCGCGTCCTTGATGCCCTGCAGGATCGTCGTGCCCGGGGTGATCGGGCCGCTCTCGCCCTGCCAGCTGATCGTCCAGCCGCCCGACTGGTTGCCGATGTCGTCGGCGTTCTTGCCCGCCACGAACAGCTTCCCGCCGTCCTTGGGCAGCGGCAGCAGGCCACCGTCGTTCTTCAGCAGCACCTGCGACTTGCGGACCGCGTCGCGGGCGAGCGCGCGGTGCTCCGGGCTGCCGACCGTGCCGGTGAACTGCCTGTCGGTGTAGGGGTTCTCGAACAGGCCGAGCTCGAACTTCTTGGTGAGGATGCGCCTGTTGGCATCATCGATGCGCGACATCGGCACGTGCCCGTTCTCCACCTCGCCGCGCAGCAGCTCGGTGAACTTCTTCCAGTCGTTGGGCACCATGATCATGTCCAGGCCGGAGTTGATCGCGGTGGCGACCTCCTCGGCGGTGAAGCCCAGCTGGCCGTCGATCTGGTCGATCGCGTCGTAGTCGGAGATCACGAAGCCCTTGAAGCCCAGCTCGCCCTTGAGCACGTCGTTGACCAGGTACGAGTGCGCGTGCAGCTTCAGGCCGTTCCAGCTGCTGTAGGAGATCATCACCGAACCCACGTCCCGGTTGACGGCCTCCTGGAACGGCGGCAGGTGCACGCGGCGCAGCTCCTGCTCGTCGATCTCGGTGTTGCCCTGGTCGTCACCTCCGGTCGTGCCGCCGTCGCCGATGTAGTGCTTGGCCGTGGCCAGCACCGATCCGGGGGCGTTGAGCGCTTCGCCCTGCAGGCCGTTGATGGCCGTGGCGTGGGCGGTGGGCCGCTCCGGGGTCTCGCCGAAGGACTCGTAGGTGCGTCCCCAGCGGTCGTTGCGGGCCACGCACAGGCACGGGGCGAAGTCCCAGTCGATGCCGGTGCCCGAGATCTCCTCGGCGGTCGCGCGCCCGATGTCCTCGGTCAGCTTCGGGTCGTTGGCCGCGCCCAGGCCGATGTTATGCGGGAAGATCGTCGCGCCGTGCACGTTGTTGTGCCCGTGCACGGCGTCCACGCCGTAGATCAGCGGGATGCCCAGCGGAGTGGCGGTCGCCGCGCGCTGGTAGTCGTCGTACATGTCCGCCCAGGACTCGGCGGTGTTGGGTTCGGGCGTCGACCCGCCGCCGCTGAGCACCGAGCCCAGCGACGCCGAGGCGGCGGTCTGCGGGTCCGCCGCGACGCGCTCGGCTTGCGTCATCTGACCGATCTTGTCCTGCAACGACATCCGCGACAGGAGGTCCTCGACCCGGTCGGGAACCGGCGCGGACGCGTCGCGGTAGGTCGGAGCGGCAGCGGTCACCGTCGGGGTGATCACCGCCGTGCACGCGAGGGCGGCGCCGATCGCCGCCACGCGCATCCGTCTGCTGAAGGCCATGAACGCATCTCCTCGGCGTTGAGAAAGCACAGTGCTGAAAGGCATTCGCGCGACTGCGAGTCGAATTCCGAAAGATTTCGGATTCCTGCGCGGATCGAATGCCTCCGAACCGATACAGTCCTGGGACGTCGCGGTGTGGTCGGGTTTGTCGCGATTGCCGAACGTAGCACCGGGAACGCGAATTGCGGGATCGTTGGCGAAAGTTCGACACGGTGGCCCAAAAGTCGGCGGCATGTTCGCCGGAATGCCGTATCAAATGGGAATTCCCATGTGCGCTCCGGAGGAATTCGGCGAACAATCCGCGTCGTTCACCCGTCCCCCGGTTGAGAGGAACTCGCGATGAAGCGAACCCGACCCTGGCGCAGGCGCGCCGCGCTGCTCGCCGGCACCCTGCTGCTGGGAACGGCGGCGGGCGCCGCGCCCGGGGGTGCCGCGCCGGTCGTGCAGGTGTGGGAGACCACCGGCGACAAGAGCAAGCTCCTCGAACGCCAGGAGGACGAGGAGTTCGGATCCGGCGGCAGTGCCCAGACCATCATCGACGTGGACCCGGCCACGACCTACCAGACCATCGACGGGTTCGGCGCCGCCTTCACCGACTCCTCGGCCGCCCTGGTCGCCAACGACCTCGACCAGGGCGCGCGCGACGAGCTGATGAACAACCTCTTCGGCGCCGACGGCATCGGGTTGAGCATGGTGCGGCAGCCGTTGGGCGCCAGCGACTTCGCCACCGCCGAGTCCGGCGACTACACCTTCGACGACACCTGCTGCGACCTCTCCGACTTCAACACCGGTCACGACGAGGCCTACATCCTGCCGATCCTGAGGCAGGCCGAGCAGATCAACCCGGACCTGAAGGTGATGGGCACGCCGTGGAGCGCTCCGGCGTGGATGAAGACCAACGACAACGTCGACGGCGGTGAGCTCAAGACCGAAAACCACGGCGTCTTCGCCGACTACCTCCTCAAGACAGCCCAGGCCTACTCCGACGCCGGTGTGCCGCTGGACTTCCTGAGCATCCAGAACGAGCCCTACCACCCTGAATCCGGGGACGGTTCCTCCGGGTACCCGTCGATGCACATGTCCCCGGAGCAGCAGGCCGCGGCGATCGGCGACGAGATCGGCCCGAAGTTCGCCGAATCCGGCCTGAAGACCCAGCTGCTCGCGTGGGACCACAACTGGTCGCACCCCGAGTACCCGGGCATCGTCGCCGACGACCCGGAAGCGGGGCAGCACGTCGCGGGCGCGGCCTTCCACTGCTACGAAGGCGACGCGTCCGGCCAGAGCGAGTTCCAGCAGGCGCACCCGGACAAGGGCATCTGGTTGACCGAGTGCTCCGGCGGTGACTGGTCGCCGGACTTCGCCCAGAACCTCAAGTGGCAGACGCAGAACCTCATCATCGGCGGAACACGGAACTGGGCCAAGGGCGTCGCGCTGTGGAACGTGGCGCTCGACCAGCACCACGGCCCGACCAACGGCGGCTGCTCCGACTGCCGGGGCGTGGTCACCGTCAACACCGACGACGGGCAGGTCACCTACAACGAGGAGTACTACGTCCTCGGCCACGTCGCGAAGTTCGTGAAACCCGGTGCGCAGCGTGTCGAATCGACCAGCAACCCCAACGGCATCGAGTCGGTCGCCTTCCGCAACACCGACGGCTCCACCGCCTTGATGGCGCTGAACGCATCGGACTCCGAGCAGACCTTCCAGGTCCGCAGCGGCGGTCAGAGCTTCGAGCACACCCTCCCAGCGGGAGCCGTCACGACTTTCACCTGGCAGGGACCCTGAGACGAGGTGGGGGAAGTGCCCACCTCCCTCTCAAGGCCCGTGTCGATGCCGTAGCTCGCGCTGAGCTCGGGTCATGCCTGCCGTCGACCGCATAGGGTTGCTGGGGCAGACGGTTGAGGCGGGAAGGTTGCGGTGGAGCTGACGCTGGTCGGGCAGGCCGTGGGCATGTTCGCGGTGACCAACATCGATGACATCTTGATCCTGGCGTTGTTCTTCGGTCAGGCCGCTGGTCATCCTGGGAGTGCCGTTCGGGTCGTGGCCGGACAGTACCTGGGCTTCGGCGCGATTCTGGCGGCGGCGATCATCGGTGCGCTTGGCGCTGGTCTGCTGCCCGAGGCGGCCATTCCGTACCTCGGGTTGCTTCCGCTGCTGTTGGGTATCCGCGCAGGGTGGACGGCATGGCGCGAACGTCACGGCACGGATGGCGGAGAGATCCCGAGCGCGGGCGATGGCCCGACGACGTGGGCGGTCGCCGCGGTGACGTTCGCCAACGGCGGGGACAACATCGGGGTCTACGTCCCGGTGTTCGCCACCACCGGCCCGGGCGGGCTGGTCGTGTTCGCCGCTGTGTTCGTGCTGCTGGTGGCCGTGTGGTGTGCCTCAGGGCGGTACTTCGCGACTCGACCCGTGATCGCTCGCTCCCTGTCGCGCTGGGGGCACGTCGTGCTGCCCGTTGTCCTGATCGGCATCGGCCTGGCGATCCTGATCGAAGGGGGAGCGTTCGGGCTTTGAGAGGCGGGTGAGTCGGTTAGGTCGCCGCAACCAGTTCTCGCTGGGAAGTGCGTTGATCCCGAGTGCCCATACGGCGCAAGGTCGGCAGAAGTGCTGTTCCTGGCATCCCAGGACGCGCCAGGAACCTCACGACCGGCCCCGTTCGACCCGCGATCGCGGGGGGATCTCAATCTCCTCGTCAACTACTTTTGCTTTCCCGGTCGTCCCGGTATGTCCCCGTAGTTGATCGTCTTACGGACGGTTGCTTGTGACGTGGCTGGAGGCTGCGCGGACGCGACGGCCGAAAGCCGCCAGCGCTTGCCTACCGGTCTCTGAAGAATACGGGGCTTGGAACTGACCGACCTGCCCGCTGGGTCGGTGCACTCCTGAGTGGCGGCTGCACGAGAACCTGATGGCCGATCCCGGGCGATCTCCGGTTTTGCGCTGCGCCAACGTCTACCTGAGACAACGTTCGTGTCATCCCGGAGGCTTTGATGACGAGTCGGCAGCAGCTCCTGCAACAGACCGCCGCACACGCTGCCACGTTTCTCGACGGCCTCCCGCAACGTCCGGTGGCGGCGAGAGCGACTCTGGCACAGCTGCGCGAGGCTCTGACGCGAGAGCTCCCCGAGGAGGGATCCGATGATGCGCGGGTTATCGATGAGCTCGTCCATGACAGCGAAGCGGGCATTCTCGGCAGTGCCGGGGGTCGGTTCTTCGGCTGGGTGATCGGCGGCGGGATTCCGGCGGCGCTGGCCGCCGACTGGCTGACCTCGACCTGGGATCAAAACGCTGCTCTGTACGCCTGCGGACCGGCCGAGGCCGTCATCGAGGAGGTGGCCGGAGACTGGCTCAAACAGCTTCTTCGGCTACCGACGGAGGCGTCGTTCGCCTTCACCACAGGGGCGCAACAGGCCCACGTCACCGCGCTGGCAGCGGCTCGCACGAAGGTCTTGGCTGATCACGGCTGGAACGTCGAACGTCAAGGACTGATGGGAGCGCCCGCCTTGCGCGTGTTCACTTCCGGACACCAGCACGCCTCCGTCGAACGGGCGATTCGCCTGCTGGGCCTGGGTATGGACTGTCTCCACGCCACCGACGCCGATGAGTGCGGGCGCCTCGACCTTGTCTCTCTGCAACGGCATCTTGCCGAGCAGGACACCCCGGCCATCGTGTGTCTACAAGCCGGGGAGATCAACACCGGAGCCTTTGACTCGTTCGCCGAGGCGTGCCGACTCGCCCACGACCACGGTGCGTGGGTACACGTCGACGGTGCCTTCGGGCTGTGGGCAGGAGTGAGTGAGCGCTACCGCTATCTGCTGGACGGTGTTGAGCACGCCGATTCCTGGACCACGGACGGCCACAAATGGCTCAACGTCCCGTTTGACTCAGGATTCGCATTCGTGCGCCACCCCGACGCGCACCGCACCGCAATGTCCACCCGCGCCAGCTACCTCACCCACGCCGACGATGCCCACAGCGGTTCAACCACCCGGCCGGCCCGCGACCAAATCGACTGGAACCCGGAGTGGTCCCGCCGTGGGCGGGCCGTACCGGTCTATGCCGCAATTCGTGCGCTGGGGCGGCGCGGTATCGCGGACATCATCGAGCGTTGCAGCGACCATGCACATCGCCTCGCGACCGAAATTGGGGCGTTGGAGGGTGCGGAGCTGCTCGTCACACCCCAGATCAACCAGGGCCTTGTGCGTTTTCTCGCTGCTGATGGCAATCACGATGCCCGAACCGAGCACGTGATCGAGCATGTCCAGCGGTCCGGAGAGGCATGGTTCGGCGCCACCACATGGAACGGGATGCGCGCTATGCGCATCTCTGTCGTCAGCTGGCAAACCGACGACGAGGACATCACCCGCGCCATCAGCGCCGTTCGCAAAGCCCTGGATGGGCAAGTGCATGAGCCATGACTTCACCGGTTACCGACCCAGCCTCACCGACGGCATGACACCGTAAGGAACGGAACTCCCACCGGTCACCGCGCCAGGAACTTCCCCCGCCGCAGCGTCACTCGCCGACGGCCACGACCATGCCGCGGAGTTCGTAGCCGCCGATGGCGTCGTTGAACGACACCTTCGGCGGGGTTTGCAAGCGGACGCCGGGCAGGGCGAACAGCCTGGTCAGGAAGACGTCGGTCTCCTGGACGGCGATGTTGTTGCCCGGGCAGCGGTGCGGGCCGTCGCTGAACGACAGCCCCGGTGCCGTCGCGTCGGTGAGCTCGCGGTGCGGGCACACCTGCAGCGGCTTCTCGCCGAACGCGGCCTCATCGGCGTTGGTGCTGGTCACGTCGATGTCGATGACCTCACCGGCCGGAACGGTGTGCGTCTGGCCGTCTTCGCCGGGCAGCTCCACCTCAGCCGTGGTGCGGCGCAGCAGGTGCGCGACCACCGGCTCCAGCCGCAGGAACTCGTGCAAGATCGCCAGCCGTTCGGACTCCTCGGCGCTGACGTAGCGCTCGCGCAGAGCGTCGTCGGTGAACAGGTGCCAGGCGGCCAGGTTCACGAACTCGCGGGTCGTGACCATGCCCGCCGCCGCGACGGTGATGCACTCGCCGAGGATCTCCGCCGACGAGCAACCGTCGGCCAGCAGGTGCGAGATGAGGTCGTCCTGCGGCTGCTTGCGCCGGGCGCGCACCGCGGGCAGCACGTCGGCGAAGTAGATGCCGCCCCAGTTCACCGCCTGCCGCCACACCCAGTACAAGCCGTGCAGGCTGGTGAAACCCGGTTCGCCGAACTCCTCCGGGAAGAACCGCTCCAGGCGTCCCGCCAGTCCCGGACGGCTCTCGGTCAGCCCGATCACCGCGCACGCCACGCCGATCGCCAGCTCGAAGCTCAACTCGGAGAGCACCGCCGTGCCGTTCGCGGTGAGCTTGGCCAACTGCTCGTCGCTGACCCGCTCCATGATCCCCCGGTAGGACTCGTCGACCTTGCGGGGAGTGAAGTACTTCGCAGTCTGGCGGCGGTGCTCGCGGTGCTCCGGGCCGTCCCGGTAGAGGACCGGACGGCGGATCTTGGCGGGCATCTTCTCCACGGTCTCCACGCCGAGACCGGCCTGGACCGTGTCGGTGCTGCGCAGGGCCGCGCGGGCGGCGGCGTGACCGCGAACTCGCCACACACCGTCGGAATCCCGGCTCACCGGGCATCCGCCGGTGCTCTCCCCGCGTTCGATCTTGCGCGCGTCCGTGCCGTCGTCGGTCGTCGACATCTGTGGGACCGGTCCTTTCCCGAAGCCGGTGGCGGAACATGATCTTGCCTCACCTTTGGTAGCAGGCGCGCGAGGGTCGGCGCAGCCGGGTCCGGCGCTTCGTAGCGGAAACTTCACCGAGCGCAGCGGCCGTTCAGCGGAGCGGGCAGTGGGCCGTGCTGAGCGCTCTGCGTCACCCAATAGGATGGCCGCAACTTCGGATGAGGAGCAGCAGTCGTGCAGTCGCAGTTCGGCCCGTACCGGGTGGAGGGCGTCATCGCCCGCGGGGGAATGGGCGAGATCCTGCGCGCCTACGACACCCGCCACGACCGCATCGTCGCGCTCAAGCTGCTCGCCCCGCACCTGGCGGCTGACCAGGAGTTCCGCGAGCGCTTCAAGCGCGAGGCGCACGCCGCCGGCCGCCTCAACGAACCCCACGTCATCCCGATCCACGGCTACGGCGAGATCGACGGCCGCCTCTACCTGGACATGCGCCTGGTCGAGGGCGAAGACCTCGGCGCGCGGCTCAACGCCCACGGTCCGATGCACCCGCAGGACGTGGTGCACGTGATCGAGCAAGTCGCGCAGGCGCTCGACGCCGCGCACGCCGCGCGCGTCGTGCACCGGGACGTCAAGCCCTCCAACGTGCTGCTCGGCGCGGGCGGCTTCGCCTACCTCGTGGACTTCGGCATCGCGGCCTCCATCCAGGACGCCACGAGCCGCACCTCCGGCAGCGTCACCATGGGCACGCTGGCCTACATGGCGCCGGAGCGCTTCGGCGACGCCCCGTCCGACCACCGCGTGGACGTGTACTCGCTGGCCTGCGTTCTCTTCCAATGCCTCACCGGCGCCAAGCCCTACGGCGTGACCAGCACCGAAGCGCTGATCTACGCCCACCTCAACCGCGAGCCCCCGAAGCCCTCGGCTGAGGTGGCCGGCGTGCCGCCGGAGTTCGACCGCGTGGTGGCCACCGGCATGGCCAAGAACGCCGCCGACCGCTACGCCACCGCCGGTGAGCTCGCCGCAGCGGCCCGGCGGGCGCTGCGCAGCACCGCCCCGCTCGGGGCCGCCGGAGCCGAGCCCGAGCGGCGCAAGTCGCGGTGGCCGATCGCCCTCGCCGGCATCGGCGCGGTCGCCGCTGTGGCCGGCGTCGCCGCGGCGGTCATGACGCTGCAACCCGAACCCACCGACGGCCAGGCGACGCCGATCGTGCCCCCCACATCGCCCGCGGCGCCGACGAGCCTGCTCGCGACGAGCGCCTCGCTCGCGCCCACCAGCCCGCCGACCGTCACGCCGTCCTCCGAGGCGCCTGCGCCGCCCAGCACCACCGCGAAGCCGACGACCTCGCGGCCGCCGTACGTGCCGAAGACGTGCAAGACCATCACCTACGAGGGCAAGGCGCGCGGCAACGGGTGCTTCAACGCCGACCGCGACCACATCGGGATCAAGGACACCTACAAGGACGGGTACTGGGTCAAGATCCGCTCGGAGACCGACTACCACCACACCGCCGAGTGCCGGGACACCAGCAGCGAGGGCGAGTACGTCGAGTGCAAGCTCCAGCTCAGGCCCGAGGGTTCGGTGCGGGTGATGGTCGAGCTGTGGGACGCGAACAAGAAGCTCGCCGACACGCCCTGGTCGGAGTTCACGCCGGTCAGCAAGTGAGTCAGTCGACGACGCCGGACTGGTAGGCGAACACCACCAGCTGGGCGCGGTCGCGCGCACCGAGCTTGACCATCGCGCGGCTGACGTGCGTGCGCGCCGTGGCCGGGCTGACCACCAGTCTTCCGGCGATCTCCTCGTTGCTCAGGCCCTCCGCCACCAGGGCCAGTACCTCGCGCTCGCGGTCGGTGAGCGTGTGCAGCTGCGGGTGCGGATCGCGGGTGCGCGGCGCCAGGTGGACGAACTCGCGCACCAGCTTCCGCGTCGCCGACGGCGCGAGCAGCGCCTCCCCGCCCGCGACCAGGCGGATCGCGCGCAGCAGGTCCACCGGGGTGGTGTCCTTGAGCAGGAATCCGCTGGCACCGGCGCGCAGCGCGCTGAAGACGTACTCGTCGATCTCGAACGTGGTCAGCACGATCACCTTGGTACCGGCCAGATCCGCGTCAGCCGTGATGCGCCGCGTCGCCTCCAGACCGTCCACACCGGACATCCGGATGTCCATGAGCACCACGTCGGGGTGGTGCTCGCGCACCTTGCGGACCGCGTCGAGCCCGTCGGCGGCTTCACCGGCGCAGTCGAGGTCGTCCTCGGACTCGATGAGCGTCCGCAACCCGATGCGCACCAGGTCTTGGTCGTCGACGATGAGCACGGTGATCACCGCTGCGCTCCGATCGGCAGCCGGGCGTGCACCCGGAATCGGCCGCCGGAGGACCCGACGCTGAACTCGCCCCCGAGCGCCTCCACGCGGCGCCGCATCCCCGGGATGCCGAGGCCGTCGCCGCCGGTGGTCGCGGGGGAGGGGTTGGTGACCTCGATGCGGACCTCCTCCGGCGAGTAGTCGACGGTGACCTCCGCGCGCTGCTCCCGGCTGTGGCGCAGCACGTTGGTCAGGGACTCCTGCAGTATCCGGTATCCGGTGAGGTCGACCGCCTTCGGCAGCTCCGGCATCTCGCCGCGCACGCGCAGGGAGACCTCCACCCCGGCCTCGCGGGTGCGGTTGACCAGGTCGGGCGCGCGGCTCAGACCGGGTTCGGGGCCGTGCCCGGTTCCGGCGCGGACGACGGCCAGCGTCGCGCGGAGTTCGTCGAGGGCGTCGCTGCTGGTGCGGCTGATCGCGTTGAGGGCGATCTCGGCCTGATCGGGCTTCTTCGGCAGCACGTGCAACGCCACGTCGGCCTGCATCTTGATCGCAGCCAGCCCGTGGCCGACCACGTCGTGCACCTCCTGGGCGATGCGCAGCCGCTCGTCGTCGACCCGGCGCCGCAGCGCCTCGGACCGCTGCCGGGCCACGGCCTCCGACTGGGTCCGCGCCACCAGGCCCGCGGCGAAGGGCACCAGCACCCACGCCGACGCCGGGATGATGCCCGCCCACCCGGGGCCGGTGAGGAAGGTGTGGGCCCACAGCAGCAGAAGAGCGATGCCGGCGGCGATGCCCGCCGTGCGCGCTGGCCGGTGACGCGCGGTCGAGTACACCGCGACCAGCAGCGCCAGCAGGATCGGCCCGTACCGGAACCCGGCGACGAGGTAACCGGACACCGCGACGGCCACGACCCCGAGCACCACCAGCGGCACGCGGCGTCGCCACGCCAAGGTCAGCCCTGCGACCACGACGAACGCGATGGCGATCCCGTTCAGGCCGCGCATCCCGTGCCCCGCCCACCGGTGGGCGGCGATGGTCCCGACGACTCCGACCGCGGTCACCAGCAGCGCCAGAACCACATCGCCGAAGCGAGGGCGCAACACACTCATGCCGACCAGTCTCACCGACCCGCCCGCGTTCCGGCGTCCTCCCGGTGCCGACACACCGGCTACGTTCTCGGACGTACTCAACGGTCAACATCATCGATAACTTCAGTGTCGAATGAAATCAATTTTGGATGGCGCGAGGAGGAACGGCCAGGAGCGAGGGGCGAGTCGATCATCCAGCCGGCGGAGACGCCCTCCGGCGGGCAACGCCAGGGCGCGCCCGCGCGGCGTTCGGCAGCAAGGCCGTCATCGTGGACGAGCCCACGGCAGCGCCGGGCGTGGCCGAGGCGGGCAAGGTCCTCGAACTCATCGGCAGGATCCGCGCGAGAGATCTGCCGGTCGTGCTGATCAGCGACGACATGCCGCACGTGTTCGACATCGTCGATCGAATCCGCGCTCGGCAGGCGCGTCGGCGTTGTCTCGCCGCGCACCCGCGACATGGGTCAGGTCGTCGGGCTGATCACCGGAGCGTTGGAGGCGGGGCAGGACGGGGCGTTGCGCGAAGTCTCAGGTGCTCGGCGCCGGGAAGGCCGAGTCCGTCAACTGTCCACAATGGAGTGGTATTCGGTCAGGCGGGCGACGTAGTCGTCGATCTGCTCGTCCAGCTCGGCCAGCCGGGCGCGCAACCGCTCGGCCTGCTGCGTCGAGGCACCGGGCAGTTGCGCGGCGAGGTGCCCGTACTCGGCCAGCACCGTGGGGAGGTTGCTGGTGTCCTGCTGCCTGGGAATTCGCTCCATATCACGATGGTGCGGCCGAACGTCCGATTCGTCGATTCGATCTACGGCGTGCCACACGCCCCTGGTCGGGTGATCTCGAGCGGATATGCTCACCGAGAACAACCGACCGGGTGAATTGGGGAGACGCGATGAGCGACGCGGACGTGGTGGCCCAGGCCCGAGAGCTGCTCAAGGCCACGCCGGTGCTCGACGGTCACAACGACCTGCCCTGGGCACTGCGGGAGCAGGTCCGCTACGACCTCGACCAGCGCGACATCGCCACCGACCAGACCGGTCGCCTGCACACCGACCTCGCGCGCCTGGACGCTGGGGGAGTCGGCGGGCAGTTCTGGTCGGTCTACGTGCCCACCGAGCTGCAGGGCGATGACGCGGTCAGCGCCACGCTGGAGCAGATCGACTGCGTCAACGCCCTCGCCGCCCGCTATCCGGACCGGCTGCGCCTGGTCCGCACCGCCGACGAGATCGAGGCCGCCCGCGCCGATGGCAAGATCGCCTCGCTGATGGGCGCCGAAGGCGGGCACTCGATCAACTGCTCGCTGGCCACCCTGCGCGCCTTCTACGACCTGGGCGTGCGGTACCTGACGCTGACGCACAACGACAACACCCCCTGGGCCGACGCCGCCACCGACGAGCCCGCCCACGACGGGCTCACCGCCTTCGGCGTCGAGGTGGTGCGCGAGATGAACCGGATGGGCATGCTCGTCGACCTCTCGCACGTCGCCGCCGAGACCATGCGCGACGCGCTGCGCGCCAGTCGCGCCCCGGTGGTGTTCTCGCACTCCTCCTCGCGCGCGGTCTGCTCGCACCCGCGCAACATCCCCGACGACGTGCTCGCCCAGCTGCCCGGCAACGGCGGCGTGGCGATGGCGACGTTCGTGACCAAGTTCGTGCTGCAGGAGTCGGTGGAGTGGACCGCCGCCGCGCAGCGCGAGCTGGTCGCGCACGGCCTCAGCGACCTGTCGGGCACCCCGGAGGCCAAGGAGATGCTGCGCGAGTTCGAGGAGGCCAACCCGCAGCCGGTGGCCACCTCGAAGACCGTCGCCGACCACCTCGACCACATGCGCGAGGTCGCCGGCATCGACCACATCGGCGTCGGCGGCGACTACGACGGCACGATCTTCCTGCCGAAGGACCTCGACGACGTCTCCGGCTACCCGAACCTGATCGCCGAGCTGCTCCGCCGCGGCTGGTCGCACGCCGATCTGGGCAAGCTGACCTGGCACAACGCCGTCCGCGTGCTGCGCGACGCCGAGCGCGTGGCCGCGGAGCTGCAGCGCACCGAATCGCCGTCGATCGCCACCATCGAACAGCTCGACGGCTGAGCTCCTCGTGACTCGCGCCCGGCGGTGATCTCCGCCGGGCGCGTTCTGCTCCACCTCCCGCCTCGGGTCCGGCAGCCGCGCGTGCGCCGACCCGGTGAGGTAGGGGGCGTTCCTGGCGTCCGCGCGCAGTCGCAGTCGGTAGTCGACTAGTCCAATGTGGTCAGGATGGGCCACTCGATCCGGCCACCTCCTGGCGGGTCTGCGCGGGACGCGCGCATCCGGTGTCCAATATGGAACCGGGGAGAAGGTGCGTGGTCGAACACCGGCGCGAATCACCGTGATTCATGTGGTTCTTCGTTCGCCCTGCGGTGCCGCAGGGGTGCTCATACGATGCCGGTTGCGCCTCCTGGCCGGTGGATAGGAGGAGGACCGATGGTCTTGTCGTTGCCGGACGAGACGCTGTCCGGAGTGGATCCCGAACACCCGCAGTGGTCAGCACGTCCGGGGGAGCTGCCGCGCAGCGCCGCCGTGCTGGCGAGGATGCGTTCGGAGAACTTCCCGGTGGCTTCCCGCGTCCTGCCCGGAGGTGTCCGCAGGCACCTGCACGCCCTCTACGGCTACTTCCGGCTCGTCGACTACGCCGGGGACGAGGCGCCCGGCAACCGCGACGCGCTGCTGGACTTCCTCGAACACGACCTCGAACGCGCCTACCAGGACACCGCGCGCATCCCCATCATGCAGGCGCTGGCGCCCACGGTCACCGAGTGCGGAATCCCGATGCGCACGCTGGTCAAGCTGATCGAGGCCAACCGGTGGGACCAGCACGTCAAGCACTACGACGACTTCGCCGGGCTGCGGGACTACTGCGCGTTGTCGGCCAACCCGGTGGGGGAGTCGGTGCTGCACGTGTTCGGCCGCGCCGAGGAGGGCCTGATCGCCCTGTCCGACCGGATCTGCACCGCGCTGCAGATCCTGGAGCACCTGCAGGACCTCGCCGAGGATCAGCGGGCAGGCCGCGTCTACCTGCCCGCCGAAGACCTCAAGCGCTACGGCTGCGACGAGCAGGACCTCACCGCGCCGCGCGCCTCGACCGCGCTGCGCGGGCTGGTGCGCTTCGAAGTCGACCGCGCTCGCCGGATGCTGCGCGACGGCAGCGTCCTGGTCGGAGCGCTGTCGGGGACGGCCCGGGTGGCCGTCGCCGGCTACGTCGCGGGCGGGCTGGCCACCGTCGCCGCGTTCCGCGCCGCCGGACACGACCCGCTGGCCGCGCAGGTCAGCCCGAGCAAGTCGCGGACGTTCACCGAATGGGCGCGGCTGCACGCGATGGGAGGGACCCGGTGACCTCACCGACCCGGTACCGGGATGCCTACCAGGAGTGCGAGCGGATCACCCGCGAGCAGGCCCGCAACTTCTCCTACGGCATCCGGTTGCTGCCAGGTCCGAAGCGCGGTGCGCTCTCGGCGGTGTACGCCTTCGCCCGCCGCGTGGACGACGTGGGTGACGGCGACCTGCCGCGCGAGGAGAAGCTGCGCGAGCTCAAGGCCTGCCGCGAGGCCGTGCACCACGCCTCGACCGATTCGACCGATCCGGTGCTGGTCGCGCTCGCCGACGCCGCCACCCGCATGCCGATTCCGCTGGAGGCGTTCGACGAAGTCATCGACGGCTGCGAGGCCGACGTGCGAGGCGCCAGCTACACCACCTTCGACGAGCTGCTGCACTACTGCCGCTGCGTGGCCGGTGCGATCGGTCGGTTGTCCCTGGGCGTGTTCGGCACCGACGAACCGAGGGTCGCCACCGCGCGGGCTGATGCGCTCGGCGTGGCGTTGCAGCTGACCAACATCCTGCGGGACGTCCGCGAGGACCAGCTCAACGGGCGGGTGTACCTGCCCGCCTCCGACCTCGCGCACTTCGGCGTGCGGCTGGAACCCGGCGGCGGCTTCGTCGAGGACAACGCGAGGTGGAACAGGCTGATGCGGTTCCAGGCAGCGCGCGCCGACCGCTGGTACACCGAGGGGTTCCGGCTGTTGCCGATGTTGGACCGGCGCTCGCGCGCCTGCTGCGCCTCGATGGCCGGCATCTACCACCAGCTGTTGGTGCGCATCGCCATCAACCCCAACGCCGCGATGCACCAGCGCACCTCGCTGTCGAGCTGGCGCAAAGCCGGAGTCGCTGCCCGCTCGCTGGCCGGGATGACGCCGTGAACCGCGGGTCCGTGGTGGTCATCGGCGGCGGGCTCGCCGGCATGGCCGCTGCCCTGGACTGCCGGGAGCGCGGGCACTCGGTGCGGCTGCTGGAGGCGAGGCCCCGGCTCGGCGGGGCGACTTACTCGTTCGCGCGCGGAGACCTGCTCGTCGACACCGGCCAGCACGTGCTGCTGCGCTGCTACACCGCCTACCTCGACCTGCTGCGCAGGTTCGGCGCGACCGACGGGATCCGGATGCAGCAGCGGTTCGGCGTCCCGGTGCTCAGCCCGGGTGCGGCACCGGCGTCGTTGAGCCGCTGGAACCTGCGCGCTCCCGCGCACCTCGCCCCGGCGCTGCTGAGCTACCGGCGGTTGAACTGGGCGCAGCGGGTCCGGGCGGCGCGGACCGCGCTCGCGCTGCGCGGCATCGACCCGGCGGACCCGGCGATCGACGAGCAGAGCCTCGGGAAGTGGTTGCGCGATCGGGGAGAGACGCCGCGCGCGGTCGAGGCGCTGTGGGGTCTGCTGGGCGTGGCCGCGCTCAACGCCCAACCCGACGACGCCTCGATGGCACTGGCCGCCAAGGTGTTCCGCACCGGGTTGCTCGACACCGCCGACGCCTGCGACATCGGAGTCCCGCAGCGGCCGCTCTCCGAACTGCACGGCGAGGCCGGGCGACGCACCCTGCTCGCAGCGGGCGTCGACGTCCGGCTCCGGTGCAAGGCACGCGCGATCCGCCGCGGGCCGAAGGGCTTCCAAGTCCCAGTCGAGGAGCAGGCCGGCGCGAGCGTGCTCGACGCGGACTCCGTCGTGGTGGCCACCGCGCACCCGGCTGCGGCAGCTCTCGTCGACGAGCTGCCCGTGCGCGGCTCCGCTGAGTGGTCCCGGTTGTCCTCCTCGCCGATCGTCAACGTGCACGCCCACTTCGACCGACCGGTCACCGATCACGAGATGGCCGCAGTGGTCGACTCGCCCGTGCAGTGGGTCTTCGACCGCACCCGCATCTCCGGTGCCGGCCGAGGTCAGTACCTGGCGCTGTCGCAGTCCGCCGCGCAGCAGGAGATCGGGATGCGGACCGAGGACCTGCGCGAGACCTTCCTCCCGGCGCTGCGCGAGCTGTTCCCCGCGGTCGGGAAGGCGGAGCTGCTGGACTTCTTCGTCACCCGCGAACCCCACGCCACCTTCCGGCAAGCCCCCGGCAGCGCGGCTCTCCGACCCTCGGCGATCACCGATGTCCCCGGTCTGGTGCTCGCCGGTGCGTGGACGGCAACCGGCTGGCCGGACACCACCGAAGGCGCGGTCCGCAGCGGCATCCGCGCCGCCGAAGTGGTCGAGGCCGAACTGCGATCGCGAACGAGCGTGGAGGTGACGGCATGACCACACTGCTGCCTCCGGCCCTGCGCACAGCGCGGGAGCTGGTGGAACCGACGCTGCGCTCGGCGGTCGCGCGGCTGGACGCCGAGACCCGGCGGGTCGGCGAGTACCACTTCGGCTGGACCGGCGTGGACGGTGCGCCGACCGACGCGGGCGGCAAGGCGCTGCGTCCCGCGATGGCCCTCGCCGCGACCGAAATTGCCTGCGGTGCAGCAGAACTCGCCGTACCGTCGGCGGCGGCGGTGGAGCTGGTGCACAACTTCTCGCTGCTGCACGACGACGTGATGGACGGCGACACCTCCCGCAGGCACCGGCCCACCGCCTGGACGGTCTTCGGATCCTCCGCGGCGATCCTGGCCGGTGACGCGCTGCTGGCCGTGGCACCGGAGGTCCTGCTGGAATCCGACGCCCCCAACGCGGCGGTGGCGGTGCGCTCGCTGCTGACGACGGCACGGGTGCTCATCGCCGGGCAGACCGCCGATCTCGGCTTCGAACGCCGCCAGGACGTCGACCTCACCGAATGCCTGAGCATGGCGCACGACAAGACCGCCGCGCTGCTGGCCTGCGCCTGCTCCATCGGGCCGCTGAGCGTCGGCGCTCCGCGCGAGAGCGTCCGCGCCCTGCACGCCTACGGCACCGAGCTGGGGATGGCGTTCCAGCTGGTCGACGACCTGCTGGGCCTGTGGGGAGACCCGGAGGTCACCGGCAAACCGGTGCTGTCGGACCTGCGCACCCGCAAGAAGTCGGTCCCGGTGGTCCACGCCCTGACCTCCGGTACAGCGGCGGGCGAGCGGCTCTGGGAGCTCTACGAGCAGCCCGAGCAGCTCACCGAGACGCAGCTGTGCGAAGCCGCCGAGATGGTGCGGCGCGCCGGATCGGAGGAGTGGACGCGGCAGGAGTGCCGCCGCCGGCTCGAACTCGCGGAGGCGCAGCTGGAAGTCGGATCGCTGGGCGACACCGCGGCACTGGGAGAGCTCGCCGAATTCATCGTACGGAGGAAGCTTTGACCGAACAGCTGCAACAGCCCACGCGATCGGCCACCGCCGCCGCCCAGATCCCCAGCCAGGGAGCGGCGCGAGCCGACGCCCGGACGGCGGCGCTGGCCGCCCGCGACCACCTGCTGTCGCTGCAGAGCCCGGAAGGCTGGTGGAAGGGCGAGCTCGAGACCAACGTGACCATGGACGTCGAGGACCTGCTGCTGCGGCAGTTCCTCGGCATCCGGACCACCGCGGAAACCGCGCAGACCGCCCGCTGGATCCGCTCCCAGCAGCGCGAGGACGGCACCTGGGCGAACTTCTACGGCGGCCCCGGCGACCTGTCCACCACGGTCGAGGCCTACGCGGCCCTCAAACTCGCCGGTGACGATGTCGACGCCGCGCACATGCGGGCCGCCCGGGACTGGATCCTGGCCAGCGGTGGCCTGGAGGGAACACGGGTGTTCACCCGGATCTGGCTCGCGCTGTTCGGCGAGTGGTCCTGGGACGACCTGCCCGCCATGCCACCGGAAGTGGTGCTGCTGCCCGAGTGGTGCCCGCTCAACGTCTCCGACTGGGCGTGCTGGGCCCGTCAGACCGTGGTGCCGCTGACCGTGGTGTGCACCATGCGCCCCCGCCGCGACCTGGGCATCAACCTGCGGGAGCTGCGCACCGGGCGGCCTGCGGTGCCACCGAAGCGCGAGTGGTCCTGGGGCTACGGCTTCCACGCCCTCGACCGCGTGCTGCACCGATACCACCGCCGACCGGTGAAATCGCTGCGCACGCACGCGATGCGGCGCGCGGCCGAGTGGATCGTGGCGCGTCAGGAGGCCGACGGTTCCTGGGGCGGCATCCAGCCGCCGTGGGTGTACTCGATCCTGGCGCTGCACCTGCTCGGCTACCCGATGAACCACCCGGTGATCGCCAAGGGACTCGGCGGCTTGGAGCGGTTCCTGATCCGCGAGCAGACGCCCGAGGGCACCGTCCGCAGGTTGGAGGCGTGCCAGTCGCCGGTGTGGGACACGGTGCTGGGCGTGCAGGCGCTGCGCGATGCCGGTGTTCCCGCCGACCACCCGTCGCTGCGGCGAGCGGTGGACTACCTGCTGGCCGAGGAGATCCGGATCAAGGGTGACTGGTCGGTCAAGCGCCCGGAGTTGCCCGCCGGGGGAGGCTGGGCGTTCGAGTTCGACAACGACGGCTACCCCGACATCGACGACACCGCCGAGGTGCTGCTCGCGCTCAACCGCGTCGAGCACCCCGACTCCGAGGCCGTGCGCGGTGCGATCGCCCGCGGTGTCCGCTGGTTGCGCGGGATGCGGTCGAAGGACGGCGGCTGGGCCGCGTTCGACGCCGACAACACCCGGCAGCTGGTGCGCAAGCTTCCGTTCTGCGACTTCGGCGAGGTCATCGACCCGCCGTCGGCCGACGTCACCGCGCACGTGGTGGAGGCGCTGGCCGTCCTCGGAGAGCAGGACGAGGTGCTGCGCGGCGGGGTGAAGTGGCTGCTGTCCAACCAGGAGCGCGACGGATCGTGGTTCGGGCGGTGGGGCGCCAACCACGTCTACGGCACCGGTGCCGTCGTGCCCGCCCTGGTCGCGGCCGGAGTGGACCGCCAGCACCGCGCGTTGCGGGACGCCGTGCGCTGGCTGGAGAACCACCAGAACGACGACGGCGGCTGGGGTGAGGACCTGCGCTCCTACGACGATCCACAGTGGATCGGACGAGGCACCTCCACGGCGTCCCAGACGGGATGGGCGCTGATGGCGCTGCTGGCCGTGGGCAGGCACGACACCCACGCGGTGCGCCGCGGGATCGGCTACCTGGCCCGAAGCCAGCGCGCCGACGGCGGTTGGGACGAACCCCAGTTCACCGGGACCGGGTTCCCCGGGGACTTCTACATCAACTACCACCTGTACCGGGTGATCTTCCCGCTGAACGCGCTCGGGCGCTACCTGCGGGACGGGGAGTGACATGTCGACGAGGATGCTGATCTGCGCGCCGATGCGACTGGAGGCGAGCGCGCTGCGCTCCGCCCTGGGCGGGGCCGCGACCGCCCAGGAGGCTCTGCGCACCGCCGGGCTCGGGGCCGATTCGGTGACGGTGCGCCGCACCGGGTACGGGCTGCGCCGCAGCGCGAGCAGCGCGGTCCGGCTGCTGGCCGCCGACTTCGACGTCCTGGTGATCGCCGGCCTGGCGGGAGGGCTGTCACCGGAGGTGCGCAGCGGGGACGTGATCGTCGCCGACGAACTGCGCGGACACCGCGAGGTGCTGCGCTGCGACACGGCCCACTCGCTGGCCGCCGAACTCACGCGCAGCGGGTTCCCGGTGCGCTGCGGGCCCGTCGTGACCGCCGACGCGCTGGTCCGCGGTCAGCGCCGCGCCGAGCTCGCCGCCACCGGGGCGCTCGCGGTGGACATGGAATCGGCGGTGCTGGCACAAGCCGCGGGGCACCGGCCGCTGGCGGTCGTGCGCGTCGTGGTCGACACCGCGCAGCAACCCCTGCTGCGGCCCGGAACCGTCCACCGGGCGATGTCCGGGCTGGCGCGGCTGCACGCCGTGGGTTCGTGCCTGCGGCGGTGGGGCCGCCACATCCCACCGGAACTTCGCACGACCTGTGAGGAGGCGTTGTAACCATGGGGATTCCCGTGCGCCAGGCGGTTCGCGTCGGTGCGTACCTGATGAAGCAGAAGCTGGCCCGGCGCGAGAAGTTCGCGCTCACCCTGGAGCTGGAGCCGCTGTTCGCCTGCAACCTGGCCTGCGCGGGGTGCGGGAAGATCCAGCACCCGGCGAACGTGCTCAAGCAGCGGATGCCGGTCGAGCAGGCGCTGGCAGCGGTCGAGGAGTGCGGTGCCCCGGTGGTGTCCATCGCCGGGGGCGAACCGCTGATGCACCCCGAGATCGACGTGCTGGTCAAGGAACTGGTCAAGCGCAAGAAGTTCGTCTACCTGTGCACCAACGCGCTGCTGATGCCGCGCAAGATCGACGAGTTCGAGCCCTCGCCGTACTTCTCCTTCGCCGTGCACATTGACGGGATGGAGGAGCGCCACGACGCCTCGGTGTGCAAGAAGGGCGTGTTCGCCCAGGCCGTGGACAACGTCGAAGACGCCCAGCGGCGCGGATTCCGGGTGACCACGAACTCGACCTTCTTCACCACCGACACGCCGCAGTCGGTGATCGAGGTGCTCGACTACCTCAACAACGACCTCAAGGTCGACCAGATGATGCTCTCGCCGGCCTACGCCTACGACAAGGCTCCGGACCAGGAGCACTTCCTCGGCGTGACCGAGACCCGCGAGCTATTCAAGAAGGTCTTCGCCGACGGGCGGCGGAAGAGGTGGCGCTTCAACCACTCGCCGCTGTTCCTGGACTTCCTGGAAGGCAAGATCGACTTCGGTTGCACGGCGTGGGCCATCCCGTCGTACTCGCTCTACGGCTGGCAGCGACCCTGCTACCTGATGAGCGACGGCTACGCGAGCACCTACCGGGAGCTGCTGGAGGACACCGACTGGGAGGCCTACGGCCGCGGCAACGACCCGCGCTGCGCGAACTGCATGGCCCACTGCGGCTACGAACCCACGTCGGTCCTGGCCACCATCGGCTCGCTCAAGGAATCCCTCCGAGCAATGCGCGGCTAGGAGCTGGCGGCGTTTTTGGTCCGAGTTGACCGGGCAAAAGGAACATCGATCGGTTCGGACCAAAACCGCCCCGTGATCGACCGGCGGGGAGTCAGCCGAACCTGCGGGCGAGGTGGTGGAAGACACCGGGCAGCGCGCCGTGGACCCGGTCGGCCGCGGTCAGCCAGCGCGGTACGAAGACCTCCGCGCGGCCGCGCGCCACCGCGTCCACCAGCGCGTCGGCGACCCGTTGCGGCTCGACCATGCGCGGGAACCGGCGCCGGTAGTGGCGGCCGTGGAAGAACGGCGTGCGCACCGCGCCGGGGAACACCGTCGTCGTGGTGATGTCCCGGTAGCGCAGGCTCGCGGCGAAGGCTCGCAACCCCGCCTTGGTGGCCGAGTAGACGTCCTCGTCGCGGACGCCCACCGCGGCGACCGAGGCCACGAACGCCACCCGCGGAGGCAGGACCGCGCGCGTCAGCCGCATCGGAACGGTCAGGTTCAGCTCGACGAGCTCGTCGATGCGCTCCGGTGGCATGTCGGCGAACGCTCCCGCCCAGCCGATCCCGGCGCTGTGCACCAGCAGATCGACCCCGCGCGCCGCGTCCGCCACCTGCCGCAGCCCGTCGTCGGTGGTCAGGTCCGCGGCGAGCGACTCGCCTCCGGTGCGCTCGGCCAGCGCCTCCAGACGCTTGCGGTCACGCCCGGTCAGCACGACCTGCCAGCCGTCGGCCGCGAGCCGGAGTGCGGTGGCCGCGCCGATGCCCGAGGACGCGCCGGTGACCAGTGCCGAGTTCACCCCCACGAGTCGCTGCCCTCCCGGGCGGCCAGCTCGCGGCCGATCTGCTCGCTGCGCCGGGCCAGCACGGCGATGCCTCCGATCATGAGGGCGGCCGCGACCGCTTCGCCGGCCAGGATGGTGGGGGAGGACTCGATGCGCTCACCCAGCCAGCTCACCCCGATCGCCGCCGCCACCAGCGGATCGACCGTGGTGATCACCGCCAGCGACGGCGACATCAACCGGCCGCGCTGGAAGGTCTGCTGGCTGAGCAGGAAACCCATCGGCCCGATCACGCACACCACGTACAACGTCCAGTGCCCGAAGGGCTCGACGATCCCGCCGGTGCGGAACTGCCCGGCCACCACCCGCATCAGCCCTGCCGTGACCCCGTAGAACACCCCGGTGGCCACAGCGAGTCCGACCACGCCGAACTCGCCGGGAAGCCACCGGGCCGCCAGCAGCGAGGCGACCACCAGCAGTCCCATCCCCAGCGCCAGCGGCAGGACGGGCGCCCCGGTGAACTCGCTGCCCTGACCGGATGGCCGGGCCAGGAGCAGGAACGCCGCCAACCCGCCCGCGCACGACAGCGCGCCGAGCGCGAGAACCAGGTCCATCCGCCTGCCCGCCAGCCACGCCGCGAACGCCGCGCCGAACAGCACCGAGGTCACCAGCAGCGGCTGCACCAGCACCAGCGGACCGAACGCCAGCGCCACCACCTGGAGCGACAACCCGACGATCACGGTGCCGATGCTCAACACCCAGATCGGCTTGCGCACCAGGTCCCACAGCATCCGCGGGCTGAACGTGGCGACTTCCGGGACCTGCTTGGTGACGCGGTGCTGGATCGCGCTGGCCATCCCGAAGCTGGCGGCACCGATCACCGCGGCCGGCACCGCGACGCCCAGCACCGTCCCGGAGGTCAACGCCTCTCCCGCAGCTCGTCGAACGCCTCCCGCAGGTGCGCGGTCAACCGCCCTGCGTCGGGTGCGAGACCGGGATCGGTGGTGATGCCGAAGCCGAACTCCTCGCCCCATCCGATCGCCCCGATCGCCACGCCCACGCCGTCGGCCAGCGACAGCACCGGCAGCACCTGGCTGAGCCTGGTCCCGTTGATGTGGGCGGGCCGCCGCTGGCCCGGCATCACCGAGACCACCGCGTTGAAGAACCGGCGTCCGTAGATGCGCCGCACGATCCACGCGTGCACCGGGGCGGGCAGCAGGCCGAGCCCGGCCAGCACCGCGCCCGCGGCCTCGGGCTGTCCGCTGTGGTCGGGTTCGGCGAGCGCGTCGGCGACCGCGCGGATCCGCCACACCAGCGGCATCGGGCCGACCGGGAGGTCCACCGACAGCGAATGCGTGTGGTTGCCCGGAGCGGCGGTACCCGCGCCGTCCCGCCCGGTGCGGGCCGTGCGCGGAACCATCACCCGGAACCGCGCCTCGCCTCGCTGCTCGCCCAGTGCCCGGTGCAGCGCCTCGGCGACCAGCCCGATGAGCAGGGCGCTGCTGGTCACCCCGTGATCACGCGCGCGGGCGCGGACTTGCACGGCCGGCAGCGTGAGGTGGCCGAAGCTGCGGGCGTGCGAGCTCCGCCCGGTCCAGGCGGGGTTGGTCGCACCGGCGGAGGTGGCCAGGCCGAGGAGTCCGCGCATCACCACCGGGGCCCGCCGCGTCCACGACCGCCCGCTCGCGCTCGGGGCCGAAGCGGGGTGGTGGCCGTCGCAGAGCAGCCGGATCAGCGCGTTGGTGACGGCCAGACCGTCACCGAGGGAGTGGTGCATCTTGGCCAGCAGGGTCGCCCGCCCGGTGGCCGCGTCGTGCAGCAGGCGCAGCTCCCACGGCGGCCGGTCGGTGCGCACCGGTGTCGAGAAGAACTCGCTCGTGAGCCCCTCGGCGTCCTGTTCGGAGCCGAGCTCGCGCACGCCGAGGTGCAGTGCGGGATCGAGCGGTCCAGCGTGCCTCCACTGTGGACGACGGCCCGCAGGGGTGACCAGCCTGCGGGTCAGCATCGGCAGGTGCGGCGCGCAGTCCTGGATGCGGCGCGCGAAGTGTTCGCACCACACCTGTGCTGAATCCGGCGACGGCGCCAAGCGCAGGATGGCCCCGGTCTGCTGCGACACCTCAGGTGTGGTGGCGTAGACGAAGAAGGCGTCCTGCGCCCGCAACCGGCGAGGGCCGTGGTGGCGGGGCAGGTCGGCCAACGCCGCGACCTGATCGGCGAACTCCGCCGACCGGCTGTGCTTGAGCGTCCGCTCCTCCCGTTCGCCGACCTCCTGCGGGTCGGCGACCCAGCGGCGCAGCGTCGCGGTCAGCTGCGACTCCTTCGGGCACAGCTCGGCCAGACCCGCATCGGCCATCAGCTCGGCATTGGCCCGGCCGTGACCGGCGATCGGCTCGAACATCAGCACCGCGCGCCCGCAAGCCAGCGCCTCCAGCGCCGTGGCGCCACCGGCGTTGGTGATCACCACGTCCGAGCAGGCCATCAGGCCGGGCATGTCCTCGACCCAGCCCAGCGGCACCAGCCGCTGCTCGCCCCGGGCGAGCAAGCGCTCCTGCAACGCCTCGTTGCGCCCGCACACCACGAGCACCCGGGCGAGACCCTCGACCCGCAGCGCCGCGTCGATGGCGCGCTCCACCGCGCCGAAGCTCATCGCACCGCACGAGATCAGCGCCGTGAACCCGGCCTCCGGGAATCCGAACTCGGCTCGCGCCTCGGTGCGATCGCGGGGCTGGAAGTCGTGCCGCACCGGCGGCACGGACACCGCGCCGACCGCCTCGGGCTCGGCGCGGTGCATCGCGCGCAGGCTCGCCTCACTCATCACGTAGTGCAGATCGGCTTCCGGGTAGACCCAGAACGGGTGCGGCGCGAAGTCCGACACGACCGCCGAGACCGGGAGGTCGAGTTCGCCGTGCCGCCGCATCCAGTCCAGCCCCGCCGTTCCCAGCGGGTAGGTGGACACGATCAGGTCAGGGTCGACCCGGTGGATCTCGCGGCGCAGCAGCGGACCGCACCAGGCGCCGACGAAGCGCCGCGAGGCGTTGGCGAACCACCGGTAGCGCCACAGCGAGTCGTAGAAGAAGTCGTAGAGCCACGGCGTGGATTCCACGTTGGTGACGTAGATCCAGTTGAACGCCCCGGGAACCCAGCGGCCCATGATGCGGAGCGCGTCGAGCCACACCACCTCGCAGTCGGGCCAGACCTCGCGGGCCGCCTCTTCGACGGCACGAGCGGTCGCGTTGTGGCCCTCACCGATGGTGGCGCTGATCAGGAGCACTCGACGGGGCTGGAAGCTCACGCGGCCGGTTCCTTTCGCCAAGCACGTGCCATCGCAGGCTAACGCTTGACGAGGAGACCGGCTTCCCGAGAACGGCCACCGCGATCATCATCCACAGTGGCCGGTGCCGCTAGGCCGCGGTGCGCTCCAGGGGGCCGTGGCTGGACACCACGCGAACCGTGCCGTCGGCCAACCGGTAGGACAGGCCCGCCACGGCGCAGCGGCCGGCGGCGACCTCGTCGGCCAGCAGCGAGGAGCGCTCGAGCAGCAGCTCGCAGGTGCGCTGGATGTGGACGTCGACGATGCCGTCGACCTCGTCCTCACCGGCGGCCCTGGCGGCCAGCACGCTCGGGGTGACCCGCTCGACGATGTCGCGCAGGTATCCGGGCGGGTTCGAACCCTCCACCACCGCCTGCCGCGCCGCGACGACCGCGCCGCAGGAGTCGTGGCCGAGCACCACGATCAGAGGAGCGCCCAGCACTCCCACGCCGTACTCGATGCTGCCCAGCACCTCCGAACCGGTCACCTGACCGGCGGTGCGCACGACGAACAGGTCGCCCAGGCCGCGGTCGAAGATGATCTCCGCTGCGAGGCGGGAGTCGGAGCAGCCGAACAGCACCGCGAACGGGGTCTGGCCCGGCGCCAGGGAGGCGCGGTGATCGGCGTCCTGGTGCGGATGCAGCCGCGTGCTCTCGACGAAGCGCTGGTTGCCTTCCATGAGTGTCGCGAAAGCCTCGGCAGGCGTGGTTGGCGTGCGGTTCATGTTGTTGACATTAACCCAACCGGGTGGCCGCGGCAGATCGCGAGTGGGGGAAAGCACGCTGGTGGCAGGGGTGTTTGAGTTCGCAACGACCTGTCGCGCGCCGTATTCTCGGCACGCGGTGGTGAGGCGGATGAGGGGGCCGCCTCACCACCGATCTGTCGTTCGGAAGTGGTCCGCACACGAGGTCCGACACGGCCTCGGCGTGTCGGAGCGAATTGAGATCCGGCAATTCGCACAGAGTTTCGCCAGGTCAGAATGGCGGCGACGGCAAGCGTCGAAAATTGTTCGGCCCGGGAGCTTGTGCGCTGTTCGGGGGAACGGTCATCATCGGAACCGATGCCGGTGGTTCAACCACCGTGCTCTGGGGGAAGAAGCTACGCGAACACCTGGGGGGTGTAGCGATGGATCATCGTATTTTCTGGCCACGCGTGTAGGAGACGCCGCGTGGACCGACCTGCCTCGCCAGCAGGTCGGATGCGAGCACAACCCGGCCCGTGAGGCCGATTCAGGTTGACGTTCCCGCAGCCCCGGTCGTCGCGTCGTCGCGAGCGGTTCGGGTTCTCGGAATGTCGTTCCATTCGCTGATGAGCTGTTGTCACTCGGCCATTCGCGCTCCTATTCCGAAATCCGAGCTTGCATCGAACAGGTAGTCGGTATCACTCATTGGAGTGCTTCTCGTTGAGTTGGCCGACGATGTGCGGTCAATGTGCGCGGCGTGCCTTTCTCGCCGCTTTCCGGAGGCAGCGGCGAACGGGCGAAGTGCGGCACGATTGATCGTTTGTGGATTTCTGGGGGAAGCGAGATGCGGTTCGAAGTTCTTGGACCGGTCCGGATGTTCGACGGGGACAGAGCGGCACCGCTGACGGGTGCGCTGCGGCGCGGCCTGCTGGCGGTCCTGCTCGCCCACGCCAACGAACCGGTGCCGGTCACCGTCCTGTTGGAAGCGCTTTGGGGTGAGCCGGACGAGCACGGGGCGAGCCGGCTCCAAGTGCACGTTCACCGGCTGCGCCGGGAACTCGACGACCCCGACCGGCTGACCTACGGACCCGGTGGTTACTGCCTGCGGGTCGAGAAGGGAGAGCTCGACGCGGCGATCTTCGCGGGGCTGCTCGACGAAGCGGCCGGCGAGCCGGATCCGACCTGTGCGGCCGGGCTGCTGCGGCGCGCGCTGAGCCTGTGGCGGGGCAGGCCGTACCAGGAGGTCGACCTGCCCGACGTTGACGCCGTCGTCGAAAGGCTCACCGAGCAGCGGTCGCTGGCCGTGGAGGAGTGCTACGCCGCCGAGCTGCGGGCCGGTCGGCACGAGGCCGTCGCGGGCGAACTGCTCGATGCGGTGCACCGCAACCCCCTGCGAGAGCGGTTGCACGGCCTGCTGATGCTCGCGCTCTACCGCAGCGGACGGCAGGCCGAGGCGCTGTCGGCCTACCAGCACGCGTGCGAGGTGCTCAACGACGAGCTCGGCCTGGACCCGGGGCCGGAACTGCGCGCCCTGCACGACCAGATCCGCGCTGGCGAAGCGATCGAGATCGTGGGAGCGACGCAGGTCCCCGCCCAGCTGCCGCACAGCGCAACGGATTTCGTCGGCCGCGAACTCCCGCTGTCCGAGCTGGACGCGATGCTCGACGCCAGGTCCCGCGCGATCCCGATCGCGGTCATCGTCGGCACGGCCGGAGCCGGCAAGACCTCGCTGGCGCTGCGCTGGGCGCACCGGGTCAAAACCCGCTTCCCCGACGGTCAGCTCTACACCGATCTGCGCGGGTTCGGCACCGGGACACCGGCTGAACCCGGCGACGTGCTGGCCGGGTGGCTGCGGGCGCTGGGCGTGGACGGCAAGGACGTACCGCTGGACCCGGCCGAGCGCGGCGCGCGGCTGCGCAGCCTCCTCGACGGCAAGCGCGTGCTGCTGGTGCTGGACAACGCCGCCAGCGCCGAGCAGGTGCGTCCGCTGCTGCCCGGCAACTCCGACTGCGCGGTGGTGGTCACCAGCCGCCACCAGCTCGACGGACTGCTCGTCGGGCACGGAGCGCACCTGGTCGAGCTGGACCGGATGACCGCCGACGAGGCGCGACTGCTGCTCAAGGAACTGCTGGGCGACCTGGTCACCGACGAGGGCGCCGTGGACGAGCTCATCGAGTGCTGCGCGCGGTTGCCGCTGGCGCTGCGCATCGCGGCGGAACGGGTGCGGCGGCACCGCAACCGCGGCATCAGCCAGACCATCGCCGAATTCGGTTGCGCCCAGGCGCGTCTGGACCTGCTCGACAGCGGTGACCCGCAGGCGTCGGTGCGCACCATCTTCGCCGCGTCCTACCGGAACCTGTCGGTGGCCGAGGCGAAGTTGTTCCGGATGCTCGGACTGCACCCCGGCGAGGAGATGGACGCCTACTCGCTGGCCGCGCTGGCAGGGCAGGACGACGTCCGCGTGATCCGCCGGGGGCTGGCCGAACTGGTGCGCGCGCACCTGGTGGAGGAGGTCGCGGGCAAGCGGGTCCGGCTGCACGACCTGCTGGCGACCTACGCCGCCGAGCTGGCCAGCACCACCGAGAACGCCGCCGAGCGGCGGGAAGCGCTGCGGCGGCTCTACGACTACTACCTGCAGGTCGCCACGACCGCGTCGGGATTCCTCGCCCCGGGCTCGCTACCGTCGCCGGAACTCGCGTTCCCCGCGCCGCCGATCCGCGACCACGAGGACGCGGCCCGCTGGCTCGACGACAAGCGCGACACCATGGTGCGCATCGCCGAGCTGGTCGACGGCGAATTCGAGCAGTACGCGGTCGAATTCGCCATCGTGCTGGACGCGGCGCTCGACTTCGGCTGGCACGTCGACGCGGCCCGCCGGCTCCACGGCAAGGCGCTGGAGATCGCCGTGCGGCGCGGCGATCGGGTCGGCGAGGGCATCGCGCTGCGCGGACTGGGTGTGGCGCACTGCCGTCGCAACGACTTCGCGACGGCCCGCGAACTGCTGGAACGGGCGCTGCGCAAGGCGGTGGGGCCTGCCGGGATCGCGGCCGTGCTGCAGAGCCTGGGGGAGGTGTGCGTGTTCACCGGGCACACCGAGCTGGCGCTCGATCACCTGCGCCGTTCCACGCGGCTCTACCAGCAGGCCGGGCTGCGCTTGCTGGGGCTGCGGCCGATGATCTGCCTCGGGCGGCTGCACCGCCGGTGGGGGCGGCACGAGGAGTCGCTGGAGTGCTTGCGAGAAGCCTCGCGGGTCGCCGCGGCGCACGGGTACCGCCCGGCCGAGGCCGACGCGTCCTACGCGCTGGCAGGCCTCTACCGGGACCTCAACCGGTTCGCCGAGGCGACCGATCACGCCGAGCGCGCGCTGGTGCTCGCCCGCCGCAGCAAGTTCCGGTTCCTCGAAGGCATGACGTTGCACCGGCTGGGAACCATCCGCCGGTGCCTCGGGGACCACCCCCAGGCGCTGGAGAGCCACCGCGCGGCACTGGTCTTCGCGCGCCGGATGCGGTCGGCGAACCTGGAGGCGATCGCGCTCACCGCGCTGGCCGAGACGCACGCGGCGATGGGCGACGAGGCGGAAGCCGCCCGCTGCCACCAGCACGCCCTTCGCGTGGCCGACAGCGGGTGCAGCCACTACGTGCGGGCGCGCGCCCACGCCGGGCTCGGCGATCTGCACGACGCGGCGGGCAGGCGGGAATCGGCCACCCGCCACTGGCGCACGGCGGTGCGGATCTACGAGGAGCTCGACGCTCCGGAGGCCGGCGAGCTGCGAAGGAGGTTGAACGCGGACATCAGCCCGAGCGTGCCCTGCTGAGCAGGCGAAGCCCGAGCCCGACGGCGAACACCGCCAGCCCGGCCACCACCGAGGTCCAGGGCAACGTCGCGGCCAGCAGCAGGCACCCCGCCAGCCCGGCGGCGTTGAGCGCCTTCGGCCACCGGCGCTCGGCCGGTGGCTGGGTGAAGGCGGAGGCGTTGGCGATCGCGTAGTACACCAGCACGCCGAAGCTGGAGAACCCGATCGCCCCGCGCAGATCGGTGGTGATCACGAGCACGATCACCACCGCGGCGACGGTCAGCTCGGCGTGGTGCGGGACCTGGAAGCGCGGGTGCACCGCGGCGAGGTAGCGCGGCAGGTCTCCCTCGCGGGCCATCGCCAGCCCGGTGCGCCCGACGCCGGCGATCAGCGCGAGCAGCGCGCCGAGGCTTGCCGCTGCCGCGCCGATCCGCACCACCGGCGTCAGCTGCGCGTACCCGGCCGCGGTGAGCGCGTCGGCGATCGGCGCGGTGCTGGCGGCCAGCGCGTGCGGGCCGAGCACCAGCAGCACGGCGAGCCCGACGACGCCGTAGGTCACGGCGGCGATCGGCAGGGCCAGCAGGATCGCCCGCGGGATGGTGCGCGCCGGGTCGCGGACCTCTTCGCCGAGCGTGGCGATGCGGGCGTACCCGGCGAAGGCGAAGAACAGCAGGCCGGACGCCTGCAGCACGCCCAGCGGCCCGTGCGGCAGCCAGTCGTGCGCACTGATGGGCCCGGTGGACGGGTAGAGCAGCGCGGCCGAACCGGCGAGCACGAACAGCACCAGCACCAGCAGGATCCGGGTCAGCGCGGCGGTGCGGGTGATGCCCACGCAGTTCACGGCCGCGAGCACCGCGACCGCCAGCGCGGCGGCCGGTCGCTCGAAACCCGGTGCGGCGTAGGCGGCGAAGGTCAGGGCCATCGCCGCGCAGCTGGCCGTCTTGCCGATCACGAAACCCCACCCGGCGGTGAAACCCCACCAGTGGCCCAGCCGGACGCGGCCGTAGACGTAGGTGCCGCCCGAAGCCGGGTGGACCGCCGCCAGCTGGGCCGAGCTCGTGGCGTTGCAGTAGGCGATGAACCCGGCGATGACCAGTGCGAACAGCAGACCACTACCGGCGGCGGCAGCGGCGGGGGCGAACACCGCGAACACCCCGGCGCCCAGCATCGAGCCCAGCCCGATCGCGGTCGCATCGACGGTGCCCAACCGCCGTGCCAGCGGAGCACCCGAGGAGTGCTGGTTCGGGGTCACGACCGGGACCGGATCAGCGGTGCGCGGTGAGGAAGTGGGCCGGTACGAGCGACCGCCCGGCCTCGTCGGCCGGGTGGTGGGCGCCGACCCCGGCGGGGAGGAAACCGGCGATGGTGCTGGGCTCGATGGAGTCGATCGTCCAGTGCTCGGCGACCGCCGCGCGCAGTTCGTCGGCGTCCACGGCGTTGGGTCCGCCGCCTTCCGGGAACGCGCCCTTGTCGAACACCAGCATGTACAACCTCGCGCCCGCGCGGGCCGCACGAGCGATGGCGGCGACGTAGGCGGCGCGGCTCTCGACGGGCATGGAGTGGAACAGGGTGCTGTCGATGACCGTGCCGAAGTGCCCGTCGTGGCCGGAGAGCTCGGTGATGTCGCCGACCTGGAACGTCGCCGAGGCGTGCCGTTCGTCACGGGCCGACTCGGCTTGCGCGATGGCGGTCTCGGACAGGTCCACGCCCAGCACCTCGAAGCCGCGCGCGGCCAGCTCCCGAGCGGTGACACCGACACCGCACCCGGCGTCGAGGACAGGCCCGACGATGTCACCGCGCTCGATGACCTCGCTGATGGCCGGCTGCGGCACGCCGATGTTCCACGGCACGCGCGCGTCTTCGGTCACCGGCGACTCGCCCCGGTAGACGGCGTCGAAGTCGGGAAGTTCGGTGCTCACACGAGCCTCCGCAGCAGATCGCACAATGCCTCGTCAACGCGGGAAAACTACCACGTTCCAAGATCCGCTCCACGGTGCGCGAAGCCGAGCACGACGGTCGGCTCCGCCGACGCCGGCACCGCTTTCGCGCTCGCGATCACGCCCCCAGGTAGCGCCCTGGGCGGTGGTTGAGCGCGAGGACTCCGTTGAGCAGCACCGCGCCCATCGCCGAGATCAGCATCGCGGTGGGGGAGACGACGAGCAGCGCGGCGGCGATCACCAGCACGTCCAGACCCATCTGCACGTAGCCCGCCCGCCACCGCAGCCGTTCCTGGGCGATCAGCGCCACGACGTTGAACCCGCCCAGGCTGGAGTCGTGCCGGAACACGATCAGCAGCCCGATGCCGATGAGCAGGTTGCCGCAGACCGCCGCGTAGAGCTGCGGCAGGTGCAGGGCGCCGAACAGCTGCGCGTGCAGCGGGGCGAACGCGGAGACCAGCGCGATCGAGATCAGCGAGCGCACCGCGAACCGACGGCTCTTCTTGGCCACCGCCAAGGCCATGAACGGCAGGTTGACCACGAGGAACAGCACCCCGAAGGGCACCGGCAGCCCGTAGCTGAGCAGCAGTGACAGCCCGGCCGTTCCACCGGTGACGATCTGGCTGGACTTGAGCAGGTGCAGGCCGAGCGAGACCACGAAGGTGCCCGTGAGCAGACCGAGCACGTCCTCGGTGCGGGTGTGCGGCAGCGCGGTCGGGTGCCGGGTCTCGGTGGCGCCGGTCGGTGCGGTCGCGGGGGTCGGGGTCGCGGTCTGCGCAGGCATGCTCGAAATGGTCGGGTCAGCACAGCACAGCAGGCAACACAGCCCTTCGCGGCTGCGACAAAATTCGCGAACGATCGAGTTGGTGTGGCAGAGTGCTCAATCTGCGGGTGCTCGTCACACGGTTCCTCCCCGATGTGTTCGGCACCACACCTGACCTGGGGTTTCGCCCGCGCGAAGCGCGCACGGCGAATGGCGACCTTCCGGAGCGTGCCGCTGGTGAACGAGATCGACGCCCTCGACGCCCGAATCCTGCTCGCCCTCGACGACGATCCGGACCTGACGATCCTCGGCCTGTCCCGCGAGCTCGGCGTCGCGCGCAACACCGTGCACGCGAGGCTGCGCAAGCTGGGCCACAACGGGGTCATCGGCGACTTCAGCCGACGCGTCGACCCGGTCGCCCTCGGCTACGACCTGGTGGCGTTCGTGTCGATGCAGATCAGCCAGACGAAGCAGCCGGTGACCACCACCGCGCTGCGCGAGCTGCCCGAGGTGATCGAGATCCACGCGACCTCCGGTGACGCCGACCTGATGATCAAGGTCGTGGCCCGCGACACCCAGGACCTGCACCGGATCACCAACGAGATCCTCGGCATCGACGGAGTCGAGCGCACCAGCACCGCCATCTCGCTGCACGAGGCCATGACCACCCGGATGCGGGCCCTGCTGGAGGTCGCCGCCCGCACGTCGTGACCGGCTGAGCAGCGAAGTGGTCGAGTTGCCTCCGCCTTTTGCCGATTCGGCTACCGACTCGAGATCGAACCGTGTTCACCCGAAGGGGTGTGATCTTGCGTGGCGAACAGGCATGATCACCCGGTGTCGCTCGATGTCTCTCGCCTGTCCGTGCTGATCTTCGATGTCCTGGGAACCGTTGTCGACGAACGAGGTTCGATCCGCACCGCGGTCCAGGAAGCGCTGGGAGAGGCGGGTGAAGCGGAGGAGAAGGGCGACGCGCTCGCGACCGCCTGGCTGAACAGGCTCGACGAGCTGCTCTCTGAGGCGTCGGACGGCGAGTACCGGCCGATGGACGAGCTCAACCGCGAGGCCCTGGAGCACGCCGTCAAGGCCAGCGACGTCTCGCTCGGCGAGGACGTGCTGGCCGAGCTCGCCGCGGAAGGACTGCGGCCCAAGCCCTGGCCCGACGCCGCGCCCGGTGTCGGCGCGCTGGCCGACCGGTTCAACGTCGTCGCGCTGTCCAACACCACGATGCTCGCGCTGGCCGAGATCACCCGTCGCGGCGGCCTGCGCTGGGCGTTCGCCCTGTCCTCAGAACTGGTCGGCGCCTACAAGCCGGACCCGTCGGTCTACCGCAAGGCGCTGGAGCTCATGCGCGTCGAACCCGGGCAGGCCCTGATGGTGGCCTCGCACCCGTGGGACCTGCGCGCCGCCGCGGAGCAGGGCATGGCCACCGCCCACATCGCCAGGGAAGGCGACGGCGAGCCGGTCGACGCCGACGAGTTCGACCTCCAGGCCGCTACGATCGCCGAACTGGCCGCCCAGCTCCTCTGAGGCGCCCGAGCCGCCGAGGATCGGCCGTTCGGCGCATTGCCGCAGGTATGACGACTACGTGTTACCGAAATGTACACCCGAACGATTGCCACCGGGCTGCGGAACATGGACGATTTGCTGGGGATCGATGATCTCGCCTGCTCCGAACACCTCAACGACGACGGGAACGGAACATGACGAACCTGGCAGCGAACCTGGTCGCGTCCGCTCAGCGGCACGGCGACCGGCCCGCGGTCCGTCTCGACGAGCACGTGCTCAGCTACGCCCAGCTCCACGCCTCGGCCGCTGCCGTGGCCGGTGACCTGCGGGAACGCGGCATCTCACCTGGCGACCGAGTCGGCTTGGTGCTGCCGAACGTGCCCGCCTTCCCGATCCTGTTCTACGGCGCACTGCTGGCAGGCGCGACCGTCGTGCCGATGAACCCGCTGCTCAAGGCCCGCGAGGTCGAGTACTACTTGCGCGACTCGCAGATGTCGCTGGTCTACGGCTGGGACGGTGGCGGCGACGCGGTGCCGGACGCCGCCGCGGAGGTGGGAATCCCGGGAGTCGTGGTGGGCGCGGTCGGACCGATCGAACTCGGCGGCGAGCCGATCACCGAACCCGTCGAGCGCACCGACGGCGACACCGCCGTGCTGCTCTACACCTCGGGAACCACCGGCAAGCCCAAGGGCGCCGAGCTGACCCACCACAACCTCGCCTCCAACGCCGAGATGGCCGTGGAGACGCTGTTCGAGCTCACCCCCGACGACGTGGTGATGGGCTGCCTGCCGCTGTTCCACGTCTTCGGCCTGACCTGCGCGCTCAACACCTCGGTGCTGGTCGGCGCGT
Source organism: Saccharopolyspora sp. NPDC049426 (assembly GCF_040676935.1). Lineage (NCBI taxonomy): Bacteria > Bacillati > Actinomycetota > Actinomycetes > Pseudonocardiales > Pseudonocardiaceae > Saccharopolyspora > Saccharopolyspora sp. NPDC049426. Next base: position 31,581 of record NZ_JBFAPZ010000016.1, on the reverse strand, counting down.
GCCTGACCCTGCTGCCGCGGTTCGACCCGGCCAAGGCCCTGCAGATCGTGCCGCGCGACAAGGTCACCATCTTCGAGGGCGTGCCCACGATGTACGCCGCGATGCTCAACCACCCCGACGCCGACGGCGCCGACATGAGCTCGCTGCGCACCTGCGCGACCGGTGGTTCGGCGATGCCGGTGGAGGTGCTGCGCGGCTTCGAGTCGAAGTTCGACTGCCACGTGCTGGAGGGCTACGGCCTGTCGGAGACCTCGCCGGTGGCCTCGTTCAACCAGCCCGGCTACGAGCGCAAGCCCGGTTCCATCGGGCTGCCGGTGCGCGGCTGCGAGATGAAGGTCGTCGACCTCGACGGCAACGAGGTCGGCCTCGACGAGCCGGGCGAGATCGTCATCCGCGGCGAGAACGTGATGAAGGGCTACTGGGGCCGGCCGGAGGCGACCGCCGAGGCGATCAAGGACGGCTGGTTCCACAGCGGTGACATCGCCACCAAGGACTCCGACGGCTACTTCTTCATCGTCGACCGCAAGAAGGACCTGATCATCCGCGGCGGCTACAACGTCTACCCGCGCGAGGTCGAGGAGGTGCTCTACGAGCACCCGGCCGTCGCCGAGGCGGCCGTGGTCGGGGTCAAGCATCCGGACCTCGGCGAGGAGGTCGGCGCGGCCGTGTCGCTCAAGCCCGGCCAGGACGCCACCGAGGACGAGCTGCGCGAGTTCGTCAAGCAGCGCATCGCCGCCTACAAGTACCCGCGCGAGGTCTGGCTGGTCCCGGAGCTGCCGAAGGGACCGACCGGAAAGATCCTGCGCCGCGAGGTCAAGGAGATGCCCCGCGAGGTGTGAGCGGAACCGGGCCCGGCCGCGCGCCGGGCCCGGTTCCGGCGGACTAGGCTCACGGAAGTCTGTGAGTGAGGTCTGAGCATGGTCGGAATCAAGGACGTCGCGCGGCTGGCCGGGGTCTCCATCGGCACGGTGTCCAATGTGGTCAACCGCCCGCAGCTGGTGTCGGACGAGACGCGGCGGCGGGTGCAGTCGGCGATCGAGGAGCTCGGCTACGTCCGCGACGAGTCGGCTCGGCAGCTGCGCGCCGGCAGCAGCCGCATCATGGCGCTGCTCGTGCTGGACCTGGCCAACCCGTTCTTCGTCGACCTGGCGCGAGGGGCAGAGGAAGCCGCCCACGATGCCGGGCTCAACGTGATCACCTGCAACAGCGGCCAGCGCGTCGACCTGGAGTCGTCCTACCTGTCGATGCTGGCCGAGCAGCGCGTGCGCGGACTGCTGGTGTCCCCGGTGGACACCACCGGCGAGCGGCTGCGGACCTTCGCCCGCAGCGGCATTCCCTACGTGTTCGTCGACCGCACCGTGCCGGAGGTGCAGGGCAGTTCGGTCGCCGTCGACGACGTGACCGGGGGAGCGCTGGCGGCGCGCCACCTGGCCGAGACCGGGCACCGCGAGATCGCGATGGTCAACGGCCCGTCGATGCTCGCGCAGTGCCGGGACCGCGAAGCGGGTGCCCGATCGGCCCTGGAAGGCACCGGCGCGCACCTGTCGGTGCTGGAGTCCTCCGCGCTGGACGTCGCGTCGGGACGCGACGCGGGTGCGCGGCTGCTGGGCATGAGCCCGCGCCCGACGGCCGTGTTCTGCGCCAACGATCTGCTCGCGCTGGGCCTGCTGCAGGCGATGGTGGCCGCCGGGGTGCGGGTGCCGGAGGAGATGGCGATCGTCGGCTACGACGACATCGAGTTCGCCGGGGCCGCGGCGGTGCCGCTGACCTCGGTGCGCCAGCCCGCGCGCAAGCTCGGCCGCACGGCGGCGGAACTGCTGATCGCCGAAACCTCCGGTGAGCCGATCCGGCACCGCCAGATGGTGTTCCAGCCGGAACTGGTCGTCCGCGCCTCAACTCGCGTCAGCCGCTAGAAGTAGCCGATCCACATCGCACCGACCACGAGGAAGGTGGTGATGGACAGCGTCGCCGTGATCATCTCGGCGTGGCGTGCGGTCATGGTGCTTCCTCGGGTGGGCTCAGGTTCGGGCGGTGGCGCGGCCGGGGTGACCGGCAGCGGCGTGCGGATCGGGGAGGTGCCGGGGCGAGCGGGCAGCGGGCGCCCCACCCAGGGGCGGGTGGCGGTCGGGCGCGTGTTGTGCCTGCCGCGGGAGTGCTGCCTGCGCCGTGCCTTCCGGTGGACCTGTGCGGTGTTCAAACCAGCGCCCCCTCGCGGCCGATCATCCTAATCCGTCGCGGGCAGGAGCTCTCCCCCGCCTGCCCCGAACGGCGTCGGGATCGTTGATCCGTTCGGTCGACCGCCGGCGAGGTGGGCATGCCCGCGCACCCAAGTGCTGGGCTCAATCTGACATCGGCCGATGGAGAAGTTAAGCGCTGATGTCCGGCGCGCCCGAATTCCGCTGGATTGCACCCGATCGGCCGCCCTCCGTCACACATCGTGACCTAGCCGCTGAGCTGGGCAGAACACGGTCCAGGTCAGTCGCTCTCGACGAGGTCCAGGAACTGCCAGTGACCGTCCGAGAGACCGGCGAGCAGCTTGCCGCAGTTCTGCAGCACGCCCGGCCCCGAGGTCACGTGCTGGGTGCCGCCGTGCAGATCGCGGAAGAATCGCTGCAGGGCGCTGCGCCGCAGTGCCGCCGTGCCCGCCCACCTGTAGACGGTCTGGCCCACCTCGTGCACCGACGAGGTCGCGTTGCCCAGCGCCAGCCGGGTCAGGGTCTCCTGCTCGGTGCTCAGGCCGCGGCCGTCGTCGAGGGTGTCCTCGCACTGCTGCCAGGTCTCGAACGCGAACGCCCGCGCCGCCCGGAACTTGGCTTCGGCCTGGGCGTATTCGGCGTGGAACTGCTGGTTGTCGACCGCTGCCCGGGGTCTGCCGCCCGCCAGCGCGCGCATCTCGTCGAGCATCCGCCGGCCCACGCCCAGCGCCCAGCCGGCGTGGCAGATGCCCGACATGTTGGCCAGCCCCAGCCGGTACAGCGCCCCGCCCATCCGGGGAGACGTGCAGGTCGCCTCGTAGGCGTAGAACGCGGGCACGAACGCCTCGCGGATGCTGTAGTCGATGCTGCCGGTGGCGCGCAGTCCCATCACGTCCCAGTTGTCCTGCAGCGCGACCTGCTTGACCGGCAGGGTGAACACCAGCGTGCGGTCCTCCTCCGCGCAGTGGGCGGCGGCGTGGATGTGGGTGGCCATCGACACGCCGGAGGCGAACTGCCAGTCTCCGCTGATCCGGTACCCGCCCTCGGTCTTCACGGCCGTGCCGGGTTCGGTGCCCTGCCCGGCGATGAGCGCGTGGTGTCCTCTTCGGACGTTCGGGTACAGGTCGTGCACCACGTCCCAGCCCAGGTAGGCCGGTGTGGTGCCGGTGGCGAGCTGGAGCGCCATGAACGACCAGCCCGCCGAGGCGTCGAAGTAGCTGACCTCGGCGATGGTCTCCATCGCCTGGCGCGGGGAGAACTCGTAACCGCCGAGCACGGCGGGGATCCCGATGCGGAAGATCCCGGTGTCGACGAGCGCCTTGGCGGACTCGTCGCTGAGCCTGCCGATCTCCTCGCTGTGCTCTGCGTTGTCCTCCAGCAGCGGGCCGATGGCCCGGATCCGCCCGATGAGCGCGTCGAACTCCTCGCTGACGTGCAACTCGGCCATGGTGCCGTCCTTCTCCACGCGTGTCGGTGGACCCGTTCAAGCAGACGCCCATGTCAGGTCCCCGAGAACGCTACCGGCGGTCGCTCGGCGGCGGCCACCGTCAAATGTCCTGCGGAGCCCGTGAGCTGGAGGACACCACCGGCCGGGTGGAGGTGCCCTCGCTGCTCTCGGTCACGTGACTTCCGCTGGGATGGGTGCGGGGACCCGGAATACCGCGGTGATCGGGGACCTGGTGATCCGGTTGATCCGCAGGTGTCCACAGGGGATTCCGCGTTCTCGCAGATGCCGCGCACGTCGCCGGGACGTGCTCAGCAGCGCGAGTGCGCGTGACGGGAAGCTTCCGCGCGGTGCGGATGGACGAGGGGGACGCGGGGTGAGGTCGTGAAGAGTCCGCATCCCCCTCGAAGCACGGGCCCACCGGCCGGCGGCCGGAGTTCCCGCAAGCCATTGAGCACCGGATCATCGAGCCCCGACCAGGGGCTTTGGTCCCGGGACGCCCGGCATGCGGCGACGTAACGTGGTTGGCGGGTCCACCGTGGATCGAACCGGGTACTGGGTTCAGCGCTCGACCACGGGGTTTCCGAGGATGTCCAGGGCGCCGGTGAGGTCGTCGACGGCGATGAGGCGATCCGGCGGGAACGTCTGCTCCACCTTCACGACCGCGCCCGCGTCGATGCCGTCGTCCTCGATGCGCAGGTGCGGGTCGGCGTCGACGCCGAGACCGAGCAGCTCGGCACCCGCGTGCATCGTGCCGTCGGCGAACGGCTCGGGCGACGGGGAGGGCGTGGGAATCGGCAGCGGTGGCAGCGGCGCCGGTTGCTGGACGCCGGGCTGCGGAGCCGGTTGTCCGGGCACCGGCGCGGCTCCCGGCGCAGCCGGGGCGGCCGGAGCCGCCGGGGGAGCGGGCGGTGACGGCGGCGACTGCGGTTGCTGCGGAGCGGACGGCTGCGGCGGTGCGGAGGCGACCGGCGGGATCTCCTCCTCGTTGGCCGCCAGCGCCAGCCCGAGCACGGCCAGCGCCGCAGCGAGCGCGGCGCCCGACACGGCCGCGCGTCGCGGTCCGCCGACGGCGTTGACGACCCCGCCGACGACTCCGCCGCTCCCGGCACCCACCGCGGTGAGGTAGCCCGCGGCGGTCGCGCTGCCGATCACCAGGGGAGCGATGAACACCCGCAGCGCCCCGTTGATCTCCACGAGTTCCGCGGCCAGGGCGCGGCACCGGTCGCAGTCGTCGAGGTGCGCCTCGACCCGCGAGGTCTCCCGCTTCGCCAGGCCACCGCGCGTCCACGCGCCGAGCCGCTCGACGTTCTCCCGGCAGCGCTCCTGCTCGGCGTCCAGGTTTCCCAGGTGCACCTGCAGGAACGCCTGCTTGAGGCCCTCCCTCGCGCGGTAGGCCAGCGCGGACACGCCGTTGGGCGTCATCCCCAGCAGCGGAGCGACCTTCGCCGGGGACTCGCCCTCGATCTCGACGTGCCAGAGCACCATCTGCCAACGCTCGGGCAGCTTCGCGAACGCCGCCGCGACCAGTGACCGGTCCTCGCCCTCGACGGCGGTGTCCTGGAACGGCTGGGAGATGTCGATGCCGGGCACCGTCTCCAGGTCCTCGGAGTACTGCAGCCGCTGCTGCTTGCGGGTGCGGTCGTAGGCGGCGTGCCGGACGGCGGTCAGCAGGTAGGCGCGGAACGCCGAGGTCGGGCCGCGCTGGCCCCGCAGGAGGTCGAGGACCTTCGCGAACGCCTCGGAGACGACGTCGTCGGCCTCGGCGGCGGATTTGGTGACCTGGCGGGCCATGCTGTGCGCGGCGGCGACGTGCCGCTCGTAGAGGCTTCCGTAGGCCCCGGTGTCGCCCTGGCGCACAGCATCGATCAGCTCGCTGTCGCTGCGCTCCTGGGAGCCAGCCTCCGTCGGTAACGCCGCCATGCCAACCCCCTGCTCGCGACCGTGATCGTCACTGCCCGGCACAATTGCTACCCCGGCAGGGGCGGCGGTGGTCGACGGCGACCCCATTCGTTGCGCCTTCGTGACCGCTTGTTGCTCCATCCGTATGGCGCGCAACGACTTCCGACGGGCTACGGCAATGGGCGAAACATCGCAGCGCTAGGCGAGCTGTCAGGGATTGGTTTGCTCGGCGGTGTGGGTGGCAGAACCTGAGCGGCTCCGTGGACTCCGTGCGCCGCTCCTTGAGTATGCGAACACGCGGCGTCCCGGCGTACTCGCCACGAAGCCGCTCAGAACCTGCGGCGGTGCGAGCTGAGTCCCACACCTGAAACAGCAGCTCCGCCGCGTTCTTGGACAGCACCTAACGGCAGGTGATCACGAGCAGGTCACGGTCGATGAGCGAGTTGGATCCGGTGTTTCGTCGGGCGGGGCAGGACGTGCACCCAGCTGCCCGCGTCGGTGAACACCAGGCCGCATTCGCGCAGATCAGCCAGCCGGGAGTGCACCTGCTCGCCGAAGCGGGCCGCGAGCACCGACAGGGGGCAGGGGACGTCCACGTACCGCAGGAGTTCCGCCGCTTCGCCGGCGAAGACGTACTCGTGCCGGCCGAAACCCGGCCGGTCGTCGAGGACGACGAGGGCGCCGCCGTCCTCGACGAGTTCCAGCAGGCCGAGCGGCTTGTCCCGGCGCCACGCCGCGACACCGGCCAGCAGTGCCGCTTCGGTGTCGTCGGAGATTCCGTCGCCGCACCGCACGGCGCTCCGCATCGGCGGCAGGTGGTGCAGAGCGGGGAACTGCGCCAGCACCCGCGAGTAGGACCGGTCGGTCCCACCGGGGAAGCCGTACCGGTAGGTCCAGTCCACCGACAGCCCCAAGGTCCGTGCGTCGCGCAGCATCCGCACATTCCCGCAGCCCTCGGCGCGGCTGCCGGCCAGTCGCAGCACCCGGGTGCTGAGGTTGTCGATGCCGGGCCGGACCCGGCGGAACCCGGTGTCGCGCAGGCGCGACAGCTGCTCGTAGGACACCTCGGTGCTGATCTCGGCCTGCGACCGCATCGGACCCGCATCACCTTTCGCCGCTCGTGCGGTGGAGCGGCGGGAAACCGCCCCATCGCGCATCTCGAAGTCCGGATGTCGTCCACGCCGCCTCGGCGCACCGCGAAGAACCCGAGTTCGATCCACCGTGCCAGGACGGCCCTCGCGAAACCAGGCGTGATTCACCCGGACGTCGTCATCGTCAAATTCTCGGTTTCCCGCTTTTCGGCTCGCTCGCCGAGAGGGTCTCCAGCAGCGCGTCGTAGGCGGGCTTGGCGGTGAAGTCATCCCAGTAGATCGTCGCCGCGCCCTGGTTCGGGAACGTTCCGGGCACCCAGGAGTACTTGTCCGGCAACCCCCACACGGTGAAGGAGTGGCAGCTGGAGACGTCCAGGCACGACTGCAGCGCGCGGCGGTAGTAGTCGGCCTGCTCGGTCAGCTGCTGCGGGGTGGGGGCACCGCCCTGCGGCAGCGTCATGCGCACGTCCAGCTCGGTGATCGCGGTTTCCAGCCCGAGGTCGGCGAAGCGCTGGAGGTTCTGCGTGAGGTCGGCAGGGAAGCCGTCGTCGAGGTTGAGGTGGGCCTGCGCGGAGAAGCCCTGCACCGGAACTCCCTGCGCCAGCAGGTCCTGGACCAGCGCGTGGTAGGCGTCGCTCTTGGCGTTGTCGCCCTCCACGCCGTAGTCGTTGAAGAACAGCTTGGCGTTGGGGTCGGCTTCGTGGGCCCAGCGGAAGGCGTCGGCGATGATGCCGGGGCCGAGCTCGCGGATCCAGATGTTGTCGGTGGTCCGCAGGTTCCCGGACTCGTCGAAGATCTCGTTGGCCACGTCCCACTGCTGGATCCGCCCGGCGTAGCGGCCGACCACGGTGGAGATGTGCTCGTGCAGGATCTCGCGCAGCTCTTCGGGCGAGAACCCGCCGTTCTCCAGCCATTCCGGGTTCTGGCTGTGCCACAGCAGGGTGTGCCCGCGCATCACCTGGCCGTGCTGCTCGGCGAAGTCGACGATCGTGTCGGCGGTGGCGAAGTCGTAGGTGTCGCGAGCGGGGTGGAGGTACTCCCACTTCATCTGGTTCTCCGGCGACAGGGAGCTGAACTCGCGGGCGAGCACGTCGCGGTAGGGCTGGTCGGAGGTGAACGGGTCGGGGTAGGGCTGCTCGTCGTGGTGGCCGCCGCCGGCGACGGCGGAGCCGACGACGAGGCCCTCCGGCGCGGCATCGCGCAGGGCGGTTGCCTGGGGTGCGGCTTCGGCGTGGACGGGTAGCAGCAGGACCGCTGCGGCGGCGGTGGTGGCGAGGCGAATCGGCTTCATTGCGGACTCCCGCGTTCTCTACTGGACCGGAACAGTTTCCGAAATATTTCGAAGTTCACGCGATTTCGAAGACTATTGGCGCGCGCGAGGAAAGGTCAAGAACCGCAACTTTCGGAATCAAGGTAGTCGCAATCCGCAGCGTTCGCCCGCCGAGGCGATGAACCTCCCCCCGAGGGTGGAATTCATCCCCGCCGTCGAAACATTTCGGTGGAGAATGCGATCGAGGATTCCTCGGTGCGGCGCGGTGATCACGACGGTGGGGGAACGGCGGGATTGCCGTCGGCTGCCGCAGGTATCAACCTCGGAACAGCTCCCGCTGAGCGGAAACGAACGCTGGTACGGGTTCCGGGAGGACCCCACATGATTCCGGGCACGACACCGACATCGAAGAGGTGACCTGGAATGACAACGGCGTCAGGACAGTCCGGCCGCGCGCCGGAGACGAGCGCCCGGGGCGTCGCCGCGCTGTGCTGGGCGGCGGTGGCGCTGGAGGGCTACGACCTGGTGGTCCTGGGCGTCGTGCTTCCCAAGCTGCTGCGCGACCCGAGCTGGCAGCTCACGCCCGCGACCGCCTCGGTGATCTCCTCGGTCGGACTGGTGGGCGTGATGATCGGCGCGCTGTGCGTCGGCCCGCTGACCGACCGCTTCGGCCGCCGCAAGCTCATGATCGCCACGGTCGCGCTGTTCTCCGCGCTGACCCTGGCGTGCGCGTTCGCCGACGGCCCGCTGCTGTTCGGCATCCTGCGATTCCTGGCCGGTCTCGGGCTCGGCGGCGTCCTACCCGTGGCGATCGCGATGGTCAACGAGGCGTCCGAGGCCAAGGGCGGAAGCGCGACGACGACCTTGATGACCGGCTACCACGTGGGTGCCGTGATCACCTCGTTGCTGGGGATCCTGGTGATCCCCGCGCTGACCTGGCGCGCCATGTTCGTCATCGGTGCGCTGCCCGCGCTGGTGCTGCTGCCCCTGCTGGCGCGCCACCTCCCGGAGTCGCTGCCGGCCACGGCCGAGGAGAAGGCCGCCCGCAGCCCCGTGGCGACCCTCTTCCAAGGCGGCTACCTGCGGTCCTCGCTCGCGTTCTGGGTGACCTCGTTCATGGGCCTGCTGCTGGTCTACGGGCTCAACACCTGGCTGCCGGAGATCATGCGCGCGGCCGGTTACGAGCTCGGCGCCGCGCTCGCGCTGCTGCTGACCCTCAACGTCGGTGCCGTGCTGGGCCTGCTGCTGGCCGGGCGGGTTTCCGACCGCATCGGCGTGCGCACCTGCATCCTGATCTGGTTCACCGCCGCAGCGGTGTTCCTGGCGCTGCTGAGCGTGCGGCTGCCCGGCTTCGGCGTGTACGTCAGCGTGCTGCTGGCCGGCGTGTTCGTCTTCAGCACGCAGGTCCTCGTCTACGCCTACGTCAGTCACCACTACCCGGCGGTCGGGCGCGCCACCGCGCTCGGCGCGTCCAGCGGTGTGGGGCGGCTCGGCGCGATCTGCGGGCCCCTGGTCGGCGGCGCGCTGCTCAGCGCGGGTCTGGCCTACCCGTGGGGTTTCTACGCGTTCGCGGCCGTCGCGGTCATCGGGCTGGTGTCGGTGACGTTCGTGTCGAACCGGCAGCCCGCCTGACCCTGACCGGGCCGGGGTGCGTGCCCCGGCCCGGTGCTCGCCCGGGATGTGGGATGCGAGCGGGGGCGCTTTACAGCGCGACCGATCGCAAGAAGGATGACCGGCATGACAGCCCAGGCCGGTTTCGTGGTGCGGTGCCACATCGACCTGTTGCGCGTGTGCAGCGCGATCTGTTGATCCGCGGCTGACCGGACGCCGTTCGGCTCCGGAATCTTCCTTCCCTCCACCGGTTCTCATCCGGTAGCAGCTGCACTCGCACCTCTCGTTCCAGGAGCTCTCATGCTGTCGTGCCCCGCCGTGCTCGCGTTAAGTCCTCTGTGGACCGAGGAGGGCGGGCGTGGTTGAGTTCGCCGTGCTCACCGGGCACCTGACGTCGAGGTCGCGGTCCGGGGCGGTGGCCCGCACGCTCCTCGACGAGCTGCGCCTCACCGGCGCCGAGGCCACCGAGATCGCGGTGGGCGAGCTGCCGCACTCCGCGCTGATGGCCGGCAACCGCCGACACCCCGCCGTGCAGGCGAGCCGGCGGGTGGTGGCCGCCGCCGAGGCGGTGGCGGTCGTGACGCCCCGCTACGAGCCGCACGGCAGCGTCCCGCTGCGGTCCTGGCTGGCGATGCTGCCGAGCGACGCGCTGGCCGGAAAGCCCGTGCTCCCAGTCGGTCTGGGCACCGTGCGGAGCCACTCCATCGGTCTCGGCGGCGGCCTCGGCGCAGCGAGGGTGCTGCCCGCGACGTTCCTCTACGACCACTGGTTCACCGACACCGGAGGGTGGAGGCAGGATCCCCGCGCCGACGACCTCGTCCGGCGCACGGCCCGCACCCTCCGGGCCGCCGCGTTCGGCGAGGTCGTCGCCGCGTGAACCGGTGATCAGATGCCGTGGACCTGCTTGCGCGCGGCGGCGTAGGCCTCCCGGACCGCGGCCCCGCTGGTGTCGTCCCCGACGGCCCGGCGGGTGCCCGCGACCTCCCACTCCGGCGGCTCGGCGCTGCCGGAACGGGCCCATGCGGCCTGCTTGGCCGCGCCGATGGCCACGTACTCGGCCGGTTCGGGGATGTCCACGTCGACGCCGAACAGGCCGGGGGCGATGGCCTGGACCGCCTCGGAACGGGCCGCGCCGCCGATGAGCAGCACCCGCCCGACCTCGGCGCCGGTGTCGCGCAGCGCGTCGATGGCGTCGGCCATGCCGCACAGCATCCCCTCCACGGCCGCGCGGGCGAGGTTCTGCGGGGTCATGTTCGCGCCGGTCAGCCCGGCCAGCGTGCCGGTGGCCTCCGGGAGGTTCGGAGTCCGCTCGCCCTCCAGGTACGGCAGCAGGCTCAGCCCTCCCGATCCCGGCTCCGCCGACAGCGCGAGCCGGGAGAGCCCCTCCAGGTCGGTGTCGAGCATGTGCGCGGTGGAGCTGAGCACGCGCGCCGCGTTGAGGGTGCACACCAGCGGCAGGTACCGGCCGGTGGCGTCGCAGAAGCCCGCGACGGTGCCGGTCTGGTCGGCGCTGGGCTTCTCGGCGGGCGCGAACACCGCACCCGAGGTGCCCAGCGACACCACCACATCACCGGGCTTGAGCCCCAGACCGAGCGCGGCGGCCATGTTGTCGCCGGTGCCGACGCCGATGGTGGCGCCCTCGATCTCCGGCAGCGTCGCCCGTGCGGCTTCGGCGTTGGGGCTCAACAGCTTCGGCAGTGCCGGGGTGCGTCCGCCCATGGCTTCGGTGAGCAGTTCGGGCAGCCACTCGCCGGTGGTGGGGGAGTAGTACCCGGTGCCGGAGGCGTCGCCGTGATCGGTCCAGCTCTGCTCGGGACGTCCGGCGAGCAGCCAGCCGAGCCAGTCGTGCGGCAGCAGCACCTGCGCGACGCGGTCGGCGTTGTCCGGCTCGTGCTGCGCCAGCCACGCGAGCTTGGTGATGGTGAAGCTGGCGACCGGGACCAGCCCGGTGCGGGTGGCGAGCGCCTGGGCCCCGTGGCGTTCGATGAGCTCCTCGGCCTGCGGAGCCGAGCGGGTGTCGTTCCACAGTAGGGCGTCGCGGACCGGCTCGCCGGAGGAGTCCAGCGCGACCATGCCGTGTTGCTGGCCGCCCACCGACACCGCCTCGATGCGGCCCGGCGACTTCGCGATGACCTCGGCGATGGCGTTCTGCGCGGCCTCCCACCAGGCCGCCGGGTCCACCTCGGTTCCGTCGGGGTGCGACGCCTTGGCCTCGGCGACGACCGCGCCGTCGTTGGCGTCGACGACGAGCGCCTTGGTGGACTGGGTCGACGAGTCGATGCCTAGCACCAGCATTGCGGATCATCCTTCGTGCTCGCGGAGTGCAAGCACTCCCGGGGCCGGGTTCGTGCGGCGCCGGAACGCCGGAGTCGGTTCTGACCGGACACGATTGTGCGCGATCAGGCCGCGGTCGTGCGATCACCCGGCCCCGGCTCCCGGAACGGGGAGGTCCCGTCCCGGGCGCCGGGGCCGGGTCTCGGTGGGTCAGCTGACGCCGAGGAGGTGGTCCATGGCGAGCTGGTCGAGGCGCTCGAAGTGCATGCCGCGCGCGGCCGCGGCGTCGACGTCGAGCTCCTCGGACAGCAGGTCGGACACCGACTCCCCGTCGTTGAGGGTCGGGGTGGACAGCTCGGCGACCCGAGCCGCCTCCAGCGCCTCCTTCACCCGCGGGTCCGCGCGGAAGGCCGCCGCGCGCTCCTTGAGGATCAGGTAGTTGCGCATGCAGCCGGCCGCCGAAGCCCAGACGCCGTCGTAGTCCTCGGTGCGCGGCGGCTTGAAGTCGAAGTGCCGCGGGCCTTCGTAGCCGCCGTTCTCCAGCAGGTCGACCAGGAAGAACGCGGTGCGCACGTCGCCGGCGCCGAAGCGCAGGTCCTGGTCGTACTTGATGCCGTTCTGCCCGTTGAGGTCGATGTGGAACAGCTTGCCCGCCCACAGCGCCTGCGCGATGCCGTGCGCGAAGTTCAGGCCCGCCATCTGCTCGTGCCCGACCTCGGGGTTCACGCCGACGATGTCGCCGTGCTCGAGCTCGTTGATGAACGCCAGCGCGTGACCGACGGTCGGCAGCAGGATGTCGCCGCGCGGCTCGTTCGGCTTGGGCTCCAGGGCCAGCTTGAGGTCGTAACCGCGCTCCTTGATGAACGCGCAGACGGTGTCCACGGCCTCGCGGTAGCGGTCCAGAGCGGCGCGAACGTCCTTGGTCGCACCGGATTCGGCGCCCTCGCGACCGCCCCAGGCGACGAAGGTCTTGGCGCCGAGCTCGGCGGCCAGCTCGACGTTGCGCAGCACCTTGCGCAGCGCGAAGCGCCGCACGTCGCGATCGTTGGCGGTGAAGCCGCCGTCCTTGAACACCGGGTGGCTGAACAGGTTGGTCGTCACCATCGGCACGGCGAGACCGGTCTCGTCCAGCGCGCCCCGGAAGCGGGAGACGATGGCCGAGCGCTCGGTGGCGTCGGAGCCGAACGGAACCAGGTCGTCGTCGTGGAAGGTGATGCCGTGGGCGCCCAGGTCGGAGAGCCGGTGCACGGCCTCGACCGGGTCCAGCGGGCTGCGGGTGGCCTCGCCGAACGGGTCGCGTCCGAGCCAGCCGACGGTCCACAGGCCGAACGAGAACTTGTCCTCGCGCTTCGGGGTGAAGTCGGTCATGACTTGATGCTCCTCACGTCGTGGTGCAGTGCGATGTCGCGGTGGCACCGGGTGGTGCCGAACCTCGGTCAGCCGGCGGCCTTCTCGGCCGCGGGGATGCGCAGCGGATCGCGGAAGATCTCCTCGATGACGATGCTGCTGGCGCCGCGCACGGCGGCGGAGAACCCGTAGGTGGAGGCGGTGATCCGGCAGACCGCCGCGTCTCCGGCCACCGAGCGCTCGCGCAGTTCCCGCATCGCGGCGGGAACCAGGTAGGGGGCGACGGTGCCGAGGTAGCCACCGAGCACGACGACCTCCGGGTTGAGCAGGTTGACCAGCACCGACACGCCGATGCCCAGCCACCTGCCGACCTCGTCGAAGCCGGCCATGGCTTCCGGCCCGCCGTCCTCGGCGCGCTGGCGCAGCGCGTGGGCCTGCTCCTGCGGGTCGACGTCCTGGTCGGCCAGGTCGGGAGCCGCCGCGCGCAGCACGGCGGGCAAGCCGATCTTGGTCTCCAGGCAGCCGCGGCGCCCGCATCCGCAGACCTGCCCGTCGAGGTCGACCGGGACGTGCCCGATCTCGCCGGTGAAACCGCCGGCGCCGCGCAGGAGGCGGCCGCCGGTGATCAAACCTGCGCCGACGCCGGCCTCACCGGTCAGGTACACCAGGTCCGCCGGGGGCTGGGGCATGGAGTGCAGCTCGGCGAGGGCGGAGAGGTTGGCCTCGTTGTCGACCACGATCGGCACGTCATCACCGAGGCGCTCGCGCAGCGCTTCCGCGATCGGGATCGATCGCCATTCGAGGTTGGGCGCGTAGCGCACCCGGCCCGTCTCGGCGTCGACCAGACCGGGCACGGCCACGGCGATGCCGGCCAGGAACGACGATCCGGTGCCCGACAGTTCGGTGACGGCTTCGCGGGCGATCGCGGCGAGCCGGTCGAGCGTGGTCTCCGGGTCGGCGCGCATGGCGTCGAACCCGAGCCGCCGCTCGACGATGACGCGTCCGGCCAGGTCGGTGCCCCGCGCGGCCAGGTACTGGGAGTTGATCTCCAGCCCGAGCGCGGTGATGCCGCCGCCGTCGAGCTCCAGCGAGCGTCCGGGACGGCCGACGGCGCCGTCCCGACGCAGGCCGGTCTCGCGGATGAGCCCGCGGTCGATGAGCTCGGCGGCCAGGCTGGACACGGTCGCCTTGGTCAGTCCGCTGCTGGTGGCGATGTCGGCGCGCGAGACGACCTCGCCTCGCCGCACCTCGTCGAGCACGCGCGCGAGATTGGCCCGACGCACCGCGGTCTGGTCGACACCGGCCGACGCGCCGAGCCGCGCGGCCGCACCGCTTCCACGTTCCGCCACACCCACCTCCAATAAGTACGGCGGCAAAACTAATAGCGGAGCGGTCTGATGGCAAGAGTCCCCGTGACAGCGGCTCTAGGTGCCGTCTCGGTCAGTGAGCGCGGTCGGAGAGTCGTGAGCTTGTTAGTTGACCCGGGTAACTAATCTGGTCACCGGATGCGGTGAGATCGTCACGCGATCCTGCTTTCGGGGGTCGCCGCAGCGCCGAACGGCGTAGTCTCTCGGCTGCCCGTCTCGCTCCCGCCCCCTCGGTGAGGCGGGCACCACTTCGTCCAGGGCACGAACCGGACAGGGTTCGGTTCGTGTCCTGGACAATCCGTTGCCCTGAGCTCGCGAGCGGTGGCAGCATCGTGATCACGCACGATCACCGGATCGCGACCACCAGCGGCGTCCGGAACGACTCGCCGGAGGGGCGATGACCGCGAACCATTCCGCCGACCCGAGCGCGGCCACCGCCACGATCCGGCACGTCGAGATCGGTTGCCGGAACCTGGCGCGCTCCCAGGAGTTCTACACCGGACTGCTGGGATTCACCGAAACCGCACGGGATTCCGGCGTCAGCTGGCTCGACGCCGGGACGGCGCGCATCAAGCTCGTCGAGATCGGCGAGGGCGACCTCGGCGGCTGGACGCCCGACGACCTGCAGTGCGGCATGCGGCACGTGGGCATGAAGGTCGGCGACGTCGACGCCCAGGCCGCCCGGCTCCGCGAAGCCGGCGTCGAGTTCACCACGCATCCCAAGGACGCCCACGGCAACGTGCGCATCACGTTCTTCACCGACCCCGACGGGACGCTGCTGGAATTCGTCGAAGGTGCCGTGCGCCACGACGAGACCTACTCGCCCGAGCTGGCCGCCGAAGACGTCGCCGCGCACCGCAACCGGCCGCGAGAAGCGGGTCCGGTCTTCGACCACATCGCCGTCACCGCCCCGGATCTGCAAGAAGCGCTCGACTTCTACGTGCGCACCCTCGGCGCGGTGGTGATCGGCAAGCTCATCCGCTCCGACGACCCGCGCGGGTTCGTCATCACCAACCTGCGACTCGGCGGCGCCGTTCTGGAGCTGTTCACCTACCGCCGCGAGACCACGCCCAGCACCTGGTCGGCCGGGCAGTCCCGGCTCGGGCTGCGCTCCATCGGACTCGGCGTGGCCGAAGCGCGCGGAGCCGTGGGAGCCATGACCGCCGCCGGTGCGGGTGCGGTGCTGCGACCAGGACCGGAGCCGCTGCTCATCGACCCGCACGGCTTGCCGTTGACCATCACCACGCGCTGATCCTGGGACAGCCGCTCACCGAGCACATCTGGGACCGCTTCTCCCTCACCGGCACGTGCCCACGACGACCTGATGAGCGTGAAAGCCGCGCGAAGGTCACCGAGGGCCCACGAGCACGGGTCCGGTGTGGACGTCAGGACTTCTCGGCCATCGGGAACGTGATCCCGGTGAGGTGCTCCGAGAGGGTCCACAGCCGTTGGGCCGCTTCGGGATCGCTGGCCGCCTGGGTGCGTCCGACCAGGGTGGGGGAGCCGCGCATCTCGAACGGCCCGTCCGGACCCACGTAGCTGGCGCCCGGGATGTCCTGGGTGGCGGCGAACAGCGTCGGCAGCGCGCCCGCGGCCGCCGGCTGCGCGGCGATGAGGTTGCCGACGGCCATCAACCGGCGCAGCAGGGAATTCCCCGCGTGGCTCTGCAGGTTCGTCGCCGCGTACCCGGGGTGCGCGGCCGTGGCGCGGACCGCCGAACCCGCCTCGGTGAGCCTGCGCTGCAGCTCCAGGGTGAACAGCAGGTTCGCCAGCTTCGACTGCCCGTAGGTCTTCTGCGGGTCGTAGGCGCCCGTGAAGTTCGGGTCCTCCCAGCGGATCCCCTTCACCGACCGGTGCAGGCTGGAGGACACCGTGACCACGCGATCGGTGACCTGGTCGATCAGCAGGTTGGTCAGCGCGAAGTGGCCGAGGTGGTTGGTGCCGAACTGGATCTCGAAGCCGTCCCGGGTGAGCCCCTCGGGCGGGAACATGACCCCGGCGTTGTTGATGAGCATGGAGATCTCGCCGTCCCACGCACCGGCGAACTCGCGCACCGAGGCGAGGTCGCCCAGGTCGAGCCGGCGCACCTCGGCGGAGCCGGGCACGCTCCCGGCGGCCTGCTCGCCCTTGGCGACGTTGCGCACGGCGAGCACCACGTGCGCGCCCGCACGCCCCAGCGCCTGCGCTGTCTCCAGTCCGAGTCCGCTGTTCGCGCCGGTGATGACGGCCGTCTTGCCGGCCAGGTTCGGTAGCTGATCGCTGGTCCATCGCGTCATGCCGCCCATCGTGCCACCGATCCCGCGACATGCCGATGACCACGGCCGCGCGACGCGGCCGTGGCCATCGACGTCCCCCTCTCAGCAGGGATCGACCTTCCAGGTGTCGAAGCCCTTGTCGTTGGGGCTGTCCTCCGGGGCAGTGGACGAGTGCTGGGCCTCGCCCGCCGGGCCGTAGAAGTTCGCGACGGTCCCCGCGTACTGCCGGTTCATGAAGGAGCCCAGGTTGTAGCGCAGGTCGATCGGCAGGTCCGAGCATTCGTAGAAGTCGGTCCGCTGACCGGTGTAGTTGAAGTCGTCCCAGACGCACAGGTAACCCTCGGCGCACTCCAGCTTGGCGCGCGCGGTGGCCTCCTCCTGCGTCTCAGCGGAGGCGACTCCGGCTCCCGCCCCCAGCAGGAGCAGTGAACCCGCGCCCGCCGCGGCGATCTTGCTGATCAGTGATCCGTGCATTGCTGATTCCCCCAGTTGGTGCTGCCCGGCCACCACCGCGTGCGCAGCGGTGGCCGGGCCCTTTCCGATACCTCAGCAGGGGCGCACCTGGCGGGTGTCGAATCCCCTGTTGTTGTCGCTGAACTCGGGTGCGGTCGAGGTGTACTGGACGATCCACTCGCCGCCCGGGTTCGCCGGGTCGGGACCGATGAACTCGGCCACCTGGCCGGTGTACTGGTTGTTGATCCAGGAACCGACCGGCCACGGCGTGTCGTAGACGCCGCACTCGAAGAACTTCACCATGTCGCCGTGCCCGTTGGCCTCGGGCCAGACGCACAGGTAGCCGACCCCGCACGCTTCGGCCATGGCGCGATGAGTGGCTTCCTGGTCGGTTTCGGCAGAGGCGAGGCCCATGCTCGATCCGGCCAGCAGCAGGCCCCCGGCCACCGCGAGGGTGGCTGTGAAGCCCTTGCTGCGCATTGCGCTCGTCGACATCTTTCCTCCCAGTTCCAAGTGCTCACACGCGTGCGGCCGCACAGGTGTGTCCCCGCGGAGTGGTGCTGTGGCCCCCAGTGGCCCGCAAGTCCGGGCCTTGGCATCGCGACACCCATCTCACGTCGCACGCTCGACTAGGGTTGCCTCCAAGCGGACGAAAGATGCCTTGTTTTCGGTGAAGCCACTCGGCCGAGACCGCCGGCAGGCCGATATGACCGCCGGTAACCAGCGCATTCGTCAGCCAGGCACCCCGGTTTCGGCGGTGAACTCCCGTGCGACGGGACTGCGCGGCCGCGCTGTGCGCGGAGCGTGAGGAAGTTGAAGGGTCAGCGCAAAACGCTCCTCTGTGGATTTGCGACGGACGCCGCCCCGGGTGCGGCGGAGGATTCGAACCGGCTGGAGGCGTGGATCGTCTCCACGGCCGAGCGGCCTTGGACGAACAGCAGGTCCAACACCCCGAGCCCGGGGACGAACTCCCCGTGCGGCTGCGCGTAGACCGGGTGCTCGAAGTGCTGTTCGAGCACCGGGACGCCGGCCCGGTGGAACGGCGACCAATCGACCTCGTAGGTGCTGCCGCTGCTGGTCAGGTGAGCGTCACCACCCGCGGCGCGGACCAGTTCCAGCAACCGCTCCTGCCTGTCCTCGGGCTCCGCGGCGTCCAGGTCGGAGGCCCGCACGATCCGGGTCGGAAGCTCGAGGTAGCCGCACAGCGAGGTCATCAGGGCCAGGTTGTGGTCGACCAGGTGCTCGTGGGCGCGCCGGTAGACCTGCTGGACCAGGGCGTAGAGCTCGTCGAAGTGCGGTGTGGAGCGGTAGTGGACCTTCAGGTGCTTGAGGTGTCCGCGCTGCCAGTTCTGCCGCTGGTCGATGCGCACTTCGTGCAGCCACTGGTGGTCGCCGGTGTGGGCCACGGGCACGCTCAGCCAGGAGGTCCCGCCCGCCTGGTTCTTCATCCGCTGCCGGGCGTGGAACTCGCTGCGGGTGTACTGGGCCGTGTCGTAGACGACGTGGACGTCGCTCGCGGCGATCTTGGCCATCAGCTTGGTCCACGGCAGGAAGTTGGGCTGGTGGATCGAGACGGCCGTCATCACAGCACCACCCGCATCGTCGCGAAGCCCTCGGCGCTGTCGACCGAGACCTCCTTGCCGCGCCAGCGCGACTGCAACGCCAGGCCTTCCGGACTCCCGTGGTAGAGCGGGTCCTTGACCTGCGAGGCGTGCAGCGCCATCGCCTGCAACTTGACCTGGAGGAACTCGCTGATGTCGACGAACAGGTTCGGCGTGAACCGCTCGCGCTCCGGCGTCCAGAACAGGCTCGTGTTGTCGTAGCAGAGCACGTGCGGGACGAAGTGCCGGTCGCCCGGCGCGCACGGCCGGGTCGCGGTCACGCAGGCCCGGAACAACGCCTCGTGGTCCTGGTTGTAGCTGATCGCCGGGATCAGCACCATGGTCGGCCGGACGTTGTCGATGGACAACCGCGCGTCGCGCTCCAGCAGCCGGACGAGTTCCCGGCGCGGCACGGTGTCCAGCGCCATGTGCCGTTCGGATCCGCTGAAGAGCACTTCCCAGTCGTCGACCTTGAGCAGCTCGGCGACCGATTCGAACTCCGAGAGGCGCGTGTCGGCGGTGACCGTCCGCAGCCCGGACTCCTGAGCGCCGCCGTACTGCTCGATGGAGGCCACCGAGGCGACGATCACGTAGATCGCGCCGCCGAGCGACTTGACCCGGCTGATCGTGCCCGCGCAGCCGTAGGTTTCGTCATCCGCGTGCGGGGCGATCACCAGAACGCGCTGGCGCGCGAGGAATTCGTCCCCGTTGACGTGGTCCATGTCCTTGCTCCTCTCCGGATTCGGGCATCGCGGTTTCACGGGCAGGCTCGTGTCCAGCTCGCGTCGATCTCTTCCCAAAGACCGGGTGCTTCCGGTCCGTAGCTCCACAGGTGCACCGACCGCAGCCCGAACTCGCGCGCCAGGCCGAGCTTGATGGCGGTGCTGCGGGTGTCCTCGAACCAGACCTCGTGGTCGACGCCGTCCTGGCGGTACTCGAACCAGGCGGATCCACCCACGGGATCCCACACCGGCTCCTTGTCGTACCGCTGTGCGAGTTCCAGGGCCCCGGCGGTGGAGAGCGACGAGCCGTAGCCGCCGCTCCAGTCGTATCCGTAGACCGGCACGCCCAGCACGAGCTTTTCGGCGGGCACGCGCGTGAGCGAGTACGTCAGCACCTCGCGCACCCACATCTCGGGTGCGGCGGGACCGGGTGCGGAGGTCGCCCAGTGGTAGTCGTAGGCCATGATCCGCACCGAGTCGGCCGCCTCGCCCACGGCGCGGTAGTCCAGCGCCCGGGTGGCTTCGCTGTGGCCGTCGTCCTCGGTCTTGGGCGCCAGGGTCACCGACAGGGTCTTGCCGTCGGCGTGCAGCCGGTCGGCGGGCTCGCGGACGAACCGGGTGAACCCAGGGCCGTCGGCCGCGCGCAGGTCCTCGTAGTCGATGTCGATGCCGGGGTAGTCGCCGTCGCGGGCGAGTTCGGCGAGGCCGTCCACGTGCTGCCGGGTGAGTTCGGGGTCGTGCAGAATCCGGGCCACCGCCTCGTACTGCCAGTCGCCGTCGAAGTGGTTGGCGACGGTGGGGATGACCGCGGGCCCGGCGGAGCGCAGCGATTCCAACTGCTCGGCCTCGTCCGGGTCGTCGGCTGACTGCTCCGCGATCGCCCCGTCCGGCCGCACGCCGTAGATCCAGGGCGTGACCACGTCCAGGTCCTCGGCGTGGGTTCGCACGGTGTCCGCGCCGTCTACGTCGCCTTCAGCCCCGAGCGCATCGACCCCGGCGTCGCCCGCCACGACCGGCGCGCGACCCCGCGCGTCGTCGGAGGGATCAGCGCCGAATGCGGTCGCCGGGCGCAGGAAGCGTTGACGAGCACGGCGGCCGCGGTGCACGTGGTGTCCTCCTCGGAGGCGGCCGAGCTCACCAAGCTGCTGGAGAACAGCTTCCGGGCGGTCAACATCGCGATGATCAACGAGTTCGCCGACAGCTGCCGGGCCTTCGACGTCGATCCGATAGAGGTCATCGAGGCCGCCGCCACCAAGCCGTACGGGTTCATGCCGTTCCACCCCGGTCCGGGAGTCGGCGGGCACTGCATCCCCTGCGACACGCACTACCTGCTGTGGCAGCTGCGCGCCCAACGCCTGCCCGCCCCGCTGATGAACGCGGCGATGGGTTCGATCGCGGCCCGGCCGCGCAGGGTCGCGGACCGCGCTCGGCAACTGCGCGCCGATCGCGGGAAGCGCGTCGCGGGAGCTCGAGTCCTGGTGCTGGGCGTGGCATACAAGCCGGGCGTCGCCGACATCCGCGAGTCCCCGGCCCTGGAGATCATGGCCGAACTGGCGGGCCTCGGAGTCGACGTCTCCTACGCCGATCCCCACGTCCCCACTCTCCTGCTGGGTGAAACCACGGTGCTGTCGAGCGACCAGGTGGAGTCGCAGGAGTGGGACCTCGTCATCGTGCACACGATGCACCCCGGGTGCGATCCGGGCTGGTTGGGCGGCCAGAACGCGGTTCTGGACACCACCTACCGGCTCAGCCCGGAGCTGCGCTGCGCGCACCTGTAAAACCACCCGGATCAGCGGCGTCCTGGGACGCGGACACGGTCGCTGAGGCGGGAGTGCGGGACCATGCTGGAACGACCGAACGCCATCTCCCGAGGAGGACGAGATGAGCCATGCCGCGGTCGATCCGACCTTCTACCGCAGTCCCGCCGAGGCGATCGCCGCGCCACCGGAGAAGCTGGCCTACGTGGTCACCTTCGACCGCGCGGCCGAACAACCCGACGCCCTCGCCGTCATCGACACCGACCCGGAATCCGCCCAGCTCGGGCAGATCGTGGGATGGGCGGAGCTGCCGACCAAGGGCGACGAGCTGCACCACTTCGGCTGGAACGCGTGCAGCAGCGCCTTCGCCCACGCCGGTCACCACACCGACGGCCTGCAACGCCGGTACCTGCTGCTGCCCGGCCTGCGCTCCTCGAACCTGCACGTCTACGACACCCACCCGGACCCGAAGCAGCCCCACCTGGTGCGCACCATCGCCGCCGAGGAGCTCGCCGCCCGAGCCGGGTACTCCCGTCCGCACACGTTGCACTGCGGCCCCGACGGCATCTACCTGTCGTGCCTGGGCGCCGCCGAGGGCGACGGAGGACCGGGCGGGATCGCGGTGCTCGACCACGACAGCTTCGAGGTCGTGCGGGCGTGGGAGACCGACCGGGGCCCGCAGCATCTCGCCTACGACGCCTGGTGGCACCTCAACCAGAACACCCTCATCACGAGCGAGTGGGGCACGCCCGCAATGATCGAGGACGGCGTGGTGCCCGAACTGCTGCTGGCCAACGAGTACGGCCACGCCCTGCACTTCTGGGACCTCGCCGAGGGCGAGCACGTGCAGCGGGTGGACCTCGGTTCCGAGCACCAGATGGTGCTGGAGCTGCGGCCCTCGCACGACCCCAACGCCACCTGGGGATTCGCCGGCGTGGTGATCAGCACCGAAGACCTGTCGGCATCGGTGTGGCGCTGGCGGCGCGACGGCGATCGGTGGACGGCCGACAAGGTCATCACCATCCCCGCCGAACCCGCCGACGCCGAACTGCTCCCACCCGCGCTCAAGCCCTTCGGCGCTGTCCCGCCACTGGTCACCGACATCAACCTGTCCGTCGACGACCGCTTCCTCTACGTCTCGTGCTGGGGGACCGGCGAGCTCAAGCAGTACGACGTCAGGGACCCCGCCGCGCCTCGCGAAGCCGGATCGGTCCGGCTCGGTGGCATCGTGGGCCGGGTCGCGCACCCGTCGGCACCGGACCGGCCGCTGGCGGGCGGGCCGCAGATGGTCGAGGTCAGCCGGGACGGAACGCGGATCTACCTGACCAACTCGCTCTACGGGTCGTGGGACGACCAGTTCTACCCCGACGGCGTCGGCGCGTGGATGGCCAAGCTCTCCACCGACCCGCACCGCGGCGGCCTCACCGTCGACGAGGGCTTCTTCCCGCACGGTGAGGACTTCCGGGGCCGTCGGGCGCACCAGGTCCGGCTCCAAGGAGGGGACGCCTCCTCGGATTCCTACTGCTACGCGGGGTTCTGAAACGCGACGAGGGGTCGTGAGCAGCGCTCACGACCCCTCGATCGGGTGATGACTTTCAGCGACCGCGGGTCGACGGGCGGGCCGACGGGGTCGCCGAAACGTCGCGGATCTCGTGGCTGCCGTCCGCACGGCCGATCACGACCTCCGCGGCGATCCCGGTGAACAGGCCGTTCTCCACCACGCCGGGGATCCAGTTCAGCTGCGAGTCCAGCGCGATCGGGTCCTTGATCGCCTCGAGGTGGGCATCGACGATGAAGTTGCCGCTGTCGGTGACCAGCGGGCCGCCGTCCTTCTCGCGGCGGGTCAGCTTCACGCCGGGCTGGCCCAGGTCGTCCAGCAGCGAGCTGATGGCGCGCTCGGTGGCCTGCCACTCGTACTGCACGACCTCGATGGGCAGCGGGAACTTGCCGAGCTGGTCGACGACCTTGCCCTCGTCGACCACGCACACCATCTTGTCCGAGGTGTCGGCGATGATGCGCTCCCACAGCAGGCAGGCGCCGCCGCCCTTGATCATGTGGCCCGCGGGGTCGATCTCGTCGGCGCCGTCGACCGTGAGGTCCAGCCGGCCGACCTCGGCGAGCGTGGTCAGCGGCACGCCGACCTCGAGCGCCAGGTCACGAGTGCCGGTCGAGGTGGGCACGCCCACCACGTTGAGGCCGTTCGACACGGCCTCGCCCAGCGCGCGGACGAACCAGTGCGAGGTCGTGCCCGAGCCCAGGCCGAGCTTCATGCCGTCGCGGATGTAGGCGTCGATGACGGCCGTACCCGCGGCCCACTTCGCGCGGTCCTGCTCGTTACTCGGTTGCATCGGTCGTAAGTCTCCTGTGGACGCTCCAGCGGATCACCGCCCGGCGGGCCGGCCGGTGGGTTCGCCAGTCACGGTACATGCGCTGGTCGCGGGCGGTCGCGGGGTCGCACCTGACGGCACGTCCGGCGCGTCGGCGGGGCCGCGACGGACCCCGTCGCAGACTTCGGAATCGATCTGGAAACCCCCACCCATCGGGTGACGGCGGCATCGTTCGGTCATGATGTTGCCGGTGCGATGAACCTGCGGGTCAGGGCCGCTTCGAGGGCAACTTGAAGCATGCTCGCGATCTTGCCGGGATCGCCGCGTTCGGTAGGCTCCGCCGACCTCGGCGGCGCTGTGCGCCGCCGAGGTCCGATTCGGAGAGAGCGGTTGTGAAAGCGACTACGTCGCACGGGCTTTCGGAGGCAGCCGCGAATGTGTTCTGCGCCACCGCTGTCGCCTGAAGTCGTGCCTGTTGCGCGATCACCAGGTTCCGATCGAGTTGCTGATTCCCTTTCGGGCCCAACAATGGTCCGGTGGGGGTAATCCGGTAGCGGGGCGCCCCAGGGGGAACAATTGAGTGGAAGGACGCGTGAGCCATGCCCTTCTATTCGACGATGGCCGAGACCGACATCGCGTGCCCGGCCATGGACGTCTACAGCTACATCACCGATCCGGCGAACTGGGAGGACGGCCGGCCGGTGACCGATCCAGGTTGGACACTCGTGCCCCGGGGCAGACAGCCCGCAGGCACGACGTGGCGGGAGCCGCAAGGCGAGGACTGGGCGATACTGGAAGCCGAACCGGGCCGCCGCTGGATCGTCCGGTCCCGGGGCGTCGATGACACGTCCTCGGTGACCATCACCTACAGCTTCTCCGAGGTCGAGGGCACGACTCACCTCTTCCGGCACATGGAGATCGAGGTCTCCGTGCGCGCGGCGATCAGCGAGCACGCTCGCGCCGCGTTCACCTGCTCGAAGCCCGGACGGGAGGTGGTGACCGTCATCAAGCGCGTGCTGGAGACCTCTCGCCGGGCCGCTCCGCAGGTACCGGTGCCCGTCTCGATCTCGCAGCTCGGCTGATGGCCTCCTTGTCGTGCGGTAGTTGACGACCCGAGTTTCGTCAAGAAACCCTACTGGTCAACACCATACGACGAGGGGTCGCCGAGCATGGAGTGGACGGGTGCGCGCTACGCCGACGGGCCGACGGTCGAGGTCGAGACCTGGATCGACTCCCCACCCGAACACGTGTGGGAACTGGTCACCGACATGGAGCTGATCGCGCGGATCAGCGATGAGCTGCAGGAAGTGCAGTGGCTCGATGGCGCCCGCGGGCCGTCGCTCGGCGCCCGGTTCACCGGGCGCAACCGCCACGACGCGCTGGGGGAGTGGACCACCACCTCGCACGTCGTCGAGTTCGAGCCCCAGCGGGTCTTCGGCTGGGCGGTGCGGGATCCGGAGAACCCGATGGCGTCCTGGCGGTTCGCCCTGCGTCCTGCCGATGGCGGCACGCGGTTGAGCCAGTGGGCTCGGATGGGTCCGGCGCCCTCCGGGCTGAGCCTGGCCATCGAACGCATGCCGGAGAAGGAGCAGAAGATCGTCTTCGTCCGGCTGCGGGAGTTCGAGCGCGGCATGGCCGCCAACCTCGCCGGGATCAAGGAACTCGCCGAAGCCCGGTAGGCACGCTCGTCGAACAAGGCTTCGTCGACGAGACGGCGTTCGAGCACATGCGGGCCGCATCGCGCGACCCGCCTCAGTCGCCCTTCATGCGCCGGTCGGCGAGCTCGATGGTCGCCGCCAGGTCCTCGATCGGCACCGGCCGTCCCAGGTAGTAGCCCTGCGCCTGGTCGCAGCCCAGCCGCCGCAGCACCTCCAGCTGCTCGGCGGTCTCCACGCCCTCGGCGATCACCGCGAGATCGACCGCGTGGGCCATCGCCGAGATGCTGTTGACCAGCGCCTCCGCGTCGTGGGAGTGGGCGATGCCGTCGATGAACGACCGGTCGATCTTCAGCGAGTCCAGCGGCAGCCGCAGCAGCTGCGCCAGCGAGGAGTACCCGGTGCCGAAGTCGTCGATGGCCAGCCGGATCCCGTACCGGCGCAGCTCCTGCAGCATCCGGGTGGCGGTCGCCGGGTCGTGCATGAGCGCGCTCTCGGTGAGCTCCAGCGACAACGACTTCGCGGACAACCCCGACTTGCGCAGCACCTCGTCCACCGCCTCCGGAAGGCCCGGGTCCTCCAGCTGGCGCGCCGACAGGTTGGCCTTCACCCGCAGGTCGAGGCCGTGCCGCGTGCGGAACTCGGCCATCTGCTCGATCGCGGTGGACAGCGCCCACGACCCGATGTGGTGAATCAGGTCGCTCTCCTCCGCCATCGAGATGAACTCCTCCGGGGAGATCCGCCCGTGCACCGGGTGGGTCCAGCGCAACAGCGATTCGACCGCGCTGACGCGGTTGGCGTGCAGGTTCACGATCGGCTGGTAGGCCAGCCAGAGCTCGCCGCGGTCGACCGCCGAGCGCAGGTCCTGCTCGAGCTCCAGGTAGCGCTGCAGGCGTTCGCGCAGCTGCACGTCGAAGAACGCCGCCCGCCCGCGGCCCCGCGTCTTCGCCTCGTACATGGCCACGTCGGCATCGCGCAGCACGTCCTCGGCGGTGCGCGGATCGCCGGGCGGGACGAGCACGATGCCGATGCTGGCGTCGACGTGCAGCTGCCTGCCCTCGACCGTGATCGGCTCGGTGAGCCGCCGCCGGATCGCGGCAGCCAGGTCGCCCAGGGACGAGCCACCTTCCTCGTCGTTCACCAGCACCACGAACTCGTCGCCGCCGTGCCTGCCGACCTGCTCGGCCGAGTGCATCACGGCGCGGAGGCGTTCACCGGTCACGCGCAGGACCTCGTCGCCGATGACGTGGCCCAGCGAATCGTTGATGATCTTGAACTTGTCCAGGTCGATGAACATCACGCCGGTCGTGACCGTGCGGTCGGGCTCGCCCATCGCGGCCTGCAACCTGCGCAGCACCATCGTCCGGTTCGCCAGCCCGGTCAGCGGGTCGTGGGTGGCCTCCCGCTCCAGCCGCTTGCGGAACGCGCGCGGCTCGGTGATGTCGGTGAACGACACCAGCGTCCGGTGCGGCGGCGAATCGTCCGCGGTCAGCGAGCGCGCCGAGATCGCCAGCCACACGCTGCTGCCGTCGGAGCGCTCGAAGCGCGCCACGCGTCGGTTCTCCGGCTCACCGGTGAGCCGAGTGCGCAGGGAGGGCGCCTGCGGGAGCTGGTTGCCGTCCTCGTCGAACGTCATCCACGACTCGGGCCGGGTTCCCACGAGGTCCTCCTCCTGGGCCCCGAGGATGGACGTGGCCGCCGGGTTGGCCATGACGACCTTGCCGCCCTCGTCGATGACCAGCACGCCCTCGTCGAGCAGGCTGACCACCGTCGCGTAGCGCTTCTCGGCCCGGCGCCGGGCCGTCTCGTCGGTGCACACCAGCACGTAGCCGTCGCTCATCTCCGCCGCCGAGATCCGCACCTGCACCGGCGATCCGTCGGCGTGCCGGTGCTTGGCCTCCACGGTCCCGCCCACGGTCAGCAACGCGGCCGGGTCGATCTCGGCGCCCACGACCTCGGAGACGTGCCGCCCTCGCGCCTGCGCCGAGGACCAGCCGTAGATCGTCTCGGCGGCCGGGTTCCAGCTGGTCACCACGCCGTGCCAGGTGGTGGCGACGATGGCGTTGCTGACGTTCTCGACCAGCGCCGCCTGGTAGCGCAGAGCGGCCTCGGCCTTCCGCTGCGCGGTGACGTCGCGCAGGATGACCTGGAACGCCGGGCGACCGTGCCAGCTGGTGCGCACCGCGATCGACTCGACCAGCATCCGCGACCCGTCCACCCGGATCATCTCCGCCTCGGCGGGCTCCGTGGTCGTCCCCGGATCGTGGGCCACCGACAGCCGCGAGAACAACTCCGCCTGCGCGTGCTCGGCGACGAACTCGGTGATCGGGTGCCCGACGATGTCCTCGGGGGACGCGGCGTGCATCATCTGCACCCCTGCGGGGTTGAGGTAGACGGTGACGCCGTCCTGGTGCACGCACACCGCGTCCGGGTTCAGCTCGATCAGCCGCCGGTAGCGGTCGGCGATGTCGGTGTCGTGGCTCTCGTCGCTCAGCGGGTACGCCACGTCCACCGCGATCCCGACCAGGCGACGATCGGGTCCGTGCTGCGTGGGGCGGCAGCGCAGGAAGATCGCACGCCGCTCCCCGGACGGCATCTGGAACGGCTCCTCGACGGACTGCGAGCCGTCCTCCTCTCGGGTCTCGGCGGAGTGCACCAGGGGTGCGATGAGCTCCCGCAGCCTGCGCGGGAGCTCATGCGGATCGCTCTCGTCGACCTGCAGCAGGTTCGCCATCCCCGCCGACCAGCGCAGGTCGCCGTCGGAGAACCGGTAGCTCCAGGCGGCGGCCCGGTTGACCTCGCAGGCCAGGTTGCGGAGCTCCACGTCCAGCCCGTACGCCCCGTCCAGCCGGTCGCTCTCAGTCATGGCCCTCCGCTCTCGAGGCGGACGCCGACGACCACACCTCGCCGGCTCCCTCCCGGCGGACCCCGGGACGCCCGCCCGGTGCCGGGCGAGCGGGACGACGCGTTCAGCGGTGCTGAACCGCGGCGCGGGGAGCCGGCGCGAACCTCTCGATGTCCACGTGGGAACCGATGTCGGTCAGCCGGACGGCCACCTGTTCATTGTCGATGGTGAAGGCTTCGTAGGAGAACTTCCAACCGGTCGCGTCGACGTGCTCTCCCCAGGCGCGGTACTCGCCGAACTGCCAGCCCGGGTAGTTGAAGAACTCGTCGAACACCACGATGCTTCCCGGCCGCAGGCGCGGACCGACGAGCTCCAGCACGGTCTTGGTGGAGGAGTAGATGTCGCAGTCGACGTGCAGGAACGCCACCGGGCCCGGGTGGGTCTCCAGGAACTTCGGCAGCGTGTCGTCGAACCAGCCGACCACCAGCTCGGCGCCCTCGACCACGGGCGGACCGTCGGGGAGCATCTCGCCGCCGAAGGTGCCCTCGGGGAACCCGGCCCGCCAGTGCTCCGGCAGGCCCTCGAACGAGTCGAAGCCGTAGACGTCGACGCCCCCGCGGGAGCGGGCGATCTCGGTGAGGGTCTTGCCGGAGTACACGCCGAACTCCAGCGCCATGCCCTCGGCCGGGGCCAGCGACAGCGCGTGGTTGAGGGTGGCGATGGGGTTGGGCAGCATCCGCGCCGAGGCCATCTCCTGGTGCACCAGCCGTGCGGTGGAGACCGCGGCGTCGCGCTCGCCGGCGGCGAACAGGTCGCGGCGGGACCGCATCTCGAAGTCGCGGGTGGCGTTCACGGCGCGGTCGATCTCCGGGCGGATCACGCCCGCGACGGCCTCGGAGACCGCTCGCTGCAACTTCTCCCGTGCGGCGGCCCGCACGGGGGAGAGGACGCGGGACAGCATGTTCACGATCTACTCCTTGGAAGTGTTGGTTTCGTCGAGCTGGAACAGGCGTGTCCAGTTCTCCCTGCTGGTGAGCGAGCGATGGCCTGCATGCCACGCACCGCGCGCCCCATCCCCCTCGCGGTGCAGCCGCAACGCCGTGCGCAGCACCTTCGCGCCGATCCGGCGCAGCTCGTCGCGATCGACCCTGCGGACCGACACCGACTCCTGCGAGGCGTCGGTGACCACCGCGGTCTCGAAGAGCCCGACGTGCCACCAGTGGGCGTCGCCGGACGAGATGGACGCCGAGCCGCCGACCCTGCCCAGCAGGTGCCAGACCAGCCGCTTGGCCAGCACGAGCCTGCGCCGGGCCGGGTGCGGACCGGCCTTGGCGATCGGCCGGGACGCACCGGTCAGCCCCGGGACCTGCGAGGGCTTGTGCCGCGCGGTCTCGGCGTGCGGGGCGCGGATCCTGGCGATCCGCGCGAGCGTCGAGGCATCGCCGTCGCGCAGCACGTCCGGACCAGCGAGGAAGTCCTCCACCGCCGCGATGAGCACCTCGGCTTGGGCGTAGCGCATCGACACCAGGCATTCGGCGGCCCAGCGGAGGAAGACCCTCGCGCTGGCGGTCCCGTCGAAGTCACCGTGCAGAGCATCGATGATCAGCGCGTTCCGCAAGGTGAAGTAGCGGACCCAGCTGTCCTCGTCCTTCCAGTCGAAGTCGGCGTGCCACACCGCCGCCCCGGGCAGCGTGACCGTCGCGTGGCCACGGCCCCGGATGCGGTAGCCGAACTCCACGTCGTCCCACTGGAAGAACATGGGGATGGGGTAGCCGGCGTCGCGCACGATCTCCGACGGCAGAAGGCAGCACCACCAGGCGTTGTAGTCCGCGTCGACCCGCCGCTCCTGCAGCTCCTCGGTGAGGTCCGCGCGGTCGAGGCCGCCGTCGACGGCCAGACCGGGTTCGATCGTGGTGAACCGGGCGTGCTCGGCGGAGACGTGGATCCGGTACGGGTGCAGCAGCTGCAGCATCTGCGAGCCGACCACGATCGGCTCGACGGCGGAGTTCGCGAACGTCGTCATCCGCACGACCGTGTCCGGTTCCAGCAGGATGTCGTCGTCCATGAACAGCGCGTTGGCCGCGATCTCGTCGTCGGCGAGCGTCTCGTGCAGTCCGCGGGTGAAACCGCCTGCGCCACCGAGGTTCCGCTGGCGCCGGTAGTGCAGCAGCCCGCCGAACATCCGCCGGACCGACTCGAAGGACTCGCGGGATTCGACGGTGTCGTCACCCTGGTCGACCACGTAGACCGCCGACAGCGCGCTCATCGCCACGGGGTCGGCCGCCAGCGCGCGCAGCGTGTTCAGGCAGTCGTCGGGCCGGTTGTGGGTGCACAGCACCGCGGAGGTGGGGCGGCTGCGCGGCGGGGCGGGCACGAACCACGCGACGTCGGCGACCTGCAGCGAGTCGGCCTCGGTGATCAGTTCGAGCCAGATCGCACCGCCGTCGACGAACTTGCCGATGTCCACGGTCCAGCACACCTGGGACTCGGTGGTCCTTCCCGCGACCCGCTCGGTGTGCAGCGTGCGGGCTCCTCCTCGCGAGTCGGACGCCATCACGCGCACGATCCCGGCGCCGCTGACGTTCGCGCGAACGGTCACCTCGGCGGCGGCCGTCCAGCGCTGCCAGTAGCTGGCGGGGAAGCGCCCGAAGTAGGTGGAGGTGGACACCCTGCTGTGCGGGTGGACCGTCACCGCGTTGCGGTGCCGGGTGGCCGCGCCGTCCTCGATCTTGGCGTAGAGATCAACGGGCAGGCTGGCGAACGGAGGCGTGAAGAACGTCCGCATGGCCATGGCCGGGCCGGGATTTCCCCGGCGGGGTTCGTCCTGCCGTTCGGCCTGGAGCGTCTCGTTCTCGTCCACTCCCCGGATGCCGCCAACAAGTGTCATGAGCGCCGCATTCTTTAGCTTTGAACTCAACGGTGTGACTTTCATGTTTATCGCGCTCGCGCGCGCGGACCTTGAAGGCGCGACGGCCCACCAGCCGAACATCACCAGAACAGGTGATGTTCGGCGAGACGGGTGCTCCGACCTGCCAGCTTGACAAAGTCCCCGGGCGTCACCAGAATTTTGAGCACGCCGGGTTCGACCGACTCGATGCTCTCCGATCAGGAGCGCGACCGCTAGCTGAGAGGCGCTGCAACGGACTTCACGTCCGCCACGCTCGGCCGGTGGGGTAAAGGGACAGCACGGTAAGGGCGCCTCCTGACGGAGGTGCCTTTTTTGATGTCGCGAGAGGGATCACGGCTACCGGCCGACGACGCCGGGCCGTGTTGAGCCGAATCTTCGCCGACCCCGTGCGATCGCCGTCCGGCACCTCCGCCGAAGCAGTCCAATTCGGACTCGATCGTCGATGAATCTTCGCACCCGAGAGGAAGTCATGAGCGTCAAGTTGCAGAAGGTCAACGGCCTGGAGTTCGCCGTGCGGGACCTGGGTCTGGCCGAGGCCGGTCGGCATCAGATCCGTT